>JBGULF010000096.1:0-86167 GCA_045115935.1 Anaerovoracaceae bacterium
TTCAAAGACAGTGGTCGTTCAGGCTGCTCCTTCAGTCAGAGTCGGACTCGGTGAATGCTTCGGCATGCCGATCGGCGCTGAGGTAGAGGGCAAGATGGCTGCAGGTATGAGAAGACTCGGATTCGACGCAGTATTCGACACCAACTTCTCGGCTGACCTCACTATCGTTGAGGAAGCCAACGAGCTCATCGAGAGAGTTACAAAGGGCGGCGTGCTCCCAATGATCACATCCTGCTCACCTGGCTGGATCAAGTTCATCGAGCACTACTATCCTGAGCTTCTCCCTAACGTTTCGTCCTGCAAGTCGCCTCAGCAGATGTTCGGCGGCGTAGTCAAGACTTTCTGGGCTGAGAAGAAGGGCATCGATCCTAAGGACATCGTTTCCGTATCGATCATGCCATGCACAGCTAAGAAGTTCGAGTGCGGCAGAGACGATCAGTCTGCAGCAGGAGTTCCTGATGTAGATTACGCACTGACAACAAGAGAACTCGGAAGACTCATCAATGAGGCCGGTATTGACTTCGTCAACCTGCCTGATGAGCCATACGATGATCCTCTGGGCGAGAGCACAGGTGCTGCTGTAATCTTCGGCGCAACAGGCGGAGTTATGGAAGCTGCTCTCAGAACAGCTGTTGAATGGATCACAGGACAGCAGCTCGGCAAGGATCTGCTCGAGTTCCAGGATGTCCGTGGTGTTGAAGGCGTAAAGGAAGCATCCTACAAGGTAGGCGACCTCGAAGTAAGCGTTGCCGTAGCTTCCGGACTTGCTAACGCACGTAAAGTACTTGAGATGGTCAAGTCAGGCGAGAAGAATTACACATTCATCGAGATCATGGCTTGCCCGGGAGGATGCGTAAACGGCGGCGGACAGCCACACGTTCCATCCAAGATCAAGAACTTCATCGATGTTCGTGAAGTAAGGGCTAAGGGTCTGTATGACCTCGATGCTGCAAGACCTCTGAGAAGATCTCACGAGAACCCAAGCATCAAGGCGATCTACGATGAGTACTTCGGATCATACGGAAGCCACAAGGCTCACGAAGTTCTGCACACAACTTACGTTGCCCGTAAGGTAAACGCAGATCACGAATAATTGATCTGAAACGATCACAATAATAAAACTGCCCCGCGAAAGCGGGGCGGTTTTTTTCATCATAAATATGTAAGCATTTAAAAAGACATACCTTTGTGATAAAATGAACAGGCGCCTGACCGGAGCGCACAATAATTATCACTTTGGAGGAAATAATGATACACGATAACGCTTGGACAACCTACAGCGCTGAGGATCTGGAAAAACTGGAAAAACTTAGCGCTGATTATATTGCCTTTCTGAACAACGGAAAGACAGAACGCGAATGCGCTGATGAGCTTGTTGCCATGGCTGAAGCAAAAGGCTACAGAAATCTGGCAGATATCATCGCTAACGATGAAAAGCTCGTAAGTGGCGATAAGGTTTACGCGGTAAACATGGGTAAAATGGTTATGATGCTCAACATCGGGGAAGACATCATAAGGGACGGAATGAATATTCTGGGTGCGCACATAGATTCACCTAGACTTGATATCAAGCAGAATCCTCTGTATGAGAGCGATGAGCTCGTATACCTTGATACGCACTATTATGGCGGAGTCAAAAAGTATCAGTACGTAACGATGCCGCTGGCTCTTCACGGTGTGGTAGTAAAACCTGATGGAACAAAGATCACGATCAACATCGGCGAAAAGGAAGATGACCCTGTATTTATTATCAGCGATATCCTTATCCATCTTTCTGCGGATCAGATGAAAAAGACCGTTGCAGATGCTGTTCCGGGCGAAAATCTTGATATACTTATAGGAAGCAGACCGCTGGAGGGCGAGGAGAAGGATGCCGTCAAGGCAGCTGTACTCAAGATCCTCAAGGACAAGTATGACATCGATGAGGACGACTTCGTATCTGCTGAGATCGAAGCAGTTCCTGCCGGAAAGGCAAGAGAAGCAGGATTTGACCGCTCCATGATAGTAGGCTACGGACATGACGACAGATGCTGCGCATATCCATCAGCTGCAGCAATGCTGGATGTTGATGCTCCGAAGACAACTTCGTGCGGACTCTTTGTAGACAAGGAAGAAATCGGAAGTGTCGGCGCGACCGGAATGGAATCCCATTTCTTTGAGGACATGATGAGAGAAGTACTCGACAGGATGGGCATATACAATGAGCTCAATCTGGTCAGATGTCTCAGAAACAGCCGCATGCTCAGCTCTGATGTAAGCGCTGCCTATGATCCGCTCTTCGCAGACAGATTCGAGAAAAAGAACTCGGCTAAGTTCGGCCATGGCCTTGCTTTCAACAAGTATACCGGAGCAAGGGGCAAGTCCGGCGCAAACGATGCAAACGCTGAATATCTTGCTCTGATAAGACAGATGCTCGACAAACATGGTGTCGTTTATCAGACTGCAGAGCTTGGCAAGGTGGATGCAGGCGGCGGCGGAACGATCGCATATATTCTGTCACTGTACGGAATGCAGGTCGTTGACTGCGGCGTAGCCATTCTGTCCATGCATGCTCCTTGGGAAACACTGAGCAAGAGTGATCTGTATGAAGCTTATAAGGGATATAAAGCATTCCTGATAGAAGGATAATAAAAAACGTGTTTAAGGCTGCGATCATTACATTTCTGATGGCCATGGTGCCGGTAGTAGAACTGAGAGGTGCGATTCCTTACGGGGTTATCGCAGGCCTTAGCGTGCCTGCTGCATTCATCATAGCGGTTATCGGAAATCTTGTGCCGATACCGGTGCTTGTGGTTTTCACGCGAAAGGTGTTTGAATGGCTGAGAACAAAAAGCGCGGGGCTTGACAGATTTGTAAGCAGGCTGGAGGCAAAGGCAGAGAAAAACAAGGAAGTAGTGCTGAAGTACGAATTCTGGGGGCTGGTGCTGCTGGTAGCGATACCGCTGCCGGGTACCGGAGCCTGGACGGGAGCACTCGTGGCCGCGATGATGAACATGAGGCTCAAGAGGGCTATGCCGGCCATAATACTGGGCGTGCTGATCGCCGGAGTCATAGTGACTTCAGTGACATACGGAGCAGGAGCTCTTTTCTGAAATAGACATTAAAAAACCCGGTTTTGCATAACCGGGTTTTTATGTTGCATGAATTTTACTTTCCTTTGCCGAGTTCCTTTGTGCGCTCAGTCGACTTTATAACTGTGTCGATGAATGCTCCGCGGACGCCATGCTCCTCAAGTGTCTTGATGCCGACGATCGTGTTGCCGCCGGGCGAGCATACCTGGTCTTTCAGGAATCCCGGATGCTGACCGGTCTCAAGAACCATCTTTGCAGCTCCCATTACCGTCTGTGCTGCGAGGTTCTGTGCGGTCTTGCGAGGCAGTCCCTTTGCGACTCCGCCGTCAGCAAGAGCTTCTATGACCAGATAGATATATGCAGGACCTGCTCCGGAGAGACCGCAGGCTGTGTCGATGAGGTCTTCAGACATCCACTCTACGATCCCGAGGGATTCGAACAGCTTCTGGGCGAAAGCTTTCTCTTCGCCGGTGAGATCGGTGCCTGCGTCGAGGGCGAAAGCACCCATGCCGACGAGAGCAGGGGTATTAGGCATGAGCCTGAGCAACCTGAAACTTCCGCCTGTCATTTTGCGGATGGTGGCGGTGGTGAGACCTGCCATGATCGAGATCATGGCCTTTCCGTCAAGTGTGTCGCCGAGTTCTGCAAGAGCTCCGGCAGCCTGCTGAGGCTTTACACACGAGAGGAGTATGTCAACTGCGCCGCCGAGCTCTCTGTTGTTTGATACTATGTTGCAGCCCAGCTCTGCATACTTGTCCCTGATGGACTCGGAAATATCATATACATATACGTCTTCAGGTTTTACGATACCTGCCCTGACAGCACCTGAAAGGATGGCGCCTCCCATTGCTCCAGCCCCAAGAAATCCTATTTTCATATTTGCCTCCATAAAAAGTGCTTTGGAAATGCAAGTTACGTAACCATTGTAACCTCAGCATATTCAAAGGCTCAAGTTATTTTATAAACTATTTCGGGCAATATTTACAAACAGATGTTCAAGTGCTATTATTTACGCGTAAAACACATTGTAAAAAGGTTGGTATAACAGGGATACAGGTAGATGAAGAAAGTTTTTCCTAAGATCGGTCCTACGGTCACGATGTTCGTGCCGTACGACTGTAATAATGCATGTCCGTTTTGTGTAAACAAGAAAGAGTACAGAGATACATCGGGGTTCGACCTTCAGAGATGCTACAGGTCACTCGATCTGATGAACAGGATATTTCCGAATAATGACATAGTACTTACCGGAGGAGAACCTCTGGCAGAGCTCGGGGCTCTCCAGGACATTCTCGATCACATCGAAGAAGGCCACCACATCTATATCAATACTACGATGCCGGTGGGAGAAGGAAAGACTATAGAAGACGTTGCAGCAGTGCTCAACAAGTATGCAGACCGCATCAGCTGCATAAATGTATCCAGACATCTTAAACATTATGTAAAGGAGTGCCCGGACGAGATTTTCGATCTTCTTAAATTCAGAACAAGGATCAACTGCGTGGTGTTCGAAGATGCAAAGGATCCGGAGACCAGGGAGAAACTGATAAAGTTCCTCGACAGATTTAAAGGACACGAGATCCAGCTCAGGGCAAACTATTCTTTCCTGACTCTTGAGAATGTTTTTGATACTGAAAACGACAATCTCTTCAAACTGATCTCGGAGATCTGCGAGTACAAGTATCCTCTTGAGAAGGAAAGGTTCAGAACGGGCTTCGTGTTTGAACGCGAAGGAAGCAAGATAACATACCATAAGACACTGCCGTTCGCAAAGGTCGACGGCATAGTAGGAGACATCATCATCAGACAGAACGGCCGTATCTATGACGACTGGAATGAATACGGTCACGAGCTGAATGTTAATGATCTGGTAGACCATAAGTACAAATAGCGGAGGAAAGCCATGAAAAAGAGTGAACAGCGCCAGAACGACATCCTCGCGTTTATGAAAAAGACCATCGCCACGAAAGGCTACTCGCCGACGGTCAGAGAGATCTGCGCAGCACTCGATATCAAGTCAACATCTACGGTGCACAGCGACATCAAAGCTCTGGAAGATAAAGGCCTCGTCAGAAAAGACCCTGCAAAGCCGAGAACAGTGCTTCCTGTGGAGAATGAGTATAAGAAAGCAACTGAGGTTTCGTTTGATACAGTAGCGCTTCCTGTTATCGGAAGAGTTGCTGCAGGCGAACCTATACTGGCGGAGCAGAACATAGTCGATGAGATGCCTATACCTGCACGTTTTGTCGGATCCGGCACAAACTTCATACTTACGGTACACGGCGACAGCATGGTAAATGTAGGGATCAATGACGGGGACTATCTGATCGTTCAGGAGGCTCATGAAGCATCGAACGGAGAGATAGTTGTGGCACTGGTAAACGATGACTATGAGACGGGCGCTACGGTCAAGAGATTCTACAGGGAATCCGATCACATCAGGCTTCAGCCTGAGAATGACTTCATGGATCCTATAATAGCAAGGGATGTCACGGTAGTCGGAAAGGTAAAGGGAGTATTCAGGTACTTCAACTGATACAGTCAAAAACAGTCCGGTCCGCCGGACTGTTTCATTCCACTGCGCAACCAATTTTTGCGCGGTGTTACAAAGCGGGCATTTGAGGCTTCCTCATCAGCCCGCTGTTATATTTTGCAGCTAATAGTTAAATATACGGCTTCAGGGCGTTTTCTATGCGGTAGAAGGGCAGGCCCACCACATTCTCATAATCGCCGTCGATATGGTCGATATAGCGGCCGAAATAGCCCTGTATTGCATATGATCCCGCCTTATCGTAAGGCTCCGCCTGAGAGATATACCCGTAAATATCCTCGTCGGAATAATCGACGCAATGAACTGTGGTCACGTCGCTCAATACGGTCTCGGATCCGCTGCTCTTGTCGATGAGACATATGCCTGTGACTACATAATGGAAGGTGCCGCGGATCTTATCGAGCATGCGGAAGGCATCATCTGCATCGACGGGCTTGCCCATGATCTCATCCTTCCAGACTATGGTGTCTGCGCCTATGATGATATGTCCGTCGTAGCGCGGATCGTCCTTTACTGCATCATAGCATGCGCGCGCCTTTTGCGAAGCCAGCTCCTCAACAGCTTCAGTCATGCCGATGCCGTCAGGAAGATGCTCGTCTGTATCCTGCGGGAGTACGATAGGTTCAATGCCGTGTTTTTTCAGTATTTCTAGCCTGCGCGGAGAAGCGGAGGCGAGTATTATGCGCATAATAAGGATCTCCTGTCTGTAACAATTTTATTCGATTTAGATTTTAACACATTTTTGTTGACAACGTGCTTACTCATGCATATAATAATTGAGGTCAAAGCAGAAGTTATCCGCTTCTCGCCTTACAGACTAGCGTTGGTAGGGCCACATAAGATTAGGAAATGTCTTATTTTGCGGATGCTTGTGTGTCCGCAAATTTTTATTTTACGGACAGATTGGATTCAGGTGCTCTATTTGGAAAGGGAGGAACAGAACCATTAGCGCCAGAGATAATAAGAAAAATCAGACCCAGATCAACGATGAAATCAGGGCTGATGTTGTACGTCTCATTGACGAAGAAGGAGTGATGCGCGGCATCGTAAGTATTGACGAAGCTCTTTCGCTCGCAGAAGAAGCAGATCTCGATCTGGTGAATATTTCGCCTAACGCAGATCCGCCGGTATGCAAGATCCTCGATTACGGCAAGTACCGTTACGAGCAGCAGAAGAAAGAGAAGACCGCCAAGAAGAATCAGCATGTGACTGAGATCAAGGAGATCAGACTCAGCGCATCGATCGAAGATCACGATGTAGAGGTCAAGGCAAAGGCTGCGACAAAGTTCCTGCAGGACGGCGACAAGGTAAAGGTTTCGCTGAGATTCCGCGGAAGGGAACGTGATTACACACAGCTCGGTTTTGACGCAATGAAGAAGTTTGCCGATATGGTAGCTGACTACGGCGTCATCGAAAAGGAACCGAAAATGGAAGGCCGCAGGATGAACATGTTCCTTGCACCTAAGAAAGACAAAAAATAAGATCAATATACAGGAGGATAACCCAAATGGCTAAGAACAAAATGAAGTCACACAGAGGCGCTATGAAGCGTCTGCACGTTACAGGCTCCGGCAAGGTCAAGAGAAACAAGGCTTATAAGAGCCACATTCTCACAAAGAAGACAGCTAAGAGAAAAAGAGGCCTGCGCAAGGCAACTACTCTTACAAGTGCAGATCTGAAGCGTATGCTGAGATCGATGGCTAAATAATCGGGGAGGTGTAACAAATGGCAAGAGTTAAAAAAGGCGTTAACGCTCACAAGAGACATAAGAAAGTTCTGAAGCAGGCTAAGGGATTCTACGGCAGAAGAAAGAACACATTCAGAGCCGCCAACCCGGCAGTTATGAGAAGCCTGAGATCGGCATATGTTGGCCGCAAGAACAAGAAGAGAGAATACAGAAGACTTTGGATCGCAAGAATCAACGCTGCTTCCAGAGCAAACGGACTCAGCTACAGCAAGCTGATGAACGGCCTCAAGAAGGCAGGCATCGAGATCAACCGCAAGATGCTCTCCGAGATGGCTATCTTCGACGCAGCAGGTTTCGCTGATCTCTGCGAAACAGCTAAGAAGTTCAACTAATAATGGAATACTTCGTCAGCCATTTTGGAATAATCCTTTTAGCAGCAGTATTCGTGGCAGTCTGTGCAGTAGCCTGGTGGTATCTTACAGAAAGAAACGCCATGCTCATCAGAAAGAGAGCAGAGGCAAGACGGAAGGCTCAGAGCGATGCTGCAATAAATAAGGAAGATAAAAAAGACTAGAAACGAAAACTCCGGCTTTCAGACCGGAGTTTTCTGTTGCGAAAATATCTAACTAAGAAAGAACAATCAAAAGAAAAAGGTAAATCGCCGAATCTTGTCGACACCTGTATTGTAGCATCGTTATGTGAAGACAATATCAGACCTTTGTGAAGCATTTGTTCACAATCCGGAATCCCATTGCTCAAATTCTGTTAAGAAGAGTGCAATACCACTATATATTGTGATAACATCGGTTTGCATATGGAAAACAAACTCCATTACGGAGTTACAACAATGGAGGAATCGACATGAAATGCCCGTATTGCAATTATGAAGACACTAAGGTAGTCGACTCAAGGCCGGTCGAAGACGGTCTTGCTACAAGGAGAAGACGCGAGTGCACAAAATGCCGTAAAAGATTCACGACCTTTGAGAAGATCGAGAATTCTCTGCTTGTGGTAGTCAAAAAGGACGGCACGCGTGAGAGCTTCGATAAAAACAAGATCATCAACGGCATCATGAAGGCGTGCCAGAAGACGAAGGTCACATACGAGGATGTTCAGAGGATAGCTGACAATATCGAGCGTGGACTCTCGAACACCATGGAAAAGGAGATCCAGTCGACAAATATAGGTCTTCTCATCATGGAAGAACTCAAGGCTATCGACCAGGTCGCTTATGTAAGATTTGCGTCGGTATACAGGGAATTCCAGACCATCGATACATTCATCGATGAGATCAACAAGCTCACCAAGAACAAAAAGTAATCAGACGGGAGAGTCATTATGCTCAGAGTTGCAATAGACGGTCCGGGAGGCACAGGCAAGAGCACGATCGCAAAAGCCGTGGCTGCCCGTTTCGGAATTGAATACATTGATACCGGCGCCATGTACAGAGCGCTCGGACTTAAGGCGCGCAGGAACGGCATAAACGAAGCAGATGAAGAAGCTGTAAAAGACATGCTCGCAGCAACTTCGATAGATTTTGTCAACGGACATACCCTTCTTGACGGAGAGGATGTCAGCGGACTTATCAGGACCAACGAGATATCCATGGCTGCTTCGAACATTTCAAAGCTTGCCATCGTCAGAGCAAAGGTCGATGAAGTAAGCCGTTATCTTGCAGCAACTAAAGATGTTGTCATGGAGGGACGGGACATCGGCGCAACGGTCATACCTGATGCCGAGGTAAAGATCTTCATGACTGCTTCGCCTGAGATAAGGGCAAAAAGGCGCTACGATCAGCTGCTGGCTGCAGGCAAGGAAGCGGATTACGAAACTATTTTCAGAGAGACCCAGGCAAGGGACTATCAGGATTCGCACCGTGAGGTGAGTCCGCTGAGAGCGGCTGATGATGCGGTTTTCCTCGATACATCAGACATGGACATCGAAGAAAACATAGACGCGGTGGCAGATATAATAACAGCTAAGACGGGACGCATAGCGTAACGTGAATATGGCACATGATCATCGGGCCACGTCCTTGCGGATGTGGCTTTTATGGTAGTATTATATGCATGTGTGCTCCGGAAAGGAGTGAATATGCATATAAAAAAGATGCCTGAGGCTGAAAGGCCGCAGGAGAAGATGCTCTACGGGGGCGCGGGAGGCCTGAGCAACTCCGAGCTTCTGGCGCTCATCATAAGGACGGGCACCGGGGACAAATCGGCCGTCAGACTTGCAGATGAAGTGATCTCCTATGCAAATGAGAATACAGGAGGTCTCGGAGCTGCGGAAGTGAAGGAACTCACCGGGATAGACGGCATAGGAGAGGCCAAGGCGTGCTCCATTGTAGCCGCCATTGAGCTGTCAAAGCGCCTGATATCCGATCATAAGGGGGCTGTCAGAGTAAAGATCAGAGACAGCAGGCAGGTAGCTGAGATTCTTATGGAGGAGATGATGTATGAAAAGCGGGAGTTTTTCATGACACTCAATCTCAATTCAAAGCTGCAGGTGGAGTCGAAATCGGTCATCTCTATAGGCAATCTGGACAGCGCGCCGGTACACCCCAGAGAAGTATTCGGGCCCGCTGTCAGAAGAGGGGCAGCGGCTGTAGTGGTTGCTCACAATCACCCGAGCGGAGATCCAACACCGAGTCCGCAGGACATAGATGTCACAAAAAGGCTCATAAAGGCGTCGGAAATACTCGGGATAAAATTGCTCGATCATGTTATAATCGGCAACGGCTGCTTTACGAGCATGAAATCAGAAGGATATTTCGGAGATTAACGGAAAACATGGACAGAAAAGTTACGATTCAGGATTTCATAGATTCGCTGGGAATGGAGGGACTGCTCACATCGGTCGGTGGAGAGCCTGCATGCAGCGCCATCATGGCATTTTATACAGAGCCCGGGATGAAAGAACTCGGAGCCCGCGAGGTGAAAGCGGTCACCTACAACTCAAAGGAGGCTGCTGAAGGCACTCTGTTTGTGGTAAAAGGTGCTCACTTCAGGGAGCAGTATCTGAACGATGCAATAGAAAAAGGCGCTGTCTGTTATGTCAGGGAGGATCCTGATGCTCCGGACGCTCCGGGCTGCAGAATCGTCAGTGATGAGGAGGCTGCAGCTGCGGGAAAGCGCATAAAAGAAAAGGCGAAGGACTCGTGTCTCGACATATGGGTCAGAGATGTTCGCAAAGCCATGCCTGTCATAGCAGAGACTTTCTACGGAAAGCTTTCTGACGATCTCCGCATGGTGGGGATCACAGGCACGAAAGGCAAGTCGACTACCGCATATTTCATGAGGTACATACTGGATGATTACATGGCGGGTACAGGCGGCTGCAGGAGCGCCATCTGCTCCGGCATAGATAATTACGACGGTGTAATAGAAGAAGAATCACATCTTACAACGCCGGAGATCATGGAGCTCTACCAGCATATGGACAATGCTCTGAATAGCGGCATCAGCTATATGACCATGGAAGTCTCCAGCCAGGCTCTTAAATACGACAGGGTCACCGGGATCGAATTCGCCGCAGGAGCCTTCCTTAATATAGGAAGCGACCACATAAGCGCGATAGAACATCCTGATTTCAACGACTATCTTGAAGCCAAGCTCAGACTGTTCGGACACTGCCGTAAAGCATGCATCAACCTTGACTGTTATGAGCAGGAACGCATCAAAGCGGCTTCGGCGGATTGCCCTTATGTGATCACATTCAGTCAGAAGGACGAAAATGCCAATGTATACGGCTACGATGTAAAGTCGTGTGAAGGAAAGGTAACGTTCAGGGCAAGCGGAAGGTCGATAGAGGGGTATGAGGACTTCGATGAGGAGTTCGCTCTCGGAACATTCGGCACCATCAATGTCGAGAACGGCCTTGCAGCTATAGCTCTTTCGGCACTGCTGGGAGTTCCGCTCGAATACGTAAAGAGCGGCCTTGCTAAAGCGGTTTCACCGGGACGCATGGAGGTGTTCTATAGCGAAGACGGAAAACGCATAGCCATAGTAGACTATGCTCACAACAAGCTCAGCTACGAAAAGTTCTTTGAGACCATCAAGGGCGAGTTCCCTGACAAAAAGATGATGATCGTATTCGGATGCCCGGGAGGCAAGGCTTTTGCAAGACGCGAAGAGCTTGGTACGATAGCCGGTCATAACTGTACGTACTCGATAATCACGGAAGAAGACTACGGAGAGGAAGACGTAAACAAGATCTGCAGAGAGATCGCAGGTTTCGTGGAAGCCGCCGGAGGAAAGTGCGAGATCATCACGGACAGGGTAGAGGCCATTAAAAAGGCCATAACACTCATGGATGATGACACTATACTGTTCCTGCCCGGCAAGGGACGTGAAACACGCGAGAAGCGCGGAATAAAGTACATAGACACGCCTTCGGACGCGGATGTAGTCATCGAATTCATGAAGTAAATCAGCTGCAGAGATCAGCATACAATTAAGAGAGAAGACATGAAAGAACACATGTCTTCTTTTATATTGACTGGATTTATTGCGGTATGTATAATATCTATGTATGTTTATGTCATCTAACCGCATATGTTGTATTAAAAGGGTGTTCTGACCCCTACATAAAGAAAACTGCAGCGTAATGCGTAGATAATGTATATATTACAAAATCCAAATAATTGATAAGGAGGTGCTTATGTCACCGGTTTTAACTGTTGTGATCAGCATTGTAGTCCTTATCGTCGGTATAGCAATTGGTTACATACTTCGTAAGAATGTCGGAGAGAAGGCCATAGGCAGCGCAGAACAGCAGGCCAGGAACATGATCCTGGATGCGCAGAATACTGTCGAGAACCTCAAGAAAGAGAAGGTGCTTGAGGCAAAAGAGGAAATACATAAGCTGAGAGAAGAATACGAAGGTGAACTCAAGTCCAGGAGGGCTGAGGTCACGAAGGCTGAGAGAAGGATCCAGCAGAAGGAAGAGAACATCGACCGCAAGCTCGAGAGCATCGAGAAACGTGAGAACGGTCTCACCAAGAGAGAGCAGTCGATGAACGAAAAGCACAGAGAGATCGATGCCTACATCCAGAAGCAGGTAGAAGAACTCGAAAGGATCTCGGGTTACACAAGAGAAGAAGCAAAACATCTGCTCCTTCAGGAACTCGAAACAGAGATTCGCAAGGACGCTTCCGACATGATCGTTAGCATCGAAAGCGAAGCAAAAGAAGAGGCAGACAAGAGGGCAAGAGAGATCATCACGACCGCGATCCAGAGATATGCTTCGGATCAGGTCACAGAGACTACGGTTTCGGTAGTCAGCCTGCCTAACGACGACATGAAGGGCCGCATCATCGGAAGAGAAGGCCGCAACATCAGAGCCATCGAGACTCTGACAGGAGTAGATCTCATCATCGACGATACTCCTGAGGCTGTCATTCTTTCGGGATTCGATCCTGTAAGAAGAGAGATCGCAAGGATCGCTCTTGAGAAACTGATCGTTGACGGACGTATCCATCCGGCAAGGATCGAGGAAATGGTTCAGAAGGCCACAAAAGAGGTCAACACCATCATAAAGGAAGAAGGAGAGAGAGCATGCTTCGAGACAGGCGTGCACAACCTCAACCCTGAGATGGTAAGACTCATCGGAAGACTTAAATACAGAACATCATACGGACAGAACGTGCTCCAGCACTCGATCGAGGTATCGACTCTGGCCGGCATGATGGCAGAAGAGCTCGGACTCGATCCGAGACTTGCCAGAAGAGGCGGACTCCTGCACGACATCGGCAAGGCCATCGACCACGAAGTCGAAGGAACACATGTTGAGATCGGAGTCAATATCTGCAAGAAGTACAAGGAATCCTGGAAGGTCATCAACGCAGTCGAGGCTCATCACGGCGACGTGGAGCCGACAACTCTTGAGGCAATGCTGGTAGCAGCTGCTGACGCGCTGTCCGCCGCAAGACCGGGAGCAAGAAGAGAGACCCTCGAGTCCTACATCAAGAGACTTGAGAACCTTGAGAACATCGCCAATACTACAAAGGGCGTAGAGAAGTCCTATGCTATCCAGGCCGGACGCGAGATCAGAGTCGCAGTCAAGCCTAACCAGGTAAGGGACGATGAGGTTCCGATGCTCGCAAGAGAGATCGCCAAGAAGATCGAGGCTGAACTCGAGTATCCGGGACAGATCAAGGTCAACGTTATAAGGGAAACAAGAGCTACAGATTATGCTAAATAAGAATCTGTAATAAGATCCATGATTTATTTAGATAACAGTGCAACAACCAGGCAATATGACGAAGTGACGGAATTGATGTACAGGGCTGCCAAAGAAAACTTTGGCAACCCTTCATCTTTGCATGCTCTCGGATTTGAAGCGGGCAACCTGCTCTATGATGCGCGCAGGCAGGTCGAAGACCTGCTGCCGCCTGCGGGCAACGTCATATTCACCTCAGGCGGCACCGAGAGCGACAACATGGCGCTGCTCTCGTCTGCGCGCAAGCTGAGACGCCGCGGAAACAAGATCATCACCACGAGGGTCGAACATCCTGCTGTCCTTGAAACATGCAAGAGGCTTAAGGAAGACGGCTTTGAAATAGTCTATCTGGATGTGGATGTGGACGGCTATGTCGAAGAGCAGGTGGTAAAAGCAGCACTTGACAAAAATACAATTATTGTCTCCATAATGGCTGTCAACAACGAAGTCGGCACCATCGAGCCTGTCATACCTGTCGGACGCACAGTAAGGGAATACAACAGGCAGCACGGTACAGACATAATGTTCCACACCGATGCCGTACAGGCTTTCGGAAAGCTTCCGCTGGATGATATCGATGCGGATCTCATATCTGCAAGCGCGCACAAATTCCACGGCCCGAAAGGCATGGGCCTTCTGTATATGAAGAAGCGCCACAGCCTGCCTGCCCTTATTATCGGAGGCGGTCAGGAGGGCGGCTTCAGATCGTCCACAGAGAATACTCCGGGAATTGCCGGAACGGGGCTTGCCGCTGAAATGGCATGCTCGGATCTGATGATGAAATCCAGCCGCATGGGCATAGTGAACAACTACCTGCTCAACGGCCTGAAGGCAGAGATCAAAGACATTATAATAAACGGTCCGGAAGAGCTCGGATATACTATGCACGAGCACGGAAAGCGCTGCCCTGGAGTGCTTAATGTCACTTTCGAAGGCACGCGCGGCGAAGTGCTTCTGCATACTCTTGAGCAGGACGGCATATATGTTTCGACGGGCTCAGCATGCTCGTCAAACAAGACAGGCGACAGCCACGTGCTGCAGGCCATGTCAATGACACACAAGGAAATAGAAGGAGCGATACGCTTCAGCTTCTCGGAATTCAACACGGTTGAAGAAATGGACTTCGTCATCGATCGCACGAAAGCAGCCGTTGAGAGGTTCCGCAGACTCGGAAGCTTCCGCTGACAGACAGGACAGAACTGAAATGGAAAAGAATCTTTATATTGTAAGGTGCGGCGAGGTCGCACTGAAAGGCATGAATAAACCGTACTTCGAACGCGTACTGCTTGAGAGGGTGAAGAACGCCCTGTCCTGCTATGAAGGCGCTGAGGCGAAGTGGATCGAGGGCCTGATGTTTGTAAGGGTCCCTGAAAACATCCCTGAAGACGAGGTTATCTCGAAGTGCGTCAGAGTGTTCGGCGTGGCTTCAGTAAGCCCTGCGGTCGAAGCACCTAAAGACATCAACGAGATAGGAAAAAAGGCCGCAGAATTCATGCAGAAGGTCATAGAGACTGAGGATATCAAAACATTCAAGGTCAAAGGCAAGAGAGCTGACAAGTCCTTTGCGATCGAGTCGCCTGAGATAGCCAGACAAGTAGGCGGCATGGTCCTGAAGGCCTGCAAGGTGCTTAGCGTAGACGTGCACAGGCCTGACTGCGTGCTCACGGTTGATGTGAGACGCGAGGGAGCATATATATTCAGAGATAAGATCCGCGGCTTCGGAGGCCTTCCGCTCGGAACGAACGGAAAGGGACTCATCCTTATGAGCGGCGGTATCGACAGCCCTGTAGCAGCTTTCATGATGGCAAAGCGCGGTATGAGCATCGAAGCCGTGCACTTCCACTCATATCCATACACCAGCCAGAGGGCACAGAGAAAGGTGGAAGAGCTCGTAAGGACACTTGCGGGATACATGGGCACTGTAAAGATGCACGTGATAAATCTTCTGCCGATCCAGGAAGAGATCGTGAAGAACTGCCCTGAAGACGAGACTACACTGCTCGTAAGGCGCTTCATGATGAGAATAGCCGAGCAGATCGCACTTAAAAACCGCTGCATGATGCTCATAACCGGAGAGGATCTCGGACAGGTTGCCAGCCAGACTGCCGAAGCACTCGTTGTTACCGACAGCGTCGTGGAGATGCCGGTAATGAGACCTCTGATCGCGATGGATAAAGTGGACATCATGGATAAGGCGCGCGAGATCGGTACCTATGACATCTCGATACAGCCTTACGAGGACTGCTGCACGGTGTTCCTGCCGAAGCATCCGGTGACCAAACCGAAGAAGGAACGCATCGAAAGATCGGAGTCGGCCCTGGATGTTGAAACGCTTGTAAAGAATGCGGTTGAGTCTGAAGAAATAGTTGAAATAAGACCTTAAAAATTGTATCATAGGCGAGTAAAACGATGACGAGGACAGTAAGTTCACCAATGGGGCTTGCCAGAGAGGGATGGCAGCTGGAATCATCCTAAGTCACGGTGTTCCGAAAACCACCTCCGAGTGGCACCAATCATGCCCGCTTAGACCGCGTCAAAAGTCTGAATGAGTGCCGGTAAGAGATCTTGCCGGAAGATGGGTGGAACCACGGATACTCATATCAAACAGAGTATGCGTCCCTTCTGACAACATGTCGGAGGGGACTTTATTTTTTGGCCCTTCCGGGAAAAGAAGGAGGAAAACAAATTGATCATTACACTGAAAGACGGAAGCAAAAGGGAATACGATCAGCCGATGTCCGCATATGACATCGCAAGAGATATCAGCGAAGGGCTCGCAAGAGTCGCATGCATCGCCGAGGTAGACGGAAAGACAGTTGATCTCAGGACGATGATCGATAAGGACTGCGAACTCAATATCCTGACATTCGATTCCGATGCCGGAAAGCGCGCGTACAGGCACACATGCTCACACGTACTCGCCGAAGCCGTAAAGAATCTCTATCCGGATGCAAAGCTCGCTATCGGACCTTCGATCGAAAACGGATTCTACTATGACTTCGACATGCCGCCTCTGACACGCGAGGACCTCGACAAGATCGAAGCAGAGATGAAGAAGATCATCAAGAAGGGCGAAAGGCTGACCTACTTCACACTTCCGAGAGAAGAAGCCATACAGATGTATAAGGAGAAGGATGAGCCTTATAAGGTCCAGCTGATCGAAGACCTTCCTGAGGACGAGGAGATCTCGTTCTATCAGCAGGGAGACTTTGTTGAGCTCTGCGCAGGACCTCACATCATGAGCACAAAGCCGATCAAGGCATTCGCGCTTACATCGAGCTCCGGAGCTTACTGGAGAGGCGATGAGCACAACAAGATGCTCACGCGTATCTACGGTACGGCTTATACAAAGAAGGATGAGCTCGAAGAATACCTGGCATACCTTGCAGATATCAAGAACCGCGACCACAACCGTCTCGGCCGTGAGATGGATATCTTTACAACAGTAGATGTCATAGGACAGGGACTCCCGCTCTTCATGCCTAAGGGAACAAAGATCATCCAGAAGATGCAAAGATGGATCGAGGACCTCGAGGAGTATGAATGGGGTTATGTCCGCACAAGAACACCGCTTATGGCAAAGTCGACACTCTACAAGATCTCGGACCACTGGTATCACTATAAAGACGGCATGTTCCTGCTCGGATATGACAGCATGGATGAAGTCATGGCAGGCGAGGACCGCTCACATGAGATCCACGGAGTAGAGGACCTCAATCTCATCGAGAACGATGCAGATGCCGATGTAATGGCCCTTCGTCCGATGACATGCCCGTTCCAGTACTATGTATATAAGGCACGTCAGAAGAGCTACCGTGATCTTCCTTACAGGATGGGTGAGACTTCAACACTGTTCAGAAACGAGCAGGCCGGTGAGATGCACGGACTCACAAGAGTGCGTCAGTTCACCATCTCCGAGGGACATCTTGTCTGCACGCCTGAGCAGATCAAGGACGAGTTCAAGGGCTGCGTGGATCTCGCAAGATACTGCCTGACGACTCTCGGACTTGAAGAGGACGTTACTTACCGCTTCTCGAAGTGGGACCCTGAGAACGCTGATAAGTATCTCGGCGATGCTGAATCGTGGGAGCGCGTTCAGGACCTCATGAGGGAGATCCTTGATGAGATCGGACTCGAATATACAGAGGAAGCCGGAGAAGCTGCATTCTACGGACCTAAGCTCGATATCCAGGCAAAGAACGTATACGGCAAGGAAGACACTATGATCACCATCCAGCTCGATATGTTCCTGTCTGAGCGTTATGACATGTATTACATCGACAAGGACGGCCAGAAAAAGCGCCCGTACATCATCCACCGCACATCCATGGGATGCTATGAGCGCACTCTTGCGTGGATGATCGAGAAATATGCAGGCAACCTGCCGACATGGCTCTGCCCTGAGCAGGTAAGGATACTTCCTATTTCCGACAAGATCGCTGATTATGCTGAGGAAGTCCGCAAGGAACTCCGCAGAAACGGCGTAGACGTTACGGTAGACAACAGCAGCGAACGTATCGGCTATAAGATCCGTAAGGCTCAGATGGAGAAGATCCCTTACATGCTGGTGCTGGGAGCAAAGGAAGCTGAAGAAGGCAATGTTTCCGTACGTTCAAGATATCTCGGCGATGAAGGCGTAAAGCCTCTGGGCGAATTCGTGAATGCTCTCTGCGAAGAGATCCGCACCAAGGAGATCCGCAAGATAGAGAAGAAAGATGCGTAGTGTTAAACCGCCAAACATGGTATACTAACTCTGTTGGAGGAATTTAAACATGGCAATCAAATACAAAAGAGTCCTTATAAAGGTAAGCGGAGAAGCGCTTGCCGGTGATGACCGTTTCGGAGTCAATGACGCTGAGCTCGGAAAGGTAGCTGCTCAGATCAAGGAGATACGTGATGCGGGAGTAGAAGTTGCAGTAGTAGTAGGCGGAGGAAACTTCTTCCGCGGACGCACAGGCGGCAACATAGACAAGCCGACTGCAGACTACATGGGAATGCTCGCAACCGTCATGAACGGACTTGCAGTTCAGGATGCACTCCTGTCTGCAGGATGCCCGGCAAAACTCATGACAGCCATCGAGATCAGAGACATGGCCGAAGGCTATGCAAGACGCAAGGCTCTTGACTATCTCGAAGAAGGCAAGGTCGTTGTATTCGGCGGAGGCACGGGAAGCCCGTTCTTCACCACTGATACCACTGCAGCCCTCAGAGCCGCTGAAATCGGAGCAGACGTGCTGCTTCTGGCAAAGAACATCGATGCGGTATATTCGGCAGATCCTAAGCAGGATCCGGACGCTGAACGCTACACCGAACTTTCATACATGGACATCATCGATAAAGATCTTAAGGTCATGGATCTTACTGCGGCAACACTCTGCAAGGATACACAGACCAAGATATATGTGTTTGCGCTCAAGGAAGAGGGCAATCTCATGAAGGTTATCAACGGCGAAAATGTCGGAACACTCATACAGTAGGAGGTAAATCATGGCAAAGAAACCACTCGAAGAGAGAATAGAAGGCGCTAAGAACTTTCTTAAAGACAACCTGAACACCGTAAGGGCAGGCAGAGCCAATCCGGCACTCCTCGACAGGATCCAGGTGAACTACTACGGATCACCTACGCCTCTCAAGGCGCTTGCAAACATTTCGGTGCCTGATCCGAGGACACTGATGATCTCGCCGTTCGATCCTAAGTCGGTAGGAGACATCGAGAGAGCGATCCTCGAAGCAAACATCGGCATCAACCCTACAAACGACGGCAAGGTGATCAGACTTGCGATCCCTCAGCTCACTGAGGAAAGACGTAAAGAGCTCACAAAGGTCGTTAAGAATTACGGCGAGGAAGCCAAGGTTGCTGTCAGAAATCTGAGACGTGATGTAAACGATGAGCTCAAGAAGGCTGAGAAAGCCGGAGAACTCACGGAAGACGATCTCAAGAAGGAACTCGAAGATACTCAGAAGACCATTGAGAAGGCTATCAAGGATATCGACGCTATCATCGCCGATAAAGAGAAAGAACTCATGGAAGTCTAAGAGGCGTACTTTAATGATGACCTGCGGCGTGGCTATATGCCACGCCTGCTGTTTGTAAAAGATATGGAAAAGAGACCTATACCTACTCATATTGGAATAATAATGGACGGCAACGGCAGATGGGCAAAGGCCCACGGCGTGCCGCGCGTGATGGGGCACAATGCCGGAATGCAGGCGATGAAAAAGATAGTTATCGCCTCGTCCAATCTCGGCATAAAGTACCTGACTGTCTACGCATTTTCTACCGAGAACTGGAAACGCAGCACCGAAGAGGTGAGTGGCATTTTCAATCTTATTGTAAAGTACGTGAACTCTGAGCTTGAGGAGCTTGATGAGAACAATGTGCATATCAATATCTTCGGAGAATACGACATGCTGCCTAAGGCTTCTGTCGATGCCATCAACAGGATGGTAGGCAGACTGGCGGACAACGACGGTCTCGTGTTCAACATCGCACTGAATTACGGCGGAAGGGATGAGATACTGAGGAGCGTCAAGGCGCTGACGGCTGAATGCATCGGACAGGGCAGAGATCCTCAGGAGCTTACGGAGGATGACATATCGAGATTCCTGTATTCCGGAAGCGCTCACTTCAACGTGCCGGATCCGGACCTGATCATCAGGACGAGCGGAGAGGAACGCATGTCAAACTTCCTGACATGGCAGGGAGCATACAGCGAGCTGATGTTCACCGATACCCTCTGGCCTGACTTCACTCCGGAAGAATACGCGGAAATGGTGGAAGCTTACGCGAACCGCGACAGAAGATTCGGCGGACGCAAGGAGAATGACAAATGAAAACAAGGATCATTTCAGGATTAATAATGGCGCCGCTGCTGATAGTTCTGTATCTGGGCGGATGGTTCCTCTGGGCTGCAGCCCTCCTGATCGCCATCATGGGACTTCAGGAATTCTATAAGGGCTGGAACAATCTGGATGTTCACCCTTCAAAAGAGATCGGTTACATCATGACCGTGCTGCTTTTTGTGACAGCGATCCCGTTCGGGGGCAGCGAAGGAAGAACAGTACCGCAGTTCTATGAAAACATGGTGTTCATCTGCATATGGATGTTCATAGCCGTTGCAGCCGGCATGATCTACGGCTGGAAGATAGATAAGCGTGGCACATATGATGCATTAGCGACCGTGACGGGTCTCGTATACATACCGTTCTTCACCTATCACATGGTGCTGATCGACATGACGGAATACAGCCTCTTCATCTGGATAGTCGTTATAGCGGCTTTCGGATCGGACATCTGCGCTTACTTCACGGGATACTTCCTCGGAAAGCACAAGATGGCTCCTAACCTGAGCCCTAAAAAGACTATTGAAGGAGCTGTGGGCGGCCTCATCGGAAGCTCGCTGCTGTCAGGCCTGTTCGGCTACATATTCATGAGAGATATGGCCCTCGTATGCCTGGTGCTCGGCCTTGTAGGAGGAGCCGCCGGCATGGCAGGAGATCTTACAGCCTCCATGTTCAAGCGCAAGATGGGCATCAAGGACTACGGAACGCTCATCCCGGGACACGGCGGGATCATGGACAGATTCGACAGCGTAATTTTCGTGGCGCCTGTGGTCTATTACGCCATCTGCGCTCTGACGGGTATTCTGAACGTATAAAGGAGATAAGAGATAGTGAAAACAGCGATCCTGTTTCTTGTGATGCTGCTCGTGCTGGTAATACCGCATGAGTGGGGCCACATGACCGTTGCCAGATGGTGCGGTGTAAAAATAAAAGAATTTTCGGTGGGAATGGGCCCGCTGATATTCAAGAAGCAGAAGGGCGACACCCAGTATTCTCTCAGGCTGCTCCCGCTCGGCGGATACTGCGCCATGGAGGGAGAAGAGGAGGCTGTTGACAGCCCGACTTCATACTCAAGCAAGACAAACCTGCAGAAGATAGCCATATTGCTTGCCGGTGTAACGATGAACGTCATTATAGCGGTGCTGGCAGTTACCATATCACTCTGCATCGCAGGGGTAGTCACCAACTCACTTGACTCTGTAGTTCCGGGATCGCCGGCCGATAAGGCAGGTCTCATGGCAGGAGATACGATCATTGAGATCAACGGCGAAAAGACCGGCACATGGGAAAAGGTAGTAGAGGAGATAAGCTCATATAAAGAAGGAGAGGTCCTTGAGATAACATACAGGCGCGGAAATGAGACAGGCACTGCCTCAGTGACTCCGGAATACAGCGAGGAGAACGGAGGCTACATGATCGGCATAGTGGCTGCAACGACCAACGACTTCTGGACCTGTGCAAAATTAGGACCTGTCACCACATGGGAGCTCAACAAAGCCCTTATCGAGGGGTTCAAAATGCTGTTTACGGGCCGCGTCGGCAGAAACGATATCGCCGGACCGGTGGGCCTGGTGAAGATAGTCGACACGGCTGCTGACTACGGGATAGCACCTTATCTGATGCTTCTTGCGATAGTCAGCCTGAACCTTGCGATCTTCAATCTGATCCCTATACCGGGACTGGACGGAGGAAAGATATTCTTCATACTGCTGAAGATCATATCGGGCGGAAGGATAAACGATGATATGGAATACAAGGCAACAGTCATCGGAATGGTCGTGCTGCTGACCCTGTTTATCCTCATCACACTTAACGATGTCATGAACCTTTTCGGTTAAAGGAGACGGAATGACAAGAATGGTTTATTGCGGCGATGTCGCCATAGGAGGCGGAGCGCCGGTATCGATACAGTCGATGACCAACGTCGACACAAGAGACACGGAAGCACTTGTAAGGCAGATAAACGGACTTGCTGAGGCAGGCTGCCAGATCGTAAGATGCGCCATCCCTGACATGGAGGCTGCGGAGTCGTTCGGCAGGGCCAGAAAGCTGGTCAGAGTGCCTCTGGTCGCGGACATACATTTCGATTACAGGCTTGCCATAGCTGCGATCGATGCGGGAGCCGACAAGATAAGGATCAATCCGGGCAACATCGGAAGCGTCGACAGAGTGAAAGCCGTTGTCGATAAAGCCAAAGAGCATGATATCCCTATACGTGTCGGAGTGAATTCGGGTTCGCTCCAGAAAGACCTTATAGAAAAGTACGGCGGTGTCACGGCGGATGCACTTGCTGAGAGCGGCGCAGCCATGCTTAAGTACATCGAGGACCTTGGCTATGACAAGCTGGTGGTATCGATCAAATCATCGAATGTACGCATGAATTACGATGCCCACCTCAGGCTCAAGGAGCTCACGGATGCGCCTATACACGTAGGCATCACGGAGTCAGGAACTCCTCGCAACGGAGAGCTCAAGTCGGCGATCGGCATAGGAGCGCTGCTGCTTGCAGGGATCGGTGACACGATGAGAGTTTCTCTTACGGATGATCCTGTGAAAGAAGTTCTCTTCGCAAGACGCATACTCGAGACTATAGGAATGAGGGAGAAGGCCATAGACGTGGTCTCATGCCCTACATGCGGAAGAACGGAAATCGACCTTATAGGGCTTGCCAACGAAGCAGAGGACAGACTGATGCCTATCGCGCAGAAGCGTGCTGAAGCAGGACTCAGACCTCTGAAGATCGCAGTCATGGGCTGTGCGGTCAACGGACCCGGGGAAAGCAGGGAGGCCGATTACGGTATCGCCGGCGGAAAGGGCGAAGGCCTGGTGTTCAGCCACGGCGAGATACTTGAGAAGGTAGAGGAAGACAGACTCATAGACAGGCTCATAGAGCTTGTAGAGGCTGACGGAGAATAAACAGGCAAAATGATAAAGATCTCTGAAGACATTCTGACTGTCGACGAGCTGAAAGAAGCGAGCGGCAGGGATACCAAAGACATAGACATAGAGATCACGAATGTGGCTGTGTCAAAGGTGAACGGAGGCAGGAGCGTGGCGTTGAACATCGACGCCAAGCTCAATTTTGTGATGCCTAAAAAGACCGAGAATCTCATGAAGAGGAGGATCGCGGCCAGAATAGCTTCAGCTGAGAGAGTAAGGTTCAACTACACATATACGGGAGTGATGATCCCTAAAAAGCCTGCAGGCGAAGAGTTCATGCAGGCCGGCGGAAACGGAAACGGCGGATATAACGGCGGAAACGGCCGTCAGTACAGGCAGAGCAAAAAGGACAAGCCGGCATTCACGAATCCGGCAGGTGAGCTTGTACTTCTCGGAGATGATTTCACCGGATCGGCGGTTGCTTACGGCGAGCTTGACGGCTTTGTAGGCAGCAAGGAAAAACCGGTGATCGAAGGCGAGGTCTTCAGCATGGAGTCTATGCCTATAAAGAGCGGCCGCCAGCTCATAACCATACTGATCGCATCCGGAGTAAGGACGTTCGGACTCAAGGCATTCATCTCCGAAGATAAACTCAAGGAGATACAGGAGAACCTGTCGTCGGGCGACATGATAAGAGCCCGCGGAAGCATAGAGTACGATACTTACGAGCATCAGAACCTTATGATGCTGAACTCGGTAAAGAAGATCGAGAAGAAGCTCAAAGAGGACACGTATCCGAACGGACGCAGGGTCGAGCTCCACTGCCACACCAAGATGAGCGACAACGACGGCTTCAACGAGGTCAAGGATATCGTAAAAAAGGCCGCATACTGGGGCCAGCCTGCCGTTGCGATCACAGACCACGGCGTAGTGCAGGCGTTTCCTGACGCAGCAAAGGAAGCCGCAAAGCAGGCGAAGAACGGAAGAAACATCAAGGTCATTTACGGTGTTGAGGGCTATCTGTATCCGGACGAAGATGCGATATCAGCTGACGGCACAATCGATATAAAGAAAAACCGGACGTATCACATAATAATCCTGGCGAAAAACCAGACGGGTCTCAAAAACATCTACAAGCTCGTCAGCACGTCGCACATAGATTATTTCTACAAGCGACCGAGAATACCACGCTCCGTGCTGCAGGCCCACAGGGAAGGACTCATACTGGGTACGGCATGCGAGGCCGGAGAACTGTATCAGGCAATAGTCAGAGGCGCTGACGATGATGAACTCGACAGGATCGGTTCTTTCTATGACTATATGGAGATACAGCCGCTCGGCAACAACCGCTTCATGATAGAAGACGGTATCGCCGGGGGAGACAAAGACCTTATCGCAAACAATCTGAGGATAATCGCGACAGCCGACAGGCTCGGAAAGCTTACTGTCGCAACGACAGACTCGCATTATCCTACGCAGGAGGCCTCCATATACCGCAACATAATAATGGCAGGCATAGGCTTCCGCGATACACCGTCAGATTCGCTCTACCTGAGAACGACCGATGAGATGATGGCGGAGTTTTCGTATCTCGGAGACAGGGCGGAGGAAATCGTGGTGACCAACACCAATAAGATCGCCGATATGGTTGAAGAGGTGCGACCTGTGCCTGCGGGAAAATTCCCGCCGAAGATCGAAGGTGCCGAGGAGACACTCAGAAACAGCTGCTATGATAAGGCAAAATCGATTTACGGGGATCCGCTGCCTCCTGAGATAGAGGAGAGGCTCGAGACAGAGCTCAAATCCATCATCGGAAACGGATACGCCGTAATGTACATAGCCGCACAGATGCTCGTGCAGAAATCCAACAGGGACGGATATCTGGTAGGCTCGAGAGGATCGGTCGGATCGTCGTTTGCAGCCACGATGGCAGGCATAACGGAGGTCAACCCGCTCGCACCGCACTATGTATGTCCGGAGTGCAGGCATTTCGAATGGTCGGACGAGCCGGGCAAATACGACGTCGGCTATGACATGCCTGAGAAAGCATGTCCGGAGTGTGGCGCCCGCATGAAGAAAGAAGGCCTCAATATCCCGTTCGCTACATTCCTCGGATTCAAGGGAGACAAGGAGCCGGATATAGACCTCAACTTTGCCGGCGAATACCAGCCTGTGGCTCACAGATACGTGGGCGAGATCTTCGGTGAGAAGAACGTATACAAGGCAGGTACCGTTGCTACGATCGCTGACAAGACTGCTTTCGGATACGTAAAGCACTATGTCGAAGACAATCACATAAACGCAAACAAGTACGACATCGATTACCTGGTGAAAGGCTGCACGGGCGTAAAGCGCACTACCGGCCAGCATCCGGGAGGCATAATCGTCGTACCTGATGATCACGAGATATACGAGTTCTGTCCTATACAGAAACCGGCGAACAAGCGCGACACCGACGTCATCACCACACATTTCGATTATCACAAGATCGACGAGAACCTTCTGAAGCTCGACATACTCGGCCACGATGTGCCGCAGCTCATAAGGCATCTGCAGGTAATGACCGGTGTCGATCCTATGCAGATCCCGCTGGATGACAGGGAGACATTGAGCATATTCACATCGCTTGATGCCCTGAAGATCAAAAATGAGAACTACAGGTTCACACACGGCACATATGCGATACCTGAATTCGGCACTAACTTTACGCGTGCGATGCTTGACGACATCCATCCGACCACTGTTTCAGCGCTGATAAAGATGTCGGGATTCTCACACGGTACCGACGTATGGACCAACAATGCCCAGGATCTCCTGAGGAACGGAACGGCGACCATTGACGAGGTCATCTCGTGCCGTGACGATATCATGAACTTCCTCATCAAAAAGGGCCTCCCGAACGGAGACGCATTCAAGATCATGGAGATCGTAAGAAAGAACCGCGTACTCAGCGAGGAACAGCTCAACATGATGAAGGATCACGGAGTGCCTGACTGGTACATCTGGTCCTGCGAGACTCTTAAATACATGTTCCCGCGCGCTCATGCGGCTGCATACGTAATGATGTCCATCAGAATGGCATGGTTCAAGGTCAATTACCCTGAAGCCTTCTATGCTGCATGGTTCACTTCAAAGGTGGATAATTTCGATGCCGATGTGATCGGTCTCGGAATACCGGGAGTGGAAAAGAGGATGGAAGAGATAGAGAAACTCGGGAATACCGCTACGGCAAAGCAGAAGGAGCAGCTGACGGTATATGAAGTAATGTACGAGGCATTCTCAAGAGGATTCAGTTTCTCCGAGCCTGTGCTCGGCGTGGCTGAAGCCTGCAGGTTCTCGGTAGTTGACGGAAAGATAATGCTGCCGTTCAACGCGATAAACGGAATAGGCGACACGGCCGCCGAATCGCTGGCGTCGGCATATGCGGAAAAGCCGTTCAACACTCTCGACGACGTAAAGTCCAGAACGAGACTCACCGGAACAAACATAGATGATCTGAAGAAACACGGACTGTTCAGCGGACTGCCTGAATCCGCACAGATAAGCATATTCGATCTGTAGGGGGATCACGCGCTGCGTTCGATCTCCCAGCGGCATTCGCGGTAGAAGTAGAGCAGCTGATAGTTGACGCGGCGGCCCTCATTGACGGTACAGCAATCATAGACGATGCGTGAAACACCGCCTGCGCCGAGCCACTCGATATTCTTAATGTCCGTTACCCTGACCGTTTTCTTGATGCCGAACTCCACCACCTTGAATCTGATAGGGCGGGGAGACATGGCTCCTACATCGAAAACGGCCAGCACATCAACTGCCTGCCTCATAATGCTCCATTGTGTCCCGGCAGTATAATAATATCGAACAAGTGTTCTATAATCAATATCGGAAAGTGTATTTGCTTGTATAAAAACCTAAACGACATGAGCTACAGGATATTCGTAATAAATCCGGGATCGACATCCACAAAACTCGCATATTTTGAGGACGAGAAGAAGCTTTACGAAGCCAATGTGTTTCATGACGCGCCTGAGCTTGCAAAGTTCGCAAGCGCGTACGACCAGCTGGACTTCAGAAAGCAGATGATACTGAGATTCCTCGAAGAGAACAGCATAGACCTTCATGGCGTGGATGCGGTAGTCGGCCGCGGAGGCAGCACTACAACGATCAACAGCGGAGTATATGAAATTAACGATAAACTGTTAGAGGACACCCGCAACAAGGTGACCGGTGTAGATCATCCGGCAAACCTCGGAGCACCTCTGGCGCGTGAACTCGCGGCTGAATACGGAGGGATAGCCCTTATGGTGGACGGGCCTAAGGTGGATGAGTTCATCGATGAGGCCAGGATCACCGGTATAGACGGGTTCTACAGAGGGTCGAGCCTCCATGTCCTGAACCTCAGAGGCACAGCGCGCCTGCACTGTGAAAGGCACGGGATGAAATATGAGGATTCAAACCTCATCGTCTGCCACATAGACGGAGGAATGTCCATATCCGCTCACGATCACGGCCGCATGGTCGACGGTACGAACAACGCTCTCGGAGAGGGACCGTTCACACCGACGCGTATCGGAGCATTGCCGGTCCAGTCGGCCGTTGAATATTTCAGCGATGAGAGAAACCCGAAAGTCGGCGACGCATGCACCAGATCGGCGGGATTCGTTAGCCACTTCGGCACATCAGATTCTGACAGGGTACACGCAATGGTGGAGGCGGGAGACCCGAAGGCGGTTCGTGTCTGGAAAGCCATGATGTACAATATCTGCAAAGGCATAGGAGAGATGGCGGTCGTGCTGTCGGGAAAAGTCGATGCAATATTGCTTGGAGGCGGTCTGCTGAGGTTCAATGACCTTTACGAATATATAAATGACAGATGCGGCTGGATAGCTCCGGTTTATTCATATCCGGGTGAGGTCGAGCATGAAGCCATGGCTGCAGGAGCCCTCAGAGTGCTGAGAGGCGAGGAGACTCCTCAGACATACACAGGCATACCTGTATGGAACGGCTTCAAAGACTGAAAATTTTTCTGAAAAAGACTTGATTTATAATGAACATATGCTAATATATTCATATGAATGTATCAGCATATGTTTTTCTTATGAAAGGAACAGCAGATGACAGAAAACGACTACATGATAAAAGATCTGGGCGAGGAGGAACTCCTCGAACTCGCGGAACTCTTCAAGATGTTCGCGGATTCGACACGCATCAAGATTCTGTATGATCTGTTCGACGGAGAAAAGAACGTCAGCGAGATATGCGAAGACATCGAGATGAACCAGTCTGCCGTATCGCATCAGCTCAAGGCTCTCAGGACAGGCAAACTCATAAAAAGCCGCAGGGAGGGCAAGGCTGTTTACTACTCTCTTGACGACGATCATGTAAAGACCATTATTGAGATGGGCAAGGAGCACATCGGAGAATAAACAAAGGAGAACGGAAATGAAAAAGAAATTCAAACTCATCGATCTGGACTGCGCTAACTGTGCTGCGAAGATGGAAGAAGCAATCAAGAAAATCGACGGAGTCACCGATGCTTCGGTGAGCTTCATGACTCAGAAAATGATGATCGAAGCGGATGACGCGGTCTTTGATAAAGTCGTTGAAGAAGCTGTAAAATGCATCGCAAAAGTTGAACCTGACTGCCAGGTAGTACTGTAATGGACAGATTTACAAAAAAACAGCAAAAGGAATTAAAAGAGATAGGCATAGCTTTTGTGCTGTTCGTGATCCTGATGATCGCAGAGCACAAGGGACTGTTTCCTGATACGACAGCCGGCACGGTCATACAGCTGCTGCTGTATCTGATCCCTTACTTCATAGTAGGACATGATGTCGTGCGCAAGTGCCTTATAGGCATAAAGAACCGCCAGCTTTTCGACGAGAGCTTTCTGATGACCATTGCAACCATCGGAGCCTTCGGATGCAAAGAGTTCGGAGAAGCCGTTGCGGTAATGCTGTTCTATCAGGTCGGAGAGTTCTTCCAGGGATATGCAGTCGGCAAATCCAGAGGCTCCATCGCCGATCTCATGAGCATGGCTCCTGATTTCGCCAACCGCGAAGCAGAAGACGGAAGCGTGGAAGTCATAGACCCCGACGATATCGAAGTGGGAGACATCCTGGTCATAAAGCCGGGCGAAAAAGTGCCTACGGACGGTATAGTGATAGAAGGAAGCGGATATGTCAATACTTCGGCACTGACAGGTGAATCGCTCCCAAGACTGGTAAGCGAAGGCGAACAGGTCATCTCGGGATGCATAAACGGTGAGACCCTGCTCAGGGTAAGAGCAGAGAAGGAATTCGATGACTGCACGGTATCGCAGATACTCGAACTCGTAGAGGAAGCATCATCGCGCAAGTCGGTAACGGAGAATTTCATCACAAGATTCGCTCATTATTACACTCCGGCAGTAGTCATAGCAGCTGTGATACTTGCATTCATCCCGCCGCTGATCGCAGGACACTTCACTGCTGAGTTCGGAAAGTGGGTGCTCAGAGCGTGTACCTTCCTGGTAATTTCGTGCCCGTGCGCACTGGTCATCTCAGTGCCGCTCGCATTCTTCGGAGGAATAGGCGCAGCATCGTCAAAGGGAGTACTTGTAAAGGGATCCAACTATCTTGAACTGCTTGCAAACCTCGATACAGTGGTGTCCGATAAGACGGGAACTCTTACGGAAGGCAGGTTCAGGGTCGCGATGGTGGAAACTGCGGAAGGCCATGACGCTGATGAGGTCATCAGGTATGCTGCAGCGGCAGAGGCGGGATCGACTCATCCTATTGCGGCGGCAATAGTGGAAGCCTGCAGCGATCCGATCGCACAGTCTGAGATAAAAGACGTAAGGAATGTTGCCGGCAAGGGAATAACAGCAAAAGCCGGATCCGATACTGTCGCTGTAGGCAACAGAGGATTCTTCGATGAAGAGGGTATCGGTCTGCCTGAGATAGCTGCCGAAGTCAGCGGAACAAACTGCTATGTCGCAAAGAACGGCAGATATATCGGAACTATAATAGTTGCGGACGTACCTAAGAAGGGTGCGAAAGAGGCGATAAGCGAGATGATCAGGGCAGGTGTGAGATCCGTGATCATGCTTACCGGTGATTCCGAAAAGGTTGCTTCTGCGGTAGCTTCAGAGCTCGGTATCACAGAATACAGGGCGGAACTTCTGCCTCAGGATAAGGTAAGTGTCGTAGAGGGACTCCTGGAAGACCTGAGAAGAAGCGCCGGTGCCGGTGACAATGCGGATAAAAAACGCGGCAGGCTTGCATTCATAGGCGACGGCATCAATGACGCTCCCGTGCTTTCGGTAGCGGATGTCGGTATCGCCATGGGATCGCTCGGTTCTGACGCAGCGATCGAGGCTGCAGATGTAGTCATCATGGATGATGACATCGGAAGGATACCGGCTGTAATGGGAATAGCGCGTAAGACTCTCGGGATCTCCAGACAGAACATCGCGTTTGCTCTCCTTGTCAAATTCAGCTGCCTCATACTCGGTGCACTGGGCATAGCCAATATGTGGGTCGCAGTATTTGCCGATGTGGGAGTTGCGGTGATTTGCATACTCAATTCAATGCGCATGCTTAAGAGATAACGTGGTACAATCAATACATGAAGATACATGTACTGAACTGCGGATACATAAGAATATCGGATAGACTGATCGAAACAGGCGGCATGATGAGCGATCTGCGCCGCGCGGTCCTTGCACCGGACCAGCGGCGTGTCGAGCTCCCGGTGTCCGCCTTTTTGATAGAGCACAAAAGCGGACTTTTTCTGGTGGATACAGGACTGAGCAGGGATATAAGTCCGGCGGGAGTCTATGACAAAAGAGCATCGGAGAAAGTACTTTCAAAGCATCTGACGGCAGTCTATCATCCGTACGTACCTGCCGGAATGGCAGTACATGAGAAGCTTGCATCTATGGGTACAGGCCCTGATGAACTTGAGGCTGTCATAATAACAAATTTCGATATCACTCATGTGGCAGGACTCAAACATGTTTCGGACGCGAAAAGGATAATAGTTCCGGAAGATGAGGCTTACTGGTCAGTAAGGACGAAGTACAGGATAAGGCAGAACCGGGAGCTCTGGGAGCCATACAGGATAGAGCGGACCTTTTTCAGAGGATGTCCTGCCGGACCAGTGAACAGAGCCGTTGACATACTCGGCGACGGAAGCCTGATGATGGTAAGCATGCCGGGATATACCGATGGTCAGGCAGGGGTCAGGATATCGGAAAACGGCAGATATGTGTTTATTGCATCGGATGCGGCGTTTTCTCCGGACAACTGGAAAAAAATGAAAGCACCGGGACTGGGAGCCAACGAAAAACTTCAGCTGAAAACCATGCGGTGGCTCGCGGAAACAGCGGAGGACCCCGCCTGTGCGGGCATTCTGTGTACTCATGATCCTGAACTGAAGGATAAGACCATAGAACTTTAGCGGGATTGTTACCTTAATACATCTTAATCTAAATATAGCGCTATAAATGCATATAAAGACAACATTTTGTGTTAAAATGGTGCGGAACTAGAAAGTCCGCACTTTTTGTGTTTAAAGTGTAAATCATATATCTGTCGGAGAAAGAAATGACAACAGATCAGTTCGACAACAACAATAATAATGACAAAGTCAGGGAAGTCACGCAGGACCGACGCAACGTTTCGTCCAACATGGGCAAACGGCAGGAGCCGGCCAGTCTTTCGTTTGACTTCGATAACAGACCGGGAGAAGCTGACGGCCTTGATTTCAGCTTTGATAACAAGCCGGCTGATACGGTAAGACCGGTACGTGAAGAGGTTCCCGAAACGGCACCGCCTAAAGCACCGGTTACTGAAACTCCGGTCAATGAGGCTCCTAAGAAGCAGTATGGGCTGCCTGATGACTACAGCAGGCAGACGGAACCGAAGCCTGTCAGAGCCGCAGCTCCGAAAAATCAGTCAGACTTTTCAAAGAAACTCGGCTCTGCAAAGATCGCCCTAAAGAAAAAGATAGCTGAACAGCAGGATGCACGCAGAGCGGCCAAGGCTGCCGAGGCTGAAAGACAGAGACTTCTCGCAAGGGAAGCTGAAGTAAGAAAAGCTGAAGAAGCAAGGCTGGCTGCAGAAGTAGCCAGGAGAGAAGAAGAGGCCAGACAGAAAGCTGAGTATGAAGCAAAGCTCGAAGCAGCTATCTTCGCAGAGATGGAAGCGGCTAAGAAAAAGAAGGCTGTCAAACCTGAAAAGACCGTTAAGACCGGATCTTCAGTAAAGGCAAAACCGGCCGGAAAGACTCTGAAAGAGAAGAAGGCTGTTGCAAACAACAGCGCTCCGGCTAAAGCCAAAAAAGAAGCTGAAGCAAAAAAAGAAGCAGAGGCAAAAGCAAAGGCTGCTGCAGAAGCGAAAAAGTCATCCGGGAAAAAGGGCGGAAAAAAGAAGATAAAGGTCAGGAAGAAAAAAGGCTTCTGGGGATGGGTGCTGGCCTTCCTGGAGATCGTAATTGCTCTTGGTATCGTCGGAGGCATCGCAGGCGGAGCATATGCAGCAATCACCATAGCTCATGCCGATACGATCCATCCTGAGCAGATATACAATACGCTGGAAGTAAGTACGCACATCTATGATGACAAAGGCAATCTGACAAACGATATCTATCTGTCTGAGAACCGCGACATAGTAAAGTACGAGGAACTGCCTGAGAACCTCAAGAATGCGTTTATTGCGATCGAAGACAAGACCTTCTGGACACATAAGGGGTTCAACTTCAGGAGAATATTCGGAGCGATATGGAACTCAGTATCAGGCGGAGGCGAGATAAGCGGTACGAGTACGATCACGCAGCAGCTTGCACGTAACGTATTCCTGCCTGAAGAAAAGAGCGTCAGATCGATAAAGCGTAAGATCATCGAGATGTACTACGCGCATGAGATAGAAGAGGAACTCAGCAAGGAGGAGATCCTTACCGCATATCTCAACACGATATACCTCGGCTACGGATGCTACGGAGTCGATACAGCTGCAAAGAAATACTTCAGCAAGGACGTTGAGGACCTGACTCTCAAGGAGTGCGCAGCACTCGCTGCACTGCCTCAGGCGCCTGGAGTATACGCACTGCTCATGACTGAAGATGACGAAGCTGAGACGACGACCAAGATAGAAAAAGGCCTTTACGCCAACGATATATCACGCAGCAGACGCTATCTGGTACTCGACCTGATGGCAGAGCAGGGATACATAACAAAGGAGAAAGCGGAAAAGGCAAAGAAACCTCTCGAGAAGTTCATCGATCCGGGCGGGGCAAGCATGAGCGCAAGCTCTTCATTCAAGGATTACCTGCTCGACACTGTAAAGCATGATCTGATGGAGAAATACAATCTCGACAGTGAACAGGCTGAGAAGATGATCTACACCAAGGGACTCAACATCTACTCGACACTTGATTCCCAGGCGCAGAAAGTCATTACCAGGGAATTCAAGGATAAATCCAACTTCCCGAGTGCCGTGAGCGATAAGGGCAAGGTCGAGTCGGCCATGGTAATAGTAAAGGTCGGCACGGGCGAGATAAAAGCCATGGCAGGCACAAGGCATACAGACGGCGAGAAACTCTTCAACAGAGCAGTAAGCCCGCGTCAGCCGGGATCATCCATCAAGCCATTGGCAGTATACGCTGCAGCTCTCCAGAAGAGCTATGAGTATCAGAAAGACGGAAAACTCTTCGAGTTCAAGGATACAGGCTATGACAGGCAGGGTGTCTATGGCTGGGGCAACTACATAACAGCAAGTTCAGGTGTAGTAGATGAACCTATGAAGGTAAACGGCAAAAACTGGCCGCAGAACTTCGGCGGAGGATTCTCCGGATACAAGACCTTCAGACGCGCAATACAGCTGTCGATCAACACCTGTGCAGTAAAGATACTGGCGCAGGTCGGAACGGACTATTCAATGGATCTGGTAAAGAAGTTCGGCATAACTACTGCTGTCGATGATACGAGCGAATCCTACAATGACGTCAATCTTGCAGCACTCGGTCTCGGAGCGATGACAGAAGGTGTCACACCTCTGGATATGGCGCTCGCATACGCTACATTCCCGAACGGAGGAGTACATAACTCAGGCATCTGTTATACAAAGGTAACTGACAGTGACGGCAAAGTCCTGCTCGAGGGCGAATCGGAAGAGACCAGAGTCCTCAACGAAGGTGTAGCATACATCATGACGGACGTACTCCAGACAGTAGTTTCCGACGGTATCGCAGGCAACGCTGCGATCTACGGAGAGAGAGTCGGAGGCAAGACGGGAACGACTGACGATACCTGGGATATCTGGTTCGACGGATTTACACCTAAATATGCTGCGGCACTCTGGATCGGTACTGACAACAATGTAGAACTGAACTGCACTTCAGCAACAGCTGCCCAGCTCTGGGGCACCATAATGAGCCAGGTGAAGAGAGCACAGGGCGGCGAGTACAGATCCATGCCGGATAACGTAATTGTAAAGAACGGCGAGTACTACACCACAGGCACACAGCCGCCTGATCCGCCGCCGGAAAAGAAAGATAAGAAGGACAAGAAGAGCGACGGTAAGAAAGACTCCGGTTCTGATAAAAAGGATTCGGGCAGTAAAAAGGACAAAGACGACTAGTTCAAAGGGCCTTAAACAAAAAAACCTTGCAATTACAGAACTTTGGTGGTATAAAGTGCAAAGTAAGCTAACGTTTCGAAAGAGTGGGGACTCCCACTCTTTCGCTTATGTATGGATATTTCTACGGTGACAACATGGCAAAAGAAGATATCAGCGCTAAAGTAACTGAGATGCTGATGCCGTTTCTGGAAGAGAACGGACTCGACATCTACAAAGTCGAATACAAAAAGGAAGGACCGGCATGGGTGCTCAGAGTGTGTCTCGACAAACCGGCTGATGCAGAGTCAGAGTATGTGAGCATCGATGACTGTGAGAAGGTCAATGTCTGGCTGAGCGAAGCACTCGATAAGAACGATATTATCGACCGCAGCTACAATCTCGAAGTCAGCTCGGCAGGCCTCGACAGAGAGCTCCTGAAGGATTCGGACTATGTGCGCTTTGCAGGCAGAGCCGTAGAGGTCAGAACTTATGAGCAGATCAACGGCAGCAAGTCACATGAGGGTATCCTTGCAGGTAAGGAAAACGGCATCGTGACAATAGATACGGGAGCAGGAGAACTTGCGATCCCGGCCGATAAAATAGCGAAAATCAATTTGGCAGTAGTTTTCTAATAAAAAGGAAATCAGGAGGAGACAATGAGCAAGGAATTTCTAGATGCATTTGCAGATCTCAAAAAAGAGAAAAATCTTTCGGAAGCAGAGATCATCGGAGCTATAAAGGACTCTATCGAGAATGCATACAGGAAGAATTACGGAGCATCCAATGTAAGAGTTGATGTTGACATGACTGAGGGCAATGTAACTGTTTACATGGGCATGGAGGTAGTCGAAGAGGTAGAAGACTATCTCACTCAGATATCGATCGAGGATGCGAAGGAGATTTATGACGGTTACGAGATCGGCGACGTAGTTGAGTATGAAATCGACCCTAGAGATTTCAACAGGATCGCCGCACAGGGCGCGAAGCAGGTATTCGTACAGAAGAACAGGGAAGCTGAGCGCACAAATTCCTACAACGAGTTCATCGAGAAGAAGGGAACCATCGTAACAGGCAAGGTGGAGAGGATCTCGAACGGCACCATGCTCATCTCTCTCGGCCGTACAGAAGGCCGCGTTCCTGCATCAGAGCAGGTAAGGACAGAGAACTTCAAGCCTGGCGACCGCATCAAAGTGTATGTAATGGATGTCAAGAAAGAGAACAAGGGACCGCAGGTCCTGCTTTCAAGATCGCATCCGGGACTCGTCAGAGGCCTGTTTGAGCTCGAGATCCCTGAGATCGCTGACGGAACGGTAGAGATCAAGGGAACAGCCCGTGAAGCCGGATCCCGCACAAAGATCGCCGTATACTCGCATGACCCTAACGTTGATCCTGTAGGAGCATGCGTAGGAAACAGAGGAGCAAGAGTCCAGAACATCGCGGACGAGCTCTTCGGCGAAAAAATAGATATCATCGTCTGGGACGAGGACCCTGCAGTTCTCATCAGCAACGTGCTGAGACCTGCGATCGTTGAAGGCGTTTACATAAATGAAGAAGAGAAGTCTGCAACTGCAGTAGTACCTGAGCAGCAGCTGTCGCTTGCTATCGGCCGCGAAGGTCAGAACGTAAGACTCGCTGCAAGAGTCAGCGGATGGAAGATCGACATCAAGAGCAACGACCAGCTCAAGGAGATGGGCTTCGCATTCGACGAATATGAAGATTCCGATGTAGAAGAAGCCGGAGAGGTCACTGAAATTGAGGAGACACAAAACAACTAAGCCGATGCGAAGATGCATTGCATGCAGAGAATCGAAGCCTCAGGACGAGCTGATACGATTCGTGCTGAACGGACAGGATCCTGTTGCAGACACAAGCGGCAAGGCTGAAGGAAGAGGCTTCTACCTGTGCAGAAACGCGGAATGCCTGAAAACCGCAATAAAGCGGAAAGCATTCAACCGCGTGTGCAAGCGAAATCTAGATGAGAAAGAAATCAGTAGACTGGTCGGGCAGGTGCTCGACAGCTACCAAGGAGGTATGGATGTCAAAGAAAGTTAGTGAACTTATCAAAGATCTTGACATAAGTATACAGGAGTTAAAGGGCTATGCGGATAAGCTGGGCATCGCTATCAGCTCCGCAAGATCCAATATCGAGGATCAGGCTGCAGAAAGACTGACAAGGTCGATCAATATGATGAGAGGGACTTCCTCCGGTGACAAGTCCGGCGGAAACAAGCCTAGGATCAAAGCTGTCCCTGTTGTCCCGAAGGACGGAGCAAGACCAAAACCGCCGATGGGCAAGCCTGTGATCCCGAAAAAGCCTGCTGCACCTGTAAAAGAAGAGCCTGTTGAAGAAAAACCTGAAGAAAAGGTCACAGCAGCTCCTGAACCTGAAGTCGTGGAGACTGAGGTAAAGGCAGCTGAGGTTCCTGCTGCAGCAAAAGAGCCTGAAGCTCCGGAGCAGCCTGCGGAAAAACCTGCAGAGCCTGAAAAGAAGGAAGCTCCTGCAGAACCTGAAAAACCTGCTGAAGAGAAGACTGCCGCAGCTCCTGAACCTGCTGAGGCCCCTGTTGAAGTAAAGGAGCCAAAGAAGGAAGAGAAGGCAAAGCCTGAACCACCTAAGGAAGAAGAGTATGTAAATGCTCCGGGCAAGCCGATGCGCTTCAAGAAGATCTCCGATGCCGAGACTGAAAAGAAAAAGGCTGAAGAGCAGAAGAGGCAGATGCGCGAGAGAAGAGCGCAGAACAAGGCTGCTGAAGGCGACAACAACAGGAAGAAATCGCCGAGGAATAAGGGCGAAGGCGGAAAAGACCGTCAGGAACGCACAGACCGCAAGGACCGTCAGGACCGTAAAGACCGTCCTGAGCGTCAGGATCGTCCTAGAAAACCTCAGGGTGAAAGACCTGCACCGGCACCTGCATCAGGCGGCGGCAAACCAGCCAAGGGCAAGAGCAAAAAGTTCTTCGACAACCGCGACAGAGACAAACAGTCAAGATTTGACAGACGCGAAGACGGCCCGGGTGGACGCAGAAACAACAATAACAACATCTATGATGAAGCTGCTCTCGAAAAGCAGGAGCGTCATAAGAGAAAATACAAGACAAAGGTCGTAGAGGAGCCTACAGCAGAGGAACTCCTGCCTGAAGGAACTATCGCTGTTACTGTTCCTATCACAGTAGCGGGTCTCTCCGAGCAGGCTGAGATCAGCGTCAGCAAGATCATCATGGCAATGATGCAGATGGGAGTAATGGCTACCATCAACCAGACTCTTGATAAGGATGCTGTTGAGATGCTCGCTGAAGATCTCGGACTCCAGATCGCAGTTACTGAAGAAGAACCTGAGATCGAAGAGCCTGGCATCGACATGCATGAAGACGCTGAAAGCGAACTCAAGCCGCGTCCTCCTATCATCACTGTAATGGGACACGTAGACCACGGTAAGACTTCGCTCCTCGACGCTATCAGAAACACAAACGTTACAGCAGGCGAATCCGGCGGAATCACACAGCACATCGGTGCATCCGAGGTCATGATCAACGGAAGAAGGATCGTGTTCCTCGATACTCCGGGACACGAAGCATTCACAACGATGCGTGCAAGAGGTGCCCAGATAACAGATATCGCTGTACTGGTAGTAGCTGCTGACGACGGCGTAATGCCGCAGACCATCGAGTCCATCAGCCATGCAAAGGCAGCGAACGTTCCGATCATCGTTGCCATCAACAAGATGGATAAGCCGGGTGCAAATCCTGACAGGGTAAAGCAGGAACTCATGGAGCACGGCGTGCTCGTAGAGGACTGGGGCGGCGATGTCATCTCCGTTCCTGTATCTGCAAAGAAGGGTGAAGGCATCACAGACCTGCTCGAGATGATCCTCCTGCAGGCAGACATGCTCGAACTCAGGGCAAACCCTGACAGACTGGCTCTCGGAACCGTTATCGAGGCAAGACTTGACAAGGCCAAGGGTCCTGTCGCAACACTGCTCGTCTCGAACGGAACACTGAAGACCGGACAGAGCGTTGTAGCCGGAACAACATCCGGAAAGATCCGTGTCATGACAGATGACAAGGGCAAGACCATCCGCAAGGCAGGTCCTGCTACGGCTGTAGAGATCCTCGGACTTTCAGACGTACCGGATGCAGGCGATGCATTCAATGCGGTAAGAGATGACAAGACAGCACGTGAGATCGCTGCAAACCGTAAGGAGAAGATGAGAGAAGAAGTCCTGGCCAAGAATGCCAGCATGACTCTCGAAAAGCTCTTCAGCCAGATCCAGCAGGGCGAGGCAAAGGAACTCAACCTCATCGTCAAGGCAGACGTACAGGGTTCTGTCGGAGCTATCATTACTTCACTCGAGAAGCTTGAGACTCCTGAGGTCAAGATCAACGTTATCCACAGCGGCGTAGGTACTATCAACGAGTCCGACGTAATGCTCGCTGAGACTTCGAACGCCATCATCATCGGATTCAACGTCAGACCGACTACAGCAGTTACCAACCAGGCTCAGGCTGCCGACGTAGAGATCAGACTCTACAGAGTCATTTACGACATCATTGATGAGATCCAGGATGCTATGAAGGGCATGCTCGATCCTGAATATAAGGAAGAAGTTCTCGGCAAGGCTGTCGTCAGAGATACATTCAAGGTTCCTGGCGTAGGCATCATCGCCGGCTGCTATGTCAACGAGGGTATCGTAAAGAGAAATGCCCAGATCAGACTGGTAAGAGACGGCATCGTCATTCACGAGGGAGTTATAAGCTCACTCAGAAGATTCAAGGACGACGTCAGGGAAGTCGCTGCGGGATACGAGTGCGGACTCGGAATCGAGAAGTACAACGACCTCAAGCCTGACGACGTGATCGAATGCTTCAACATGGTTGAGGTAGCACGTTAATAACGGAGAAAAAATGGCTAAATACAGACAGGGAAGGCTCAGTGAAGAGATAAAGAAAAGCGTAAGCGGTTTTCTTATCAACGGAGCAAAAGACCCGGCACTTACATCAAGAATAATAAGCATCACAGGCGTCGAAGTGACACGCGATCTCAGCTATGCCACGATCTACGTTTCGCCGGTCTGCCTTTCTGATGAAAACAAGGAGATGGTGTACTCAGGTGTACTCGCGGGCTTTGAGCGCGCAAAAGGCGCCATCAGAGGCCAGGTGTCCAGAGACATCAAACTGAGACACACACCTGAGCTCATCTTTAAACTTGACTCATCACAGGATTACGGCAGACATATCGATTCGATAATCGGCAGCCTTACTTACAGCAACGAGGAATGAACGACACTATAAAAAGCATCGCAACAATAATGAAGGATCTTGACGGCATACTGCTGTTCCCGCATACAAACATGGACGGGGATGCGCTGGGCTCATGCACGGCGCTTTGTCTTGCCCTGAGAAGTCTCGGCAAGAAGGCATATGTCATGATCAACGAGCCGGTTCCAAAGAACCTCGACTTTCTGGAGTGCGGATGCACTACCTCCGATGACAGCGTGCTTGACGACGTTCAGCTCTCGCTCATGATAGACTGCAACGGCATGAACCGTATCACGGGCAGGGAGAAAGCCTGGGAGAGAGGACGCCTCAAGGGCTGCTTCGATCACCATGCAACGAAGGCAAAGGATATCAGATACGATTTCTCGAGGATAGAACCGAAGTCCGCCGCGGTGGGAGAAATTGTCTACAATGTCATCAGGGCTCTCGGAGTCGAGATCTCACTTGATATTGCAAACTGCATCTTTACCGCCATCACGACGGATACGGGCAACTTCCAGCACAGCAACACTACGAGCCGCTCGCACGAGATCGCGGGACATCTTTATAAGATCGAAGGGTTCAACTCCAAGGTCATCTCTGCGCTTATCTATGACCGCAGATCCAAGGAAGCCCTGAAGATGGAAAGCGAAGTCATCTCGAATCTGAAGTTCTATGCAGACGGCAAGCTCGCAGTCGGAAAAGTGACACAGAAGCTGCTGAAGGAGAACGGCTGTACCCTTGACGAAGCAGACGGTATCATCCAGAAGATGATGAGTATCGACGGCGTAGAGGGAGCCTGCCTGTTCAAGGAGACCGAGACCAACGTGAGAGCAAGTCTCAGGGGAAGGACCTATGCAAACATGGCTTCAGCTGCTGCCAGATTCGGCGGAGGCGGCCATACGCTTGCAGCAGGATGCACGTTCTTCATGCCTCTTGAAGAAGCCGAGAAACTGTTCATCCCTGTACTCATTGACACCGTGAACGCTCACTGAACCAAATGACAGACGGAATTATAAACGTAAACAAGCCGGCCGGGTGGACGTCGCAGGATGTCTGCACCAAGCTCAGGCATGTGCTTCATATCAAAAAAATAGGACACACAGGAACGCTCGACCCGATGGCTACGGGCGTTTTGCCTGTATGTATGGGAAAAGCCACACGGACGATCGAGTATTATGACATGGATTCCAAGTCGTATCACGCCTGCATGAAGCTCGGCATCACGACCGATACTCTCGATATAACGGGCAGTATACTCGAGACGTGCGGATATTCCAAAGTCAGCGAAAAAGCCGTCAGAGAGGCATTTAAAGCCTATACGGGACATGTGATGCAGATACCTCCGAAGTATTCTGCCATCAGGATAGACGGCAAGAGGGCATATGACCTCGCACGCGAGGGAAAGGCCTTTGAAATAAAGCCGCGGGAGATAACGGTGTTTGCTAACGAAGTAACATATCTTGATCTCGAAAGCGGTGAAATAGAATTTGACATCAGCTGCTCAAAGGGTACATACATACGCACGGTATGCGACGATATCGGCCGTGCACTCGGCTGCGGCGCGGTAATGACAGCGCTCACACGCACCGCATCGGGATATTTCAGAATAGAAGATGCGCACACCCTCGAAGAGATCATCGAAGCAAGCGAAAAAGGGGAAGAAGAAGTTGAAAAAATGCTGATTCCCGCGGATGTGACTCTCGAAAAACTGGGCAGGATCATACTTAACGATAACAGAATTACCGCCTTTATCAACGGCAACTCGTCATGGCCGAACGGATTCCGCATCATTGAGCCTTCTGAGTTCAATGAAATGTTCCGGGTCTACGGAAACGGAAGTTTTCTCGGCGTAGCAGCAGTGGAAAACGGCTCGCTGGTGCCTAAAAAGGTGGTCAGATAGCAAATAATGGAAATAATAAAGAGTCTTGATCAGCTGAATATAGGACAAAAAACGGCAGTAGCACTCGGTAACTTCGACGGCATCCACATCGGACACCGTGAGATATTCCGCGCTGCGCTTGAAGCCGCCAAAGAGCAGGACCTCAAGTCACTCTGCTTCACATTCTCGAATCATCCGTTCAATTTCATTCTCAGAAGAGAGGACAGCGATCCGGATGCGGTAAAGCTCATCTGCACGGAGGACGAGAAGATCGAACTCATAGAAAACATGGGGTTTGACATGCTTGTGAATGTGCCTTTCGATGAACACATCATGACCATGCATGCGCATGAGTTCTTTCAGGACATTGTGAAAACCAGGCTCAATGCAGGCTATGTATCCGTAGGCTTCAATTACACCTACGGCGCCAGGGCTACAGGCAGGCCTGACACTCTTCGCAGGGAATGTGAGGAAGCAGGCATAGGAGTGGGAATACATGAAGCAGTCGTGGTGGACGGAGAGGTAGTAAGCTCTACACTCATACGCGAGATGATAGCTACAGGCAACATGGAAATGACCGCAAAACTGCTTGGCAGACCGTATTCTTTCAACGGAACCGTCAAACACGGCAAAAGACTCGGAAGCCGGATGGGGATCCCTACCATCAATATCCCTGCACCGGACAGACAGATGCTGCCTCCGAACGGAGTGTACTTCAGCCGCATCCATATAAATGGCGTTTTATACAACAGCGTGTCCAATATAGGATTCAATCCTACGGTAAATGATGACACTGTACGCAAGACGATCGAGACCAACATCTTCGATTATGACGATGATGCGTACGGACAGGATGTCACTGTTTACTTCGATCATTTTTCACGCGGAGAGAGAAAATTCCGGAACAAGGAAGAGCTTTTCGCGCAGATCTCTCGCGACTGCGAAAACGCCCGTAATTATCGTAAAAAGTGATAGACAACACGTTCCATTCGTGTTAATATACCAACGTTGTAAATCAATTCAATATACCCGCGCCGCAGTGGTTCGCATCTCCGACGGCTACGCAGAGCGGGCGAACTTAAGAAAAGGAGTTTATTTTTATGCTTACAAAAGAGAAAAAACAGGAAATCATCAAAGAGTACGCTACTAAAGAAGGCGATACAGGTTCCCCTGAGGTTCAGGTAGCTATCCTTACTTACAGGATCAACGACCTCAACGAGCACCTCAAGGAGCATCACAAAGACCATCACTCCAGAAGAGGTCTTCTGAAGATGGTAGGACAGAGAAGAAACCTTCTCAAGTACCTCAGAGAGACAGATATCGACAGATACAGAAATCTCATCGCCCGTCTCGGCCTGAGAAAATAATATCTGACAATGAAGCGGGAGCACGCCTCCCGCTTTGTATGTATTTAGTTAATGCCCATAGGAAAAGAAAGATTAACAGGAAGGAGTTGTTAATAAATGGGTAGATTTGAAAATTACAGAGTATTCAGAACAGCACTTGGCGGAAGACTTCTCGAAGTCGAGATCGGCAAGCTCGCAGAACAGGCTAACGGACAGGCCACGGTCAGATACGGAGATACGGTCGTGAGCTGCACAGTCTGCGCAAGCAAGGAGCCTAAGCAGGACGTTGATTTCTTCCCGCTTACATGCAATTTTGAAGAAAAACTTTACGCGGTCGGAAAGATCCCGGGCGGATATATCAAGAGAGAGGGCCGTCCTAGTGATAAGGCGACTCTCACATCGAGACTCATCGACAGACCGCTCAGACCGCTCTTCCCGAAGGGTTACAGAAATGACGTAGTCGTTACGGCAACCGCTCTGTCGGTAGACCACGACTGCTCACCTGAGGTAGCATCGCTCATCGGTACTTCGACAGCGATCGCGATCTCCGACATCCCTTGGGACGGTCCTACAGCAGGCGTTGTTGTAGGAAGAGTAGACGGAGAATTCGTCATCAACCCTACATTCGAGCAGAGACAGGTATCCGACCTCAACCTCACAGTCTGCGGTACCGAAGAAGCTATCATGATGGTCGAGGCAGGAGCCAACGAGCTTCCTGAAGACCAGATGCTCGAAGCTATCCTTACAGGTCACGAAGAGATCAAGAACATCTGCAGATTCATCAAGGAGATCGTTGCAGAAGTAGGTAAGGAAAAGCAGCAGTATGTAGTATTCAAGGCAGCTGAAGATGTTGACGCTGCTGTAAGAGAGTATGCAACTTCCAACATGATCGAAGCGATCTACACATTCGACAAGCAGGAGAGGATCGCAAACATGGATGCTGTTGCAGCTGATGCAAAGGAGCACTTCGCCGAGGAATTCGAAGGAAGAATGGCCGAGGTAGATGAGGTACTCTACAACATCAAGAAAGAAGAAGTAAGACGCCGCATTCTTGAAGAAGGCGTACGTCCTGATGACAGAAGACCTGACGAGATCAGACCGCTCTGGAGCGAGACCGGTTATCTTCCGAGAACACACGGATCCGGACTCTTCAAGAGAGGACAGACTCAGGTTCTCTCGGTCGCCACACTCGCACCGCTTTCAGAGGCTCAGTACCTCGACGGTATCGATGACGACGTAACACGCAAGAGATACATGCATCAGTACAACTTCCCTGGTTACTGCACAGGCGAGGCTAAGCCGAGCAGATCACCTGGAAGAAGAGAGATCGGACACGGAGCTCTCGCAGAAAGAGCGCTTTTGCCTGTACTCCCTAGCGAAGAGGAATTCCCTTATGCTATCAGAGTCGTCTCCGAAGTAATGTCTTCGAACGGTTCTTCCTCGATGGCATCGACATGCGGATCCACACTCGCACTGATGGATGCCGGTGTTCCTATCAAGAAGCCGGTTTCCGGAATCGCAATGGGGCTCATCGAAGGATTCAATGAAGACGGATCGAGCAAGTTCGCGATCCTCTCTGACATCCAGGGAATGGAAGACTTCCTGGGCGACATGGACTTCAAGGTCACAGGAACTCCTGACGGCGTTACAGCTCTCCAGATGGACATCAAGGTCCACGGCCTCAACAGAGAGATCCTCGAACAGGCTCTTGAGCAGGCAAAGATCGGCAGAGCAAAGATCCTCGAGAACATGCTCGAAGAGATCCCTGAGCCAAGAGCTGAGCTCAGCAAGTATGCTCCTAGATTCATCAGCATGAGAGTTGACCCTGACAAGATCAGACTGGTCATCGGACCTGGAGGAAAGACTGTCAACAGGATCGTTGACGAGACAGGCGCAAAGATCGATATCTCTGATGATGATGTCGGATTCATCGCTATCTATGCAGCTGATCAGGAAAGCGCTGAGGCTGCACGCAGAGAGATCGAGCTTATCACAAAGGAAGTTGAGGTAGGCGAAACTTACGAAGGTAAGGTCACAAGGATCATGAACTTCGGAGCGTTCATTGAGATCCTGCCTGGCAAGGAAGGTCTGCTGCACATCTCCAAGATGGCTGATCACAGAGTAGCAAAGGTCGAGGACGTAATGAACATCGGCGATGTCGTCAAGGTAAAGGTAACCGAGATCGACAGCCAGAACCGCATCAATCTTGAGCGTCCTGACGTAAAACGTTCTGACTCAAAGAGAAAATAATGCTCTACGAAGAAGGCTTCACGCAAAACAGAGAGATCTCATGGCTGAGATACAATGAGCGTGTGCTCGAAGAGGCACTGGATGATTCAGTGCCTCTTTTTGAACGCCTGCGTTTTATTGCTATCTTCGTTTCCAATCTCGAAGAGTTCTTCAAGGTGCGTGTAGGCAGTCTTCTCGGTGAGGACGATGAAGGTGATGACCTCGTGGACGAAAAGTCCGGCATGACAGCCGCTGACCAGCTCAGGCGCATACTCGACCTGGTACCGGGACTCCTGATGAAAAAGGACATGGCATACGCTCTGGTGGAAAGCAGACTCGCCGAAGCCGGAGTAATAAGGCTTGAACCGTGGCAGCTTAAGGATGAGGATCTGGGGCGCTGCTTTGACTTTTTCAGAGATGAGATAAAGAACAGGCTTACGGTCAGGATACTTGATGCCGGCGGACCGATGCCTGTGCTCGATGAGGAAAGGCCTTATATAATGGCAACGCTGGATGCCGAGCTCGAGGACAAGTTCGGACTTATAGACATACCGCGTTCTCTGCCTCTGATAAAAGTTCTTCCGGGTGAGGAATTCAGATACGTGCTGACTGAGGACATCATAAAGATGTTTGCGGATACACTATTTGTACCGTTTGTACCGCTCGACCTGCACGTGATCGATATTGCGCGCAACGCCGAGGCATCAGGCGGGACCGGAGCGGCAAATACTGCCGGCGAGATGCGCGATGCACTCAGACGCAGAAGATATGGCCCTGCTGACAAGCTTATTTCCGACGGACGCCCGGGAAGAGCTCTCAGAACATATTTTGCAAGAACTCTCGGTCTGGATGAGCGCCAGATGTTCACTACAACGAGAATAGATTTCTCGTATGTGGATGAGCTCGGGGAGATGATACCGTCTGAGCTGAGGAGAAACATTACGTATAAGCCGCATGTCCCTGCAGACCAGACAAAAGGTATGCGCGGAAGCATAATCGATGCCGTAAAGGAAAAAGACCTGTTGTCATCGTATCCGCAGGATTCGATGGATCTGTTTCTCGGACTTCTCCGTGAAGCCGCTTTCTCACCGGATGTGAGCGAGATACGAATCACAGTCTATCGTCTGGCATCAAACCCTAAGATAGCAGACTATCTCATATATGCCGCAAGGAACGGCAAAAAGGTGAGGGTGGTGCTGGAGCTCAGGGCCAGATTCGATGAAGAGAAGAATCTCGCATGGGCTGACAGGCTCTCAGCGGCCGGCTGCAAAGTGTATTATGGTACGGACAGGTACAAGGTGCATTCAAAGATGTGCCAGATAGTTTTTGAGAGCAGGGCAGAAGACGGGAAAACAAAAAAGAGTTACATCACACAGATCTCAACCGGGAATTACAACGAAAAAACAGCTGCTCTGTATACCGATCTGTCACTGATCACTTACGATCAGGAGACAGGAAAGGCTGTATCGAGACTTTTCAGGGATATCTGCAAGGACCGCGTTGCTGAAAAGACGCGCAGCTATGCGCCGCTTGCCGTATCGCCGGTGAGCCTGCGCAGTGAGCTGCTGAAACTTATACGCAGAGAGACTGCCAAAGGAAAGTCAGGCAGGATATTCTTCAAGATAAACTCTCTTACGGACGAGGAGATGATAGAGGCACTGATGGAGGCTTCGTGCGCCGGATGCCAGGTGCGCATGATAGTACGCGGCATCTGCTGTCTGCTGCCGGGAGTCGAAGGCTGTACCGAGAACGTGTGCATAGTCAATAAGGTCGGCAGGTTCCTTGAACATTCAAGAGTATATATATTCGGAACCGGGACAGACGAGATAATGTATATATCATCTGCGGATCTCATGAAGCGCAATCTCGACAGGAGAGTAGAGGTGGCCTGCCCGGTAAAGAGCGGCAAAATAAGAGACCGCATAAGAGCGGTCATGTACGAAGTTTACTGTGATACGGAAAAGGGACGCGTGATGCTGCCGGACGGAACATATGCGGCAAAACCACAGATATAAAATGAATGCCGGTCATTGACCGGCATTTTCTTATCAGTGAATGTTTCTTTTCCTTTTTTCGACTTCGGCATCATCCGGGAAGTGAAGAGTGTGTCCGTCTTCATCACGGTACTTCGCGTTGTTATCCTCCACATCCTCATCGTCGTCATCGATAATGGTGTAGTTGGCGCCCTTTTTCATCTGATCGATTTTCTGATCGATCGTTTCAAAGACATGAGGATACCGCTCGCGCACCGTGCGAGTATCTTCTTCTTCGTTCTGTCTGTATCTGACGAGAGCGTAGATCACTATTCCTGCCACGACCATTAGTCCCAAAATTATAAGAGGCATACAGTTCTCCTTTAATGATGCAATTATTCTATACTCAGACAGGCGGGCGGTCAATGATTCTTACCACATAAAACGGCCGGATTCATTGAAATCAGGCATTTTATTTGCCTAAAAGAGTTTCAAATAAGTACTGCGTTGTGTTAAAATAATCAAGTTGTGAAATCAAGAAAACAGGAGAAATAAAACATGTTTGAAAACCTTTCGGATAAGCCTGTTGCCGAGTATCAGTCGGAACAGATAAAAAAGTGGAATGAGCTGGACATGCTCAATCTCTGCGTCAAAGCCAGAGAGGGAGCTCCGTCTTTCATATTCTACGAAGGACCTCCGACAGCTAACGGCAAGCCGGGCATCCATCACATGATGGCAAGAACACTCAAAGACTCCATCAACAGATATAAGACCATGAAGGGATTCCAGGTAAGGCGCAAGGGCGGCTGGGACACTCACGGACTTCCTGTTGAGATCGAGGTAGAAAAGCAGCTCGGATTCAGCGGAAAGCAGAACATCGAGAAGTACGGCATAAAAGAGTTCAACGAGAAATGCCGTGAATCAGTATTCAAGTACACTCAGATGTGGACTGACATGTCAGAGAAGATGGCATATCTCGCTGACATGGAGGATCCGTATATCACATATAAGAACGACTATATTGAAACAGGCTGGTGGATCATCAAGAATGCTTTCGATAAAGGCCTTGTCTATGAAGGATACAAGATCCTGCCATACTGCCCGCGCTGCGGAACAGGACTGGCTTCCCACGAGGTAGCTCAGGGATACAAGGACATCAAGGTCAACACTCTCACATGCAAGTTCAGAAGAACAGGTGTGGACCATGATAACGAGTACTTCCTCGCATGGACTACAACTCCTTGGACTCTGGCATCAAACATCGCGCTGACAGTCGGCCCTGACGTTGACTATGTGAAGTGCCTCATGAAGTCAGGCGAGAATGAAGGCAACCTTCTGTGGGTGGCTGAGGCTCTCGCTGACAAGGTGCTCGCCGGTGAAGAGTATGAAGTCGCAGAGAAGGTAAAAGGCCGCGACATGGAATACTGGACATATGAGCAGATCGAGCCTTTCTGTGTTCCTGAAAAAGGCAAGAATGCGTTCATAGTTACATGCATGGACTATGTCAGCACGGAAGACGGTACCGGTATCGTCCACACAGCGCCTGCATTCGGTGAAGACGACTACAACTGCGGCCGCAAGTATGATCTTGCTGTACTGCAGCCGGTAGATGAAAGAGGATGCTATACAGAGACTCCTTGGGCAGGAAGATTCGTCATGGAAGACGGACTCGATGTCGACATCATCAAGTACCTCGCTCAGGATGACAAGATCTATGCAAAGCAGAGGATGGAGCACGCTTATCCGCACTGCTGGAGATGCGGCACTCCGCTCGTTTACTACGCAAACAAGTCGTGGTACATCGAAATGACAAAGCTGAAGGATCAGCTCGTTGCCAATAACAACACAGTTAACTGGTATCCGCCATACGTCGGCGAGAAGAGATTCGGCAACTGGCTCGAAGACGTCAAGGACTGGGCTATCTCCAGATCAAGATACTGGGGAACACCGATCCCTATCTGGAAGTGCGAATGCGGTCATCTGCACTGCGTCGGATCCCGCGAGCAGCTGATAGCTGATGCTGAGCAGAACATCGACATGAGCATCGAACTCCACAGACCGTATGTGGATGACGTGACAATCAAGTGCCCTGAGTGCGGCAAGAGCATGCACAGGATCCCTGAGGTAATGGACTGCTGGTTCGACTCGGGAGCAATGCCTTTCGCACAGTGGCATTATCCGTTTGAGAATTCAGAGCATTTTGACGGCGAACTTTTCCCTGCGGACTTCATCTGCGAAGGTATCGACCAGACAAGAGGATGGTTCTACTCGCTGATGGCTATATCCACCATCGTAAAGGGCTGCGCTCCTTACAGAAACGTTCTCGTAAATGACCTGATCCTCGACAAGAACGGCAAGAAGATGTCCAAGCATGTAGGCAACACTGTCAACCCGTTCGATATGATGGAGAAGTACGGTGCAGACGCACTCAGATGGTATCTGTTATACGGATCTCCTGCATGGACTCCTACAAAGTTCGATGAGGACGGTATCAGAGAAGTCATCAGCAAGGTGTTCAGCACGCTGAGAAACACATACAACTTCTTCTGCCTGTATGCCAATATCGACAAGGTCGAGCGCAGACATCTCGACGTGCCTTACGCAGACAGACCTGAGCTCGACAGATGGATCATCTCCAAGTACAACAGGCTCATCAATGCTACGACAGAGGCGATGGACGAGTACGACCATATGAAGACCGTCAGAGCTATCGGCGACTTCATCGACGGAGATCTCTCCAACTGGTACATCAGAAGAGCAAGAAGAAGATTCTTCGCCGAGGGAGAAGGCGACGGCATGACCCTCGACAAGAGAGCCGCATACGCTACGACTTACGAAGTCCTGACAGGCGTTGCAAAGATGATGGCGCCTATCGCACCGTTCATCTCGGATGAGATCTACACAAAACTTACAGGAGAGACTACTGTTCACACGGCATACTATCCTGAAGCTGACAACAGCCTCATCGACGACCGTACAGAAGAGAGAATGGATCTCGTAAAGGTTCTGGTCAACCTCGGACGCAGCACCAGAGAGCAGGAGAAGCTCAAGGTTCGTCAGCCTCTCAGCAAGGTCATCGTTGACGGAAGCTACAGAGACGTTATCAGCGACCTTACGGATCTTATCAAGGAAGAGCTCAACGTACACGAAGTCCAGTTCGAGGACGAACTCGACAAGTACATGGATTTCAGCATCAAGCCGAACTTCAGAGCTGCAGGCCCTGTACTCGGAAAGAATGTCAAGGAATTCGGCGGCAAGCTCGCTAAGTGCGATGCCAAGGAAATGATCGCAGCTCTCAATGAGGGACCTGTGAAGATGACTCTCGGCGGCCAGGAGTACGACATCGATGAGAACCTCGTAGACGTAAGGATCTCTTCGAAGGAAGGATTCGTAGTGGGCATGGACAACAACGTGTTCACAATTCTCGACACAACTCTTACACCTGAGCTCATCGAGCAGGGATACGTAAGAGAGGTCATCTCCAAGATCCAGCAGCTCCGTAAGCAGGCTGACTTCGAGATGATGGATGAGATAAAGATCTACATGGATGCTGATGATGAGATCAAGGCAGCTGTTGAAAGAGCAAAAGATTTCATCATGGACGAGACGATCGCAGTCGCAGTCGAAGCAAAGGAAGATATCCCAACATTCGATATCAACGGACATAAGACAGGTCTCGCAGTAGAGAGGATCAAATAAAGACATACATGTTGCCTGTGGGAGAACAATGACCGCAGGCAACATCTTTTTGAAAAAATGACAGCAGAAGAACACAAAAAGAATATCCTTAATTATTCGCCGAACGAGCTTGAAGTTGCCGTTGCTGAACTCGGAGAAAAGAAGTTCAGGGCAGCGCAGATATTCGGCTGGCTCGCAAAGGGTGTAAAAGACTTCGACGACATGACCAACGTGCCGGCAGCTCTCAGAGCGGATCTTGCTGACATGTTTTACATCGGGCTTCCGGCTGCGGTCCGTAAGCAGGCTTCGAAGGACGGCACTGTAAAATGCCTGTTTGAGTTCCGCGACGGTACGCAGATAGAGTCCGTATTCATGAAATATGAGTATGGCAATTCCATATGCATTTCTTCACAGTCGGGTTGCCGCATGGGATGCACGTTCTGCGCTTCCACTATGGACGGCCTTGACAGAAGCCTGACCGGCGGCGAAATGCTGGCCCAGGTACTCGCCATGAGGAATCTCACAGGCGAAGATATCGGCCATGTAGTGGTAATGGGAATGGGCGAACCGTTCGATAATTATGAGGAACTTTCAAGGTTCATCCGTCTTATACACGACAAGAAGGGATATGATCTCGGACTCCGCAACATAACCGTGTCGACCTGCGGACTGATACCGAAGATAAAGGAATTCGCTGCGGACTTTCCTCAGGTAAACCTCGCAGTGTCGCTCCATGCTCCGAATCAGAAACTGAGACAGCAGACCATGCCGGTCGCTAAAAAGTATGATTACGACGAGCTGATGAAGACCTGCAGGGAATATACCGAACTCACAGGACGCAGGATCACTTTTGAATACGCAGTCATAGACGGCGTAAACGACAGCGCAGCGTGTGCCGGCGAACTGGCATCAAGGCTCAAGGGATGGCTGTCGCATGTGAACCTCATACCGCTGAATGAAGTCAGGGGAAGGAATTATAAAACGGCAAATGAAAAGAGTGTTGCCGCTTTTAAAAAGATACTGGAGAACAACGGCGTAGCCGTTACGGTGAGAAGGACTCTCGGAAGCGACATAGACGCTGCCTGCGGACAGCTGAGAAGAAACAGATAAAAATAAAAACAACTATATACTGTATACGGAGCCCGGAGGCTCCGTTTTATATTGTGTACTTTATCAAAATCAGAAGCCTATAAGGCTGTTTTATGATATAATACATTGATTATTTATGTAATGAATATGATTTGATAGATAACTATGTGCTTTTGCACAGTGTAGAGGGTTTTCGGAGGTAACGTATGAAGATCTTGATAGATGGTATGGGAGGCGATTTCGCTCCTGAAGAAATAGTAAAAGGAGCAATCAAAGCTGCATCGGAAATAAGCGAGACAGTCGTGATCATCGGTCCTGAAGAAGCGATAAACGAACAGCTCAGGGCTAACAGATGGAAGGGCGATAACATCGAGGTAGTAGACGCTACTGAGGTCATCACAAATGAAGAGCAGCCGGCCATGGCAGTCAGAAAGAAAAAGGATTCGACTATAGTCAAGGGCATGAACATGATAAAGACCGGCGAAGCTGACATATTTATCTCGGGCGGAAGCACGGGAGCTCTTCTGGCGGGCGGTCTTGTAACTCTTGGCCGTATAAAAGGCATCAAGAGACCGGCGATCGCAGCGTGGTTCCCGCGCGCAGGCAAAGAAGGAGTCACACTGCTTCTTGACTGCGGAGCAAGTGTCGAAGCAAAGCCTGAATACATCTACCAGTACGGAATAATGGGAAGCATTTTCGTAAAGGGTATAACCGGAAATGAATCTCCTATAGTAAGGCTTCTCAACGTAGGCGCAGAAGAAGGCAAAGGAGACGATCTTCACAAGACAGCATTCAACCTGCTGAAAGAGAGCGGACTCAACTTCCAGGGCAATATCGAAGCCCGCGATGTTATCTTCGGAGAGACTGACGTAGTCGTTACCGACGGATTCAGCGGTAATGTTTACCTTAAGAGCAGTGAGGGCATGAGCCTCGCCATCATGCGCGAGTTCAAGCGCAAACTGACTGAAGGCGTGATCGCAAAGGCCGGAGCCATGCTCGCATACAGCAAGATAAAAGAGATCAAGGCTGTATTCGACTACTCTGATGCGGGCGGTGCTCCGATACTCGGACTTAAGGGAGCCGTACTTAAGATACACGGCAATTCAAAGGCTACAGAGGTATATTATGCGATCCACAGGGCAATAGATTATGTGGACAGCAACATCACAGGAAGGATCGAAGAAGCGATAGGAAACAGCGAAGAATTCGCTGATAGAGGAGAGAAATAATGGCTCAGGCCGCTGATCTTGAAAAACTATATGAACTGATCGGATACCGGTTCAAAAATGAAAAGCTCATCAAGACGGCTCTTACTCACAGCTCATATGCATCCGAGCGCAAACTCGGATATGAGCGCAATAACGAGAGACTGGAATTCATCGGAGACGCATATGTCGATGCAGTCGTGGGAGCAAGACTCTTTGAGATCATGGGATCCGCTCATGAAGGGATACTGTCAAGATGCAGAGCAGACGTGGTCTGCGAAGATTCACTTGCCGGAACAGCTTCTGAAATGGGGCTGGGAGAGTTCCTCTATCTTGGAAAGGGAGAGGAAGCGAGCGGCGGAAGAAACAAGGCATCGATACTGGCGGATGCATTTGAGGCACTCGTCGGTGCGATAATACTTGACGGAGGCTATGAAGCAGGCCGCGACATAATACTCAGGCTGCTCGGAAAGAGAATAATCCTCGGAGCGCAGGGTAAGCTCAACAAGGATTACAAGACAAGACTCCAGGAAAAGCTTCAGGAAGAAGATCACAATGTAAAGATCGAATACCGCAAAGTGGCGGAGTCCGGTCCCGATCATAATAAGACATTCACGATCGAAGTGGAGATAAACGGAAAGACAGCCGGCAGAGGAACCGGTCAGAGCAAGGCGAAGGCCGAGCAGGCTGCAGCAGAAGACGCACTTTCGAAGGGAGTATAACAGTTGTATTTTAAAAGGATCGAAATGCAGGGATTCAAATCATTTGCAGACCCTGTAACCATAGAGCTCAACGACGGAGTGACCTGTATCATAGGTCCGAACGGAAGCGGAAAGAGCAATATCTCCGATGCACTCAGGTGGGTGCTTGGAGAGCAGAGTTCCAGACAGCTTCGCGGATCAAAGATGCAGGATGTCATCTTTGCCGGAACAGCGACAAGAAAACCGAAGGGCATGGCCGAGGTCACGCTCGTGATCGACAATACGAATGGAATACTGCCGCTTGAATATAACGAAGTAGCTGTCACAAGACGTATGTTCCGCTCGGGAGAAAGCGAATATCTCATCAACGGCAACCAGTGCAGGCTGAGAGATATCCGCGAGCTTTTCATGGATACCGGAATCGGTGTCGAGGGCTACTCGATAATCGGTCAGGGCAAGATCGCTGATATAGTCAGCACGAGACCTGAGAACAGAAGACAGATCTTTGAGGAAGCTGCGGGAGTCGTGCTCTATAAGAGCAGAAAGAACGAAGCGGAAAACAAGCTGAAGGCAGCGACTGTCGATCTGGAAAGGGTAAGAGATATCATAGCTGAGATCGAAGGTCGCATAGGCGGCCTTAAAGAGGATTCCGAGAAAGCAACGGAATACATCGGACTCAGAGACAGATATAAGACGCTCGGTATAAATATAATCCTTCACAACCTCGAAAACCTTGAAGTCAGTGTCCGTGACGGAAAGGAAGAACTCGAGGCGCTTCAGAACAGGCTCGACCTCACTACGGCAAGGATAGCCGATACCGAGGAAAAGCTGGAAGAACTCAGGGACAGCGAGTCAGACCTCAACGAAGAATTCGGCAGCACGAATGCACGTCTTCTCGAGACTATAGATGAACTGGCTGACATTACGAGCGGAGGAAAGCTCAACAAGGAGCGTCTTGCCAATATCGAGAAAGAACTTGCAAGGCTTGAAGAAGAACTGACTTCGGCGAATGAAAGACTCGGAACCGAAAGAGCTGAACTTGCAAGGCTCGAAGAAGGCGAAAAGGCAATGAACCGCGATATGGATAAGCTCAGGACAGAGCTCGAAGACGCGGTCATGAAATTCAATGAAGATTCACGCAGATCATCCTCGATAGCGATGCAGACAGAGGAGATCAAGGGCAGGCTGATAGATATCAACCACCGTAATGTCACCAGGAATGCCGAGATAAAGACTCTCAGCAATTACAAGACTACTCTTGAAGAGAGAAAGGAAACTCTCAGGGAGGAGTTTGAGACAAGAGACAGAACGGATATCGAAAACAGGGAGAATCTCAAGCTTATCGAGCAGAAAATTAGCGAAAACGAGGCTGCTCTTAAAGAGAAAAAGAACGAACTCGACGATGTTAACAATAAAATCGTTACCGTTGCTACAGAAATCGAGAAGAATATAAAGGAAGTTGACGAGATATCCGTAAGATGCAACCAGGCCATCGCACGCCGCAGCACCATTGAAGAGATGGAAGCCAACTATGAAGGCTATAATAATGCGGTCAGATCAGTCATGAATGCAGGCCGCAGGGGCATAATCGGAACTGTTTCGGATATAATCGAGGTTCCGCGCGGATTTGAGACGGCCGTTGAGACTGCACTCGGCAATGCTCTCCAGAACATCGTCTGCGATGATGATGCATCTGCTAAAGATACGATCGAATGGCTCAAACAGACGGGCCTCGGAAGAGCTACATTCCTTCCTGTAAAGTCGATAAGGGCTGACAGGATAAGGGTAAATGAAGGCGTACGCTCTGCTGCAGGATATATAGGTGTTGCTTCCGAAATGGTCGGATGCGACGAAAGATACAGAGAAATCGTTGATTATCTGCTCTGCAGAGTGATCATCGCAGAAGACATGGAAAGAGCTATCCGACTCTCCAAGAAAGATATCGGAGGATTCAGGATAGTCACCAAAGACGGCGAAGTCATCAATGCATTCGGTGCTATCACCGGCGGAAGGTACAAGAACAGAACAGCTAATCTGCTCGACCGCAAAAAGGAGATCAGCACTCTCAAGGCAAAGATAGCTGACTACAACGCGCTGACAGCTGAACTGAACAGTTCCAGAGAGAAACTCGATGAGAAGAGAGCGCAGCTCAGGGCTGAAAGAGACGGCCTTCGCGTTGAAATCACGGAACTGGATATCGCAGGCAACGTTCTCAGAGCAGACAAAGATCACGCAGAGTCGCTCGTAAGAGAAGACGAAGGCGCTGCAGAGAAGTTCAGATCCAGCATGGAGACTCTCGCGTCCGATATCGAGAGAGCCGATGCCATGATAGAGAAGCATAAAAAGGGCATCGAAGAGGCAGAAAAAGAGTATGCCGAGGCTGAGGCGAAAGCTGATTCTCTCATGAAAGAGGCAGAAGATCTCAAGCCTGTCATCGAGGCAGACAATGAAGCCATCGTAGCTCTCAAGGTAAAGCTCGGAGAGCGTGAATCGAGGATGCTTGCCGATAACGAGATGATAGAACGCGTAAGGGATGACGTTACTGAACTTGAGGCAGCAGTCGAAGACAACCTTGAGCTTCAGAAGGAACTGACCGAAGACAAGGAAAGACTTACAACGTCAGGTGAAGAATCCGGAGACAAGGAACGCGCTCTCAGTCAGGAGAAGGCATCTCTCGAGGAGAAAATCGCCGGTATCACTGCAAGACTCGAGGAAGGACGCAGCAGGAACGAAGCCCTGCTCGCATCGCAGAAAAAGGACAGGGAAGAACTCGAATCCGTGCGTGATGAGCGTTATAAACTCGAAGTCAGGACGGCAAGAAACGAGACGCTTCTCGACACACAGAAGGACAAACTTTGGGATGAGTTCGAAGTATCATATGCTGAGGCTCTCGACATGAGAGACGAGAACTTCGCGATCACTGCCGGAAACCGCGAGTCAAGAGAGATAAGACTCCGTCTTGCGGAACTCGGAGACGTGAACGTCGGGGCGATCGAAGAGTATAAGACCGTAAGCAAGAGATACGAGTTCATGACAGCCCAGGAGGCCGATCTTACAAAGGCCATGAACGAGCTGAACGAGATCATCTCCAACATGGATAAAACAATAAGACATAAGTTCAAAGAGAATTTCGACAGGGTCGTTGTCAATTTCGAGCAGTCGTTCAAAGAACTCTTCGGAGGAGGCTATGCTGAGCTGAGGCTCGAAGACGAGACAAAGCCGCTCGAATCAGGCATTGAAATAACAGCCCAGCCGCCGGGAAAGAAGCTCAAGAACATAAACCTGCTCTCCGGAGGCGAAAAGACACTGACGGCCATCGCACTGATGTTTGCCGTACTCAGGGCAAAGCCTACACCTTTCGTCATTCTCGATGAGGTAGAGGCCGCACTCGATGAAGTTAATATCGAAAGGTTCTCTGATTATCTCAAAAACTTTGAGAACATACAGTTCGCCCTGATAACACACCAGAAGGCGACAATGGAGCACGCAGACGTGCTTTACGGCGTAACGATGCCTGAGCAGGGCATCTCGCGCATGCTGTCTCTCAAACTGGGAGACGAATTCGATCCGGAAGGACTTGAATAATTTAGAAGGAGGCCGATAAATGGCACTATTTGAAAAGAAATCCGTATTCCGCAAGTTCATCGACTCCATTACGATGGCAGTCTATGATAACCCTGAACTCGGACCGGAGTTCCTCGATCAGCTCGAGGAGTCACTTGTCATGGCTGATGTCGGAATCGAAACTTCAGCCAAGATAATCGAGGAGCTTAATAAGGCGATCAACTATAAGTACATAACCAGGGAACGCGAGATCAAGAAAGAGCTTTCACGCATACTTGAGGAGCTTATGGACAAGGGTGAGCGCAACCTCATGAAGGATGAGTATCCGCTCGTTATTCTCATGATAGGCATCAACGGCGGAGGAAAGACCACCACTATCGCGAAGCTCGCCAACATGTACATACAGCAGGGGAAGACAGTAATGCTGGCGGCTGCTGACACTTTCCGTGCGGCAGCGGCAGAGCAGCTCGAGCTCTGGGGCCAGAGAGTAGGCGTTGAAAAAGTCATAAGAAGAGAAGAAGGCGCAGATCCGACTGCAGTAATATACGATGCGATCCAGTCTGCAAAAGCCAATAACGTTGACGTGCTCATCTGTGATACAGCCGGAAGACTTCAGAACAAGACAAACCTCATGAAGGAACTCGAGAAGATGAGCAGGGTCATTTCAAGGGAATGGCCTGAGGCTACAAGAGAGAATCTTCTCGTTGTGGATGCTACTTCAGGCAAGAATGCCGTGAACCAGGCGGAAGAATTCAACAATATAGCAGATATCACAGGAATCGTTCTTACAAAGATGGACGGAACAGCAAGAGGCGGCATAACGGTCACCATCACTGACGAGTTCGACATGCCTATAAAGTTTATAGGCGTAGGTGAGAAAATGACCGATCTCCAGCCGTTCAATGCTCATGAATTCGTGGAGGGTATATTCGATGAGTAAACCCATTTTAGCAATAGTAGGAAGGCCGAATGTCGGAAAGTCGACATTCTTCAACAGGCTTATAGGTGAAAGACGTGCGATAGTCGAAGACGTGCCGGGCGTTACACGCGACAGGATCTACGCCGAGACAGAGTGGAACGGCAAGGAATTCGCTGTCATCGATACCGGCGGAATCGAAGTGCGTACGGATGATACCATACGTTCGCAGATGAGAGATCAGGCGGTCATGGCAATGGACATGGCCGACGTGATCTGCTTCATGGTGGACGGAAAAGAAGGTCTCACGACAGCTGACAGAGAGGTCGCGGATCTTCTTCGCCGTACGGGCAAGGAAGTGATCCTTGTAGTAAATAAAGTCGATTCCCCGTCGAAGGCGTACGAGATCATACTTGATTTCTACGAGCTCGGATTTGGTGAACCTGTACCTATAAGTGCAGCCAACATGACCAATATCGGCGATCTTCTAGACAGGATAGTTGAAGGCTTCCCTGAGGAGTCTTTCGGCAGAGTCGATGAAAGCATCCATATCGCGATCATCGGCAAACCGAATGTCGGCAAGTCTTCGCTGGTAAATGCGCTCACAAAGCAGAAGAGAGTCATCGTATCGCCTATTGCAGGCACAACACGCGATACCATAGATACTCCGTTCACATATAAGGACAGGGAGTACACTCTGATCGATACAGCCGGACTCCGCAAAAAGAGCAAGGTGAACGATTCAATAGAAAAGTTCAGCGTCGTCAGAGCCATCGCGGCTATCGAGCGCTGCGACATCTGCGTTCTCATGCTGGACGCAGTTGAGGGACTTACGGAGCAGGACAAAAAGATTGCCGGATACGCCCATGAGGCAGGCAAGGGACTGCTCATTGTCGTTAATAAGTGGGATCTGATCGAAAAAGAGACCAACACCATGCGCGACTTTGAGAGAAAGATCAAAGCCGAGCTCCTCTTCGCTTCATACGCTCCGGTAGTATTCACATCGGTGCTCAACAAGCAGAGGATATTCGATATCATCGACAGATGTGCACGCATCGCCGATGCCAGAAGCGTCCGCATAACGACGGGCAAGCTCAACAGCATAATAGAGGATGCTGTAATGATGAGACAGCCGCCTTCGGACAAAGGCCGCAGGCTCAAGATATACTACGCTACACAGATAGGAACAAAACCTCCGCTGTTCTCATTCAGCATCAACGACAGGGAGCTCATGCACTTCTCGTATGCGAGATATCTTGAGAACAAGATAAGAGAAGCCTTCGATTTCGAGGGCACTTCGATAAAGTTCGTATGGAGTGAAAGGAGAGGTGATAGGAAATGAGCAGCACGGAAATAATCAGGCTCATTTTCATGGGGATCGCCGCATATTTTATCGGTAACATAAATCCGGCGATCATAATCGGCAAGCTCAAGGGGATAGATATCCGCAAAGAAGGGAGCGGCAATGCCGGCATGACCAACAGCATAAGAGTCATGGGACTTGGAGCCGGTATCGCTGTGTTCGTTATCGACGTGCTCAAGGCATTCATAGCCGTAAAGCTGGGACTCAGCTTCTGCGGAGCTGCCGGAGCCATGGCTGCATTTGCCGGTGTCGTTCTCGGGCACTGCTTCCCGGCAGTATTTGGCTTTAAGGGAGGCAAGGGCGTTGCAGCGGCTTTCGGAGCAGCACTCGCGCTCAACTGGCCAAGCGCCGTCGCAGCACTTCTTGTTGCTGGAATAATCTTCCTGACCACACGCAGGATGTCAGTAGCATCTCTTGCTGCTGCACTGTCTTATCCTCTGCTCATATGGCGCTTCGATCGCGGATATGTTTACTTTGCCGTGTGTGCAGCCGCATTCCTCATGATAATGCATATGGCAAACATAAAGAGGATAGCCAAAGGCGAAGAAAAGCCTCTCACTATCGGAGGCGGAAATAAATCTGATGAATCTGATGAAAAGGAGCAGACAAAATGAAAGCAATAGACTATTATGCCGGCGTCAGTATTCCTGATCTTGGAGATAAGGCTCTTGATGTAGCCGTACTCGGAAACGGCTCTTTCGGCACGGCAATGGCCAACCTGATCGTCCATAACGGTCACAGAGTAACGCTTTACGGACGCAACAAGGCTGCTCTTGATGCTATGAAGGAGACCCGTGTCAACAGCAGATATCTGCCTGATGCGCTTCTTAGCGACAGACTCGAATATACAAATGATATCGGTGAGGCTGTAAGCGGAAAAGACATAGTTGTATTTGCCGTACCTGCACAGACATTCAGACAGGTATCATCAGATGCATCGAAGTATCTGAAAGAAGGCGTCATCGCAGTCAACCTCGCAAAAGGTATCGAGAAGAATACACTTAAAAGAATGAGCGAAGTAGCTGCTGACACTATACCGCAGGTCAGATACGTAGCACTGTCAGGACCTACTCATGCAGAGGAGATAGTCATGAACGCCCCTGCAGGCATCGTAGCAGCATCGGCTGATCCTGAAGCTGCAAAAACAGTTCAGGATGCCTTCATGTCAGAACAGTTGCGTATTTATACACAGGACGACATGGTAGGCGTTGAGATCGCAGGCGCTGTAAAGAACGTTATCGCTATAGCCACAGGTATCTCAGATGGAATGAAGCTCGGAAGCAATGCAAGGGCAGCTCTCATGACACGTTCCATACACGAGATAAAAAGGCTCGGACTTGAGCTCGGCGCAAATGCGGAAACATTCTCAGGTCTTGCGGGCATAGGCGATCTTATCGTTACATGTGCTACCGATCTTTCAAGAAACAGACGCTGCGGACTGATGATCGGACAGGGTCTCAAGGCGGAGGAAGCTGTAGAAAAAGTAGGCTCAGTCGTAGAAGGTTACTATACAGCCGATGCGGTATATGATCTTGCAGCAAAGCTGGGCGTGGAGATGCCGGTAAGCATGGCAACCAGAGCTGTTCTGAAGGGAGAACTCGATCCTGAAAAGGCAGTAAGGATGCTTATGTCAAGAGACAAGAAAGACGAGATCCAATGAGCAAATATCATATAATCACATATGGATGCCAGATGAACGAGCATGACTCGGAGAACATAGCAGGTCTTCTCGAAGCCATGGGCTACGAGCATATTGATGATCCGTATAAAGCGGATGTCACTGTGATCAATACGTGCAGTGTACGTGAAAACGCAGACAAGAGGTTCTTCGGTACGCTCGGACAGTTTAAGAAAGTCAGAAAGAACAATCCGGATTTCGTGCTGGCGGTATGCGGATGCATGCCTCAGCAGCCGAGAGTGGTAGAAGAGATCAACAAACGCTTTGCGTGGGTGGACATCGTTTTCGGCACACAGAACATTGCACAGTTTCCTGAGCTCCTCGAGGAGAGACTCAAAACAGGGCGACGCATGCGTGCTGTTATTGCAAACAATCCTGACATCAGCGAAGACGGCATGAAGCCGGTCAGGATGCACCGCCACAAGGCTCTGGTCAATATCACATACGGCTGCAACAACTTCTGCACATACTGCATCGTCCCTTATACAAGGGGACGCGAGAAGAGCCGCATGCTCAGCGATGTATGCAGCGAGATAAAAAGGCTGGCTGCTGACGGCGTCATTGAAGTGATGCTCCTGGGCCAGAACGTTGACTCATACAGAGATGCTGAAGGCCACAGTTTTGCAGATCTGATCAAAGCCGTCAACGACATAGAGGGCATTGAGAGAATCAGATTCATGACCTCTCATCCGAAGGATATCTCGGATGAAATGATAGAATGCTTCACGACCTGCGACAAACTGTGTCACAACATCCACCTGCCGGTACAGTCCGGAAGCGACAGGATCCTGAAGCGCATGAACCGCCACTACAACAGGGAATCATATCTCGAGACTGTAGACAAACTCAGGAGAACTGCTCCGGATATAACGATCTCGACCGACATAATAGTCGGATTCCCGGGCGAGACCGATGAGGATTTCGAGGAGACGCTCGATATAGCAAGAAAAGTCGAATACGATTCGGCCTTTACATTTATTTATTCGCCGAGAGAAGGGACACCGGCGGCAAAGTTCGCCGATCAGGTTCCTGATGATGTATGTCATGAGAGATTTGACAGGCTCGTCGATGTCATGAACGAGATAAGCCTTAAGAAGAATCTGGCATACAAGGGACGCATATGCGAAGTAATAGCTGAAGGTGTGAGCCGCAGTGACGATAACGTTCTGGCAGGAAGGACAGACGGGTTCAAGCTGGTGAATTTCACATCAGACAGAAGTCCCGAACAGCTCATGGGCCGCAAGGTGCTGGTTGAGATCACTGAAAGCAAAACATTCAGCCTTGAAGGAAGAGAAGTGAAATGACAGGCATATTGGAACAATTCCTGCAGTTTTTCACATTGTCACATATCATGGCGATCATCTACATACTCAATGCCCTGATAGCACTGGGTCTGATATTCTTTGATGACTCCAAGTCACCGACTGCGACAATGGCATGGATAATGATCCTGTTTATGGTACCTATTGCCGGACTGTTCCTCTATCTGATATTTTCACAGAATATTGCCAGACAGCAGCTTTTCAGGATGACCGAAGAAGAGAGTGCGGGCAAGGAAGCCATGCTCGGCTGGCAGAAAGAGGCTGTAAGGCAGAGCATGTCGGTTGATGAGAGCGACATTACCGGCCGATGGAAGGACATGATCAGCATGAATCTTGAGTATGCGGATTCGCTTCTTACAGCCAACGACAGCGTTGAGATCATCACTGATGGCAAGGAGATGTTCGAGAGGCTGTGTACGGATATCGAGAACGCAAAGCATACTATCAAACTGTGCTACTACATCGTCAAGGATGACTTTGTGGGAAGGAGGCTGATAGACCTCCTGACAAAAAAGGCGGAAGAGGGAGTCAAGGTAAGGCTCCTGATGGATGCTCTCGGCAGCCGCAGCATCGGTCATTCGGATCTGAGAGCTTTCAAAAAAGCGGGCGGCAGATATGCATTCTTCTTCAAGCCTCTGATACGGCACATGTACTTCAGGATCAACTACCGCAACCACCGCAAGCTTGCAGTGATAGACAACGAGATCGGATACATAGGCGGATTCAATATCGCCAAAGAATATCTCGGATATAAAAAGAAATTCGGATACTGGAGAGATACACAGCTGATCATAAAAGGCAATGCGCTCACCACACTGAATGAAAGGTTCTACATGGACTGGCGCTATGCATCAAAGGAAGAGATAGACCTTATAGGTCAGTCAGTGAGATATGCACTTAAGTCCGAAACAGGAGATATCCCGGTGCAGATAATCTCATGCGGACCCGAATCCGAGAAGGAAGAGATCAAGATGGCACTCATGAAAATGATCACGAATGCCAGAAAGAACATATACATCCAGACACCGTATCTTGTGCCGGACGAGCCTATGATGGAGTCCCTCAGGATGGCGGCAAGATCAGGCGTCGATGTCAGGATAATGATACCATGCATGCCGGACCATCCTTTTGTGTACAGGACCACGTTATACAATGCCGGCAGGCTCATAAAAGAAGGCGCCAAGGTATACATATATGAAAACGGGTTTATGCATGCCAAGACACTGAGTGTGGACGGAGAAGTATGTACTGCAGGATCATCCAACTTCGACATACGGAGTTTCAGACTCAATTTTGAATCGAATGCATTCATTTATGACAGGAATGTAACGGAGGATCTGGACTCGAGGTTCATGGATGATATCCGGCTCTCGCGTCCTTATACCCAGGAAGACAGGGACAGGATCTCGAATTTTGAAAAAGCAGCGGAATCCATTTCAAGGCTGCTGACAGAGATCCTTTAAAATGAGATGACAGAAAGGAATGCTTAATTGAACGCAGATATTATACTCAATAAAATACTGATGCTCCCGGGCATCATTATAGGACTCAGCTTCCATGAATTCGCTCACGCATGGGTCTCCGACAAGCTCGGCGATCCGACGCCGAGAAGGCAGGGAAGAGTGACGATCAATCCGCTTGCACACATAGACTGGATAGGTTTTCTGGCGCTTCTCCTTGTAGGGTTCGGCTGGGGAAAACCGGTGCAGATAGATCCCGGTTATTACAAGAACAGAAGGAGAGATGAGTTCCTCGTCGGCATTGCCGGTGTAACGATGAACCTGCTTCTCGCGGTGCTCTTTTCCATTCCGGCAAGACTGATAGTAAAAGCGTTCAGCAGTGCTGCTGTATCAGACCTTGTATACAACATTTACCTGATGATCTTTTACATCGTTTCCATCAATATCGTTCTCATGATATTCAATCTTATTCCATGTCCGCCTCTCGACGGCTGGGGCATAATAACACAGATATTCAGACTCGACAGATACAGCTGGTGGTATAAGGTGTATCAGTACGGTACATGGATACTTCTGGCGCTGATCGTGTTCAACGTGACTGACCGCATAATCACGCCGCTGGTATCAATGATACTCGGAGTATTGCTATATTGAACCATTACAAGGCAGCAGCATCCAGCTGCTGCCTGTCTGATATATTAAGGAAATTACGAAAATGGATAAACTGATAAAAGATGAGATGATTCCTGAAATCATTGAAAGACTTGAGACAATGCATCCTGAGGCGGCATGTGCGCTTGACTTCGGGACGCATTTTCAGCTGCTGTCGGCAGTAATGCTTTCTGCCCAGACTACTGACGTTTCTGTCAACAAGGTCACTCCTGTACTTTTTGATAAATATCCGACGCCTGAAGCGATGGCAGAAGCCGATCCGCTTGAGGTGCAGGAGATCATCAAGACCATAGGACTCTATAAGAATAAATCAAAGAACATCGTAGCTCTTTCAAAAATGCTGGTCTCGGATTACGGCGGAGAAGTGCCGGGAGACTTTGATGAGCTCGTTAAACTGCCTGGAGTCGGACGCAAAACGGCAAATGTAGTGCTGGCGGAAGGCTTCGGCGAAGCGCGTATAGCCGTAGACACACATGTTTTCAGAGTCTCAAACCGCATAGGATTGACATGCGCAAAAGATCCCGGAGGAGTCGAGAAAGGACTTATGGAGAGGCTGCCTGAGGATCAGTGGTCGAGGGCTCACCATCTGCTGATATTCCACGGCAGAAAGGTCTGCCATGCCCGAAAGCCCGACTGTGAAAACTGTCTTCTGGCGGAATACTGCATGTATCATAAAAACGGAGGCAAGAATTGAAATTCATACATTTGTCAGACCTGCATCTCGGAAAGCGCGTGAATGACTTCCCGATGATAGAAGATCAGAGATTCATTCTGGAGCGCATTCTTGAAATAATACACGAAGAAAAGCCGAAGGCCGTGCTGATAGCGGGAGATGTATACGATAAACCGCTGCCGCCGGCAGAAGCAGTAAAGCTTTTTGATGATTTTATCAGCAGGCTTTCGAAGACTGACGCTGAAGTATTCATAATAAGCGGCAATCATGATTCCGCAGAGAGACTTTCGTTCGGATCTAAGATCATGGACAGGCAGGGCATCCACTTTGCCGGCGGATATGACGGAAGCACGCACTGCTTCAGCCTGGACGATGAATACGGAAGAGTCAGTTTTTACATGCTTCCTTTTGTGAAGCCGATCCATGTGAGACAGGCTTTTGCAGATGACGGAAAAGCTGAAGAAATAGCAACTTATACAGATGCTGTTGCATTTGCCATTGACAAAATGGGGGTAGATGAGAATGAGCGCAACGTGCTTATCGCTCATCAGTTCTGCACCGGAGCACAGAGGTCAGAGTCCGAAGATATAAACGTCGGAGGCCTTGATAACGTTGATGCTTCAGTATTCGGCCCGTTTGACTATACGGCGCTCGGACACCTTCACGGACCTCAGAATGCAGGCGATGAAAGAGTAAGATACTGCGGATCACCGCTGAAATACTCGTTCTCGGAAGCTGATCAGATCAAATCCGTCACCATAGTCGAGCTCGGAGAAAAGAAGGACGGTGCATGCGCAGTACATCTGAGAACGCCTGAACTCGTTTCTTTGAGGAACATGAAGGTGCTGAGAGGCAGCTTCAGTGAGTTAACGGATAAAAATTATTACAAACATATTGAAACGGATGATTATATGCGTATCATCCTTACCGATGAGGAGGATGTAATAGGCGCACTCGGCAGTCTGAGAGCGATTTATCCTTACATAATGAGGCTTGAGTATGACAATACAAGGACACGTTCTGCTGCCATCGTTCCGGATGCTGAAGGAAATGACGGAAGAACTCCGCTTGAGATATTTGACAGCCTGTATAAGGCGCAGAACGGAAGGGGCATGGATGAGGAACAGTCCCGTGTGGTCAGCAGCCTTATAGAAAAAGTGTGGGGTGATGAGAAATGAGACCGCTGAGACTTAAGATGACGGGCTTCGGTCCGTACAGGGAAACAAACATCATAGATATGGAAAGTCTGGGCCGCGGAGGTCTGTATCTTATTACAGGAGATACGGGAGCGGGCAAGACCTTCATTTTCGATGCGATAACTTATGCTCTTTACGGTGATATGAGCGGATCAGGCCGTGACAGCAAAAGCGTCAGGTCACAGTATTCATCGGACGGTGAGAAGACAGAAGTAGAGCTTACATTCGAATACTGCGGACATAAGTACAGGGTAACAAGAAATCCGGAATACAGCAGGGCAAAGAAAAGCGGATCAGGATTCACAAAGCAGACTGCCGGAGCTTCTCTGATAAAACCGGACGGAAGTGTTGTCGACGGAACATCAAAAGTCAATGAAGAGATCAGAACCATCCTTGGCATTGACAGAGGTCAGTTCTGCAGCATAGCCATGATAGCACAGGGAGAGTTCCGGAAAGTGCTGAACGCCGGTACGGATGAAAGACAGAAGCTCTTCAGGAAGCTGTTCAATACACAGCCTTACAGCATGCTTGCAGAAGAACTTAAAGAGCTGAACCGAAAAAATCAGGAAAAGTATAACGACAGCATACGAGGCATAAATCTGTGCCTTTCGTCTGTTGTCTGCAGCTTTGATGAAACGCTTTCGGATGAACTTGAGAAACTTAAAGAGAGATCTGAAAAAGAAGAATCAGTGACTGAAGATATCTGTGAGATTCTCAGCTCTGTAATAGATTCAGGCGCGAAGAGATCTGAGTCAATAGCTGAAGAACTTAAAGCAGTCGATGAAAAGCTGACCGGGCTCAATAACACCATAGCCCTTGCAAGAGACCACCGTAAAAACGCAAATAATCTTGAGACTGCCAGGGATGCCGTCCCGGGACTTGAGGCAGCAGTAAAATCTGCAAAAAAAGCTCTGGATTCAGCCAATGAGAAAAAGCCGCTGATAGAAAAACTCGAGAGTGAAGCTGCGCTTATTGAAGCTTCAATGACCGCATACGATGAACTCGAAACTGTCAGGACAGAGATCACGGGCCTTCAGAAAGATCTCGGGTCAAAAGCAGATGAGCTCGAGGCTGCTCTGACTGAAGCAGAAAAACTCGGCAGAGAAGTATCAGACAGCGAGGAACAGCTTGAACAGCTCAGAAACTCGGGAGAGGACCTCATAAAGGTAAGAAATGCTGTCGAAAAAAAGCTCAGCCGCATCACGGCACTCGACACGCTGATCGCTGAGATCGGGAAAACCGGGAAATTGTCTGAATCACTTAAAATACAGCAGGATGAACTCGTTCCTGTGATCGATGAAGCGGACGGACTTGAGGACGAACACAGAAGGATGCTATCTGCATACATGAGAGAGCAGGCCGGGATACTTGCGGAAACACTCAAAGAGGGAGAACCATGCCCTGTATGCGGTTCCGTTCACCATCCCGTGCCGGCGGAACTCAGCAAAGATGCTCCGTCTGAAGATGAGATCGAAGAAAAAGAGAAGGAAGCAAAAAAGGCAAGAGACAAAGCTTCGCATATGATTGCAGAAGTGCAGAAAACAAAAGGAAATCTCGATGCTGTAACGATAAGCACCTCCGCCTTGGCCGTTCGCGAAACGGGCTGTGAAGACCTGTCCGGAGCAGAGGGATCAGCGAAGGCTGAGCTGATTTCACTGAAAGAGTCACTGAAGGAACTGCGCGGATCCGAGACTGATTTACAGGAAAAGGCGTCAAAAGCAGCAGATCTGAACAAAGCATTACCGGGCCTTCGCAAAGCGCTCGAAGAGAAAAAAACAAAGGCGCAGGACATTGAAAAGGTCATAAATGCATTAAATGCATCACTTGCTGCAGCTGAAGCAAGACATATACAGATAAAAAAGGATCTTGCCTACGAAAGCAGAGAAGCTGCCGAAAACAGCAGGGCCTCAAAAGCAGCTGAAGCGAAAAGACTCAGGGATGAGATCGACAAAGCGGTACGTGACGAAAACAACGCTGTCTCTGAGAAGAAAATAAACGATACAAAGATAACTGAACTTGAAAAAGTCGTATCAGGATATGAACCGGTAGATGAAGATGCTGCTGTCGCGGCGGCTGCTGCTGCAGAAACGGAAAAGGGTGAGCTGACGGAATCAGGAATCAATATCGCATCTGAGCTTAAGTCAGCAGAGGCAGCTCTGGGTTCCGTAAGGTCAGGTGCGGAAGAAATCGGGAAGATACGCAGGGAACATGAAATAATCGATTCTCTCAGCAGAACAGCCAACGGTATGCTTACGGGCAAGGAACGTATAACTCTTGAATCCTACGTACAGTCATTTTACTTTGAGCGCATCATAAGGCGTGCAAACATCAGGCTGAAGATGATGTCTGACGGGCAGTACGAATTCGTAAGAGCAGGCGGAGCGGGAGACAAGCGCCATCTGACGGGGCTGGACCTGAGTGTGCTTGACCATTACAGCGGCACTGAAAGACCTGTCAGCACTCTGTCAGGCGGAGAAAGCTTCATGGCGTCACTGTCGCTTGCTCTGGGACTGTCGGATGAGGTGCAGGCTTCTGCAGGAGGCATAAGACTCGATACCATGTTTGTGGACGAAGGCTTTGGTTCGCTCGATTCGGAAACTCTCGAAAAAGCCATACGGACGCTTACCGAGCTTTCAGAAGAAGACAAGCTCGTTGGTATAGTATCCCATGTCGATGCGCTGAAATCGCGCATCGACCATCAGATAGTGGTCACAAAGGACCGCGATGCAGGCAGCAGGGCGACAGTTATTATTTAACACTTTAAACGTGCATGGCATTTTGATAAAATCAAAAGGTAATAGTTTATTTCACAGGCACATTCATGCCATAAAATCGCTAATTTTTCCTGTTATGAAGAAAAAGGAGAGTCATATATGAAAAAGACGATTAAAGACATCGACTGGACCGGCAAGAGAGCAGTAATGAGATGCGACTTCAATGTCCCTCTCGACGGCGATACTATCACCGATGATATCCGTATCAGAGCAGCTCTGCCGAGCATCGAGTATCTTCTTGAGAACGGCGCTTCCGTAGTGCTCATGTCGCACCTGGGCAGACCTAAGGGTGAGCCGAAGCCTGAGTTCAGCCTTGCACCTGTTGCCAAGAGACTTGCTGAGCTTACCGGTAAGGAAGTCAAGTTCGTTCCTTCTGATGTTGTTGTAGATGACAACGTAAGAGCTGCGGCAAAGGATCTCAAGGCCGGTGAGATGCTTCTCATCGAGAACGTGAGATATGTTGCGGGAGAAACCAAGAATGATCCTGTATTCGCAAAGGCACTTTCTGAACTCGGTGACATTTTTGTTCAGGATGCATTCGGATCAGCTCACAGAGCACACTCTTCGACAGCAGGCATAGCTGATTACATCCCTGCTGTTTCCGGATTCCTTATTGAGAAGGAACTCAAATTCCTCGGAGAAGCAGTAAACAATCCTCAGAGACCTTTCGCTGCTATCATGGGCGGAGCAAAGGTAAAGGACAAGATCCCGGTGATCACAAACCTGCTCGACAAGGTAGACATCCTCATAATCGGAGGAGGTATGGCTTATACATTCTTCAAGTCACAGGGCTATTCGATCGGAAAATCGCTTCTTGACGAAGAAGGCCTTGAGCTCGCAGGCGAGATCCTTCAGAAAGCAGCAGAGAAGGGCGTGAAGTTCATGCTCCCTGTAGACGTTGTGGCAGCTGACGAGTTCTCGAATGATTCGCCATACGGCGTATATGATGTGGATGCGATCCCTGAAGATAAAATGGGCCTTGACATCGGACCTGAGACTATCAAGCTTTACAGCGATGCTCTCAAGACGACAAAGACCGTTGTCTGGAACGGACCTATGGGCGTATTCGAGATGGATAACTTTGCTGTAGGTACAAAAGCAATCGCTGACTGCCTTGCAGAAATCGATGCCACTACTGTTATCGGCGGCGGAGACAGCGCTGCGGCAGTAGCAAAATTCGGAGTTGCTGACAAGATGACACATATAAGCACCGGAGGCGGAGCAAGCCTTGAGTTCCTTGAAGGAAAGGAACTTCCGGGAATCGCAGTAATCGATGATAAATAAGAGAGGGGAAACATCATGAAGAAATTTTTGATCGCAGGAAACTGGAAAATGAATAAGACTTCGGCTGAAGCAGTAGCTTTCGCTGAAGAGATCAAGGCAAAGAATCTTCCGAACGCGAAGGACGTCTGCGTCATGGCTCCGTTCACATCCATCGGGGCGCTCGGTAAGGCTCTCGAAGGATCCGGAATCGGATTCGGCGCTCAGAATGTACACTTTGAGCCAAAGGGTGCTTTCACAGGCGAGGTTTCGGTAGCAATGCTCCAGGAACTGGGCGTAGGATACTGTGTAATAGGACATTCCGAAAGAAGAGAGTACTTTGCTGAGACAGATGAGACTGTTAACAAGAAGCTCAAAGTTCTCATCGAAGCAGGCATCACTCCTATTCTCTGCGTTGGTGAATCCCTTGAGGTCAGAGAGCAGGGCGGAGAGCAGACTTTCGTTGCAGGTCAGGTAATCGCTGACTTCGCAGACATCCCTGCTGCTGATGCTGCAAAGATCGTTATTGCATATGAGCCAATCTGGGCTATCGGTACAGGAAAGACAGCTACTCCTGAGCAGGCTGAAGAAATGTGCGCTTTCATCAGAGGAGTCGTTTCCGGCATCTATGACAACGCAACTGGCGACGGAATGCTCATCCTCTACGGCGGATCAATGAAACCGTCCAACGCAAAGGAACTCCTTGAGAAGCCTGACATCAACGGAGGACTTATCGGCGGAGCAAGCCTCAAGGCTGACGATCTCGCAGCTATCGCTGAAGCAGCTGCATCGCTGTAAAAGTAGACTATATTATTTGACACGAAGTCATTGATTATGGTATTTTTAGACGTTCGGATATTTATCCGGGCGTCTTATATTTCAACTAAGTTTTTGGAGGACACAATGCATACCGCTTTAATGGTAATCCTTTTGATCTCTAGCATAGTGCTCATCGTGAGCATACTTCTGCAGACAAGCAAGAGCGACGGACTTTCAGGTTCGATCGCAGGTGGAGCAGAACAGCTCTTCGGCAAGAAAAAGAGCAGGGGATACGACGCGCTTCTTTCAAAGATCACAACAGTATGTGCGATCATCTACATCGTCGTGTCGCTGGCAATCGTTGCAATTTTCAACTAATTAACCGATATATGCGTGACCATACGCATCCGGAGATTTTTCAATGCTCAAGATTTTAACGCTTATCTGCGCTCTGATAGGTCTTCTGACAGCGATCTCACTCGAGACCTGGTTAAGAAGCAAAATCGTCAGAAACGAAACTTCGGCAGAAAGATATGCTGAAGTAAAAAGCAGAAATTCAGAATTCTGGTCAATTCAATATGTGCCGCTTTTAATACTGCTTTCGCTGCTTGCAGTAGCGTTGTTTGTATTTGTCGGGCACCTGAATGCCGCTGTCTTTTTAGGGGGAGCGGCTCTTTGCTTTGTTTCTGTCGTTACCGGAGCCACAACTGTAGTAACAGGAAGCATCGCGTCTTCGTCTACAGCGGTTTCAGGAGATATCAGAACAGCTACCAAAACAGCATACAGATCTGCTGCTGTCATGGGACTGAGCGTTTCATCGATAGCCCTTGTAGGTCTGGGCGTGCTGTTCTTCTTCCTTAAAAGAGACCAGCTTATCGAACTTGTAGCAAGTTTCTCTCTGGGCGCTTCGGCTGTATCGTTCATCCTGGGACTTTCCGGAACAGCATTTTCCGGAGCTTATTCACTCACTGTAAAGAGTGATGACTTCACCGACTATACCGGAATGTTCATCGGAAGCGGTGCGGATCACGTAGAGACATACATTCTTTCCGCTTGTTCTGCGGCCCTGCTTTCAGGTGTTGCCGTAGATACATCCGGGATCATGTCCACCTTCACGGCAACTTCGGCTGCAAGATATCCGCTGATCGTAATGGCAGGAGGCATAATAGCTTCCATCATAGGCATCATGGTATTCAGAGGCTATGTAGTAAAAAGGCCTGCGGCAGGCCTTACAGCAGGCAACTTCGTTGCAGCTGTTCTGATAGCTGCTGTAGCGGTCTATTTCAGCAATGATCTGCTCCAGTCATATGTTTATGGCGTGTGCGTGTCGATGGGCATACTTGCAGCTCTTATTTCAGGAGAAGCTTCAAAGGCATACTCTGCAGACGGATTCGTTTTCAAACGCTTCCTGCCTGATGTAAAAAAGACAGGTGTGAGCCAGTCAATGATATACAGCCTTTCGATAGGAATGATCTCAGTAATGATTCCTGCGATACTCACTACTGCAGCCATGATTATCGCGTATAACTACGCGAGCTTCTACGGTATCGCTCTTGCGGCGGTGGGAATAAATTCCATGGCTCCTATCAATTCAGCTGTAAGAGGCTTTTCAATAAATACTGCGAGCGCTTCGGAGATAGCTTCCGTAAGTGACCCTGAAGCCGAGAGCCCGAATCCTGCCGATGTACTGCTTACTGCTTCTGTAAGAACAGATTCGGTAGGCAAAACATATTCAGGAGTAGCTGCTTTCGTAACGCTGGTAGCGATGTACACAGCTCTGTCCGTAGTTGCAAACAATCCGGCTATAAACCTTCTGAGCACACCGGTATTCACAGGTAATACAATTGGTGCCGTAGCCGTATTCGTATGCGCCGGATTCATCATAAGATCCATCAGACTCACAAGTCAGGTCCTGCATACAAGACTGAATGATGCATATGACCCTGAGAAGCGTATAGCATCCCTCAGAGGACTTGTACCACTGGTCATAATATCTTTTATCGTTCCGCTCACAGCAGGATTTTCCGGAGGTGTAAACGGCCTCATAGCATTTGCATGCTCTGCATCCGTCACGGGAATGTGCGTGATCTTCGCGTTCAATAATGCGGGCAAACACTTCGACAGACTGGCAACAGAGACACTTGGAACGATAATAAAACTTATGGTAGCAGTTGCGCTCGTCGTTGCTCCGATCTTTATGAACATCGGAGGCATCTTTTAGTACCTGACCGCAGAGCAAGGCTGTATCCGAAAGACAAACGGCGGCTCTGCAGAAAGGCCGCCGTTATTTGTTAATATCAAATGGAAATCAACAAAGGCAGATTATGAAAAACAACAGATTCCGCATTTTTGTGATCAATCCCGGTTCGACTTCGACCAAGCTTGCACTGTTTGAAAACAACATCAAGATCCTTGAAACATCTGTTACACACGATGCAGAAGTACTCAACTCATTCCCGATGCCGAACGATCAGCTCGAATACAGAATGGGAGTAATCAGGGACTTTGTTGAAAAGAACGACATAGAACTTGATAACATCGATGCATTCGTCGGAAGAGGCGGAGGGTGCTATCCGGTACCGAGCGGCACATTTGAGGTAAACGATCTTCTGCTCAATGACATAAGAAATAATGTCGGAAGGACCATCCATCCTTCCATACTCGGCGTTCAGCTTGCATATGAGATGCAGCAGAAATACGGCGGACGGCTGTTCATGGTGGATCCGATCTGCGTTGATGAGTACACGGATGTAGCAAGAGTCACCGGAGTTAAGGGCCTTGAGCGCCGTACGGAATCGCATGCGCTCAATCTAAGAGGCACTGCTATGAAGCACTGCAAGATCCACGGCATGGACTACAAAAAATCGAATCTTGTAGTTGCGCATATCGATGGAGGAATAACGATAGCAGCGCAAAAGAATGGCAAGCAGATCGACTGCAACCAGGGTGCCGGAGGCGAAGGACCTTTCACTGCTACACGCACAGGATCCCTTCCGCTCATGGAAGTTCTCGATTACTTCAAGGATCATACCGTTGAAGAGATGCGCCATCTTTGCACGGGTACCGGCGGATTCGTTTCCCATTTCGGTACTTCCGATGCGGATGAAGTGTACATGAGAGTGCTGGACGGTGATGAAAATGCCAGACTTGTCTGGGAAGCGCTCTGTTATAACATAGTCAAATACATAGGTTCGATGGCTACCGTGCTGAAAGGAAAGGTCGACGGTATCCTGATAACCGGAAGATATACAAGATTCCGCGGCCTTATAGATTACATAAGGGAATATACGGGATGGATAGCTCCGATTTACATATATGAGAATGAAGTGGAGCAGGAAGCCATGTGTGCCGGAGCTCTCAGAGTCCTCAGGGGCGAAGAGAAAGCAAAGGTCTATACAGGCAAAGGTATGGTAAGATAACAATTCAGAAATAAAGTATCAAAGCTAAGGAGGGTAAAATAATGTTGGAAAAGCTGGAGAAGATCCGTGAAGAAGGATTCAGGCGCATCGCCGAATCGACGGATCCGGCCATGCTTGAGGCTGTACGCAAAGAGCTTACGGGTAAAAAGAGCTCGCTGCAGGAAGTCCTCAAGAGTCTGGGCGGACTTGATCCGGACATGCGCAGATCAGTCGGAATGAAGGCAAATGAGGTCAAGAACCTCTTTGCTGAAAAGATCCAGGCACGTCAGGAAGAACTCATCGCCGGAGCATCGGCGGTAGAAGGAGAGATCGATCTTACTCTTCCGGGTATTGAGGTGAGCGGAGGCGCGCTTCATCCTATAACCCAGATGTGCTATGACCTCAATGATGCCTTTAGATCACTTGGCTTTGAAATATACAGCGAAGACGATATTTCAAGTGAGAAATACGCTTTCGATAATCTCAACTTTGCAGCAGATCATCCTGCAAGAGCTTCCATGGATACATACTGGCTCGAAGGAACTGAAGACAAGAGGGGAAGCGACAGACTTTGTCTCCGTCCTCATCTGACAGGCGGATCGGTAAGATATCTTCTCGAGCACGGTGCTCCTGCAAGATTCGTTTATCCGGGCAGAGTATACAGAAATGAGACAACAGATGCCCGTCATGAGAGAGCTTTCTTCCAGTATGAAGCGCTTATAGTCGACAAGGACATCTCTTTCAGTTCGGGCCGCGTCATGATCGAAGCCATCCTTGAGAAGGTATTCGGACGCAAGGTAAACGTAAGGATGAGAGAAGGCTTCTTCCCGTTCACAGAGCCTGGTTACGAGATCGACATGGAGTGCCTGCTCTGCGGAGGAAAAGGCTGCAAGGCATGCAACCACGCAGGATGGATCGAAGTAATGCCTGGCGGAGTTATCCATCCTAACGTTCTCAGAGCAGCAAACCTCGATCCTGATGTATGGACAGGCTTCTATACAAACATCGGTCTCGACAGAATGGTAATGATGCGTTACGGAGTAGATGACGTAAGACTGTTCCACAGCGCTGACCTGAGATTCCTCAAGCAGTTCAAGTAAAGAAGGAGGTAAGCTATGAATATATCGATGAAGTTCATCAGCAGATATGTCGATCTGCCTGCAGATCTTACATATGATCAGATAGCATACGACCTCACGATGAGAACTGTTGAGGTCGAAGACGTGATCCACACAGCCGACAAGTTCCATGACATAGTTGTCGGTGAGATCAAAGAAGTAAAAGCACATCCGAACGCAGACGCACTCAAGGTGTGCATAGTAGATGTAGGCGAAGATGATCTCAAGCAGATCGTCTGCGGAGGAAGCAACCTCACAGCAGGCCACAAGGTCTGTGTTGCAAAGCCTGGTTCCGAAGTCGTATGGCACGGCGAAGGCGAGCCGGTAAAGCTCAAGGAAACAAAACTCAGAGGTGTTTCTTCATACGGAATGATCTGCGGATCCACAGAGGTGTATCTCGCTGATCTTTATCCGCCAAAGGACGAAAGAGAGATCGTTGACTTCACAGAACTCGGAGTCGAGTGTGAAGCAGGACAGAGCGTCGCAGTGGCAGCAGGCCTTGACGACGTCATCCTTGAGATAGATAACAAGTCGCTTTCCAACAGACCTGACCTCTGGGGCCATTATGGTGTTGCAAGAGAGCTGGCCGCTATTTACAAGGTGCCGTTTGCGGAACTCAGCGATGAACTTCCGGAGGGACTTCCTGAATATCCGGTAGTAATAGAAGAGCCTGAAAGATGCAACAGATTCATTGCTACAAAGATCGACAATGTATATGTAAAGGAATCACCTGCATGGATGAAGACTCTCATCACCAATGCAGGAATGAGACCGATCAACGCACTCGTAGACATCACAAACTTCGTGATGCTTGCAGTCGGATCACCTCAGCATGCTTATGACAGCACTCACGTTGAAGGCGAAAAAATCGTCGTAAGACTTGCAGAAGACGGTGAAAAGCTGGTGCTCCTTGATGAGAAGGATCTTGACCTTACACACGATCACCTCGTCATATGTGATACTAAAAAGCCACTGAATCTTGCCGGTATCAAGGGCGGAAAAGATGATTCCGTACTGGATACAACAACTTCGGTTATCCTTGAATGCGCTGTTTTCTCTGCGCCTGGAATCAGACGTACTACAGCTTATTTCAATGAGAAGACCGATGCTGCTCTCAGATACGAGAAGGGCATTGATACCCAGAGAGCGGGACTCGGAGTTTCCATGGCACTCTCTCTGTTCAAAGAGGTCTATCCTGAATGCGAATTCACAGCATTCATGGACAACTATCCGGTAAAGACAGAGAATGAGAAAATCGACATTACACAGGATTTCCTCGACAGAAGACTCGGTGAGGTCATCGAAAGATCTGAGATCGAAGATATCCTCGTAAGACTCGGATACAAAGTCGAATTCAATGACGGAACATATCACTGCACAGTTCCTACATGGAGATCGACAGGAGACGTTTCGATCCATGACGATATCCTCGGCGATATAGCAAGACTCATCGGATACGAATACTTCAAGAAGCAGCCGCTTCCTGTCAAGTTTGATGAGGCGATCCATCAGGTAAAGATGGATCTCGCAAGAAGACTCAGGGAGTATCTCGCATTCAGATGCGGAATGAACGAGATCTTCACATATCCTTGGATCGATGAGAAGTACATAAATGCAGCAGGCATCGATACTGACAGCTCGGTAAAGCTTGCTACACCTCCTGCACCGGAACTCGGATGTCTCAGATCATCTCTCATACCGGGAATGCTTGAGACTATCGAGAAGAACCACAGATACTTCGATGAATTCGCTGTATTTGAGGCTGCACAGGTATTCGAAAAGGGTGAATACAGCCCTTCGAGCGAGGACGAAGTCCTTCCGGTACACAAAAACATGCTGAGCGGAGCATTCGCAGGCAAGGATGCCAGAACTCTCTTCTTCAAGGCTAAGGGCGTGATCGAAGCAATGCCTGGATACTGCCACTTCAAGCCTTTCACTTTCAAGCAGAAGGTGAAACCGTCATGGGCAGATGAGAAGGTATGGCTCAACATCGTTGAAGAAGGAAAGATCATCGGGTCCTTCGGCCTTATCTCCGTACAGGCTCTTACTGATTCAGGTATCAAGCTCATCAGCGCTGCAGCATTCGAATTCGATACTGCCATGCTGGAACCATATCCTTCAAGGACAAATGAATTCAGGCATCTGCCGCAGTATCCTCTCGTTGAGCAGGATCTTTCGCTCCTCGTCGATGAGTCCATGACATGGGGAGAGATCAGCGAAGCCATCAAGTACATGGTAAAAGATCTTAAGTTCGTTGAAGAATACCGCGGAAAGCAGATCCCTGCCGGAAAGAAGTCGATCATGCTGAGCCTCAAGATCGGAAACGATGACTCGACAATGACCTCAAAGCAGATAGAGAAGAAAATGAACGGAATCATAAAGGTGCTCGGCAAAAAGTGCGGCGCACAGCTCCGTTAAAGAATGGCAAAATACGAACATACAGTAACAACTGAAGAAGCGGGGCTGACCATCAACCAGATCCTGAGGATGAATTATAAATTCTCTGCAAGGTTCAGAACCAAGATGAAGTATCAGTCCCTGGTAGATCTGAACGGAACACCGACTCCAGGCTATATAAAGCCGGGAGTCGGTGATGTCATTGGCGTAAGACTCCCTGAAGAGACAAGCGACTTTGAACCGGAGGATATCCCACTCGACATCATCTATGAGGATGATGACCTCATCCTTGTCAATAAGCAGCCGGGTGTTATTGTGCATCCTACAAAAGGACATCCTCATCACACTATTGCAAACGCCGTTATGTACTACATGATCGACAGCGGACAGTCCTTCAAGGTCAGATTCGCAAACAGGATCGACATGGATACTACCGGTATCATCATAGTTGCAAAAAATGCGAACGCACAGAATGAGCTTTCGTCGCAGATGAGGCGTAATTCCGTAGTTAAAAAGTATTATGCGCTGGTAGAAGGCGAAGTAAAGGAAGATCACTTCAACATAGATCTTCCTGTCGGAAGACCCGATCAGGTCTCCATCCGCCGCGAAGTCATGTACGAAGGCGGAAAGGATGCTCTGAGTGAAGTGAACGTGATAGAACGTTACGATTCAGCAGAGTACGGAAAGTATACTCTCGTAGAGGTGAAACTCCATACAGGACGCACGCATCAGATCCGCGTTCATCTTTCACACATAGGGCATATCATCACGGGAGACGAACTTTATGGCGGCGGCACGCAGCTCATAGGGCGCCAGGCCCTGCACGCTTACTATATAGAATTTGATCATCCGATGACAAAGGAAAGGGTGAGCTTCAGGACCGGACTTCCCGATGATATAAAAGACGCGATAGACAAATTGAAAAACAGCGCTGAGTAGGCGCTGTTTTGATTCGTTTTATATGTATGCAATATGCTACAGAAGTTTGCTGGAAAGTTTGCTCCAGTGATCATAAGTCTTCGTTCTGATGAGTCGGATCTCTTTTTCGGAACGTGTGACATCGATGCGCAGAACGCCTCCGAATTCATGGGTGCGGCCGTCAAATGAAACGAGTACCGTGCCGCCTTCACATCTGCCTGTACCGGCTATTGTGATTATCTCACGCGACGGAAGTATCAGGCTCGATTTAAAACATCTGTAGGCGTTTGTGTTCATCGGAGCGATAGGAGTCAGCTGAAGAACATCGAGTTCAGGTGATATCAGCGATCCGCCGAGAGAGTAATTATATGCGGTGGATCCGACAGGTGTGGAGATTATGATGCCGTCACCGGAGAAATCCTGTATCTTGGTGCTGTCGATCGATACCTCGTAATGTGAAGCGTGCGAGTAGGGACCTCTCACTACGATCTCGTTAAGTCCCGTACGCATGAATTCTCCTCTGCGAGTGACGATCTTTGCCTGGACCGGACTGATGTGCTGAAGCTGGTATTCTCCCTTTGAGATATACTCCATGGTCTCCCTCAGATGAGTAGGGAGAGCTTCCTGGAAGAATCCGAGATGTCCTGTGTTGATGCCGATGATAGGCACTTTAGGGAAACCGCACTTATGAACGAAACTGAGGAATGTGCCGTCGCCTCCGATGCAGGCGAGAAGGTCCTCATCACCCGTAAACTCTTCAGATACTTCATAGCCGAACTCTTTGACCAGAGGGATGAATTCGTTGTAAGCAGATCTCGATCTGTCTTTCTGATTACAGAACACGTATATCTTCATTTTGCACTCTCCGTATGCTATAATAATCTGTCTGAATATGGAATTTGAGCAATATTGCTCTGTCAATATAGTTATTATAGCACTTGAAACAGCGTATTTGAATTATAAATGGACAAGGTCAGATTTTACCGCATACTTGATATAGACTCGGCTGATGAGTTTAAGTACTACGAGAACCTCTCAGCGCTTCTCGAAGAAGAGGAATACATAGAAGAAAATCTCATAAAGGATCTCATCCGCAATGCGGACAGGGAAAAGCTCGCAGAGCACATGAACTCATATTTTGATGGATTTCTCGACCATCTTCCTGACAATGAGACCGATCTTTATGTGCTGGTCGAATCAATGGGAAGGGTATTCGACGGACTCATCATGGATGAGATGGGCGATGCGGATATCGATGCGCTGGCATCGGAGATATCGAAGTTCCGCAAATGGTATGTCCACGATCTCAATGCTTTCAACAAGCTGACAGGTGAGGAGTCGAGCGTAAGGGATGCGAGATTTGACATTGCGGCAGCCAAGCTGCTGGGCGATGATGCCGATTACGATTTCAGGCTGGCTCTCGACTACGACATAGACGGTTTCGATGTAAGGATAGCCGACATGATCGGCGCTTCATACGCAGCGGAGAACGGGTCAGCGGATGAATAACAGAGAGGCTATCGAAAAAAGGGAATACGAGTTTCTTTCACCGCTTGCCTGCAAAGCTGCCGAGTCAAAGGGCAGACTCTTCGATGAAGAGCAGTGCGAATACAGAACGGACTTTCAGAGGGACAGAGACCGCATAGTTCACTCAAAAGCATTCAGAAGACTTATACATAAGACACAGGTCTTTCTTGCTCCCGAGGGCGATCATTACAGAACGCGTCTCACACATACACTTGAGGTCGCTCAGATAGCACGCACCGTTGCCAGAATACTCTCATACAACGAGGATCTTACTGAAGCCATCGCTCTGGGACACGATCTGGGACATACTCCGTTCGGACATGTGGGCGAAAAGGTCCTCAACAAGATCCATCCGGGCGGGTTCGTACATAATGAGCAGAGCCTGAGGACAGTCGATGTTATCGAAGACACTTCAAGAAGAAGAGGCCTGAACCTTACATATGAGGTAAGAGACGGGATCCTCAATCACAGAGGAAGCGTAGTGCCTATGACTCTTGAGGGACAGGTCGTTAAGATCTGCGACCGGATCGCATACGTCAATCACGACATTGACGATGCCATCAGAAGCGGCGTCATAACATTTGAGCAGCTCCCTCAGCGCGAGATAGAGATACTCGGAAGCACGCATTCCGACCGCATAAACAATCTGATAATTGACCTTTGCAAAAACAGCGAAGGGAAGGAACTGATATCCTTATCACCTGAATTTGCCGAATCACTCGGACGGCTCAGGGCATTTATGTTTAAAAATGTCTACAACTCGCACGAGGTGAGAGGCGTTTCCGATCTCGACAAGGTCGAAAGGATCATAAGTTCGCTGTATAAATACTACATCGACCATTCCGATGAGATACCGGGAATATACAAGCAGATAGAACAGGAAGAGGGTACTGAGATAGCTGTCAAGGATCTTATTTCCGGAATGACGGACAGATATGCGCTCAATCTTTATGATAAACTGTTTGTTCCGCAGGGCTGGAGGCAATTGTGATCCATGGCTTATGACAACTTTACCGAAGAACTGAAAGCTCAGCTTAACATAGTTGACATAATAGGCCGCGAGGTGACACTCAAAAGGTCGGGATCCAATTACATGGGGCTCTGCCCGTTCCATTCCGAGAAGACACCTTCGTTCAGCGTAAACGAAGGCAAGCAGTTCTATCACTGCTTCGGATGCGGCAAGTCGGGAGACGTTATCGGTTTCGTTCAGGAGTATTACAAGCTTCCGTTCATGGAGGCAGTTGAGAAACTGGCCACAGAAAACGGAATAAAACTTCCCGAAAGAAGAAGCAGCGGACCGAAAATCGATTACGATAAGTACCACGGCATCAATGCTAAGGCAGCCAGGTTCTTTTATAACTCTCTCGGAACAAGAGGCAACAAGGGACTTGCATATCTGAAAAAGCGCGGACTCAGCAAAGAGACGATCACTGCGTTCGGACTCGGATATGCTCCGGCTTCAGGACATGCGCTCGTTGACCATCTGAGGAGCGAAGGCGTATCCGATGATGACATGCTGAAGCTCGGTCTTGCCAACAACGGAAAGAACGGACTCTATGACAAGTTCCGCGACCGGGTGATGTTCCCGATAATCAGCACTCAGGATAAGGTCATAGGCTTCGGAGGACGGGCCATCGGTGATTATAAGCCGAAATACCTCAACTCTCCTGAAAGCGAGATCTTTCTTAAGAAGAACAATCTCTTCGGTCTCAATCTCACCAAAAAGGAGATCGATAAGGAGCAGCGTGCCATAATAGTCGAAGGCTATATGGACATGATCTCCCTGTATCAGAACGGGATCCGCAATGTAGCCGCATCACTGGGTACAGCGCTTACCCTGAACCAGGCAAGACTTCTCTGCAGATATTCAAAGAACATCGTTCTGTCATATGACTCAGACTCGGCAGGTATAAATGCAGCACTGAGAGGAATCGATGTCATAAACGCTGCAGGAGGAAAGCCGAAGGTGATGAACGTCACTGACGGCAAGGATCCGGATGATTTCGTCAGAGCTCACGGCAAGGAAGAATTCCTTAAGCTCGTTGATAATGCTGTGCCTGCAACCGATTACAAGCTCAGGCTTGCAAGGCGCGGTTATGATTTCAGAAACGACAGGGATGTGCTCGACTATATAGAAAGAGTTGTACCGATACTGAGGACTCTCGGCCCTGTTGAGCAGGATATATATGTCCGCAAGCTTTCATCAGAGTTCGGGATATCCGAAAGCGCCATCAACATGGCTGTGAGAGCAAGTGGCGATAATAATAAAACGGTCAATAATGTGACGGGCGCCGCCGGCAGGGAGCGTGCTGTCAGAGAGTCAGTCAGAAGAGCTCAGAATCAGGGCTATTACGACCGGTTCGAGATGGCGTTCGCGATACTGGCGATGCACGATCCAAGATATATCAAGCGTTTCCGTGAGGACGGCATCGTTTTCGGAAGCGCGCTTGCGAATAAGATATTGCTCGTAGAAGAATCGCTCTGCAATGACGCGCAGACGGCGGTCCGCGGGATAAGTAAGGAAAGCATATTCGAAGCGCTCGATCCGGATGAGGAAGCTGAATTCGCAAAACAGCTTGAATCCATACAGCTGGGACCCGATGATGAGGTCTTCTACAGAGAAACGAAGGCAGGGTACCTGGCCGGTAAATACCGGGATGAAAAAGCCGAAGTCACCAACAATATAGCGGTAGCCGAAAAGATGGGCAGGACCGATGAAATAGAAAGACTGGTGGCAAGGCTTATGGAACTCGATTCACTCATCAATACTACAATGGAGGATAATAATGCCTGAAAAAATCAAAAGCAAAATGAATGATTTACACGACATCTACACCGATGACGACAGCGAACCATTTGAGGCATCAAAGACAGAGGAAGCGGCTAACATGATAATCGAAGCCGCAAAGATGACCGGAAATGAGATCACTTACAACGAGATCAATGCGATGATCGCTGATTCCAACTTCGACAAGGATGCCCTTGAAGAGATCTATGATATCGTCGAAAGCAAGAATGTCAGCATTCTCGAAACAAGAGAGCCGAACGCAAGTGAGCTCGAAGACGATGACGTGGATGACGATGAGATCCTCGAACTGGAACTTGAAGAAGATGATCTTCTCAACGATGAAGAAGACGAGAAGAAGAGCGGCGTCATCATCAAATCTTCAGGAGAAATCGAAGTAAGCGATTCTGCGAAAAACATTCCTACTGACGATCCTGTCAGAATGTATTTCAAGGAAATCGGCAAGGTGCCTCTGCTCACTGCTGATGAAGAGAGAGACCTGGCCATCAGGATAGAGCAGGGAGACGAAGAAGCCAAAAAGAAGCTCTGTGAATCAAACCTCAGACTCGTAGTAAGCATCGCGCGCAGATACCTCAACAGAGGTCTTTCGTTCCTCGATCTTATACAGGAAGGCAACCTCGGTCTCATCAAAGCCGTTGAAAAATTCGATTACACCAAGGGCTACAAGTTCTCGACTTATGCAACATGGTGGATCAGACAGGCCATTACAAGATCTATAGCCGATCAGGCACGTACCATCCGTATCCCTGTACACATGGTAGAGACCATCAACAAGCTGATCAGGATCTCCAGACAGCTTCTGCAGGAGTACGGCCGCGAGCCGACCAGTGAAGAGATCGCCAAGGAGATGGGCATCTCAGTCGAAAAGGTAAGAGAGATCAAGAAGATCAGCCAGGATCCTGTATCGCTCGAGACACCTATCGGCGAAGAAGAAGACAGCCACCTCGGCGATTTCATACCTGATGAGGATATTCCTTCACCTGTAGATGCAGCTGCATACTCGATGCTCCAGAAGCAGCTCCGCGAGGTGCTCGATACTCTGAGTGAGAGAGAAAAGAAGGTGCTGATCCTCAGATTCGGACTGGATGACGGCCGTCCGCGCACACTTGAAGAAGTAGGCAGAGAGTTCAACGTAACCCGTGAGAGAATACGTCAGATCGAAGCAAAGGCTCTCCGCAAGCTCAGACATCCGAGCCGCAGCAAGAAGCTGCGTGACTACCTTGAGTAATGAGACTCAGCAAAAGGATATACGCGCTGGCAAATAATGTGATTGACGGGCACAGTATCGCCGATATAGGGACGGATCATGGATACGTCCCTATGCTTTTAATTAAAGAGGGCAGATCCCCGCATGCGATAATGTCGGATATCAGTGAAGACTCTCTGTCAAAAGCAAAAGAGACCTTTGCGGCGACACAGCTCGAAGACAAGGTCAGCGAATCGGATTTCCGCGTAGGTGACGGACTTCAGACTATCAGGACCGGTGAGGTCGATGAGATCATCATTGCGGGCCTGGGAGGACATACTATAAAGAGTATCCTTGCGGAAGATGAAGAAAAAAGCAAAAGCTTCCGCAGGCTGATACTCCAGCCGAGAAAGCATTCGGGCACATTGAGATATTTCCTTTACACCCACGGCTGGGATATTGAAAGCGAGATCCTGGCCGAAGAGGGCAAGTTCGCCTGCGAGATAATCACAGCCGTTCCCGGTGCATCTGCGATGAGGGAAGCTCCGTATCCGGAAGATGACATCCGCTGGAAGTATCCTGAGGGCATCGTATCGGCAGATCCGGAGCTGGCTCTTAACAGGATACGCTGGAAGCTCGGCAGCCTCGAGGAACAGGATGCGAATCTCAGCTCAGGCACAGAAGAGCACAGGGAAATACTTGAAAAGATCAGGAACGACCATGACTACCTGATAAAACTTGAGGAAAAAGCCGTTAACGCGTTGAAAACTTTTTAAACTTGATTATAATATAGCAGGATTTTGGGCAGACCAGGCGATCGCGTGCTTACGCATGAGGAAAGTCCGGGCTCCGCAGGGCAGGGATGACGGATAACGTCCGCCGCAGGTAACTGTAGGGAAAGTGCAACAGAAACATTCCGCCGAAACGGGTAATGCCGTGGCAAGGTTGAAATGGTGAGGTAAGAGCTCACCGG
>JBGULF010000097.1:0-3226 GCA_045115935.1 Anaerovoracaceae bacterium
CCTTGATTTTACTGACTTTCCTGTATTTTCTCACCTCGATTTTTGAGTAGAATTCTCGTTTAGTGAGAATTCTTTAGGAAGTTAAGGATATCCCTGACAAGCTTCGCTCCTACTGCATGAAGTGCGCAGCTTTCAGAGGCAACTACATAAACTCCGTCTTCTGTTACGCCATAGCACAGAGGGCGGAAGCCATGCGGGTCCCTGGCGCAGATAAGCTTTTGTGGGGACATGAGGATCAGAGAGTATGCTCCTTCCAACGTATCCATTGCACGGCTCAGTGCTTCCTCGATAGAAGGAGCTGTAAGCCTTTCCTTTGTAACTATATACGCGATAGTTTCCGTATCGCTAGATGTATGGAAAATGGCCCCTGTCAGCTCAAGCGTGGAGCGAAGCTCGGCAGCGTTCGAAAGATTGCCGTTATGCGCAATGGCCATCCGGCCCTTCTGGTGATTGACCACTATCGGCTGGCAGTTGGAACGTATGTTTTTCCCTGTCGTCCCATACCTTGTATGTGCGACTGCCATGGTCCCATCCGGAAATGAGGCCAAGGTGTCCTTTGAGAATACTTCGTTGACAAGCCCCTGATCTATATGTGATGTAAACAGGCCATCGTCACAGACAACTATACCGCAACTCTCCTGACCTCTATGCTGCAGAGCATACAAGCCGTAATAACATATGTTTGCCGCATCTGCAGGCTCAGGAGCCATTACACCGAAAACTCCGCATTCTTCATGAAGTCCATTTGTCATACGCATATCTATCCCCTTAGCTTTCAAGTGTCTCTTTGCTCCTATAGTTTGAAGGCTCATCATTATATTCATGAACAACAAGAGCCCCTATCGAAGGAATCTCTGTTTCATAATCGTCATCATTCATTCCATAGTTGCCGATCAAAGGGTAAGTCATAACTACAGCTTGATCGGTGTATGACGGATCGGATATTATTTCCTGGTAGCCCGTCATAGATGTATTGAATACTATTTCAAGCACCTTTTCCTGATCAGCACCGAATCCATACCCATAATATTCCTCACCGCTTTCGAGTATGATCTTCCTTGTATAATCACTCATCGCTCTCCTCCATCAGATAAGACCAAACAACATATGCATGCATAACTGCCAGCTCAGTCACCACATTCTCCTCAGTAAGGAATGCCGGATTATGGAGAGGCAAAGAGCAGCCTGCTCCAATGTGGTAGAAGGAGCCGGGTGCCTTGTCGAGGAAAAGACCGAAATCCTCGCTTATCATGATCGGCTCTTCTATTACATGCACCTTTTCTTCTCCGAATGTCTCGCGGGCTGCTCTGAAAGCAAGGTCGGTCATGTTCTTTTCGTTCACGACACCGGGATAGCTGTGTATAAAGTCGATTTCTGCGGCCGTGCCTGTCCTGTCAGCTATAGATCTGACAGTCTCTTTGAAAGCCTTCTCCATTCTGCTGCGATTTTCCGGTCCGAGAGTCCTGATTATTCCTTCAAATTCTGCTTCTCCGGGCATGATATTCCCGGCGTTGCCGGACTGCATTCTGCCAACGGTCAGCACGCACTTATCCTTTGTCACCTTAGGAGGCAGTGCCAGGAGCTCCGTGACCATTTCAGCGGCCGCAGCAAGAGCGTCTATGCCCTTTTCTCTGACTGCTCCGTGCGATGTGATGCCCTTGACCTTTACCTCGAACATGTCTGAGGCGGCGTAGAACTTATCGTAGCGCACCCCTATATGTCCTGCCGGAAGATCCGGACTGACATGCGCGCCAAAAACGGCCGTCACTCCATCAAGACAGCCTTCCCTGACCATCCTTTCAGCTCCTCCGTTTCCTTCTTCATCAGGCTCGAACAGGAATATCACGTTTCCCTTAAGTGCGCCTCTGTGTTCAGACAGTAACCTCGCTGCTCCAAGCGCTGCTGCAGTGTGCACATCATGACCGCACGCATGCATGACTCCGGGCACCTCCGACGCGAATGAAGCACCGGTGATCTCACTAAGCGGAAGCGCATCCATATCGGCTCTTATAGCAACTGTTTTGGCTGAGCCACTCTCTGAGCCTTCGTTATCGCATCTCAACATACCAACGACAGCCGTGCCCAGGACCCTCTTTGTTGCTATTCCGAGCCCATTCAAGTATCGTTCTACAAGTTCGGCTGTACGGTACTCATGATTTCCCATCTCAGGATGTCTGTGGATGGTCATCCTTAATTCTTTTATCTCATCCGCGAATCTCTCCGCGTCTCTTCTGAAAGTCTGCGTCATTTGATTTCTCCGGTGAATACGGTTACAGCCGGTCCGGTCATAAAGCACCGGCCCGTTGCCATGTCGCACTCTATCTCGAGGTCTCCTCCCTTGAGATGTACAAGCACTTTGCTTTCCAGTTTTCCGGTAAAACATCCTGCAGCTACTGCTGCTGTCGCTCCCGTGCCACACGCGTATGTCTCTCCCGAACCTCTTTCCCAGACACGGAAGCTTATCTCTTCAGGACTGATCAGCTCTATGAATTCCGAATTGACTCCATTCGGAAATCTGCCGGAGCTTTCTATTGCCGGTCCTATAGTTTCAAGCGAGATACCGCCAAGCACATCGCATGATCTGTCTCCATAGAACGGTTCTTCAGCGGCATATTCGGACAGATCGGGATTATCTTCAAGGAAGAACACCGCATGAGGATTTCCCGTATTGACTGCCGTGAAGCAAAGATCTTTTCCGCCTATAGTTAGATGCTCGGATGCCTCGGAAATAACAGCTATACCCATATCAACGGTCGCGCCTACAGCCTTGCCCTCTCGTATATCAAGTCTGACTTCCTTCACGCCGGCTCTCGTATCTATCGACACGTTCGTCTTTTCCGGCGGGACCATCCTATTGTCATATATATACTTGGCGACGCATCTGACCCCGTTACCGCACATTGCCCCCTCGGATCCGTCTCGGTTGAACATGTGCATGAAGGCATCAGCCCTTTCCGATGGTTCTATGAGTATAAGTCCGTCACTCCCTATACCGTATCGTCTGTCTGAGAGCTCAATGGCCAGGCTTGATGGATCTTGCACGCTTTCTTCAAAGCAGTTAACGTATATATAATCGTTTCCGCATCCTTGCATTTTAGTGAATCTCATTATTTGAGCCCTCCATTTTCAGAAGTGAGAAACCTCTCAAGCCGATCCAGCCCCTCCCGGAGAGAGTCCATGCTGCAGCAATATGAGATCCTTATGTGATCATCACAGCCAAACGCTG
>JBGULF010000098.1:0-25304 GCA_045115935.1 Anaerovoracaceae bacterium
TTTTAAGATGGTCCAGAATAAACTTCATTATGCAGCTCATGGACATACAGCTGCGGAAGTCATATATGAAAGAGCAGATGCGGAAAAGCCTTTTATGGGACTCACCGGTTTTTCAGGAAGCAACCCGGCAAAGAAGGATGTTACGATCGCTAAGAACTATCTCTCTGAGGATGAATTGAAGATTCTGAACAATCTTGTGTCGGGATATTTCGATTTTGCTGAAATTCAAGCAATGCGTCATAAAGTAATGCACATGAGCGACTATGCTGAACAGCTTGATAGGATCCTGGAAGCACAAGGAGATCCTGTTCTTGACGGGCCCGGAAAAGTCAGTCATAAGCAGGCTGTAGACAAAGCACTCAATGAATACAGAAAGTATCAGGTAAAGACATTAAGTCCTGTCGAGAGGGATTATCTTCGCGTCATCGAAGAGATAGATCGAAGCGTAAGTGAGGAGATTCGAGATAAAAATAAAAAGGGAAACTGACATGGGACTGATCGAAACTGCAAGCGCTAATTCAATCTGGCGTGGAATGGATTATTATGAAGCCAGGAAAGTAATCTCGTGGAAAAAAACAGGAACGTTTGCCTATGATGGTATTGTCTCCGGTTCGGAAGGAAACAAGTATACTGTTCATATCGAAACGAATCACCCGAGAAGATCAACATGCAGTTGTCCGTTTGCGGAAGGACGCAGAGTCGTGTGCAAGCATATGATAGCACTGTACTTTACTGCAGTGCCGAATGCAGCTGACGATTTTCTCAGACAGGTTGAGGAATGGGAAGCCGAAGAACAGGAACGAGAAAAACAACACTATGAAGACCTCCGCAAGTATGTAAATCAACTTAGCAAAGCTGAACTGCGAGAGCGATTATATGACGCGTTAGTTGAACTTGAAGAGAGAGACAACTATTGGAGATGAGCGTTGTATAAATATTAATCAGATTGTAGCCGGTTCAATAAGAATGTATCTTTTCTGAGATAACCGAGATTAGACAATTGTTTCCATTCTGGGATAACCGACACATTGTGAGGTGACAGCTCTTCTGAAGAGGCTGTAAGCCAAAAAATGAAAAACTGATTATCGAGATGACTCTATAATGAAAAATGGAGTGTGAGACATGTGTACAGCAGCTACTTATAAGACAAAAGACTTTTATTTTGGAAGAACTTTTGATTACGAGTTTTCGTATGGAGAAGAGGTCGTAATTACACCTAGGAAATATCCCTTCGAATTCAGAACGAAAGGAAAAATGGAAAGCCATCTGGCGATGATAGGAACAGCTTATGTTATGCAGGACTATCCGCTTTACTATGAAGCAGTAAACGAAAAAGGACTTGGGATGGCAGGCCTTAATTTCGAGGGAAACGCCCACTACTTTGAGACTGTTCCGGATAAAGACAACATCGCCCCTTTCGAGTTCATCCCTTGGATACTCGGTCAATGCGAAAACGTTGGCGATGCCCGTTCGCTTTTAGAGAGGATCAATTTAGCAGACATTTCGTTCAGCGAGCAGCTTCCACTCTCTCCTCTGCACTGGATGATAGCGGATAAAGATGCTGTGATCACAGTTGAATCCGTTAATGAAGGACTCAAAGTGTATGATAACCCTGTTGGAGTAATGACTAACAATCCGCCTTTTGATAAGCAACTTTTCAGCCTAAACAATTACAGGCATTTGAGAACCAGCACCCCTGATAATACTTTCTGTCCAGGCCTTGAGCTTGATGTATACAGCAGGGGAATGGGCGGAATGGGCCTTCCGGGAGACCTGTCGTCACAGTCCAGGTTTGCCAGAGTTGCGTTCACAAAAGTGAATTCTCTGTCAGCAGAAGATGAGATGTCCAGTGTTAGTCAGTTTTTCCATATTCTAGGATCCGTTGCTCAACAGCGTGGACTTTGCGATTTGGGAGATAAAAAATATGAAATAACCATATACACGTCCTGCTATAACACAAGGACTGGAGTGCAGTACTACAATTGCTATGATAACCACCAGATATCAAAGGTTGATATGCGTAAAGAGAATCTCGAAGGGTGTACTTTGATGCGATATCCTCTGATTACAAACGAGCAGATTCACGAGCAGAACTAACCTGCCGATGCAGCAACTATGAATGCATCCATTATGTGTTGTAAGAAGCGAGACTTTTATTGTATTTGTCGTAGATGCATCTACACACATCGAAGGGGTATGTCTATTGAAAAAATACAATGGCTAAAGCTCTTAAAATCTTCACAGTAATGCGGTTGAAAAAAGAAATAATCCAGTATAATAACCCCAAAGAAACACAAGACGTGGAAGCAAAGGCATCCGCGTCTTTTTTCTTGCGCAAATATTTGATAATCTTAAAAATGTAAGGAGAATGGAGACGAGCAATATGGATCAGGACAAAATCAAATTATTCGAAGACCAGCCTATAAGAACTGCGTGGGACGAAGAACATGAAGAGTGGTATTTTTCAATTGTTGATGTTATTGCACCTTTGACCATGTCGTTAGGCCTTAGAAGACATGGAAGCCGGTGCATATTTGTTTAGGAGAGTTGTGATGGAACTTAAAACATTTGATTATGAACTCACGGTGTGCAAGATAGATGATCCTTCGAGGCTGGATCTTGGAAAGGACTTCTATTTTATTGGTAAGACTGATGAAGAATTGTCTCTGGTATGCAGAACAGAAGACACTCCGGACTGCACAACGGAGCGTGACGATGGGTGGAAATGCTTCAGGATCCAGGGCGTGCTTGACTTCTCCCTCATTGGGATATTATCAAAGGTTTCAGGGATCCTTGCTGATAATAAGATCGGGATATTTGCTGTGTCGACATACAATACAGACTACATACTGGTCAAATCAGAGAACTTCGGCAGGGCAATAGATGCACTCAGAAAAGAGGGATATACAATAGTATAAGTGAAGAAGTAAGACATAGAAGCAGATGAAAAACAAACTGAGAGGAAATAAGATGCTGATGGCAACAGCTCTGATATGGGGGACGGCCTTCGTAGCACAGAAATCGGGTATGGATCTGATAAGCCCGATCGCATTCAATGGGATAAGGACTCTGGTTGGTGCTTTCGCATTGATACCCGTAATCATGGTCATCTGCGCAGTAGCGTTTGCCCTGCCGTCATTGGGTGATATTTGTGGCGAACCTTCCGGAAGATGCACTCAGGCATCCCCGGACTTAACGAATGAATCATTAAGGAGCGTGCCAATGGCTGTTACACACAAAATAGGTATCAGTTCTTTCGCATATTGTTTTGCCTGCGGTTCCAGACCATTCACTAAACCACAGCACATAATGACCCCGCATGACCTCATCGATAGAGCGGCCGCTCTTGGTGTGGATGTCGTTCAGTTCGGGGACAATATGCCTCTTGAAGTGTATTCCGATGAGGAGCTGAAGCAGATCAGAAGTCATGCGGAGAAGTGCGGTGTTGAGCTTGAAGCCGGGATGCGTAAGGCGACACCGGAAAGATTATCTGAATATATACGCATTACTCATATAATAGGAGGACGCGTTCTTCGCGTTATTACAGACGGGATCGGTTTTACACCGGATATGAATGAATTCTGCCGGATATCAGCATCTGTGACCCGGCAGATCGAGGAATGCGGAGTGGTTCTGGGAATAGAGAACCATGACAGATTCAGTGCGCGCGAATATGCGCAGATGGTTGAAACGATAGATCATCCTCAGGTAGGGCTGACCGTTGATACCGTGAATTCTTTATCGCATGAGGAACATATCGATGAAGTCCTGAAATATATGGCTCCTTACTGTGTCTGCCTGCACATGAAAGACTATGTGATCAAAAGATACAACGGCGGAGGCGGCCTCAGGATCACGGGAGCAAGTCCGGGAACCGGCAGACTGGATATACGCAGATGTTATGAGGAATGCAGAAACAAATCAAACAAAAGCTTCAATATTATCCTGGAATCATGGATGGAACCATGTGAGACCCTGGAAGAGACTCTTAGAACAGAAGATGAATGGGCGGGCGCCGGAGTTTCTTATCTGAAAACAATATTGTAAAAAACAGGAAATTCCTGCAACACTTTGATCTGTTATAAACACTTTACATATAGAAGGGTGTTTCACAGAAAGGAGTTAGGGAGACATGAAGAAGACTATTATATACATGCTCTTGGCAGTGCTCTTAGTAAGCATGCCGGTAATGAGCGCCTGCGGAAATACCGCACAGAAAGAAGAGTCAGATGGCAGCTGGACTGCTGCGGACAATCCGGCAGCTGATCTGCCTGAAGAGGTTCAGAAGGCGTTTGATAAAGCGCTGGAAACTCTGACCGGCAGTTATAACGAAGTGATCCCGGTAGCGTATATCGGCAGACAGATAGTATCGGGAACAAACCATGCGGTGCTGTGCAGAGTCACTTACGCCGATGAAAAGACACCTGCCGGTTTTGTTGTATTAGCTGTCTATGAAGACCTTGAGGGTAATGCCGGTATTCTGAGCTCGGAAGAATTCAATATTGCTGATTTCTGCACAGGAGATGAAGCGACGGATGAGAACGCGAAGGCAGATCCTTTAGCGGGCGGCTGGCAGACTCCTGAACAGATCACGGCAGCTGAGATCCCGGAAGAGGCTGAAAAAGCTTTTAAAAAGGCTGTAGAAGGTTTAACGGGAAACGAGCTGACACCAATGGCACTGCTGGGAACGCAGGTCGTGGCAGGAACGAACTATGCATTCCTCTGCCATAGCAAACTGGCAACTGCAGATCCGGCCGAAAGCATCCAGCTCGTGATCGTGTATGAAGACCTTGAGGGGAATGCAACGATAGCCGGAATAAGCAATGTAGATGTCAGCCGGTATGTGAACTATTAATTGCCGATTTTGTGCCTGTGCAGAACTTCTGTGATGATGGCTACGGCTTTTTCTATCTGTTCCTCTGTGTGTGTTGCCATCAGGCTTGTCCGAAGAAGGCATTCGTTAGGTGCCGTAGCAGGCGGAACAGATGGATTAACATAGACACCGCGGTCATAAAGCTCTTTCGCGATGGCCAGCGTAGTTAACGGCTTGTAGGTGTAGATCGGAATGATAGGGATCCGCTCACCGTTTGTTTCCTTAGTACGGATATTGTGTTCCTTCAGTTTTTCACGCATAAACAGAGCTCTGTTCTGAAGAGTTTCCGGAAGTTCAGGGTGCTCTTTCAGGATCTTCAAAGCGGTCAGGGCCGAAGCGCAGCTGGCCGGGGTGATCGATGCGGAAAAGATAAATGGCCTCGAGGAATGTTTCACATAGTCGACGACACGGCTTGATGCCGCCATGTATCCTCCCAGGGAAGCCAGGGATTTAGAGAAGGTTCCCATATAGATATCCACGTCATCTTCCAGGCCGTAATAACTGGCTGTTCCGCGGCCGCCTTCACCGATCACGCCCAGTCCGTGAGCATCATCGACCATGACACGCGCATGGTACTGCTTTGCCAGCCTGCAGATCTCAGGCAGATTCGCGATATCTCCGCCCATGGAAAATACACCGTCAGTTACTATCAGGCATCCCGCGTTTTCCGGGACTTTTTCAAGCTTGCGTTCCAGATCCGTCATATCGCTGTGTCTGAAGCGGAGCATCTTTCCGAAAGAGAGGCGGCATGCATCGTACAGACTGGCGTGGTTTTCCCTGTCCATGATGATGTAATCGTTGCGTCCGGCTATTGAACTGATGATGCCGAGATTGGACTGGAATCCCGTAGAAAAGGTCATTACAGCCTCTTTCCGCAGGAACCCGGCCAGTTCTTCTTCAAGCTGCAGATGCAGTTTCAATGTACCGTTCAGAAAGCGCGAACCCGAACAGCCTGAACCGTATTCCTCGTAAGCACGGATCCCTGCTTCTATTACTTCGGGGTTCGATGTCAGTCCGAGGTAGTTGTTGGAACCGAGCATGATGCGGCGCTTGTTCTCCATTATGACTTCGGTAGCCTGTTTAGACTCCAGCGCATGGAAATACGGGTATATTCCTTTTTCACGAATCTCATCTACTACAGATGCATCAAAGCATTTTGCAAAAATATCCATGAGTTTTCTCCAATATAAATATCAATACGTTAATACGTATTGTTAACTCTTAACATATCAGACTGCAAATGACAAGGTTTTATTGAAAAACACTAGAGGAGAGGAGACAGGGGACGGTATACGTGCTTGTTCCGATGATCGATACGGCTCTCTCGCGTGTAAACACGAAGACCCTCAGCATCATAAGCGTGACTCTGGTCATTGCATTCGCTGCTGACATGGTCTATTCACATTACGTTCCGAATACAGGCGAAGGTATCACAGACTACAATGCGTATAAAGAATCAAGTGAATCTTATCTGACATCGGGTTAATGCTCTCATCGAATGCAGTACCCGTATTGTTGCAAGAGCACCGGCCGGAGCATCGCTCCGGCTGTTTTATTGAACAGAATTACAATAAAAGACGCGTTCTTGTGTGATATCATTATGAAGTAAACAATTCGCATCTTCTGTCCGGCCTCTGCCGGAATATGAGGAGGAATGCCATGAGCAAGAAAGAAAAAAAGGATAAGAGAATAAAGGGCTGTCCTGATCCCGGCTGTGAACGGCACACCGGGCACTACAAATACAAAGCGGATGACAGGTTCTGCACTCTTTGCGGATCGCAGCTGGTATTCGTGTGCGCGAAGTGCTTTAAAGAAATAGAGGATACTGAAGATCATCGCAGATACTGTGAAGACTGCAAGCCGGAGAAACAGAAAGACGGCAACGGGCCAGAGAAACCTCCGAAAGAAAAGAAGCCGAAAGAGAAAAAGAAAAAGGAACCGGGCAAGAACAGGGAAGCTGTCGAAAAAAGCGTTGCTGTAATAAAAGGAAAAGTTCCGCAGATCAAAGAAAAGGCAATACAGATAGCAAGCGACCCTAAGGTGCAGAGAGCAGCTATTGAAGTAGCCTATATTGCCAAGGACGGCATAAAACACAGAAAGACAAGAAGGATAGTAGGGGCGCTGATACGTGCGGCCAGGAAATAAACTGCTGATCCTTGGAAACAGAAAAGGGGTGACCTTATGAGTTATTATCTTTTGACTGATACCGCACGGCCCTGCACAGAGGAAGAGCTGTTTGCGCAAACGGAAATCAAATATGCGGCAGTTCTTACAACCGCAGAATGGGCACGGGACCGGGAACGGTTTGATATGGGTATCGAGCTTGATCTGGACCCGAAGGACATTCACAATACAAAGGCAGAGGTCAACTATGACTCGCTGACCGGTACGTTCCGCATTCCAGACCGTGAGAACATCGGATCAAAGGACTACCGCTTTGCGTTTGCTCTCGATGAAAAAGGAGTTGTATTTATTGATGACAGCGGCAAGGCGGAACAGATGATCGATGCGATCAGGCGTACAAAGCACTGGCGTAAGCCTAGCCTGGAGCGCTTCCTGTATGACTTTCTGGAACAGATAGTGGAGAATGATCTCTCGGTCATGGAGCGCTATGAAGCGGAACTTAACAGGATCGAAGATACGATACTGAAAAACCTGGAATCTGATGACCTTGGGAGGGTCAGCGAGATCCACAATGACATCCGCAAGCTGCTTATACACTATGAGCAGATAATTGATATGACACAGGAGCTGGAGGAGAATGAGAACGGATTCTTCAGTGAGGAGAATCTGCGCTATATTCATCTGTTCATGAATCTGCTGGCTCGCAGGCACGATTCTGCCGCCTCGCTCCGGGATTACACGATGCAGGTGCGGGATCTCTATCACGCGCAGCTGGAGGTGCGTCAAAACCGTATAATGACGCTTCTTACGATCGTCACTACGATTTTCATGCCGCTTACCCTTATAGCAGGATGGTATGGAATGAACTTTCGCTACATGCCTGAGCTGGAATGGCGCTTCGGATACCCTGCCGTGATTGCGCTGAGCATTTCCGTTGCAGTCGGCTGCCTGCTGTATTTCAAAAGAAAGAAGTGGCTGTAGGAAAATCAATTGTCATGAGTAATACAAATTGCGGAGGTCCCGGAATGCAGGTCATACATGCTGATATCGTTTATTCGGAAGACAGGGAACATCTTGCCGTACACCCTGACAGCTACATCGCCGTAGAGAAGGGCGTAGTAAAAGGCATATGGCCTGTGCTGCCCGAAGAATACAAAAATGCTCCTCTGACAGATTACGGGGACGGAGTGCTCATCCCGGCCTTTTCGGATCTTCATGTACACGCACCGCAGTATCTGAACAGAGGGCTCGAAATGGACCTTCTGCTTGCGGACTGGCTGGATAAATGCACCTTCCCCATGGAAGCAAAATACGCTGACCCGGAATTTGCGAAGCTTGCCTATGACGCCTTCGTCGATGACATGATCGCCAACGGAACGATGCATGCGTGCGTTTACGGAACGATCCATTCCGAAGCAACATCGTACCTGCTTGAGAGAATGGATAAAAAGGGGATAAAAGGTTTTGTCGGAAAAGTGAACATGGACCGCAGCGCACAGGCAGACCTTCTGGAGGATACGGCTGAGTCGATCCGCGAGACTGAGGAGTTTCTGGAAAAATACAGCGGCAACTGCAATACACGGCCTATACTCACCCCGAGATTTGCGCCTACCTGCACAGGTGAGCTCATCAACGGTCTCGGCAGGCTTGGCAAAAAGTATAAAGTCGGCATGCAGACGCATCTTGTTGAATCGCTGTGGGAGGCGGAACAGGCAAGACTGCTTTTCCCTGAATGCTCGTGTGATACGGAGATCTATGAAAGAGCCGGACTGATGGATAACGGTCCTGTCATAGGAGGGCATTTTATATTTCCGTCTGAAGAAGACATACGCATCATGCAGAAATACGACTGCTATGCTGTTCAGTGTCCGGACGCGACCATAAGCGTCATTGCGGGCATAATGCGGACCGGAGATCTGCTGGATAAAGGAATGAAGATAGGTCTTGGAAGCGACATCTCTGCCGGACATCATATCGGTGTATATACACAGGCAGCCCGCTCGGTCCAGCTGTCAAAGCTGAAGAACTTCTATGAACCTGAAGGCAACCGCAAGATAACTTTCCCGGAAGCTTTCTGGATGGCTACAAAACAGAGCGGGCCTCTGTTCGGCGGCACAGGGTCACTGGAGCCGGGCTCGGTATTCGATGCGCTCTTAATTGACGGACTTTCCGATGCTGCCAGAAAACTCACCCCGGAACAGGTGCTTGAGAGGTTCTGCTATATCGGAACAAAGGAAAATATCAAGGTACGATATATGAATGGAAGAATGGTGTAAAAAAATGCATTTTGTTGATGCGAAAGGAATACTGACCGGAAACAGCGGATATTACGGAATGAATATCTACCGCGGCTGTACTCACGGCTGCATTTACTGTGACAGCAGAAGCAAATGCTATCAGTTCACTCATCCGTTTGAAGATATCGAGGTGAAACAGAACGCGCCTGAACTGCTGGAGAAGGCGTTAAGATCAAAAAGAAAAAAATGCATGATCGGAACAGGCGCGATGTCGGATCCGTATATGCATTGCGAGGAAGAACTGCGTCTGACGAGAAAGTGCCTGGAAATAATCCATAAATACGGATTCGGCGCGGCGATACAGACAAAGTCTGACAGGATCCTTCAGGATATCGATCTTCTGGACGAGATCAACCGCTCGGCAAAGTGCGTGGTGCAGATCACGCTTACTACATATGATGATGACCTGTGCAGTCTGATTGAACCGAATGTATGCAACACGAGGCGCAGGATCGAAGTGCTGGAGAAGATGCAGGAAAGAGGGATCCCGACAGTCGTCTGGCTTACCCCGATACTCCCGTTCATAAACGATACAGAAGAAAACATCACGTCCATAATGAACGAGTGTGTCAGGACAGGCGTGAAGGGAGTCATTGACTTCGGCATGGGACTGACGCTGCGTGAAGGTGACCGCGAATACTATTATGCGGCGCTGGATAAGCACTTCCCGGGAATGAAAACCCGTTACATCAGGCGGTATGGCAATGCATACGAGCTGCCAAGCCCGAAAGCAAAAGAACTGTCGGCGATCTTCAAAAGGATCTGCAGGGAAAACAGTATTATGTCTGATCCGGAGGGATGCTTCAGATACATGAGGGAACTACCGGAAAAACACTCGCAGATAAGCATTTTTGATTTATAAGAAAGGCAAAAAACATGAGAAAGCGTAACAGAGCAGCGATATTATTTATTGTTTTGATGACTGCGGCATTGTTGCTGGCAGGATGCAAGTCAGAACCGTCCGGTAAGAAGGATGACGGAAACAGCACATACGAGCCGGGGATCCACGAGGCATACGGGGTAAGTTATGCAGTACCTGACACCGACTGGATATATATGTTCAATGCAGAACAGCTCGGGAGCGGTGATGAATTCATAGACATGGAGATCTCCGGCGGCAAGGCGGAAAAAGGCCTTGAAGAAGTCTGGAAGTCAGAGCGTACAAAGGACAACTCCGGATCAGAGACAATAGACGGCAGGGAGTGCTACTGGTATGACATAAATGACGGAGACATGTGGAGCAAGACCCTGCTCATACCGCAGTCTGATGAAAACAAATACATAAAGATAAACAGTGAATTCATTGAAGCAGAAGACAAGGAAAAAGCCGATGCATTCTATGAGGATATCCTGAAGGGGATAGAATTTACTGATGATAAGGGCTGCAAGGCCGGCAGCGACTATATAACTGTCGGCGGGGTGCGCATACCGTCAGCCGGAATGAAACCGGTCCAGTTTTTCTACGGTCTGATGGACCTTGATGCTACAGATGGGCTGGCCAGTGTACAGATAGACTTTAACGAAGAAAATTATGAAAAGGGGCCGGAGAAGACTTTCTCAGAGCTCGACTGGATAGAAACACAGACTTTGCTGGACAACGGCACGATAGAGATCGACGGAACAAAAGGCGTGTGGTATACATGGATCGACGATATACCTGACGCCCTGCCGTATATAAGTCATGTTATTCTGCTCCCGAATGATGAGACGCAGACATTGATGCAGATAGATTACGATTTCGATGGGACTGTAGATGATAAGAGCCGGTATGATGACCGGATGAAGGAGTTTGACGCTCAGATCAGTGTTGTAAAGGCTGACTGATGTGAAAATCACATGTCATGCCTGCCGCTTCTTAACTGATCTATCAGGAAGCGGCGCTGATACTTCAGCACTGCATAATCGCTGATTCTTTCCATGTAAATAAAATCGGATGCCCCGCCGATGACACCGACGACGGGTATCTTTTGAAGAAATTTCATCAGAAGCAGCGCGTGGGCAAGAGCCACGGCTGCTTCATTTATTCTCTCATCAACGCTGCTGTCATCGCTGGACAGACCTTCCCTGATGAGCCTGTTGACTTCCTTGTTGGCGCGGATCATATCGTCGCCATCCTGTACGGCAGCTGCGATCACACGCAGAATGAACTTCTGCTCCTCTTCAGTATCAAAGGCATATCCGTATTTCATGGATATCTTATATATGTTTCTCAGAAGGAGAGTGATGAAAAGTATGATGTCCGGGATAGTACCTCCTACAAATCCAAGTGCGGCGCCTGTCACGGTAGAAACTATGGTATGAGCGGTCCCGGTGGCAGTCGCGCGGCGTTTGAACCTGCGCATCTGCCTGCCGCCTCCAAGTTCTTCGAGATCGGCAGTATCTGATTCAAACTCTTCGAGTATCCTGTCTGCTGAGAACGTCTTGCTTATTATGGTTGAGCCTTTTGCAAAAATAATGTGGAAAGCCTTGGAAAAAGCCGCATCAAGAGTAGCCTCAAGTCTGACCGGGACCTTTTCTTCGAGGAACATGTCGAGCCTGGTCGGCTCCCTGTTCAGCTGATTCCTGAGAAACCGCCGCTCAGCCCTCCTCAGTCTGTCTATTTCTCTCTGCAATACCGTTTTTGCCATCCTGTTCCACCTCTTATATCACTATCATTATAATAGCAGGAAAAGGATGAGGAAATGAAGCGCTAAAATCGATCCGTCACTGCTCAACGGCATAGTCCTGTATGTTATTATTATGAGGAAGAACCTGCCGGATACGTGCAGATAATTGATAGGATAATAATGGACGAGTACTATGTGATACCCGAAGAGGTAACGGCGATCGCAGACGGAGCCTTTGCCGGAAATAAGGAGCTGAAGCATATTGACCTCAGAAACGCAGAGCGTATCGGGTCCTTTGCCTTTCAGGACTGCACGAATCTGGAATCGGTCATTATGAGCAATGTCTCTGTGATCGGTTCCGGGGCTTTTGAATTCTGCCGTTCCCTGAAGAGCGTCACATTCGGAAACATAACCGAGGTCGGCGATCTGGCGTTCTTTCACTGCGGAAATCTTGATATCCCCGAAATGCCGCGCTCTCTCGCGAAAGCCGGCGCGGGAGCTTTCTCGCACACGGGACTGAAGCATGCTGATCTGCAATGGTTTGAAGAGATCCCTGCATCGCTTTTCAGTTACTGCACATCGATGGAGTACGCCGACATCAGCGGCGCTAAGGTGATACATGACGATGCTTTTGCGGGATGCAGAGAACTGTCGTACGTGAGGTTCGGTGATATTGAAAAGATCGGCGACAGAGCGTTCAAAAGGTGCGAAGCGCTTGAAATAGCGGTTTTACCGGACAGCCTGCAGGGCATAGGCGAAGAAGCTTTTGAAAAAATACGGCCGGGATTCACTATCCCTAAGAGCGTCTGCCATATAGGCGGCAATTGTCTCGGACCTGTCGACACAAAAAAGAAGGTCAGCATCTATAAGTCGATGCTGTATGAATTCAGGAATTACTTCAGCGGAGACAGGATCGTTCCCGAAAAAGAGGATGAGAACGAGCACTTTTACATGTATGAAAGCGCCATAGATGTAACAGTGCTGGATGATGCTACTGACAGCATTGCCGGTCTTCTGCCTCTGTTTTCTGACATGGACCCTCAGATGCGAAGTGATCTGATCGATGCGTTCAGGCCTGACAATACATTTGACTACGGACTGCTCGACAGCGTGCTGTTTTCTGCAATGAGCTGGAATCTGCGCTGCAGAGACAAAGTCGCGATCGTGCGGTCGAAATATCCGTTTGAACTGAGTGATGCTGCACGGGAACAGTATGCGGCTTATCTGAGCGCACATGCCGACAGGATAGCGCGCAGATCAGTATGGGAAAGAGATACCGAAGTGCTCTCGTACTTATGTGAAAACGGTCTTATAAGCAGCGGCAGCATCATCAGACTGCTCGATTACTCAATGTCGCTGTCGGCATCCGAGTGCACAGCCTTGCTGCTTGAATATCAGTCAAAGATGGACCGGCACGATGATCCGCTGCTCGAGGAATTATGACTAACGGTACCGTGAACAACGATATTATAAATAAAGCCGCGAAGGACGTGATGACTCTGGCGCGCAGCATGCTGATCATAAAGTTCCGCTTTCTCGATATAGCGCTGAGCAGGCTGGAGCCGGTCCCTTCGGATGCCGCAACGCTGGCAACTGACGGTGTAAAACTGATATACGGACCGAAGCATGTCCTCAGGAGTTTCAAAAGCGATCATGAGAAGCCTGCGCGTGATTATCTTCATGTGCTTCTTCACTGCATATTCAGCCACACGTTTACCGGCGATCTGACGGATCCTGAACTCTGGGATCTGGCGTGCGATATTGCAGTCGAGAGCACCATGAACGATCTGGGCGTGTATGTGACAGATGATTCAAAGAAATCTGCTCAGAGGCCGGAAATCGAAAGGATCCGTGCGGACGTGAAGATGCTCACCGCAGAGAAGATATACCATCACTTCCTGGAGAGCGGCATCGCGGATGAAGAGGTAAAGAGGCTGGGAGAGCTGTTCCGCTCAGATGACCACACCGGGTGGCATGGCTCAAGGCGTATAAGCGACAGCGATGCCGAAAAGAGCGATAAGGACGGAAGCGACGCGGGCGGACCGGATCTTCCGGAAGACGGCCCATCTCTGCTCACCCCGCCTTTAGGTATAGAGGAGGAGTGGAAAGATATCGCCGAAAAGGTACAGGACGCGCTGGAGACCATCTTTAAGGAACAGGGCGATTCCTCAGGCAGCCTGATGCAGAACCTCAGCGCAGTCACGCGCGAGAAGTACGACTACACCACATTCCTGAAAAAGTTTGCCGTGCTTGGAGAGACGCTGGGCGTGAACGATGAGGAGTTCGACTATATCTACTATACGTATGGTCTCAGCCTGTATGAGAACATGCCTCTGGTAGAACCTCTGGAATATAAGGAAAGCAGGCGGATACGGGAATTCGTAGTCGCCATCGATACTTCAGCGAGCACTTCGGGTGAACTTGTTCAGAAGTTCCTGCAGAAAACATATAATATACTAAAATCGACGGAAAGCTTCTTCTCACACGTCAACATCCACATCATACAGTGCGATGCAGACATACAGGAGCATGTGAAGATCAGCTCCGAAGAAGAGTTTGACAGATACATAGGAAACATGGATATCCTCGGTCTCGGCGGGACCGACTTCAGGCCTGTGTTCGAGCTGGTGGACAGCCTGATCGAAGCGGGCGAGTTCTCGGACCTCAGGGGACTTATATACTTTACGGACGGATACGGGACCTTCCCTGCGCAGATGCCGGGATACCAGACTGCGTTTGTCTTCCTGGATGATGAATACAGGGATCCGGACGTGCCGCCATGGGCGATAAAGCTCGTGCTGCAGGATGACGAAATATAGGAGAGATCATCGTGAATATCAAGGACGCAAAGGAACAGATCAAAAACGCCATAATCGCATACTTCTCCAAGGATGAATACGGAGAATACCAGATCGCTACCGAAGACCAGAGGCCGGTCTTCCTGATGGGGCCTCCGGGAATAGGCAAGACTGCCATAATGCAGCAGATCGCATCTGAACTTGGGGTAGGGCTGGTTTCATATTCCATGACGCACCACACCAGACAGTCTGCTCTGGGCCTTCCGTATATCACCACAAAGTCATATGGCGGAAAAGAATACAGCGTTTCAGAGTATACGATGTCAGAGATCATCGCATCGGTATACGACATGATGGAAGAGACCGGACTGAAGGAGGGCATACTCTTCCTCGATGAGATCAACTGCGTATCGGAGACACTTGCTCCGGCCATGCTGCAGTTCCTGCAGTATAAGATCTTCGGCAGGCACCGTGTTCCGGATGGCTGGATCGTTGTCACTGCGGGAAATCCTCCTGAATACAACAACTCCGTGCGCGAGTTCGATACTGTCACATGGGACAGGCTGAAGCGCATAGACATAGAACCTGACTATAAGATATGGAAGGAATACGCCCTGGACCGCGGAGTCCATCCTTCGATATCAACGTATCTCGACATCAAGAGCAATGATTTTTACAGGGTAGAGACAACTGTCGAAGGCAAGAGCATAGTGACTGCGAGAGCATGGCTCAACCTGTCCGACATGATCAGACTCTACGAGCAGAACGGCATAAGTGTCGATGAAAAGATGGTAAGCCAGTATCTGCAGGATAAAAAGGTCTCCAAATCTTTTGCCAACTACTATGATCTGTTCAGCAAATACAGATCGGATTACAGGATCGATGAGATACTGAGCGGAAATGCGGGCGAAGACGTCAAAAAACGTGCTGCAGCCGCGAAATACGATGAGAGACTGTCGCTTCTCGGCCTGATACTTGACAGAGTAAACGGCGATCTCAGACAGCATTACTACGATGAACAGATCCTGATCGGAGAGAGGGAGATCTTCAGCGGTATAAAGACAAAGCTTGGTGATCCGTCGGCTTCCGCATCTCAGCTTCTGGACGATGTCATCGCAGCGAAACGCAATGAGCTCGATACCGGAAGAAGGGCAAACTCGCTTTCCGACGACAGGCGCAGGATACTGCACGGCACGATCAACGACCTGGAATCTTCTGTGAAAGCGCTGGTACAGGCGGGAGAACCGGCCGGAAGCGAAGCTTTTGAGATAATAAGGTCAGGCTTCAACAGCAGAAGAGGGGATCACAAAAAGAAAACGGAAGAAATAGATGCCGAACTTGATAATATGTTCAGCTTTGCAGAAGAGGTGTTCACTGACGGTCCGGAGATGCTGATCATAGTGACTGAGCTGACGAAGGGTTTCTACCCGGCTCATTACATAAGCAGACACGGCTGCAGCAAATACTTCAAGCACAACAAGGAGCTGCTGTTTTACGAAAGACAGAACGAGATCCTGAGGGAGATAGAAGATATAGACCTGTGATAAGGGAAAAGGGTAATAATGAAGATATATGTGCTTGTAGACAATACTGACGGCAGCGGCCTTAAGGGGGAGTGGGGCCTGTCGTTCTATATAGAATATAACGGAAAGACAGTTCTGCTCGATGCCGGACTTTCGCCGCTGTTTGCAGTCAATGCGGATAAGATGGGGCTTGACCTTAACAATGTAGACTATGCCGTGCTTTCGCATGCGCATGACGATCACGCCAACGGACTTGAGAAATTCTTTGAACTGAACGATCACGCCATGCTCTATGTTGCGGGCGGCTGCGATGAGAACTGTTATGACCGGCATGGTCTGCGCTTCAAGTATGCGGGCATTCCGCGCGGCATAATGAAGAGACATGCGGACAGGATCATAAAGGCAGATCCCGATGTGATGATCACGGATGGCATAAGGCTGCTGGGACACACTACTCCGGATCTCGAAAAGCTCGGGCGTATGGAAAAGATGTATCTTAAGCAGGGGTTCCTGAGATACATACCTGATGACTTCAGTCATGAGCAGAGCCTGATATTTGAAACTGATGACGGGGTGGTCGTATTCAACAGCTGCTCCCACGCAGGCGCAGATAACATAGTGAATGAGGCGGCGCAGGTGTATCCGGGCAAAAAGATTCTTGCAATGATAGGCGGATTCCATCTGTTCAACAAAAGCGACGAATATGTCAGAGCCTTTGCCCGCCGGCTTGAGGAAGCCGGAGCGCTTCACATCTATACGGGCCACTGCACGGGGCAGAAGGCGTGGAACATACTGCATGAAGAACTCGGAGACAAGGTCCATGCACTGAGCACGGGCCTGGTATTTGAGCTATAGCACGCTGTGGTGAGGTGACAGGAATGACGGAAATACAGAAGAGACTGTTCGAACTGCAGGATGAGAAATACAGGGATTTTCAGGTGAAACTTATACCGACAGTGGATCCTGCATCGGTGATCGGAGTGAGAACACCGGAACTTCGCAAGCTGGCAAAGGAACTGTCAAAACGGGATGACATCGATTCTTTTCTTGAAAAACTTCCGCATGACCATTTCGATGAGAACCAGCTGCATGCATTCATACTCTCCGGTATGAAAGACTACAGCAAGTGCATGGCCGGGGTGTGTAAGTTTCTGCCTTACGTGGATAACTGGGCGACATGCGACCAGATGTCTCCTAAGGTGTTCGGCAAAAATAAAGGGGATCTCCTCGTGCATATAAGAGAATGGCTCAGGTCGGATGAGACGTACACGATCAGGTTTGCCGCGGGCATGCTCATGGAGCACTTCCTGGGCGACGATTATGATGTCGAATATCCGGGAATGGTGGCTGCGATCAGATCGGATGAGTACTACGTGAATATGATGCGTGCATGGTATTTCGCTACGGCGCTGGCAAAGCAGTATGACAGCGCTGTCAGGTTCATAGAAGAAAAGAAGCTGGATAAGTGGACTCACAACAAAGCGATACAGAAATCGGTCGAAAGCTACCGCATAACGCCTGAGCAAAAGGTGTATCTCAAAAGCCTGAAGATAAAATAAAACCGCAGATGACGATCGAACAGAAGATATTCAGCCGCAGAAGGTTCAGCACCGGACGGCTGGAGAACTATGGATTCATAAATAAGGAAGCCTGTTATTCACTGTCAAAGGAATTCATGGACGGTGATTTTACTGCGGAAATAAGAGTGTATGAAAACGGCAGCGTACGCGGCAGGGTCATCGACAACATGGTGGGAGAGGAGTACATACCTCTCAGGATGCCGAACTATACGGGAGCGTTTGTAGGTTCTGTCAGGGAGGCATATGAGCAGCTGCTTGCCGATATAGCTGATAAATGCTGCACGGAAGTAAGCTTTGTTTCGGATCAGAGCAACCGCATTGCCGCCCTTATCCTTGACAGATATTCCGTGGAGCCTGACTTCCCGTGGGACGAGGGGGATAAGAATCCTGCCGGAGTCTTCAGGCACGGCAGCAACAATAAGTGGTTCGGCCTGCTCATGAACATCGACAGGCGGCATCTGGACAAGAGTTCAGATGAGGAAACCGTTGACGTGATCAATCTGAAAGCAGATGAAAACAGGACAGCGGCGCTTCATAAAATAAAGGGTATTTACCCGGCATTTCACATGAACCACAGCAAGTGGATCTCTGTCACTCTCGATGATACTCTTGACGACAGGGATGTGATGGATCTTGTGGATGAGAGCTTCAGGCTGACAAACGATGCCGCCGGAGTCCTCAATGAGAAGCTGATCAGGGAGGCGCTGGAAATCGCCGACAGCATACCGCCCGGAAGAGTGATGTCCTACGGACAGATAGCCGCGCTTATGGGGCGTCCGAAAAATGCCCGTCTTGTGGGAAAGATAATGAGCATGCAGGACAGATTCGGCGATCATCCGTGCCACAGAGTCGTAAACAGCGCCGGACGCACGGTGCCGGGATGGACGGAGCAGCGTGAGCTGCTCGAAGCAGAGGGTGTTGAGTTCAAAGGGAACGGAAACGTTGATATGAGCAGATTCCGCGTGCAGTAACGCGATCAGCAACCGCCGGTTGACAGATTGAAAAGCCTGGTTGGTAGAGTGCAACTGCCTGAAACTGTACATTTAAGGTGCAAAACAGATACAGACGTACTAACGGATCAGGGAGGTAAACAGATGATTCTCGCAGATAAGATTATTGAAAACAGAAAGAAAAACGGATGGTCTCAGGAAGAGCTTGCAGACAGGCTCGGAGTATCCAGACAGTCAGTATCAAAGTGGGAAGGCGCTCAGGCAGTGCCTGACATGAAGAAAATCATACAGATGTCCGAGGTGTTCGGCGTAAGCACTGACTACCTTCTCAGAGACGATATTGAAGAAGCACAGGCTCCGGAAGTCACACCGGTCGACAACGGACTTGAAGAGACCGTGAGAGAGGTCTCGATGGAAGAGGCCAATGCGTTCCTCGAACACAACGAAAAAGCAGCGCACAGCATCTCGACCGGTGTAATGATATGCATACTTTCGCCGGTCATTCTGATACTGCTGGGCGGACTCGCCGAAGCAGAGAAGATCTCACTGAATGAAACAGTCGCCGAAATGAGCGGCGTAGTGATCCTGCTCCTGATGATAGCCGGCGCGGTGGGGATGTTCCTCATGACAAGCATGCGCGGCAAACAGTATGAGTATCTTGAAAATCTCGATATAGATACAGCCTACGGTGTAAGCGGCATGGCTAAGGAGCGCCGTGCGCAGTACGCAGAAACACACAGCCGCCTGCTGATAGTAGGCATCATGCTCTGCATCATTGCTGCCGTACCGATGCTCATACTTGCGATGAGCCGTTACTCAAACAACACGGATGTACTGCCGATCGTTGGTGTGGACGCCATGCTCGTAACCATAGCCATAGGAGTAAAGATGATAGTGCTCACATGCATCAGACATGATGGATATGACAAGCTTCTCGAAGAGGGCGACTACACAAGGCTCAACAAGAAGGCGGGCAGATATGACGGCATCTACTGGGGAATCGCACTCGCGGTGTATCTCGGCTGGAGCTTTGTTACAAACCGCTGGGAAACAACATGGATCGTATGGCCGATCGCCGGAGTCCTCTTCGTTGTATACAGAGAGATCGCAAAAGGCATAGTCAGGGCTGTCCACAGGAAATAACTATATCAGAAAATGGCAGATCTGCACCTGTGTGCAGGTCTGTTTTTTTATGATACGGAAGCAATGTTTTGTTGAAAGGCAGCGGCTTTGATTGTAAGATTAATAATAATGCAATCAAGACAGTGACCATGCTGATACTGAAAGGAGACTGACATGAAAGTCGTAGAAACTAAAAACGCACCGGGAGCATTCGGACCATATTCGCAGGCATTCATTACAAACGGATTCGTTTTCGCTTCCGGACAGATTCCTGTAAATCCTGAAACAGGAGAGATCCCTGAGGGAATCGAGGCACAGGCTGCTCAGAGCTGCAAAAATGTAGGAGCCATTCTTGAGGCTGCAGGTTCGGGCTTTGATAAAGTCGTTAAGACAACATGCTTCCTCGCTGACATGGCAGACTTTGCTGCGTTCAATGCAGTATACGCTGAATTCTTCACATCAAAGCCGGCAAGAAGCTGCGTTGCTGTAAAGGATCTTCCAAAGGGCGTTCTTTGCGAAATAGAGACAATCGCTGAAGCATAAAATCCGGCAGGCAACTGCCTGGTCAAGGAGGACCAATATGAAAAAGATAGGTGTACTTACAAGTGGCGGAGATGCGCCGGGAATGAATGCTGCCATAAGAGCAGTAGTAAGATTCGGTATCTACCATAACATGGAAGTCTACGGCATCAAGAGAGGCTATGAAGGACTGATCGACGGAGATGTTGAGAGATTGTACAGAAGGTCGGTCGGAGACATCCTGCAGCGCGGCGGCACTATCCTCAAGACGGCTAGAAGCAAACGCTTCATGACTGAAGAAGGAATGGAAAAAGCAGCCAAGACGCTCCACACCCTCAAGATCGAAGACCTTATAGTCATAGGCGGTAACGGATCACTTACGGGAGCAAAGCTGTTATCAGACAGATACGGCATCGACGTAATGGGGATCCCGGGTACTATCGACAATGACCTGTCATATACTGACAATACGATAGGCTTTGATACGGCTGTCAATATCGTACTGGATGCTGTCACGCGCATAAGAGATACGAGTTCTTCACATCAGAGAACGAGTGTCATAGAGGTAATGGGGCGTCACTGCGGAGACATAGCTCTTTATTCCGGCATTACAGGCGGCGCAGAATGCGTGCTGCTTCCTGAGATCGACGATGACATTGAGGATGTATTCAATAAAGTCATGGCAGGCATAGAATCAGGAAAGCTTCATAACATTATCATCAAGGCTGAAGGCTACACTATAGATAATGACGAACTGTTCAAACAGCTTAAAGAAAGAACAGGCAGAAACGTAAACTATATCAAGCTGTCATATCTCCAGCGCGGAGGTTCGCCTACATTCCGTGACAGGATGCTCGCCACCCAGTGCGGAATGACGGCCATAGATCTGATCAGACATGATATCAGAAACAGAGCGATCGGTGAAAGAGACGGTCACATAGTGCACTATGACCTCGCAGAAGCGCTTGAGATGACAAGAGGCGTGGATTATGACTTGTATAAAGGAGTAGATGTGCTCAGTATGTAACTGGACACGGCAGATAAGTGGAAATAAAGAAACTAAGTGAAATAAAGCAAGGTCAGTCAGCATATATCGAAAAAGTAGGAGGTGATGGCGCACTGCGTCAGCACCTCCTTGACATGGGAGTCATACCGGGAGCGCATGTGAAACTGATAAAGTTTGCGCCTATGGGCGACCCTATGGAGCTGCGCATACACGGATACGAACTCACCCTGCGTCTTGCAGATGCGGAGAAGATAGAGATCCTTCTTACGGATGATGAAGCCGGAGCCTACAGCGATATGATCGATGAGAAAATCGAGGCGGAACATCCGGGCCTCGGTGAAGAAGGCCGGTATCACGAAAAGCTAGGCGAGGATCCGCTTCCTGACGGCACTACTTTGACTTTTGCGCTCGTCGGAAACCAGAATAGCGGCAAAACGACTCTGTTCAACCAGCTGACAGGCTCGAACCAGCACGTGGGCAATTTCCCGGGAGTCACTGTCGACCGCAAGGACGGCGTAATAAAGGGACATCCGAATACTCTTATAACTGACCTGCCGGGCATCTATTCGATGTCACCTTACTCGGGCGAAGAGCTCGTCTCAAGGGACTTCGTTCTCAAAGAAAAACCGAATGCGATTATCAACATAGTCGATGTCACCAGCATTGACCGGAGCATGTATCTTACGGAGCAGCTTCTCGAGATGGGACTGCCGATGGTAGTGGCGCTCAACATGATGGACGAGATGACAGGCAACGGCGGCTCCGTCGATATCAACAGGATGGAGCAGATGCTGGGAGTGCCTGTAGTGCCTATCTCAGCTGCTCAGAATCAGGGCGTGGACGAGCTTGTGAGTCATGCCATACATGTGGCGAAATATCAGGAAGGTCCGATGCGTCAGGACTTCTGCGACAGCACGGAAAACGGCGGAGCTGTTCACAGATGCCTGCATGCTGTCGCCCATCTTATTGAAGACCATGCTGAAAGAGAGGGCATACCGATCCGCTTTGCAGCCGCAAAACTGGTCGAAGGGGATCAGCTCATCCTTGATAGCCTCAGGCTCGATAAAAATGAAAAGGAGACGCTCGAGCATCTGATCCTTCAGATGGAAAGAGAGAGGGGTCTCGACAGGAGCGCTGCCATGGCAGACATGCGCTACTCCTTCATATACAAAGTGTGCGACAGATGCATCAAAAGGCCGAGAGAGAGCAAAGAGCATATCCGGAGCAGTAAGTACGACAACGTCCTGACCGGAAAGTACACGGCCATACCGGTATTCATCGCAGTAATGGCAGCGGTGTTCTTCCTGACGTTTGCCTTGATAGGACCGTTCCTGCAGGATCTGCTTGAGAAAGGAATAGATGCGTTAGGTACATCTGTCGAAAGCGCAATGAGCGCAGGACACGTGAATCATGCAATCAGCAGTCTGGTGATGGACGGCATATTCGAAGGCGTCGGAAGCGTGCTGAGTTTTCTGCCTATAATCGTAACGATGTTCTTCTTCCTGTCGCTTCTTGAAGACAGCGGATACATAGCAAGAGTCGCTTTTGTGATGGACAAGCCGCTGAGAAAGATAGGCCTTTCCGGCCGAAGCATCGTACCTATGCTGATCGGATTCGGCTGTACGGTGCCTGCCGTAATGGCGACAAGAACGCTTCCAAGCTCGAGAGACAGGCGCATGACCATACTTCTCACACCGTTCATGTCATGCACAGCAAAGCTGCCTATTTACGGATTCTTCGTTGCGGCATTCTTCCCGGGCAACGGCTGGTGGATCGTTACGGCGCTCTACCTGCTCGGTGTAGTGACGGGCATACTGTCAGCTATAGTGATGAAGAAGACTGTATTCAAGGGAGAGGCAGTGCCTCTGGTAATGGAGCTTCCGAATTACAGATTGCCATCGGCAAAGAACGTAGGACATCTTATATGGGATAAATCAAAGGACTTTCTGCAGCGGGCGTTCTCAGTGATCCTGATAGCGACCATAGTCGTTTGGTTCCTGCAGAGCTTTGACTTCAGATTCAACATGGTAACTGATGCTCAGAACTCCATGCTGGCCGCTATAGCAGGCGTTCTGGCGCCGGTATTCAGACCGGTGGGACTTGGAGACTGGCGGATAGTAACAGCTCTCATAAGCGGATTTATGGCTAAGGAGAGCGTAGTTGCAACGATGAACGTTCTCTTTGCGGGCGGAGTAGCTGCAGCGCTTTCCTCGCTGGCTGCCGCATCCATGCTGGTATTCAGCCTTCTGTATACACCATGCGTGGCTGCAGTAGCTGCTATCAGGAGAGAACTCGGAAGCGGATGGGCGTTGTATGTGGTATTCTGCCAATGTGCCATAGCGTGGGTAGCTGCGTTGATAATCAGGCTCATCGGCCTGGCGATCGGATTGGGATAGTTATCCGGGCATAAAAATACCGGGCATTTACCTGCCCGGAAATATATCGGCTGCAAGAAATACCTGAGTTATTGCTCAGGTATTTTTGCTTTCAGCTGATTTGCTGCAAAGATGACAAATTCTCTGACAGCAGGTGCCGCATCCTCAAGCGACGGAAGGCAAATGCCGAGCTCTATGCTGCTCGGAGGATCTACAGGAATAATAACTGTTCCGGTCTTCCAGTGCCTGGTGATTCCCTCGTTCATTATGCCTATGCCAAGGCCCTTCTCGACCATGTTTATGGCTGTATAGTTTTCAAGAGTGGTAAGCCTTACATTCGGGACTATTCCGTGACGCTTGAAGAGTTCCCTTACATCTGCGTCATCTCCCTCGCTCGGCATTATGAGATTTTCCTTTTTGCATTTATTGATAGGGTATGCCTCTAAACCTGCATCCGGGTGATCACCCGGAAGAACGGCTACCATGCGGTCCTCGGCGAAAGGTATCCAGACAAACGACTTGTTCGAGAGCCGTGATGAGAACGAAAGATCGGCCTTGCCCGAGGTGACCATCTTGTCGATCTTATTCTTTGTAGCCTCCTCTATCTGTATATTGATGGAAGGGTGCAGGTCGGTAAAATCCTTGATGATCTGAGGAAGCACCTGCGCAGCGATACTGGAATAAGCAGCGATCATTACATTGCCTTTGTACATCCCCGAGAGCTCGGTAGCAGCCTTATATAACTCGGTCTCTTTTTCAATGAACTCCATGACAAGAGGATAGATGTATTCGCCCTCGCGGGTGAGTACGACTCCGTTACTCTTGCGCATCAGAAGAGAGAAACCGAACTCTTTCTCCATGGCAGCTACGAGCTGGCTGATACCTGAGGGTGTGTAACCCATTATCTTACCGGCTGCAGTGAAACTGCCTTCATCAGCGGCCGTTACAAATGCTTTGCATTTCAGAATATCCATGAATAATAAACCCGTTTAAACAAAATGATAAAACAGTTTCTTAATACAGATTATACCATTCTTTAAAGCCAAGTCAACAGAATACGGATGACCTTAGACAAAGCTGTGATTACCGCATTGATTGCATGAAGCAGTAAAAATTTACTTTTAAGAACATATAATGTACAATGTCTAGGAAAACTATTACCAGAAAAAGGAGAGAATCATATGAAACTGGATCCTAATAATGATGTGTACCCTGGAGATCTCGGTATACTTAATGCAAGGAAGCATAAGTGGGCAAAGGGTACTAAGAAAGGCTACGGATTCAAGATCGCTTCATACGGGATCCTCGCAGCGGGACTGGTTGCCATAATAAAAGTAGCACTCATGACGCAAGGCGCTGAGTCGAGTCAGCTTCCGGTACACTTAACGATCTGGACAGTAGCAGCTCTTACGTTTATTGCTGCCCGCCGCGGCAAGCGGATGTCCCAGGATCCGTTCAACGGATTTCACAACGCGAGGTTCGAGGTCAGCGATGATACTGTCTATTATGTATATCAGCAGGGAATGAAGCT
>JBGULF010000099.1:0-25670 GCA_045115935.1 Anaerovoracaceae bacterium
TTCTCGATGCAGATCTCATCAGATAATCTGCGGAATCTGGCGTAAGCTCCTTTGTTGTCGTTGAACTTTTTACCATCGATGAATGAGCAGCATAGAGTCAAATCATATGAAATTCGTATAGTAGCACCAATGTAATATGTATTTTAAAGGGTAAAAATACGATTGTATCTTTAACTCACGATGTTTTTGTTAAGTGATGAGATAAGTAAGTGAACAAAATAAAAAGGGATAACGGAATGGATATAAGATCTTTACAATATTTCATTACTGTTGCAGAGGAACTGAACATTACAAAAGCCGCAGAAAAACTGCATATGAGCCAGCCTCCGCTGAGTGCGCAGATCAAAGGTCTTGAGGCAGAACTCGGCACACAATTATTCATTAGAGGCAATAGACGGTTAAAGCTGACTGAGTGCGGACAGCTTCTTTACAGGAGAGCCAAAGAAATAATCAGTCTGACAGATAAGACTAAGTCAGAGATACATTCTATGGGTGAAGGCGTGAGAGGCACTATATCCATAGGTCTTGTAGAGGGTATGGCTCCTGACATCGCGGCGGAGTGGTTCGTTGGATTCCTCAACATCCATCCCAATATCAGGTTCCGCATACTGGATGGAAGCACAGATGATCTGCTGGAAAAAATGAGGAGCGGGCTTATTAGCCTTGCTGTCATAACTTCGCCATGTGATCATTCGCTCCTTCACAGTTTCCATGTAGGAGAAGAGCGTATTGCAGCACTAATGAATAAATCCCATCCTCTTGCAGAGTACGGAGGCCATGAGATAAAAATTACGGATCTGGAAGGTGAAAGCCTCATCGTCCCAAGCAGAAAAGCGTTTATTGATACTATATATAGGTGGTTCAGGGAGGTGGGAGCTGAACCGAGAATCGTCTGCGAGATGGACAGTTACCTGGATGCTGCGGCTCTCGCCGGGAAAATGGTAGGGATAAGCATTTTTCCGAGAACGGCGTATATTCCTAATGATTATCTCGTTTTCAGAGAGCTTGAGGGAGAGGATAAAACAATTGAGTATCTGTTCGTGTGGAGAAAAGGGCATCCACTTCCTTCCATAGAAGAATACTTTATAGACTTTGTGAAAGAACTGGTGGAAGAGTATTATGAGTAATTTTGAATTGTTGCAGCAGGAACTAGTTAAGTCTTATTGTGACCGGAGCTGGCTCAGGCTTGCAGGTATCAGCAGAGAAGATATCAGAAATTTCAGGCCTGTGTTTTGTGATGCAGCTTCCATGCTTCTTGAGCTTACAGATGATAGGGGAAGAATCAGAGCAGAGGACATTCTTGTAGTTTGGAAAAAGACTGCGGGAAAATGCTTTTTTGATGTGGATGAGGATGAGCCTGATGAGGGATGGCTCATGAATACATATCTGTATCTCAGAAGTGTGCTTTTTCCTCATCTCGAAGCGCCACACACAAATGAAAGAATAACAGTCAGTAGAATATGCTTGCTGAGATTCCTGCGCGGCGTATATGAGTATGAAAGAAAGAATTGCCCGTTTGACCCTAGACGTGACATGCTGATTCTCTCAGACAGCGAGATCGATGAAAATGGATTTACTCGTGAATACCTGAGAATGAAGAGGGTAATACGTGATAATTATATCTACGAGTTTATGCGTATAGGCGCGGAGATCACTTCTTTCAATACACTGGGACACGTGAGCGGTGTTCATTATGTTGCGATGTATATTGCCCGACAGTTACACAGGTCCGGGGTGCCGGTAGATCTTGGACTGGTTTCCGCGGCTGCGGCTACCCATGATATTGGCAAGTACGGATGCCGTAAGCATGAAGAGAGACGTGTTCCATATCTTCATTACTATTATACAGACCGCTGCCTGGAGCGGTACGGGCTCAGGCAGATAGCACATATAGCCGCTAATCATTCGACATGGGACCTCGAACTGGACAATCTTTCTGTTGAGTCACTGCTGCTTATATATGCGGATTTCAGAACCAAAAGCACGCGCGAAAATGGTAAAGAGATAATACACTTCTATAGTCTGAAAGAGGCTTTCGATATCATACTGAATAAACTTGATAATGTTGACGAAGCCAAGAGGCAGAGATATTTAAAGGTATACCGGAAACTGAAGGACTTCGAAGGCTATATGACTGAGCACGGAGTCAGTACATATATTGAAGATGAAACTGATGAATATTCCCGTGAATATGAGGGAAAAACAATACCTGTCAAACGGGAGACAGTGATGCTGCCGGCTGATGAAGTCATAAGGCAGTTATCATACAGAGCCATAGATCACAACATCAGGGTCATGAGCAGGTTCAGTGATGACAGACAGTTCGGGAGTCTCCTTGAAGCTGCACGCAGTGAGCATGACTGGAAAAATGTCCGTACATATATAGATATCCTCAAGAGGTATTCTACATATATGACAGACAGTCAGAAGGGAATGGCGCTGAGATTTCTCTATGAGATGCTTGCTCATAATGAGAGCGATCTGCGCGAGCAGACGGCTGATGCTATGGGGTATATAGTGGCAAAATATCGCAAGGAGTACAAAAAGGAACTTCCGGAAGATATACCTGCTCCTGATGACAATGTAACCAACCTTAGCATGTTTGAGCAGTATATAAAGCTGCTTCTCGAACCTGACCATAAGTTTACAGATATACACCGCAAGTGGATCATAGGCAGCACGGATTTCTTTGTGCGTTCTGTTGTAAAGAATTGCAAGGTATCCTGCAGACACAGGTATCTGGATATTCTTGCCGGATATCTCCTGGCAGAGAACTGCGATGAAGAAAAACTTACCGTTCTTATGATCACGGTGCTCAGAATAGACCCATTGATATGTAGCGAGAGTTTTATTAATACTGTCAAATCTTTTTGCAGCAACGTCAGGAATAAGTTCGGACAAAGTACCGATCTTATAACACTTGCTGTTGAAAGAGCTTATGGCTTTATTGAAGAGCCGGAATACAATACCCGCAAAAGAAATCTGCTCAGGATTGATAACGGGGTCATTTCCGATGAGAAACTTTCTTCTATTTTTCTTGATGACCTTAAGGTCCATATCCCATGGGTGATAAAAATGGCGAACATCTCGATCCTGCGTAAGGAGGCTGAAGGCATGTCTGCTCATGGAACATTGATGCAGATAGCTACGCATTTCTCCAACATGATCAAAGTCAGTGAGACTGTGACTGTACGTAAATCCGCCGGCGAAGCATTGCTCGAGGTTGTAAAGAAGATGGGGCCTGATCAGATCAATGAACTCGTAATCGAACTGTACAACGGACTTGAGATAGAGGACTATCAATTCTCAGGGATGATCCCGGACTATCTTGGAAGAGTCATGCTGCACTTGCCTCCTGAAGAGCTTGATGAGACGCTGGGTGAATTTGAAAGACTCTTCAATTCAGGAAGCGACAGGACTGCATCTGCTGCGCTTAATACTTTAGCTGTCCTGACGGAGAATTACGGTACATACGGCTTTGACGAAGATGACGGAATAAAAACAAAGAGAAGAGACAGGATCCTTGGACTGCTGATGAAAGGATGCGCTTATTACAAAAAAGGCATTTCCAGAGAGGCAGTTAGAACTTTCTGCGTGCATGTTTTTGCAAGTGAGATGCTTTCTCTTGATGATAAAGCTGATGTGGCTGCATGCTGCTTTAAGAGGTTGCTTACATTCCTTCCTGAGGCGGCAAGTGCCGAGGAACTCGACTTTTACAATAACGCATCAGCGATAGGAGCAGTTTACAGTTTCATTTCAGAATACAGGGCCGAGAAGGGAGACATGGCTGCTGCACCAGAGAAGCCTGCAGCGTTTTTCCCAGGCACTTTTGATCCATTCAGTCTGGGGCATAAAGCAATCGCAACTACGATCAGGGACATGGGAATTGATGTTTATCTTGCAATCGATGAGTTTTCATGGTCCAAAAAGACATTACCGCATATGGTCAGAAGAAACATTCTTGCCATGTCAGTTGCTGATGAAGAGGGATTATACATATTCCCTGATGACATATCTGTAAATATTGCCAGTCCGTCAGATCTAAGGTGTTTGAGAGAATTGTTTGAAGGCAGGGAACTATATATTGCGGTCGGATCTGATGTAGTAATGAATGCATCTGCTTATAAGAAAAAACCGCAGGAGAATTCCATTCATGGCTTCAATCACATAGTTTTTGAACGTGAGGCTAAGCGTATCGAAGCTGATGGAGAAGGATTCCCTATATCAGCTAAAGTGCTGCAGCTGCAGTTGGATAAGTATTATGAAGACATCAGCTCTACTAAAATACGTGAGAATGTAGATCTTGGCAGGGATGTGTCCAGTCTGGTGGATCCTGTTGTACAGAACTATATTTATGATATGAACCTGTATGTCAGGGAACCGGCAGATAAATACGTAATGGAGGCCAGAGAACTCAATATCAGAGCATATGATCCGGGTGAAATGACTAAGCGCGGATATTTCTCTTCTGCTCTCGGTGGCATAAGTGATAATTCGGAAAGGATTATAGAGTATCTTACAAGGCCGGATCTCAGAAAAGTCATCATAGAAACAGCGGACGGAAGGCTGTCAGCTGTAGCTGGAGCAAGAAGACTGAAGACCAGTGACCTGCTCGAAGAATTCAGAGATATTGAAGTCGCATCGCATATAAGAAGTAATGCCGGAGGGGAGATAGCTGTAATCGGAGCGTTTTTTGTTTCAGGCGGAGAACGTGTTTCATATATACGTCAGATACTATTGACAGAACTGCTGACTTCTCTTATGGCCAGAGACTACACCTATGCTGTTTTCCATCCTGTGTGCGGAAATGCAGCAGATCCTCTTGCAGTACAGACAATGATGGATCAGGGGTTTGTCAATATTTCTTCTGACGCTGATAATCCGGTATATGCAGTAGATATGAAGAACCCTATAGCCATTTTCAAGGATGCCGATACAGTCGTAAAATCTCCGCTAAATAAGAATCCGAGGGTCCAGAGGGCTTTTGACAAGGCACATGCCAAACTGCTTAGAACTTTCAGAGAAATATACCCTGGCAGGCTGCTTCTATCTTTCAACACAAGCGCTGTCTACAGCAAGATAGCCGATCTTGTAGCGGAAGAGAACGGAGTGTCTGTCTTACCTGACCCGCATAGGAAGCGCGGTCCTTATCTTGCTGTACCTTTCGGCAAGGCACTCGCAGACATTGTGGTGCCTAATACTGTCACTAAAGCCATGAGAACAGAGAAGTATTTTCGTAATGACCTCAAAGGCTTTGATGTCAGGGAGTCAAGAGGGTACCAGACACTTGATGATCAGGCCAGAACGATAAAGTCTTTTGAAAGGCCGGTTGTGCTCATCGACGATCTGCTCCATTCAGGTCAGAGACTCAACAAGATAGATCCTATACTCAGAAAGCATGATGTAGAAGTCCGCAAAGTTATAGTCGGTCTTCTTACAGGTAAGGCGCTTGACAGCATGCGGCTTAGAGGAAGAGATGTTCGAGGCGCATACTTTATTCCTTCAATCAGCATGTGGGTCAATGAACGTGACTGTTATCCTTTCATCGGAGGCGACAGCATAGATAACCCGGAAGATGACAGGGACATTAAAAAAACAGGACATTCAGATGAGAGAAACCATGAAGCAAGCGCTGCGGGTGCAGGATGGTATGCTGTAAAGAGAAGGCCGGATGCGCCTGCGAAAGAGGGCAATGCTTCTGTAAATCTGATATTGCCATATGCAGAGCCTTGCTTCATAGATGACGGAGATGCAGAGAGCATGCGAAAGTATTCGATAACCTGTCTTGAGAATGCCGCAGATATCCTGCATGTTCTGGAGCAAGAGTATCAGAGTACTTTTGAAAAGAAGCTGACAGTCAGGAGACTTGGCGCAGTGCTGACTAACCCGCGCAGACCGGTGCTTGGATTCGGTCTGCAGTACGATGACCACATCGCTCCGTCAGTTTATGTCGAGAACGAGATTCGAAGGACCAAAAGACTGTTTATGCTCAGATCTAATTGCTAAACAGAATCGGATGAATGACTTTTAACAGGAAGAAATAATATGAAATATATACATGAAATACTAGACGATTTAAAAATAACTGATGCCTTACCGGTTTCAGGATGCCCGGTGAAACCAGGAGGCTGGAATAAAGTGAATATTCTTGCGCTTGGGGATGTAGGGATGACTATGCTGACAGGACTGCTCCTGCTTGGTGGAGATGTTATCTCAGATATCGGAATTATGGATATCCGCCTTGAAAATCTGGAACGCCTTGAGATGGAAATGAACCAAGTTGGGTATCCTTTTGGAATCAAAAGCCTGCCGCCGGTCCATATTGTAACCGAGGATACATTGTTTGACTGTGATTTGATGATCTTCTGCGCGAGTAAGGGAATACCTCCGCTGGAGTCAGATATTACAGATGTGCGCATGGCACAACTGGAGGCCAACAGGAAAATCATAGCACACTATGCCGGGCTTGCCCGTACGGCAGAGTATAAAGGCATGATCGCTGTAGTCAGTGACCCTGTAGACAATCTGGCGGCGGCATTTCTCGATTCCTCCGGTCTTGAGCCCTGGCAGATACACGGATACGGACTAGGCGTCATGAACAAGAGAGCTGAGTATTATGCGAACAGGATAGCATCGGGAGAATATCCTTTGTCAGATGGTGCATCTGTAACACCTGAAGTGAGGGAAAAGGCGGCACTGTACGCCAGTGAAGGAAGAGCTTATGGTCCGCACGGAAAGGACCTTGTCATTGCAAACAGCATAGATAATTATGATGAAGAATTTTCATGTATCCTCACTGATCTTGCTGTTAAGGCAAATATTCGAGTCAGGGACCTGGGATTCAAGCCTTATATAGCTCCTGCACTGTCATCTGCAGCAATCCCGATATTGCTTACTCTTAGAGGAGAGTGGCATTACGGGTCAATATACTTCGGCAGCAGGGAGTGTGGAGCATTTCTTGGTATCAGGAACAGAATGACCGCAGATGGATGGGAGTATGAGGACATTCCACTGCCTGAAACATTATATGAACGCATAAAAAGGGCATATATCAATCTCTGTAAGATAAGGTAATAACAAAAGGGTAATTAGATGTTAGATAGCAAGGGGAGTAGGCAGGCTTCAAAAAAGCCCGGCCTGCTTGTAATCAAACCGAAATGTGAGTTAGACAGCAGGACCGAAAGAATGGATGACATCCTTTCTTATGTTCTTGGTGATATCTCATCTGAAGGGGTACATATAACTGTAGTTGAAAAAGTTTCTGAACTGGACAATATTCATATGAAGGGACAGAGGGTGCTGTTTGCGATATGCCTTTCAGAGGCCGGAGTTAATACTGAATACTATCACCTTCTGGAAGGTTTCAGAAAGCATCCTGACTGCCTGGAGGGATCAGTCGGGGGAATTATAGTAGACGGAGGGAGTGAACTTTTTACTAAGGCTCTGGCAAGGAGGTTAGCCTTCTCCGCAAATATGGCCGGATGCACATTTCCGGGAAAGCCGTTGGTAGAAGCAACCGGATCGCTCGGTAATTTTCATGTATTGTCAGGTGTCAGAGGCGTGGAACCATATGAAGTGTATCGCCAGCAGGCAAAAGACCTTACAAGAAGGATCATTGAATTCAATTTTCCAGATGTAAACATAAGCTGGAAGCAACAGAAGATATTGGCGGTACATGCCAGCATCAGGAAAACATCGAATACGCTTCTCCTGTGGGATAAGGTGAAAAAAGATCTTGAGCACCGGGCAGATATCACCGAAATATCGCTAAGAGAGGGGGCTATCAGGGATTGTATAGGTTGCAAATATGAAGACTGTTTGCATTACGGAGAACAGGGAAGATGTTTCTATGGTGGAATAATGACAGAGCAGGTATATCCGGCAATGCTTGAATGTGATGCACTTATTATGATTTGCCCTAATTATAATGACGCTCTCAATGCTCATCTGACGGCCTTCATCAATAGACTTACGGCACTCTTCCGTGTTCATGAATTCCGCCAAAAGCGTATATATGCTATTGTAGTATCCGGATACAGCGGAGGAGATATCGTATCGGAGCAAATAATCGGAGCTCTGAATTTTAACAAAGGCTTCGTTCTCCCCGGCAGGTTTGCGATGGTTGAGACTGCAAACGATCCGTTCAGCATACTCGATGTTCCTGACATAGATGTAAGGGCAAAGGCGTTTGCAGGCCGAATATGACAAAATCTTATCTGTAGATCAAAAAGATAAGTAAGGATCGAAATATACATAAGAGGCGGGAGTTGGTGAGTGATTCTTAGCCTCTTTTCATATGTTTTAAGTATAAAAACGCTAATGCTATATGTATTTCATTTTGAATCAGAGAGGCAGTATTTTTAAAATATGTTATTTAAAATACAAATTCATTATTTGAGCAGGTCATCATGTGTATCAAAGCTCAAAGCTAATAATATGAGGGGGTATCAATTTGGGTAGAGTATCTGACTATTTCGGCTCGATGGTCTTCGATGACAAAGTCATGAGGTCCATGCTGCCAGCTGACGTATATCATTCCATGCGCAAGACGATTAATCAGGGTGATCCTCTGAATCAGGACATGGCTAATGCCGTGGCGCAGGCGATGAAAGACTGGGCTGTGTCCAAGGGGGCGACCCACTTCACACATTGGTTCCAGCCCCTCAACGGTGTGACTGCCGAGAAGCATGACAGCTTCATACAGGCTTCGCCTGACGGCGGGGTAATAATGGATTTTTCCGGCAGGGAACTTATAAAAGGTGAACCTGATGCATCATCTTTCCCCTCAGGCGGTCTGAGAGCCACTTTTGAAGCAAGAGGCTATACCGCATGGGATCCGACGTCATATGCGTTCATCAGGGACAAGACACTGTGCATACCGACTGCATTTTGTTCGTATAGCGGCGAGGCAATGGATGAAAAGACATCACTTCTCAGGTCGATGGATGCCCTCAACCGTCAGGCCGTGCGGGTACTGAGGCTTATGGGAAATGACAGCGTAAGAAGAGTATACGCGGTCGCAGGAGCGGAGCAGGAATACTTTCTGGTGCCGCGCGATCTGTATGACAAGAGACCTGACCTGAGATTTACCGGGAGGACCCTGTTCGGAGTGATGCCTCCTAAGGGGCAGGAACTCGATGACCACTATTTCGGGGCGATAAAGCCTGAGATATCGCGATTCATGGAAGAGCTCAACAGGGAGCTCTGGAAACTTGGCGTGTTTGCCAAGACAGAGCACAACGAGGTAGCTCCTTCGCAGCATGAACTCGCGTGTATATACACCAAGGTAAATGTTACTGTCGACCAGAACCAGCTCGTCATGGAGATGATCAAGAAGGTCGCTGAGAGACACGGTTTTGTCGCGCTTCTCCATGAAAAGCCTTTTGAAGGAGTGAACGGCAGCGGTAAACATAACAACTGGTCGCTTGCCACTGATTCAGGCGACAACCTTCTGGCGCCGGGGGACACACCTCACGATAATGCGCAGTTCCTCTTGTTCCTGTGTGCAGTGATAAGAGCTGTGGACGAATATCAGGATCTGCTGAGGATATCTGTTGCCTCGGCCAGTAATGATCACCGTCTCGGAGCACATGAAGCTCCGCCTGCAGTGATCTCTATATTCCTCGGAGATGAGCTTACAGCTGTTTTGCACTCGATAGAAGAAGATATTCCTTATGAAGAAAGCGCAGGAGTACTGATGAAGCTCGGCTCAAAAGTCCTGCCGAGATTCAGGAGAGACAATACTGACAGAAACCGCACATCTCCTTTTGCTTTCACTGGAAACAAGTTTGAATTCAGGATGCCGGGCTCGATGAGCAGTCTGGCTTTCCCGAACGTCATACTGAACAGCGCAGTTGCTGATGCTCTCGAATACTACGCAGAGAGACTTGAGGAAGCAGAGCATCTCAATGAGACGGTATATTCCCTTATAAGAGAGACCGTACGTGATCATAAGAGGATCATCTTCAACGGCAATGGATACGAAGATGAATGGCTGAGAGAAGCCGAAAAGAGGAAACTGTCGAATTACAGGACAACTCCGGATTGTGTGCCGCATCTTCTTGATGAAAAGAACGTGGATATGCTGACAAGACATGGTGTATTCAGCAGGTCAGAACTCGAGTCAAGATGCGAGATCATGCTTGAGAACTACTGCAAGACCATATGTATAGAAGCCCGGACGATGAGATCCATGGCGATAAAGAGGATAGCACCTGCTCTGGAGGGCTATACAGCAGAGCTATCGGCCAATATGAATGAGAAAAAGAAGGCGATACCTGAACTCGAGTGCAGTTTTGAGAAAGAAATAATCACTGAAATGTCAGGCAGAACAGACAGGATCTACAGCGATGTACAGAAAATGGTAAGTGTGCTTGACTCACTCAGCGGCGAGGACTATTTCCGCGATGCTGAGGTCATTCGCGACAGTTTGCTGCCGGAGATGACCAGGCTGAGAGAAGACAGTGATGCTGCTGAAAGGCTGACATCCAAGAAATTCTGGCCGCTTCCTAACTATGGACTGCTGCTGTTCGGGGAAAAGTAAGGAAGGAGGAACAAGAGATGGATTATAGTTTTCCGGTAACAAGAACAACAACACCAAAACAAAAACCGACAGACTGCAGCAACCTGGGGTTCGGTAAGTACTTTACAGACCATATGCTCATCATGGACTATGATGAAGGGCAGGGATGGCATGACGGACGCATAGTTCCATATGGTCCTATTTCAATGGATCCGGGCTCTACTACATTACACTATGGCCAGATGATGTTCGAAGGACTCAAGGCATACCGCAACCCTGAAGGCGGACTTAACCTTTTCCGGCCGGACATGAATGCAAAACGTCTTAACCGCACCAATGAGCGTATGTGCATTCCTCCTATGGATGAGGACCTGTTCCTCGCTGCTGTCAAGGCAATAGTAAAGGTCGACGAGGACTGGACTCCGACAGATCCGGGCACAGCTCTCTATATAAGACCGTTCATAATCTCGCCTGAGGTAAGCTTTTCTGTCCTCCCGGCTAAGAAATACTGGTTCATCATCATTCTGTGTGCAGTAGGCGCTTACTATGCTGGCAATGAGACAAAGCTTCACGGAAGCCGCATCCTCGTTGAAGAGGAGTACATCCGCGCTGCTGTGGGCGGCACCGGTTTTGCGAAGTGCGCAGGAAACTATGCCTGCGGAATGATTGCTTCATACAAAGCACATGAATTCGGATGTGAGGAAGTACTGTGGCTGGACGCAAAGGAGCGCCGTTATGTTGAAGAGGTCGGTACTTCCAATGCGTTTTTCATGATCGACGATAAGATAGTAACACCGTCGCTTACCGGGTCGATCCTTCCGGGAGTTACACGTGACAGCACAATTCAGCTGCTTCGCAAATGGGGCTATGAAGTCGAGGAACGCCGCATTGAACTTGAGGAATTGTTTGAAGCCATTAAGGACGGAACACTCAAAGAGGCATGGGCAACAGGGACTGCATGTGTGATTTCACCGATTGGTGTTCTGAACTATAAAGGCAAAGACTATGTTATCAACAATGAAGAGGTAGGAGCGGTAAGCCAGCGGCTGTACGATAATCTCTATGGTATGCAGATCGGCAGGCTCCCGGACGAGATGGACGGTTGGATAGTAAGAATCTGATACGAATGCTCGATATGAAATAACAATTTGAACAATACTGATTAGGAGACCCGTATGGAAGCTCGTGAGCTGATTGAGTACATAGGAAAATCTGAAAAAAAGACTCCGGTAAAGATATATGTAAAGGAAAAGGGATACATAGATTATGGCAATGCCAGAGTCTTTGGCTGTACTGATAAAGTTGTTTTCGGTGACTGGGAAGATCTTCGGTCGGTGGTAGAGTCTAATATTGAAAAAATAGAGGACATCATAATCGAAAATTGCTGCAGGAACAGCGCGCTCCCAATGCTTGACATCAAGGATATTCCCGCAAGGATAGAGCCCGGCGCCATTATACGTGAAAAGACAGAGATCGGAGCCAATGCCATTGTGATGATGGGGGCAGTGATAAATATCGGTGCAAGTATAGGGGCGGGCTCAATGATAGATATGAATGCGGTGCTGGGAGGAAGAGCAACGGTCGGTTGCAACTGTCATATAGGAGCAGGGGCTGTCCTTGCCGGCAGCATAGAGCCCGCCTCTGCAGTTCCTGTAACACTGGAAGATGATGTGCTTGTCGGGGCAAATGCAGTCATTCTTGAAGGCATACATGTTGGAAGGGGAGCTGTTATAGCAGCGGGAGCAGTGGTAACCAGGGATATCCCAGCCAACATGGTAGCTGCAGGATGCCCTGCAAGGATTATAAAGGAAAAGGATGAGACAACTTCGATAAAAACTGCACTTGAACCGGAGTTGAGAGCTATATGAAGGGATAGGGCGGCTTATGGCAATGAGAGAACAACTTAATCCCAATGTACATTCACTTAAAAGGAGCGCCATACGTGAATTCTCGAAACTGGCGGCAGATACCCCAGGATGCATCAGGCTGACACTGGGAGAGCCTGATTTTACGACACCAGGCAACATTTCTGACGCGGCAATCTCATCGCTGAAAAATGGTGAGACACATTATATTTCAAACAGTGGATCAGCAGACCTGAGACAGGAGGTCTCAAGATACGAAAAATCTCGCAATGGACTTGTGTACGAAATGAATGAAGTGATAATAACAGCCGGAGCGACAGAAGCTCTGTTCATATCCCTCCTTGGAATAATAGAGCAGGGGGATGAGGTGATAATCCCATATCCGGCCTTCGTGCTGTACGAAGAAATCGTTCATCTCTGCGGCGGGACAGTTGTCCCGCTTGATACCTCGGATTGTGAATTTCAGATCAGAAGTGATCGTCTGAATAAACTGATTACGGATAGAACTAAGGCAATAATACTCAACTCACCTAACAACCCAACAGGGTGTGTGTACGACGCACAAAGCCTGAATGCTGTCCGTAATTTTGTTGCAGGGAAAGAGATCTTCGTATTGTGTGACGATGTATACAGACAACTGTGTTTCACTGGTGAATATCATAGCTTCGCGGAATTCGAGGAGTTGCGTGAGCAAATAGTGGTGATTCAGAGTTTTTCAAAGCCATATGCAATGACAGGCTGGAGAATGGGCTATCTCATGGCGGACCGCTCCATAACAGAAAGACTTGAACTGATCCATCAGTATGATATCGTGTCCACGCCCTCACTGTTCCAGAAAGCCTGTATAGAGGCGTTGTCATATGACCCGTCCATCATGATTGGTACTTACAGGGGCCGCAGGGATTACATTTGCGGCGCTTTGTCCAGTGCAGGCCTTGATTTCACAGTACCTGAAGGTACATTTTACGTATTTCCGTCGATACAGAAATATGGCATAACGTCAAAGGAATTCTGCACCAGACTGATAACTGAAGCCGGTGTAGCGGTGACTCCTGGCGGAGCCTTTGGTTTGGATGACCATATACGTATATCCTACTGCTGTAGCATGGATGATATAAAAGAAGGGATCCTGAGACTGGAGGGGTTTATCCGGAAGATCAGTTCGGAAAGCAGATAGTATGATGCAGATAGATATTAAAGAAGAGTTATCAAAAATCGTCGAGGAGATACTGTCGATACGCCGTAACATTCATATGTTCCCTGAACTCGGTAACAATGAGTTTAAAACTGCGGAGATAGTGGAAAAGGAACTGAAGAAAGCAGGTATACCGATACACAGAGTACTTGATACAGGCGTCGTAGGGGTGATAAAAGGCGCATATCCGGGCAGGACAATAGCTTTCCGCGCGGATATGGACGCTCTTCCTGTTGATGAGAAGACAGGTTCAGAGTTTTCTTCCAGGATACCCGGGACGATGCATGCATGTGGCCATGATGTGCATACCGCCGCACTGATTGCTGCTGCAAGGGTGATCGCAGATCACCGGAATGAGATGAGAGGAAGCGCGGTGTTTATCTTTCAGCCCGATGAAGAGGGCGATGGAGGCGCAGCCAGACTGATAAAAATAGGAGCTCTTAAAGGTGCAGATGCTGTATTCGGAGCGCATGTATCTCCGGATATCCCAGCTGGAACAGTCGGAATCAGATTTGGAGACTTCTATGCGGCAGCAGATACCTTTGACGTCAGGATAATTGGAAAAGGCGCTCATGCTGCAGAGCGTGAGAAGGGTGCGGATGCCCTAGCTGCTGGCGCAAAAATGACATCAAGGCTGCTCAGGATACCGCACGCTCTTTCCGATGGGAAGAGTGTACTGACTGTAGGGACTTTTCACTCAGGAAATGCAAGGAACATCCTTGCTGATGAAGCAATGATAACAGGGATCGTCAGGACACACGGACAGGCAGAGCGGGAAAAGATAAAAGAATCGTTCTATAGAATAGTAGCGGAAACTGATAAGGAGTACAGCACTGAAACGGAAGTCAGATATGTAAGAGGTTATCCGGGGATTTGCAATGAAGATGCCATGACTTCTCTTGTTGAAAACGCAGCCATAAAGCTGATTGGCAAAGAGAATGTGATACGCATCTCCAGCCCGACAATGATGACTGAGGATTTCGGGTGCTATCTCAACGAGTTGCCGGGTAGCTTCTATTATGTCGGAGCAGGCTGTGACATGCCGCTTCATAGTTCTGAATTCCTGCCCGCAGATGAAGCTGTACTGACAACAGCCGCAGTACATGTTGCTGTTGCAGCTGCGTTTCTAAAGTGATTGACCGGAAGAGCGGACATATATGGACAAATGGAGAGTACAATGAAGTTTACAAAAATGCATGGCTGCGGGAATGACTACATTTATATCAATTGCTTTGAAGAAACGATCAGAGACCCATCGAAGATGGCATTGAGGCTTTCTGACAGACATTACGGAATTGGCGGAGACGGTTTGATCCTGATAGAACCATCAAAAGCAGCAGATGCATATATGCATATGTTCAACAGAGATGGATCTGAAGGCATGATGTGTGGTAATGGCATCAGGTGCACAGCCAAGTATATATATGATCACGGATTAGTACCCGCTGAACGTGAAAATGTTCTGATAGAGACCGGTTCCGGACTTAAGAGGATATTCTTATACAAAGAGAGCGGGAAGGTCAGTATGGCAAAAGTTGATATGGGTGCTGTCGTATCAGGTACCGCTGCTGAGGTCATCACTGTTGCAGGAATGGAGCTGAAAATGACTCGCGAAGATGTGGGAAATCCGCATGCAGTCTTTTTCATTGAAGATAATCCATGCCTGCGGGTGAACGGATATATGACTACAGATTCTATAGATAGTCTGGGCCTTTTCTTGATTGGTCCACATATAGAAAATCACGAGGCATTTCAGGGACGTGTGAATGCGGAATTCGCTGAGGTTATAAGCAGAAGAGAAGTAAGGATGCGTGTCTGGGAGAGAGGCTCCGGAGAAACGATGGCCTGCGGCACCGGCGCAGTCGCTGTAGCTGCCGCAGGATACATTTCGGGCAAGCTGGATACGGAAGTAAAAGTTCATCTCAATGGAGGAGATTTGGACATCTCCTATGACCCTGACTCCGGGCATTGGTACATGACAGGAACGGCAGAAGAAGTGTTCGAAGGAACTATTACAGGTGAGCCGCATGAGACAGAAAGGCCGGAGTGAGGTGAAGAAACGATGTGGATACGGGAACGATGAGCCCATAATAATAGAAGGTTATTAGCAGTTTGTATAGGGAGAAAAGGAAAATGATTAAAAGGGAACAAGTCTACGAGGGGAAGGCAAAAAAAGTCTATAAAACGGACGATCCAGAGCTTTTGATTGTTTCTTACAAAGATGATGCAACAGCTTTTAATGGGCTAAAAAAAGGCACCATCTCCGGAAAAGGGGTAATCAATAACAGGATGAGTAATTTCTTTATGAAAACGCTTGAAGAGAGAGGGATACCTACACATTATGTTGAAGAACTTAGCGACAGAGACACACTTGTCCGGAAGGTCGAAATAGTACCTCTTGAGGTAATAATAAGGAATATTTCAGCGGGGTCATTTGCAAAGAATTATGGAGTTGAAGAGGGCGTAGTATTTGATTCTCCTACGATAGAATTTTCATATAAAAATGATGAACTCGGAGATCCGCTTTTGAATGAGTATCACGCGCTTGCATTGAGCCTTGCAACCTGCGAGGAGATTGCGACGATCAAAGAATACGCGTTTAAAGTGAATGATGAACTTAAGGCATTCTGGGTCAGGTGCGGTATTACATTGGTGGATTTTAAACTTGAATTTGGAAGGCTCCTAGATGGGACAATAGTACTTGCAGACGAGATAAGTCCCGATACATCAAGACTTTGGGACAGCAACACGGGCGAGAAACTTGATAAGGATAGATTCAGGCGGGATCTTGGTGGCGTGGAGGACGCGTATATTGAGGTCATGAGAAGGTTGACGGAGGCAAGACAGAATAAACAATGAGTATTCACGAAGAATGCGGTGTGCTCGGTATATATGCAGCTGAACCAGTTAATGCTGCTGAAATAGCCTATTATGGTCTTTATGCCCTCCAGCACAGAGGGCAGGAAGGCTGCGGGATCACTGTCAATGATGATGGAGTCTTCACTTCATATAAAGATATAGGACTTGTTAATGAAGTCTTCAGCAAGGAAAGACTGAGCTCGTTTCCACGTGGATGTATGGCAGTTGCTCATACGAGATATAGTACCACCGGCGGTAACCGACGCAGCAATTGTCAGCCTATTGTAGTCAATCATCAGAAAGGTAGCCTTGCTATTGCACATAATGGAAATCTCTCAAATGCAGAGAAACTCAGGAGCGAGTTGGAGCTGAGCGGAGCGATTTTCCATACATCAAGTGATACAGAAATAATAGCGCATGTAGTAACCAGGGAAAGATTGAAAAAACAGGCGATAGAGGAAGCTGTTAGCAGCACTATGGATCTGATTGAAGGTGCATACTCAATGATCCTTATGTCACCGCAGAAGGTCATATGCGCAAGGGATCCATTTGGTTTCAGGCCTTTGTGCTATGGTAAGACGGAGGATGAGATATATGTGATAGCATCTGAAAGCTGTGCTTTAAAATCGGTGGGTGCTGAGTTCATAAGAGATGTAGACCCAGGGGAAATACTTGTTTTCAGTAAAAACGGGATAGAATCAATGCGGGGACACTGCAATACAAAAGAGCGAAGATTGTGTGTATTTGAATATATATATTTTGCGCGGCCGGATTCGGTAATAGACGGTGTATCTGTGCATAAATCACGCATAGAAACAGGGCGTATACTTGCGAAATCGCACCCTGTAAATGCCGACATAGTTGTCGGTGTGCCGGATTCAGGGCTGGATGCTGCGCTTGGATACAGCTATGAATCCGGAATCCCATACCAAATAGGGCTCATAAAGAATAAATATATTGGAAGAACTTTTATATCCCCTGAAGGCAGACTCGACCAGGTAAGAATCAAACTCTCAGCTATTGAAGAGGTTATCAGGAACAGGAGAGTGGTGCTTGTAGATGACTCTATCGTAAGAGGAACCACGAGTGGAAGGATCGTAAGGCTTTTAAGAGAAGCTGGAGCGTTAGAAGTGCACATGCGGGTATCTGCACCTCAATTCCTCTACCCATGTTACTATGGCACGGATATAGACTCGAAAGAAAACCTCATTGCCTGCAAAATGGATAATAACGAGATAGCGCGTCACATAGGAGCGGATTCACTGGGATATCTCCCGATACATGCCCTTGACATTCTGTCAGAAGGCAGAGGGTGCTGCCAGGCCTGCTTTGACGGTAGCTATCCAACAAAAACATTTCCGGATATGGGAAGAGATAGATTTGAAAGACATCTTTCAGATAAGTAAGAGCAAAAGGTGAAAAATGGAAACACCCAACAACAGAAAAATAATATTTGAGGACGGCCTTGAGATTTACGGAAGCGCTTTCGGAGCCTCAACGGAGGCAGTCCTTGAAATCGTCTTTAACACATCCATGACGGGATATCAAGAAATACTTTCGGATCCTTCCTATACAGGACAAGCAGTAGTTATGACATATCCTCTGATTGGGAACTATGGAATAGCAGAGGATGATTATGAAACCGAGAGTCCAACTATTGGAGCACTTATAGTGAGGGAATATAATGATGAACCCTCTAATTATAGATCGGTAACTTCTCTTGGTGAAGTGATGAAGAAGCACAACATACCAGGCATAAGCGGTGTAGATACGAGAAAGCTGACAAGATCGATACGTGATAAAGGCAGCCGCAAGGTGCTTATCACAGACGCGTCAACGACTATAGATTATGGGCTTAAGCTGCTCCGTTCAGAAATGATTCCGAAGGATCTTGTCAGAAAGGTTAGCTGCAAAAAAGCATGGGAGTCACCTTCGGATAATGAGAGATATCATGTGACAGCCATTGACTGTGGGATAAAGAGAAATATAGTAAGATGCTTCAATAGCGCAGGATGCAGCGTTACAGTAGTCCCATGGAATACAACAGCTGAAACTATACTCGGAATGAAGCCTGATGGCGTTTTTATCTCAAATGGTCCGGGGGACCCGAGGGATGTACCTGAAATTATAGAAACGATTAAAGGTATACGGGCAAAGATCCCTATCTTTGGAATATGCCTTGGTCACCAGCTGATATCTCTTGCATATGGAGCTGAGACATATAAGTTGAAGTTCGGACACAGAGGAGGCAATCATCCTGTAAAGGATCTGGTGACCGAAAAAACAGTCATGACTTCTCAGAATCATTCATACGCGGTAGATAGGGAGAGCATCAGGAGAACACCTCTTGAGGTAACTCATATAAATTTACTAGATGGCACAGTTGAAGGTGTAAGTTGTGAACGGGATCTGGTCTTCAGTGTGCAGTATCATCCGGAAAGCGCACCTGGACCACAGGATAGCAAATACCTTTTTGAGCGCTTTATAGGACTGATGGAGAGAAAAACCAATGCCTAAAAGAACTGATTTAAAGAGAATATTACTTATTGGATCCGGGCCAATAATCATTGGGCAGGCTGCAGAATTTGATTATTCCGGCACGCAGGCATGTCTTGCGCTGAAAGAGGAGGGATATGAGGTGATTCTTTGCAACTCGAATCCGGCAACGATCATGACGGATACAAGTATTGCCGATAAGATATATATGGAACCTCTGACACTGGAATACCTAGCCAAAATAATAAGATATGAAAGGCCTGATGCCATTTTGCCAAGTATTGGAGGGCAGACGGGACTCAATCTTGCAGTGCAGCTTGAAAGAAAAGGAGTTCTGAAAGAATGCGGAACTGAACTCCTTGGGACGGGCTGTGACTCTATAGAGCAGGCAGAGGATCGGGAAAGGTTTAAAAGGCTATGTCAAAGCCTTGGAGAGCCGGTACTGCCATCTGCTACAGTCTCATCGTTAAAAGATGGCATCAGAATAGCAGAAGAAATAGGATTCCCTGTAGTGCTTCGTCCAGCTTTTACTTTAGGCGGTACGGGAGGTGGATTTGCATATAATGGCACAGAGTTCGAAGATCTTATGAAAAAAGCCCTTGAGCTTTCACCCGCAAATCAGGTTCTGATCGAGAAAAGCGTTAAAGGATATAAGGAAATCGAGTATGAGGTAATGCGTGACAGTGCTGATACCGCTATAGTTGTCTGCAATATGGAAAATCTTGATCCGGTAGGGATACATACCGGGGATTCAACAGTTGTGTGTCCTTCGCAAACTCTTACAAATAAGGAGTATCAGATGCTGAGAGACAGCGCACTGAAAATCATAAGAGCACTGAAAATTGAAGGCGGTTGCAATATACAGTTTGCACTTGACCCTAAGTCGTGCAGATACTACCTGATAGAGGTAAATCCCAGAGTATCCAGATCTTCAGCTTTGGCATCAAAAGCCAGCGGTTATCCAATAGCCAGGGTATCTGCCAAGATAAGCATCGGAATGACACTTGAAGAAATAAGAATTGCTAATACACCGGCAGCATTTGAACCTTCTTTGGACTATGTGGTGACAAAACTGCCGAGGTTCCCGTTCGACAAGTTCACAGATGCGGACCCGTCACTGTCCACGCAGATGAAGGCAACCGGAGAGGTCATGAGTGTGGGTAGAACTTTTGAGGAAAGCCTGCTCAAAGGAATCAGGTCACTTGAGACAGGAGCATTTCATATTTATCTACAGAAATTTGAGAGCATGAGCACAGAAGCACTTTCTGAATATATCCTCAATGCCATGGATGACCGCATATACGCTGTTGCGGAGTTGCTTAGACGATCGTGCAGCGAGGACTTTATTGCTGAAAACACAGATATAGACAGATTTTTCATACGTGGAGTCAAGCGGATAACGAAAATGGAGAAAAGCCTGAAATCTGAATCTGGGAATATTCGGACACTCTATACCGCAAAACGAATGGGTTTTTCAGATAAGACTATTGCGCTCCTTTGGGGAGTAGAGGAGAAAGATGTTCTGGATTTGAGGCTGGAAAATGATATAAAGCCTGTATATAAAATGATCGATACATGTGCTTCAGAATTTGATAGCTACATACCATATTTTTATTCAACATATGAGACTGAGAATGAGTCTGTAATATCTGACAAAAAGAAGATCATAGTTCTCGGATCCGGACCTATACGCATAGGCCAGGGCGTGGAGTTCGACTATTCAACGGTACATGCGGTTCAGAGCATACAACGGATGGGCTATGAGGCGATAATCATTAACAACAATCCGGAAACGGTATCAACTGACTATACTTGTTCCGATAAGCTTTATTTTGAGCCGCTGTACATGGAAGATGTCATGAATATTGTCGCAATGGAGAAGCCTGAGGGTGTCATTGTGTCGCTTGGAGGCCAGACAGCCATCAACCTTGCCGGGCCATTAAAGGAAAGAGGTGTAAAAATAATAGGCACGGACTGTGACGCGATCTATCGTGCGGAAAACAGAGATCTTTTTGGAAAACTGGTTAAAGAGTTAGATATACCACAGCCTGCAGGAGAAGCAGTAACGAGTATAGATGAAGGGTTGAAGACCGCGTCGCGCATTGGATACCCTGTATTGGTAAGGCCGAGCTTTGTGCTTGGGGGAAGGGCGATGCAAATCGTTGCATCTGACCAGTCAATGAAAAACTACCTCAAAGCTGCTGTTGAAATAGATATCGATAAGCCGGTTCTGATCGATAAATATATAAGAGGCAAGGAAGTGGAAGTTGACGCAGTATGTGACGGCCGCCGGGTATTTGTTCCCGGCTTTATGGAGCTTGTGGAACGCACAGGTGTGCATTCGGGAGACTCAATAAGTGTATACCCCCCGGTAACCCTTTCGGACAAGGTCAAAGATACCATACTTGATTACACGGTAAGGTTGGGATTAAGCATAGGAATCATAGGGCTTTTCAATGTCCAGTATATAGTTGATGATGACGATGTGGTGTACATCATTGAAGTAAATCCACGCTCATCAAGGACAGTACCGTTCCTTTCAAAAGCGACAGGGTACAGTCTGGCCGACATAGGGACTATGGTAATGCTCGGACTGTCGTTGCAGGAACAGGGCATATTCGATGCAATAGCAGATGAAAAAGATCGCTTTTATGTAAAAGTTCCGGTCTTTTCATTTACTAAGCTCAAAGGCCTTGACGCTTATCTGTCGCCTGAAATGAAATCAACAGGAGAAGCAATCGGTTACGATGACAAATTCCATCGCGCGGTATATAAAGCCATGGCTTCTGCGGGCATAAAGCTGAAAAAATATGGAACCATAATAGCAAGCATAGCTGATGAAGATAAAGATGAGTCGATACCGCTTATCAGACGCTTTTACGATATGGGTTTTAATATAGAGGCTACGACACGAACAGCCGCGATGCTGAAGAAAAATGGTATCAGGACAAGAGTGCTTCTTAAGCCGAGTGAAGGAAGCAGCCAGTTGCTTGATTCAATAAGATCCGGGTATGTCAGTTATGTGATAAACACAAGGAAAATCTTATCGGCTGCTCATTATGGTGATGGAACCGCAATTCGCAACTGCGCGGCCATTAATGGGATAACGATGTTGACATCACTGGATACCGTAAGAATCATTTTAGATGTCCTAGAGGAAAGTACTATAGGTATATCTACTATAGATGCAGAGTATGTTAAATGAAACACTAATATGTTCGTACCTGTGCTGAGACATATCGACAATCAAAGGGGGTCAGGGATATGAGTAATTGTGCAGTTGTAGGTGTTAATTGGGGAGACGAGGGAAAAGGCAGGATGGTCGATTTCCTAACTGAGGATCATGACATTGTAATAAGGTTCCAGGGAGGCGGAAACGCAGGGCATACAGTTGTCAACAGCAAGGGGAAATTTGCATTGCATCTGCTCCCGTCAGGAGTACTTAGAGAGGGCATTGTCAACATTTTGGGAAACGGTGTTGCCCTTGACCCTGAAAACCTGTTAATAGAAATAAAAGAAGTTCAGAGTAAGGGTGTTGTAATCAGTCCAAACAATCTGAAAATAAGCGAGAGAGCATCACTGTTGATGCCGTGGCACAGAGAACTTGATGAGCTGGAGGAAAATAGGCTTGCTGACAAGAAATACGGATCAACAAAACAGGGTATAGCAGCTTTTTATTCAGACAAGTATCAGAAGAAGACCATACTTGCAGGGGAACTTTTGTATCCCGAATACCTGCAGGCTCATCTTAAGGATCTGCTTGAGTGGAAGAATCTCACCCTTTCGGGAGTATATGGTGCCAGACCTTACACTATGGAAATGCTTATGGAGTGGGTCGGGAATTATTGTCAGCCAATCATCCCATATATATGCGATACGGTCTCTTATCTTAAAGAAGCACAGGAAGAAGGAAAGAGAATCCTGTTTGAAGCGCAGCTGGGAGCTCTGAGAGATCTGGATTACGGTATCTGTCCTTACACTACTTCATCCACAACCCTTGCAAGGTATGCGCCTGTCGGGGCAGGGGCTCCATCAGCAGATATAAGCGAGATAATCGGAGTAGTTAAAGCATATTCTACATGTGTAGGCGAGGGCCCATTTGTGTGTGAAATGCATGGAACTGATGCAGAGACTCTCAGAAATGCAGGAGCTGAATATGGCGCCAAAACAGGCAGACCTCGCAGAGTAGGTCCTCTCGATCTGGTTGCTACCAGATATGGCGCAGCAATGCAGAATGCTACCGGGATAGCAGTAACCAAGCTCGATATTCTCGGATATATGGACAGCATTCCGGTATGCACTAAATATATTGTCGATGGGAAAGAAACAGATAAATTTCCGTTTCCTGCCGCGCTGGATAAAGCTGAACCCGTCATAGAATGGATGCCGGGATGGAAAACCGATGTTTCAGGAGTCCGCAGTTGGGATGACTTACCAAAGGAAGCACAGGATTATATCAACATGATCGAGAGAGTGGTCGGGATTCCCGTGAAGTACATCTCGGTTGGAGCAGAGCGTGACAGCATAATAATACGACAGGAGAATTAGAACATGAGAGACGTATATGAAACTCCTTTTGCCTCAAGATATGCTTCGGATCACATGCTGAAGCTGTTTTCACCTGATAACAGATACCAGACCTGGAGGAAACTGTGGACAGCGCTGGCGCGGGAGGAAATGAATCTGGGACTGCCTATCACAGAGGAGCAGGTAGCGGACCTTGAAGCACATATTTATGATATAGATTATGAATGTGTCAGAGAAAGGGAAAAAGAAGTAAGGCATGATGTAATGGCTCATGTATATGCATATGGCAAGGCTGCCCCATCAGCAGAGGGTATAATTCATCTTGGGGCAACCAGCTGTTATGTGACAGATAACACAGATCTTATCATATACAGGGATGCGCTAGTACGTCTGAAAGAAAAGCTACTTACAGTTATCGCTGGCCTGACTCGATTTGCGGATAAGTATAAGTCGCTGCCGGTGCTGGGCTACACACATTACCAGCCTGCGCAGCCTGTTACAGTCGGCAAGCGCGCCACGCTGTGGATACAGGATCTGGTATCTGACGTCAGCGAGATAGATTTCGCGCTCAGCAATATCAAATTCCTTGGCTGCAGGGGTACTACCGGAACGGAAGCAAGTTTTATGGAGCTCTTCGATGGAGATGAAAGTAAGATCGACAGTATGAACCGGGCAATTGCTGCAGAGTTCGGATTCAGTGAATGCTATGACATCTGCGGGCAGACATATCCGCGTAAGACGGACACCAGGATTCTCAACACGCTTTCGTCAATAGCACAGAGCTGCTACCGCATGGCCGGGGACATTCGTCTGATGCAGCATGATCGTCAGCTGGAGGAACCTTTTGAAAAAGATCAGATCGGATCATCGGCAATGGCTTATAAGCGTAATCCTATGCGATGTGAGCGCATATGTTCTCTTGCGAGGTATCTTATGGTCGATGCGATAAATGCTCCTTTAACAGCATCCTCTCAGTGGCTTGAAAGAACTCTGGACGACTCCGCTAACAGGCGTATATCAATGCCTGAAGGATTCCTGTGTGCAGATGCTATCCTACGAATCGTACTTAGTGTTGTAAAAGGTCTCAATGTTAATGAGAAAGTAATAGAGAAAACGCTTCAGCAGTATCTTCCCTTTATGGCTACTGAAAACATCCTCATGGCGGGTGTGAAAAGTGGCGGGAACAGGCAGGAACTTCATGAACTCATTAGAAGAAAATCTATGGAGGCATCAGAATTTATGAAAAAGGGGGAAGATTGCGACCTCCTTAAAATGCTTTCAAAAGAGAAGGCTCTAGGCCTTTCAGAAGAAGAAATCAGTGCTGTCCTCTATGCAGATTTGTATACAGGGAGATGCAGTAGTCAGGTCGAATCCTATCTGAAAAGGATAAGCCATCTGATAACAAATGTTGCGGTGTCAGATGAAGAAGACATAGAGATTTGAATAATATGTATGGTAAAAGAGTCAAGAAATTCAATAGTTCTTCTGCTATATCTAAACTGTGGGAAGACTATATGACAGAGTATACCTTTGCATCGGGAATAACCTATAAGGCTGTAATGGAATCTGTAGAGGAACTAGCAAAAATGCTGTTACACTAACTGTTACATTCCGTCGGAGTAGAGTGAGAGGCCTCCTTTCATTTCAACGGTTTGAGCTAACAGCCTTCGGAGTTCGAGTCCCATGTCCTCCGCCAGAATCTTGGCCCTGAGATGAACGTCTCAGGGCTCTTTTGTTGCAACGTGTTCAGAACTTGTCATTGAAATTTCAATGGGTTCAGAGATTTATGACTAAACTGGGATTTCACTCCAGAATAGACATAACAAAAAACCGGACCCAATGTGCGATTGGCTTAAAACGCGTATTAATTCGTACAATAGCAGTTTGCAGGCATTTGTTATAGTATCGCAGTAACAAGGAGGTACGAGACATGTTTGGAAATACTATAGTGCTTCCTTTGCATTTACATTACCTCCATTGTTATAAAAATATTGTGAACAAGCATTATGATAACAACTCTGACAAGAGGTTAAGCATAATAAGCTTAAGCAGTATTGAAATGTGCATTCACTTAATGTGGTATTATAAAGACGTAAACAAATCGGCATTTGCGGAGGTAACTAGTGACAGACATCAGACTTGTTAAACTTAAACCAGACGATAGAGAACAATTCATTACAGACAATCAAGAAGCCTTTAATTATGG
>JBGULF010000100.1:0-19119 GCA_045115935.1 Anaerovoracaceae bacterium
TCATGGACGAGTCTTGTGATCTCCATGATGTTAGGGTCGAAGAGACCAACTGTGTTAGGGTTGGTCAGCATCAGACCTGCAGTCTTAGGACCGAGGTGAGCCTTGAGGTCGTCGATATCAACTGTACCGTTCTCGTTCGACTTGATGACGATGGTCTTGTAGCCTGCCATTGTTGCCGAAGCAGGGTTTGTGCCGTGAGCAGCGTCAGGTACGATGATCTCGTTACGCTCTGTGTCGCCTCTGTCTGTGTGGTAAGCCTTGATCAGGAGAAGTCCGGTGAACTCACCGTGAGCTCCGGCTGCCGGCTGGAATGTAACTCCTGCCATGCCTGTGATCTCGCAGAGGAATTTCTCGAGGTCAGCGATCAGCTCGTGTGCGCCCTGTACAGTGTGTGCAGGCTGGAGCGGATGCAGCTTGGCGAATCCAGGAAGAGCCGCCATCTTCTCATTGATCCTAGGGTTGTGCTTCATTGTGCAGGAGCCGAGAGGATAGAATCCGTCGTTGACTCCGTGAGCTCTCTTAGCAAGAGCTGTGTAGTGTCTTCCCATCTCGTTTTCAGAGATCTCAGGGAGATGCGCCTTCTTCTCACGAAGCGGAGCATCAGGGAGCTTGCAAGGAACGTCGCATGCAGGGAAGATATCTTGTCCTCTACCAGGAATGCTCTTCTCGAATATTAATTTCATCTTAGAACACCTCCTTTGCGATAGCTATGACTTCATCGATATCTTCTTTGCTGTTCAGCTCTGTGCAGCACCAGAGAATGCAGTCTGTGTCGCATCCGGCATCGCAGCAGCCGCAGCAGAGCTTGAGTCCGCCGAGGATGCCCTTCTCTTCGAGAGCTGCGAGCAGCTTGTCAGCGTCAGGGCATGTTGTTGCGAATTCGTTCCAGAACTCACCCTTGAAGCATTTCTTCATGCCGATCTTCTCGAGCTCCTCAGCCATGTAATGAGCCTTGGACGAGCAGAGTGTTGCAACCTGCTCATAGCCTGCAGGGCCGATGGTCGAGAGATAAATGCCGGCTCTCAGTGCGCACCATGCTTCGTTGGAGCAGATGTTGGAGCTTGCCTTTTCGCGGCGGATGTGCTGCTCTCTGGCCTGGATGGTCAGAACGAAGCCTCTGTCGCCTCTTGTATCTACAGTCTCACCGATGAGTCTGCCAGGGATCTGACGCATGTTCTCCTGACGTGTCGACAGGAATCCGAGGTATGGTCCGCCGAACTCAAGTCCGAGTCCGAGAGGCTGTCCCTCACCTACTGCGATGTCAGCTCCGATCTCGCCAGGGCTCTTCAGAGCGCCGAGTGCGAGCGGGTGGCAGTACATGATGAACTTCGCTCCGCCGTCGTGTGTGATCTTGCAGAGCTCTTCTGCATCTTCTACGATACCGTAGAAGTTTGGATACTGCATCAGGAAGCAGGCTGCTTCTTTGTCGTCAGCAAGTGCCTTTGCAAGAGCTTCCTTATCGGTTTCGCCGTCCTTTGCAGGGATGACTACGACCTTGCTGCCTCTTCCGAATGAATATGTGTTGATTACTGTAAGGATCCTCTCATCGAGAGCGCCGGATACATAGAATGTGCTGTGTCTTCTGTCCTTGCACATCCAGCATGCTTCTGCAGCTGCGGAAGCGCCGTCGTACATCGAAGCGTTAGCAATGTCCATGCCTGTGATCTCAGCGATCATTGTCTGATATTCAAAGATCGACTGGAGGATGCCCTGGCTGATCTCAGCCTGATATGGTGTATACGCCGTAACAAATTCTTCTTTGTTGGCGATCGCGTCAACGGCAGACGGTACATAGTGATTGTACGAGCCGGCGCCGCGGAAGATCGAACGGAATATTGTGTTCTTTGCTGCGAGTCCCTCTACCTTGCGGGCAACTTCGATCTCGCTCAGTCCGTCAGGAAGATTGAGTTCGCCTTTTACCTTGGCTTCATCAGGAATCACTTTAAAGAGGTCATCGAAATCCTTATATCCGATCTCGTTGAGCATTTTCAGTTGCTCTTCCTTGGTGTTAGGAATAAAAGTGCCCAATTTAGTTCCTCCTTATAAAATTGTCAAATGCGTCTTTTGATGAGGGGATTATCCTCTGTACTCATCGTATTCATCAGCAGTCATGAAGTCCTCGCAGGCGGAGATGTTTCCAACCTTGATGAACCATGAACCATAAGGATCATTGTTGATCAGAGCTGCATCATCGAGAAGGTCCTCGTTGATCTCCAGAACAACACCGGAAACCGGCGAGAATACATCAGCAACAGCTTTTACGGACTCAACGTCACCGAAAGGTTCACCTGCAACTACCTCATCGTCTACCTCAGGGAGGTTAACAAATACGAGGTCGCCGAGCTCGCTCTGAGCATAATCAGTGATTCCTACGTAAGCATCGTCTCCTTCGAAACGAACCCATTCATCATCCTTTGTGTACTTAAGTTCTTTTGGATCAATCATTGCTTTAATCTCCTTTTTTATATAAGTTGGAATTTAATGATATCGGTTTATCTGATCCGCTGATGCGGAAAAGTAACAACTGAAACTATTTTGCTCTCTTGTAGAACGGGAGACCTACCATCTCGCAGTCTACCATGCGGCCTCTTACGTCTACCTGGCAAGGTGCGCCGATCTCGCGGGCTTCGGACTTAACGATAGCCATAGCGAACGAGCTTCCGAGGTAAGGCAGGAATGTGCCGGATGTTGTGTATCCTACGATCTCGCCGTCTCTGTAAACGTCGAGGTGCTCTCTGAGGATTCCGCGGCCTGTGACCTTGAGGCCGACTCTTCTCTCCTTGAGCGGCTGGTCTGCTTCGAGAGCAGCCTTGCCGATGAAGTCAGGCTTGTTCATCTTTACTGCGAAGCCAAGGCCTGCTGTTCTCGGGCTGATCTTGTCATTGAGCTCATGTCCGTAGAGAGGCATTGCTGCTTCCATTCTCAGAGTATCTCTTGCGCCGAGTGCGCATGGGATGAGGCCGTCATCCTTGCCTGCTGCAATCAGAGCTTCCCATATATCAGGAGCCTTGTCTGCCGGCATGTAGATCTCGAATCCATCCTCGCCTGTGTAGCCTGTACGGGAGATCATTACAGGGATTCCCTGGAAGTCGCCGTCGAAGATGCATGTGTAGTATCCTGCAGGGATGTATTTCTCATCTACAACTTTCTTCAGAACTTTCTCAGCGTTTGGACCCTGGAGAGCTACCTGACCGTACTGATCACTTACATTAGTGAGCTCTACGCCGTCGATCTTGTGATCGCACATCCATGCGAAGTCCTTATCTGTGTTAGCTGCGTTTACTACTACGAAGTAGTCATTCTCACCCTTCATATATACAATGAGGTCATCGACGGTACCGCCGTTTTCATTGCACATTGGGGAATATCTTGCGAATCCCGGCTGAAGGTCTGTGTAATCGTTTGTCAGGAGCAGGTTGAGGAAGTCCTTGGCTTTCTCACCCTGAACGAGAATTTCGCCCATGTGGGAAACGTCGAACAATCCGCACTGAGTTCTGACTGCCATGTGCTCTGCTTTGACACCTGATCCGTACTGAACAGGAAGAAGGAAGCCGCCGAATTCGACTATCTTGCCGCCGTACTTGACATGGGTATCATAGAGCGGGGTTTTCTTTTCCATCGCTGTATACCTCCGTAAAATATATATTTAGCGCAAGCCAACACGCCCTTTTTGGCATGAGGGCCCACTTGTCTAACGTATCTTAATAATAGCACCACATCAAAGAGGCGTCAAATAAATTAAAATTCCTCAAAGCCTTGCAATTACTGCACTTCAATGTATTTTTTTAATACAAATAAAAAGTCCTTTTTTGTAAAATGCAACAAAAATGATTTCATGAAAAATTGATATACGTTAAAAAGCCGCTGACAGCTTTTTTATGTGGTAAAATAGACGCATGAATACGATTGAATGGTGGATGATAGACGGAGCCGTGGGCCTGATCGTTCTTGTTGCGGTGCTCAGAGGAGCCATAAAGGGCGTAGGCGATACGGTGATAAAGATTCTCTGCATAGTAGGCGGCATCGGCCTCGGTGTGTACTTCAAGGACAGGCTGAAAGACTTCCTTATGACGACAAAACTCCGGAGCACGATGCACAGCCGCATCTTCGAATTGCTGCGCGGAGATGAAGCCCTGGATCCTTCGGCTGAAGGCGGAGCCGATTCCTACTTTAAGTCGATAATTTCGCCAAGCGGAACCGGAGAGGGCGTCATTTCAAAATCGCTCGGGGGAATATTCAAAGATGCAGCAGACAAGGCTGCGGATACAGCTGCTGAAAGACTGACTGAGATCGCGATGGGTGTAATTGCTGTTGCCCTTATAATCCTTGCGGTCAGTTTAGTCATGTTCGTTCTGAGGATGATCCTGAAGAGCCTGCGCGAAGAGTCGATAATGATAGGCTTCGCAGACAGGGTTCTCGGAATGGTGCTGGGTCTCGTGAGAGGGATCATGCTTGCATGGATCGCCGTGGCCCTGCTCATACCGGTCACGACCATGGTGTCGGCAGAGCATGTGCCCGCCATGATGGAGGCCCTTCAGCATACCACGGCCGCGAAGGTGCTGTACGACGTAAATCCGTTCTTTTATGTGGTTAAATACGCATTTATGTGATACTTGTTTGTTGCTATTGCAAAAGGGTTTGTGATACAATATTTCGGCTATGGTTTTTGACGAAATTATATGCGCAAGCGATGACGAAAGATTCATGCTCGAGGCGCTCAAAGAAGCAGCCGGGGCCGCCGAAGAGGGCGAAGTGCCCGTCGGCGCCGTTGTTGTGAAAGACGGGCAGATCATCGCGCGGGCGCATAATATGGTGGAGACCGCGCGAAGATCATCTGCGCATGCGGAGATGATCGCCCTTGAGGCCGCAGAGGCTGCGCTCGGAGCAAAGTGGCTCCCCGGCGCAACCATGTACGTGACCCTTGAGCCATGCAGCATGTGCTCAGGCGCCATGGTGCTTGCGAGGATGGAGAGGCTTGTCATAGGCGCAGACGATCCCAAGACCGGGGCATGCGGATCCCTTTACAACATAGCAAACGACAACAGGCTTAACCACAGCATAGAAATAACAAGAGGCGTTCTGGCCGGAGAATGCTCGGCCATTCTGAAGGACTTCTTCAGAAGAAGACGCTCATAACGGAGGATCAATTAATGAAGAAGATAAGTCTGATCGCAATTCTTACGTCGGTCATGATAATGGCAGCATCGGTATTCTGCTTCGCAGACGGCGGATTCGATCTGGTATCGTCATATCCTGAAAACGGCCAGTCAAACACATCGATGGAAAACCTCGGCGTAAAGCTGAAGTTCAGCGCAGCAATGGATTCCGATGAAGCGACTGCCGCAAATGCCGACAAATTCGTTATATATGACGAAGATGGCAAAGCGATTCCTATAATCGTTCTTTTCAGCGAAAAGGAAAAGGGACTCGTACTGGTTCTTGCAGATACAGATAAGGGATTCGTTGCAAAGAACAACTCTGAGTACAGGCTCGTTGTAAGCGGCGAACTCGTTGACAATGACGGCAATACTCTCGGTGCAGATAAGACTGTTTCGTTCAAGACTTACAACCAGAGAGTAAACAACATGGTAAACATGGCCATGATGTTCGTGATGTTCGGAGGAATCATGGTACTCTCCCTCCGTCAGAACAACGAAAAGGAAGATGAAGAGCCTAAGAAGGAAGAGACTAAAGAGCAGGCATTCAATCCTTACAGGGAAGCAAAGAGAACCGGCAAGAGCGTAGAGGAAGTCAAGGCAGAGCAGGCTAAGAAGGAAGCTAAAGAGGCTAAGAAGAAAGCCCGCAAGGCCAAGAAGAATCCGGAACCGCAGCCTCAGAAAATAGATAACTGCGCAGAGCTCCTCAACAACGTTTATCACGTGCATGCACCGGCTCCTGTAAATAAGGAAGACCGCTCCATAGAAGCCCTGAGAGCCTTAAGAAAGGCTGAGAAAAACAGCTCAAAGAGCAAGAGCACAAAGAGATAATAAAGGAAGACTTCAGGGGAGCACAACCTCCCCTGTTTCATTGACCATGGATAAAATAACACTTAACGCTCACGCAAAAATCAATCTGTCCCTCGAGGTCACAGGAAAAAGACCTGATGGCTACCATGATATAGTGTCGTTCATGCAGGGTTTGGGCCTCCACGATGTGCTGAGTATAGAAAAATGTACTCAAAAAGCAACAAAATACAAGTTGCCTCATTGCACTGTAAATGGCATTGTTGTATATTTATGTACGGATGCAAAAACAATCCCGACAGATATGGACAATCTTGCGTTCAGAGCCGTTAAGGCGTTCACGGATGCCCTCGGACAGATGGATCACAAAGATTGCGAGCTGACGGACACGCTCCTCATAGATATCCGCAAGGACCTTCCGGTTTCGGCAGGTATCGGCGGAGGAAGCGCCAACGCAGCCGCATGTCTTCTGGGACTCAACGAAATGACGGGCAGACCGTTCACGCTGAGACAGCTCATGGAGATCGGCGCGGAATTCGGAGCGGATGTACCGTTCTCGACATTCATGAACGCATACCGCAACCGAAAGGTACTCGCCGGGCTCGAAGGCCTCGAGGAAGCGAACGATGCGGCTTGGGTTGCCGGCATAGGCGAAATAGTCGAGAGAACGGAATGCATTCCGAGATATGTCATAATGGCGAATCCGGGCACAGCGGTCCTTACGAAGGCGGCTTACAAAGCCTTCGATGAGATCGGCTATACGGACAAGGATGCTGCCGGAAAGATCTTCGTCAACGACATGGAAAAATACACGCTCATGGCAGACAAAAAGGCGGCACTGCTCAAGAAGTTCATGCTCGAAAAACTTGACGCCGACGAAGTACTGATGAGCGGAAGCGGCCCAACAATGGTCGCATACTACAAAGACATTGATAAAGCCGGTAAAGGCATTGCAACGATCGCAGAGATGGCAGTGACAGACGCCTCGATAAGAGCGTGGCTGACCGATACGGGCATATAGATAGAGGGGGAAGATATGACTGATATCCAACTTAAGGTACAGAAGCCTTTAAAAGACCTGGTATATCTGGAGTTGAAGCACAAGATCCTTACAGGTGAGATCGTATCCCAGACAAGACTGATGGAGATCGATCTTTCCGAGAAAATGAACGTGAGCCGTACACCTATCAGAGAGGCCATCAAGAGACTCTCCGATGACGGACTGGTAAAGGTTGAGCCGAGACGCGGCGCCTATGTTGCAAATATCTCCATCAAGGACATGCTCGACGTGTTCGAAGTAAGAGAAGACATGGAAGGCTTCGTTGCAAAGCTTGCAGCTCAGAGGATCACGGACGAGGAAAAAGAGACGCTCAGAGCGATCGCAGCTGAATACGAAGAAGCGATCGAGAAAGCCGACGACAAGGAGCATATCATCGAGCTCGATGAGAAGTTCCACAATTTCATCGTAAAGTGCAGCGGCAATGAGACGCTGAGCGAGCTGGTCAAGTACGTACAGGAGCTCTCGCTTAGATTCAGATATCTGTATTACGACGATTTCTCGCTTTATGAGTCGACAGCCGAACAGCACAACCGCATCATGGAGGCTATCAACGCCGGACGCGATGCTGAGGCAAGATTCGAAGCCGACGCGCATGTGAAGGCACTCAAGGAATTCGTCTTTGCATTGGGCAAGAAGATGGAGTCCATGGGCGAGAACGAATAGATCCCCCGAAATTCATGAAAACAAAAATCCCCGCGCTCATGCGCGGGGATTTTTTTATTGTCCGTCTGACCGGGATCATGGCTGCTGTTGCTGGAGTTCTTCAAGTACTGTCTTGATCTCGAGCTGCTGACCCTTTCTGCTGACTACTATCGTGACGGTGTCTCCCACCTTGCATTTTCTTACGAGAGTAATGAAGTCATTGCTGTTGGAGACTTCCTCACCGTTGAAAGATACGATGCGGTCTTCAGGCTGGAATCCTGCCTTCTGGGCATTCTCACCTGTTATCTGAGCGATGTATACGCCGGCGGATTCAAGTCCGTAGTACTGAGCGTTCTCTTCCGAAACGTCGCTTATTACTATGCCTACAGCCGGTGTGCCCTGTACTTCCTGAACATTGCCGCCGTTCTTTATGAAGTCGTTGATGATAGGCGAAACGGTATTGATAGGCAGTGCGAATGCGAGACCCTCGACTCCTACCGCGGATGCCTTGGACTCCACGATGCCGATCAGCTCGCCCTTGTTGTTGAACAGGCCGCCGCCGGAGTTTCCGCCGTTGATGGCAGCGTCTGTCTGCATCAGCGTGAGAGTGGTTCCCTCTACATCGAGCGTTCTGTCGAGAGCACTGATGATGCCTGTTGTTGCGGTGCCGCCGAGCTGTCCGAGAGGGTTGCCGATGGCGACTGCAAGGTCACCTACGTCTACGGTGCTGCTGTCTCCAACAGTTGCTGTGGTAAGACCTTTGGCATCGATCTTGATGACAGCGATGTCGTTTGCAGGATCACTTCCGATGATCTTAGCCGGATATGATTCGCCGTTGTGGAGAGTTACCTGCACCTTGTTGGCGCCCTGGACTACATGGTAATTGGTAGTGATGTAACCGTCTTCTGTCATGATGACACCGGAGCCTGCGCCCTGTACGAGCTGCATCTGCCCCCACATGTTCTGCTGGGTACCGGATATCAGGATCTCAACTACCGCGTTCTCGTTCTTGTCAACGATCTGCGCAACAGTGAGCTCGCTTCCTGTGGCATCACCGAGATCGAGCTGCGACAGCTCGGAGTCGTTCCTGGACGCCCTGCCGTCTGCTCCGGTCCTCGAGAAGTATGCTCCCGAGATGAACGCGCCGAGCAGTGAGCTCAGTATCATCGTCAGTATCATGCATGCGATGAGAGCGCCTCTTGTAACGTATTTCTTTTCTTTTGGTTTGCTGTGTGAAGGACCTGACGGAGCTGCGTGAGCCGGTTCATCTTCGATCGTCTTCGGATAATCTATCTCAACCGTCTTGACCGGTTCAGGTTCTTCGATAGGGCTGTCAAAACTGACAATATTTCTTTCATTTTCATCCATTTTTACATTACCTGCCGGGCAGAAACAACTCTGCCGTTTCCTTTCCATATATATAGTAAAGACTGAAACTAAAATGAAACTTAAAAACAAAACAATTGTACACGAAATATTAAAGTTTTCAAATATGTCGATATTGTGTCAGTTGTGTCAAATGTTATAAAATATTTCTGTTATGAAAAAAAGCGTCAATCTGAGAATCACAAGTTCACAATACATCGAGAATCTCAAGCCGAGCGGAGAGGCATTCCGCCGCGAGCTCGAACTTGAGGACACGATGGAGATTCTGACCGAGGGTACGGTGTATTCGAAAAATAATGCGACATACATCACCTATGAAGAGGCTGAAGCTCTCGGCACGGAAGACGTCCGCACTCTGGTCAAGCTCGAGGACGGCTCTATTCGCATACGCAAATACGGCAGGGATGAGGAAGACGAGGGCATGGACATGACGCTCAGGCCGGGCATGCTCAACATCACGAGGTATCAGGTCCCGATGATGCCTTCGCTGAACCTCGAGGTTTATACGAACAAGCTCGAGGACAACCTCGATGAAGAGGGATACGGCAAGGTCTCGGTAGACTACAAGATCAGATTCGATAAGTTTTTCTCGAGGCGCAACATACTCGAGATAGAGGTAAAGCCTTCATAAACGGAAGGGGTAAACATGAGAAAAGAAGGATTCAGCGCAGAACAATACATCGAGGAGCAGTCAAAGTACATCCTTGAAAGGATCAGGAGCGGCGAGGGCAGGCTCTACCTGGAATTCGGCGGCAAGCTAGTCGAAGACAAGCACGCAATGAGAGTGCTTCCGGGATTTGACGAAAACGCGAAGATCAAACTCCTGCAGAGAATGAGCGATCAGGCGGAGATAATCATCTGCATCTATGCAGGCGATATCATCAAGAGCAAGACCCGTCAGGACTTCGGCATCACATACGACCTGGAAGTCATGAGGCTGATAGACGAGTTCAGGAGCTACGACCTCTCGGTCAATTCCGTAGTCGTCACGAGATACGAAGACGCTCCGTCCGTGAACCAGTTCATGGCCAAGCTCGAAAGACGCGGGATCCGCACATACAAGCACATGTTCACCAAGGGCTATCCGACAGATGTCGACACTATCGTATCCGAAGCAGGTTACGGCGCAAATCCGTACATCGAAGTGTCGAAGCCTCTGATCGTCGTGACCGGTCCGGGAGGAGGCTCGGGCAAACTCGCGACATCGCTCTCGCAGGTCTACCATGAATACAAGAGAGGCCGCAAGGCCAGATACGCGAAGTTCGAGACCTTCCCTATCTGGAACCTGCCGCTCAAGCACCCTGTTAACATCGCCTACGAGGCTGCGACGGCCGACCTCAAGGACTTCAACATGATCGATCCGTTCCATCTGGACGCATACGGTGAAACTGCAGTCAACTACAACAGAGACGTTGACGCATTCCCTGTGCTGAGGAGAATACTCCACGCGATCACCGGATCGGACGAAGGCTATAAATCACCGACCGACATGGGCGTGAACAGATGCGGCTTTGCAATAACCGACGATGAGGTGTGCAGAGAAGCCGCTAAGCAGGAGATCGTCCGCAGATACCTGATCGCGGAGTGCTCCTACAGAAAAGGAACCATCGAAAAAGCTACGCTGGAAAGATGCAAGCTCCTCATGGAAGAGGTTGGTGCATCCAGATACGACAGGCCGGTTGTTGCGGCTGCTGAAGAATACGCAGACATCAAGAGGGCGCAGAACCCTCAGAGATATGAGAACGTGGTAGTATCCGCAATGCAGCTCCCTGACGGCACCATCGTTACAGGAAGATCATCGCGCAGAATGGTTGCGACTGCGGCCATGGTGCTCAATGCCATCAAGAAACTGGCGGGCATCCAGGATGACATGCTGATCATATCGCCGCCGATCTTTGAGAGCATGTCCAGCACAAAGGCAGGGATCCTGCACGACAAGAGCAGCCTCAACCTCGAAGAGGTCATTATGGCCCTGACGCTGACAAAGCTGATCAACCCGTTCGCTGAACTCGCGCTCAAGGAGATCCCTAACCTGAACGGCTGCATCGCGCACTGCACGGCCATACTCTCTGACAAGGATGAGCAGGCATTAAGAGCTCTCGGTATCGACATAACTTCGAATCCGGAGTTTTCAAATAACAATCTGTATTCAGTTTAGTAGTAAAAAGTTGCTCAACGGATCTGCACCCGGATGCAGACGGAAGGAGGAGAAATGAAGATCGACACAAGCAAGATAATGAAAAAAGCGGCTGACGCTTCGACCGGACTCGCAGTAGTTATAGCATTTCTCAATGTTGCTCTTCTGGTGACCAAGCTCGTACAGACGGTCTCGGAGGAAGCACCGAAACTCGAAGACAAGGAATAAAAACTGATTGAATTATCGCACGCGCTCTGTTATATTTACAGAGCGCGATGCACAAATGCTGATGTAAGGTTTCCTCAGGATCATACGGCGTTGCCGTAATGTCGGAAACCTTGATCTCCGTCGGCTGCGCTCCTCCGATAAACGCTTAATGGCAGAGCATCTCATTTGCTGATGTAGCTTAATGGCAGAGCATCTCATTCGTAACGAGAAGGTTGGGGGTTCGACTCCCCCCATCAGCTCCAAGTATCTGAACTTTCGGGTAAAACCGGAAGTTCTTTTCTTTTCAGCAAATCGTTGAAATTTCAAGGCACTCAGCTTCTTAGCAGAAAGGTTCACAGAGGTCAGGTTGAGGCGACAAATGGCATTTTTCTCTCAAAATATGAGGAAAAAAATGGGTTATCCCTCTATACACGAGGGGATACGAAGTTTTTATTCCCCACAAACCGCTCGATGAAGAACGCCTCTTCGACTCCCACATATACGGAGGGAGTCGCGCCGATAAACAGAAGTGCAATTATGATCTGACCTCTCTGATAAGAATAATAGCAACGGTTTACAGGAAGTAAACTGTGCAATTTGACATTACGTGATTCGCACATTTGTAGATCGCGTTTTCTTTATATACGATGATTATGACAAAAGCGATTATCACGATTGGAGGTGACTGTGATGTTCAATCCGAAGTATAGATTCACTCATGACGAAGTGAGGATCATAGTCCTCACTCTGGTAGAACTCAAGAACCAGCTCCTGGCAGAGGGCAGATATACTGATGCCGTTGACGAGCTGCTTATAAGATTTGTTAGCTGATATCGATTTTTCTCCGTTTTCGGATTTACATGGCTCTGTACACAGGGTGCAGGGCCAATTATATTGTCCGGAACGCGGAGAAAGGAATTAACGATGATCAATAAAAAGAAGAAAGAGAAAGTTATTGCTGAAGAAAAGACGGAATGTGCATGCCCGATGATTGATGCAATCGCGATGATCACTGCCAGAGATTTTGATGAGTCGGGAGTATTTGATCCTGATTCCCCACATACAGTGCTGATTTGCGACATAATCTTCAAACTATATCTCAAAGGAGAATATAAGGTGGCAATGGAGGTTCTTGCAGCGTCTTTCATGCTAGCCGAAATGGAGACCTCGGGAGAACTTTTGTCCGTAGCAGCGGCAGGATATACAGATGAGAAAGGCAAATTCTATCTGGACAGGTTCTTTGAATACTCGGATATCTATGAAACCTATGAGATTGGTAAGCAATTATTTGCGGATACGGAGGATGATGATGGCGAAGACGATAGCGATATGTAACCAGAAAGGCGGTGTGACAAAAACAACGACCACACTGAATCTGGGAATCGGATTGGCTCGCGAAGGAAAGAAGGTATTGCTTATAGATGGAGATCCGCAAAATGACCTTACGAGTGCCTTAGGATGGGACGCTGACTCGCTCGACCAGTCACTTGGCAGGTTGATGTATCTCGTGACACAGGACTACAAACCGATAGTAAAGGACGCTATCCTTCATCATCCTGAGGGCGTTGACCTGATTCCTTCGAATCTGGATCTTTCATCGATGGAGTCGCAGCTTGTGAATGCAATGAGCAGAGAGAAGGTCCTGTCGAATCTTCTGAAGGATGTGAAGAAGGATTATGACTATATCCTGATCGACTGTATGCCGTCTCTCGGAATGATCACAATCAACGCTCTTACAGCTGCTGATGAAGTCATCATACCAGTGCAGGCACAGTACCTTCCTACCAAAGGAATGACGCATTTGATGAAAAGCATTGATATGGTCAGGAATCACACCAATGAAAATCTGAAGATAGCGGGTATAGTCATGACATTGGTAGACGGAAGAACGAATCTGTCAAAGGAAGTGATCAACACGATCAGAATGAAGTATGGCATGAGTATTCGGATCTTTGATTCCCAGATACCAGTCGCCGTAAAGGCGGCAGAAGCATCCAAAGCAGGAATGAGTATCTTTACCTATGACAAAGGATCGAAGCCTGCGTTAGCTTATGAACAACTGACGAAAGAGGTGATGAGGCTTGGCGAACGTGAAAGACATAGAAATGAAGCTGCCCTCACTAGATGAGCTGTTTTCATCGCAAGAGGAACGAGATGATGCAAAGCTCAAAAGGATATATGAGATCCCTCTTAGTGAGATTGACCCGTTCCCCGATCATCCTTTTAAGGTTCGAGATGATGAAGACATGCTGAACCTTGTCGAATCGGTCAGGGCTAACGGGGTTCTTACTCCCGCAACTGTCCGAAAGAAGAATAATGGAAGATATGAGCTTCTTTCCGGACACCGCAGGTTAAGAGCTTGTCAGCTTGCCGGAATAGACACTTTAAGATGCGAAGTCGTGGACCTAACTCGCGATGAAGGTACAATCTTCATGGTCGATTCCAACTTCCAAAGGACAAAGATCCTTCCAAGTGAGAAAGCCTACGCTTATAAGATGCGAATGGAGGCTATGAAAAGACTCCCTGGGAGACCAATAAAAGGTGCCCCACTGGGGCACAATTTTGGCGAAAAAACTAGAGATATACTAGCAAGTCAGGTTGGTGATAGTAAATCCCAGATTCAGAGGTATATCCGCCTCACGGAGCTTATTCCAGAGCTTCTGGATATGGTTGATGAAGGGCAGATGGCTATGAGGCCGGCGCTTGAGATCACCTTTATACCAAAAGTCCAGCAGGGCCAAATATGGGAGTTTATGGATGCTGAGCAGTGTAGCCCATCCCATGCACAGGCAATCCGCATGAGACAGATGGCTTCTGAAAAGAAACTCACACGTGAGGCAATCGAGGCAATCCTTCTTGAGGAGAAACCAAATCAGAAAGAACGTATTGTACTCAGAGGGGATCGTTTTAAGAGGTTATTTCCACCTGATCTCCCGGTATCCAAGCGAGAGGATTATATCGCTGCTGCAATGGAATACTACGCCAGGCATCGAGAGAGACAACGGGACAGGGATGACGCAAGATAACATAATCGCATGAGGAGCAAGTTTTCCCGTCTCCTCCCCTGAAACCCCACCTCTCGTACTACCAGTTACTGTCCGAAGAAGAGAACCGTATAGAGCATAATATAATTATAATAATCGCAATATCATGGCGTGTGGCGCTCAAGTCGAAATGACCTGAGCGCCTTTTTTCATGCCCGGATTTGCGGGAAAGGAACCCACATGACGAAAGACAAAGACAACAAACCAAACGACGATGTGATCATCTGCACGGATGAAGCAGGCATGCAGCTGTATCTCAGCGAGAAGGCAGCCAACAGACTGTCTTGGATCCTGACAGGAGTCATGATCCTTATCAGCCTGCCCGTGATCATCCTCGCATTCATGATGATCTGATTCAGTGAAAGGAGAAACAAGACAATGACAGACAACAAGTTTTTCAAGGCGTTCACCAGAGTGTTCGCCATAACGCTTGCACTCATCATGGTCCTTGGAGCCGTGATTACCCAGACCGCATCTGCATTCAGCGGTAAAGTGGGCAGCAAATACACGGTCCACTGGTACAAGGAACTGCATTACGGTCCGGGTGAAGGAGGCTACAGCAACGCGGCCAAGTGCGACCTCGGAGATGATCTCGGAAGCCGCTTCTCGATCTGCGTCCAGCCTAACAAATCATCCCCGGTATGGTCAGGAGATCAGACCAGGACAGTGCAGGTAGACAAGGTAGTTACAGATGCTACCGACACAGGCAAATGGAATGCACTCAGGAATATCGTGTACTACTCGCCTTCATATCCGGGCTTCAAGAAGAATATCGAAGGAATCAAGCAGTTCTATTACGGTGATGAAGCAAAGGATTACGGTGTAGCTCATCTGGCTCTTGCTTATGTTTACGCCGGAAGACCAAACGACATGGCAACATGGGGCGGCACACATGCTTCGGACTGCGGCGAAGTGTGGACGAGAGCGAAGGCACTTGCGAATGCGCTCTATGACACCAATGCAGATTTCGATGAGGCAGTTCCTGAAAGCTTCAAGCTCTTCATCTGCTATATGGATGGAGTTCAGGACATGATAGTCGGATATCTGGAAGCTCCGGGATACCTCAACATGAAGAAAGTATCCAACAGGACTTCCATCACGGACGGAAACAACTGCTACTCACTTGAGGGTGCGGAATATACGGCCTATGACAAGAATGGCAGCGTTGCCGGCCGCATGTACACAGATGCCAACGGTGAGAGCAATACCATCGAGCTCATGGAAGGAACGTACACAGTCAAAGAGACTTACGCTCCTCCGGGATACGCAAAGGATACCGAGACCTACACGGTAAAGATCGAGTCTGAAAAGACAACGACCTTCACGGCCAAGGATGAGCCGATCACTGACCTAGTTGAACTGCTCCTCACAAAGAATCCTGTGGGATACCCGCATGATCACGGCGAGGGCGACGCGACTCTGCAGGGTGCGGTTTATAAGTTCGAATACTATGACTACCTGTATCAGGAACCTGTTCTGAAAGGTGCGAAAAAAGCTGTAGAGGGCTCACCTCTCAGAACATGGTACTTCGTAACTGATGCCAACGGAAAGATCAACGGACAGAACCCGACTTTTGCAGACGGTTACACAAGTGACGCCCTGTATAAGGACAAGGATGGAAAGACCTGCTATCCTCTCGGCACATATCTGATCCAGGAGGTGAAAGCACCTGAAGGCTATCTTGTCAACGATGAGATCCTTGAGGTCACAATCACTGAAGACGGTACGGACAATCTTCATGTGAAGACTTACAACGAGAAGATCAAGGGCGACGATACCATCAAAAGAGGCGGTGTCAAGCTCGCAAAAATCGACAACGACCTTGATGAAGCTTACGCTCAGGGTGATGCCACTCTGAAAGGTGCGGAATTCACCATTTATAACCAGTCGGATGAGACCGTGATGGTAAACGGCAAGGAAATCGCAGTGGGCGATGCAGCGCTCGTCATCACAACGAATGCGGATGGTATAGCGACTTCCGGTGATCATGATTTGCCTTACGGATCATACCTCGTGAAGGAGACTAAGCCTTCCAAGGGGTATCTCCTCAATACCGAATGGGCCAGAGCTTTCAGGATCAGAGAAGACGGAGTCATCATCGACCTTACGGAGGATAAGGTCAGAGAGGAAGTCATCCGCGGCGGAGTCCAGATCATCAAGAGAGATAAGGAACTCGTTAAGTCCGAAGCTCTCGGCGGAGCGCACCTTGACGGTATCGTAATGACCATAAAGAACGTATCCGGCAGGGATGTCGTAGTCAGAAGTGACCTCGACAACACGACAGATACAGTCGATTGGAAAAAGCTTGAGTCCAAGCAGGACCTCTTTGACAGCGGAGCGATCAAAAGAGTCCCGACAGGAAAGGATGTAGGCAAGATCACAGTCCACTGGAACGAAGAGAAGAAAGCGTACACTGCAGAGACTCTTCCGGACGATCTTCCATACGGAACCTACACTATCCGCGAGTCAAAGACGAACGAATCCTACCAGCGTACGGATAAGACGGAGCACATGTTTGAGATCAGAGAGGACGGCGTAATGGTATCCTTCGACGATAACCAGAACGAAGCGGCTCTCACATTCGATGACTATGTATACCGTTCAGATGTACAGGGTACAAAGATTGCAGACTCAACTTCCGAGAGATTCTCGTATGTCCCGTTCAAGATCATCAGCGTGACTAATGGCGAGACTCACGTAGTCGTGACTGATGCAAACGGCTTCTTCTCCACAAAGGACAGAAGATCCGCTGGTGACATCGATGAGGACGAGGATGCTGACACTGCAAGAAAGCAGAATCCGTTCGACGATCTGCTTGATGTCAAGGAAATCAAGACAGCTGATCTTATTGTCAGAAAGGATGACATCCTTCACGGTGTATGGTTTGGTACAGGCGAGTTTGGAGATAAGGCTGACATGAACAGCAAGTTCGGAGCTCTCCCATACGATTCATATATCCTTGAGGAGATGCCATGCGAGCATAACGAAGGCTATATCCTTCAGAAGTTCTACTTCACAGTAGATCAGAAGTCACAGAATGGTTTCGTTGATCTTGAGACCATCACTGATGATGTTCCGGAGATCGGAACTACAGCATCGGTAAATGGCCAGAACACCGAGATCCGTCCTAACAAACAGATCACGCTCATCGATGAGATCGAGTACAGGAACCTCAAGAAGGGCGAGACCTACACAGCTAAGGGCCGCCTGATGGACAAGGCTATAGGCGAAGTCTGCAAGGACGCTGCAGGCAATGAGATCACTGCCGAGCAGGAATTCGTTGCAAGGACTTCTAACGGCAAGGTCAAGGTCACATTTACCTTCGACGGCAGCATGCTCTACGGCAAGGATACAGTAGTATTCGAGAAGGTCTTCGATTCTACAGGCGCGATCGCCGCTAAGCACGAGGACATCGAGGATGAAGGCCAGACTGTCACATGGGAGCACATGAAACCTGCATACGAGATGTACAAGATCCGTACTACAAAGGCACCTTCAAAGGGCGACAAGTATGGCTTCTTCGCACAGGATGAAGTCGAATACGAAGTCCATGTAGAGAACACCGGCAACATCGTTCTTACGATGGATGTGACGGATCAGTTCACTCAGAACCCTGAGTACTTTACTGTTCCTAAGCTTAAGGATGTGAAGTTTGATGGCGAAGGAACCTGGAACAACAAGGACAAGGATGAGTTCACAGCGAACATCACACTTGAGCCTGGTGAGAAGGCAGTCGTCACTTACACTGCTGTTGTAAATGACAACGCTAAGGAATACCTTGCTGCCAAGGCAAAGGATTCCGACTCGCTCGATGACAAGGGTCACGACACCAACCGCGAGTACCAGAAGAACAAGACCGACGATAAGGACGGTTACTGGAACACCGCTGAGTGTGACAATGTGACCTATCCGAATCCGGATAATCCTGATGAGCCGGGAACTCTTGAGCCTAAGGATGACGTAGCGCAGACTCCGGTCCAGACACCTGAGATCGGCACAACTCTGACCGGAAACAAAAAGGCCAAGGAGGTTGATCCTTGCAAGGAGACTACGCTGACTGATGTGGTCGAGTACAAGGCTCTCGATCCTTCCAAGTGGTATATGGTCGAGGGAACTCTCATGGTCAAGGATACCGGCGATCCGCTTGTTGAGCATGGCCACGAAGTAACTGTCTGGAGCGAGCCGTTCCAGCCGAAGAAGCCTAATGGCAAGGTGGAGGTCACATTCGTGATCGATACCAGAAACCTTAAAGGTAAGGAGCTCGTTGCATTCGAGACTGCTTACAGGATCAACGACTACAAGGAAGGCGATGACCTTTCCAAGTATACAGTGACTCAGGTAGCGGAGCATAAGGACATCAACGACGAGGGACAAACTGTTCTCGTCAAGGATGGTCCGGAAGTGAGTCCGCCGCCTAAGACAGGTGACAACACTCTGATCTGGGTGTACGTAGTGCTTTTTGTCGGAGCATTCGGCAGCATGCTTGCGCTCGTGATAAAGGAATATATCAAGAAGCGCAGACAGGCTAAAGAGGATGCGGAGATGTTCGTCTGATAACCGGGCGAACCGTACTGATGCATGAGGCGGAAGCTTAACAGCGACCGCCTCGTTTGTTTTGGAAAATAACGGAGGAAATACCGATGAATCATAAAGAGAAAAAGTTTAATACGGAAATAGCAA
>JBGULF010000101.1:0-1508 GCA_045115935.1 Anaerovoracaceae bacterium
CTCACTTATCGGGAGATCGCTACGCTTCTGCACAAAGCCCCCAAGTCCGTAGATAACTCGATTCAGAGAATTCGACGGAAACTGAAAGGCTACATGGAAGAATGATTTGTAAAATCAAAAAACAATTAAAAAATCAATTGACAAGTCGAAAAAAATATAGTACGATTTAAATGTTGCGATAAGCTGTTGTAGCTCAGGTGGTAGAGCGCATCCTTGGTAAGGATGAGGTTCGGCAGTTCGAATCTGCTCAACAGCTCCAAGCAAGTATAGGGCGGAGCGTATAACTCCGCCCATTATAGAATTTTGAGAGTTTTTTAAAGGAGTGGAAAAATGGCAAAACAGAAATACGAGAGAACCAAGCCGCATATCAACATCGGAACAATTGGTCACGTAGACCATGGTAAGACAACTCTGACAGCTGCCATCACCAAGGTACTGCATCAGAGATACAGCCTGGGCGAGAACGTTGAGTTCGACCAGATCGACAAGGCACCGGAAGAGAAGGAAAGAGGAATCACCATTTCTTCCGCACACGTAGAGTATGAGACCCCGAACAGACACTACGCACACGTAGACTGCCCGGGCCACGCAGACTATGTAAAGAACATGATCACCGGAGCAGCGCAGATGGACGGAGCTATCCTGGTAGTAGCTGCAACAGATGGACCGATGCCGCAGACCAGAGAGCACATCCTGCTGTCCAGACAGGTAGGCGTACCTTACATCATCGTGTTCCTGAACAAGTGTGACATGGTAGATGACGAGGAGCTGCTGGAGCTGGTGGAGATGGAAGTCCGCGAGCTGCTGACCGAGTACGAGTTCCCTGGCGATGACACACCGATCATCAAGGGATCCGCGCTGAAGGCACTGGAAGATCCAGCTGGAGAGTGGGGAGACAAGGTCGTCGAGCTGATGGAAGCCGTAGACGAGTACATCCCTGAGCCGGAGAGAGACAACGACAAGCCGTTCCTGATGCCGGTAGAGGACGTCTTCTCCATCACCGGACGTGGAACAGTTGCGACCGGAAGAGTAGAGAGAGGAATGCTGAAGGTAGGCGACGAGGTGGAGATCGTTGGACTGTCCGACGAGAAGAGAAAGGTCGTCGTCACCGGAGTCGAGATGTTCAGAAAGATCCTGGACCAGGCAGAGACCGGAGACAACATCGGCGCACTGCTGAGAGGCGTACAGAGAACCGAGATCGAGAGAGGACAGGTTCTGGCAGCACCGGGAACCATCCATCCGCATACACAGTTCAAGGGCCAGGTATACGTACTGAAGAAGGAAGAGGGCGGAAGACACACCCCGTTCTTCAACGGATACAGACCGCAGTTCTACTTCAGAACAACCGACGTAACCGGCGATCTGAAGCTGCCTGAGGGCACAGAGATGTGCATGCCTGGAGATAACGTAGTCATGGAGATCAAGCTGATCACCCCGATCGCGATCGAGGAAGGACTGCGCTTCGCTATCAGAGAAGGTGGAAGAACCGTAGGATCCGGTGTTGTAAC
>JBGULF010000102.1:0-1755 GCA_045115935.1 Anaerovoracaceae bacterium
CCCTCACGCACATAGTCAAGCATAGCCCTGAGTTGAGGGCGGTCTGTGTTTGCTCCTGACAGCTTCTCAGAGAAAATGCGGTCAACCTGATAGTCGCACATGATCTCCTGCTGTCTCGCTGTCTCCTGATGCTCGGTGGAAACTCTGATGTATCCGATTTTGCTCATAATATCGTCCTTTCTTTATTCGAGTGTGTCTTTCTTTCTCTGCTGGGTGAGCTTCTTCTGTCTGTACTTTTCACGCTCACGCTTCATCTGCTGTTCGTTGATGTACTGGCGCACCTGACGGGTGTATTTCTTCGCCGTTTCACGCTTGGTGAGGAATGTGGTATGCTCGACATTAAGCCTGTTCCACTTCGATTTCAGCCTGTTGGACTTCTCCAAAAGGTCAAGCATTGTCGGCTGTTTGCCGTCAACAGCATACCTTTTGATATGCTCCTTGATGTATTCGACTGTTGCTTCATAGTCCTCGATCGTGGCGGCATTTTTCTTCTTGAAACGGCTCTGCGACCAGCCCGATTTGCCCTGATACTCCTTGTAAACAGGCTCCAGCTCATCACGGTGCTTCATCTTTGCAATGAGAGTGTCGATAGCTGTAAACTTCTTTTTCAGGTCGGCAAGCTCAGTTGTGTGGTCATCGGAGTGAGGTGTATTGAAGAAGAATCCAGACAGCTCGCTGAATGACATAACGCCACCAGCTTCAAGGTCTGCGATGATTTCGTTTGCTCTGCCCATACCTCTGATAGCTTTCCACGGATCTTCTTTCTTTTCAGGTGCTTTACTCTCCGTAGGTGTGGGCTGTGGTATCGGGGTAGGCAGTTCAGGTTTCGGCTCGGTGGGCTTTGCAGAAGATGCGTTAAGCATATCAAGCTGTGCCTGCCGTCTTGCTCGTCGGGCTGCAAAGAACTTCTCAACCTGTTCCGCAGCAGCTTTTCTCTTTGCGGTTTCACTCGTTTCCGTGATAGTTTCAGGCTCAGCAGACTGTTTCGGCTTTGTCGGTGCGGTGACTGTCTTTGTCGGCTTCGGCTCATGCTTGGGAACAGCAACAGGCTTCGGCGGTTCGATAAGCATATCGGGAGTGACATTCGCCGCTGACAGCTTTTCCTGTATCTCCGCAATCTGCTCGGTGATGCTTTCGACGGTGAATCCATCGCCCAGCGTTTCGGCTCTTGTGAACCTCTGCTGACCGTCACCAGATAGCTTGAATTTCAGCTTGTACTTGTTCTTCGGAGTGTAAACATACTCGATACCGCTGGCGGTGCAGTTTTTGAGGAAGTCCGCAAAGTCACGGCTGTAAAGCATAACCTCTGCAATTCGGATGCGGAGCTTTTCTTTCCACGACTTGCCCTCTTGTTGCTTCAACCGTTCAAGGTAAGATACGCCCATGCCCTTCGGGTCGATGAGCGATAAACCTTGTTCGGCACATATCTCGTCGGATATTTCACGCAGCTCAGACCATGCTCTTTCCGACTTCCTGCCCTGATTATGCTCAGTGGTGAAGCTGAGTCCGTTATACAGATTGGTGTTGTTAAAAATGATATGGCAATGCAGGTGGTCTTTATCGTTGTGGACAGCGATAACATATTGATAATCGCCTTTCAGATAACGGTCGCACAACTCCTCTCCGATCTGCATAGCCTGTTCGGGCGTGACTTCACCGGGGGCAAAGCTCTGAATCATGTGGTAGGCAAGGATTTCGGTTCGTCCTGTGCCTTGCTGTCGGACGGCTCGGAAGTCCTCGCTTGCTCCTGCGCTG
>JBGULF010000103.1:0-4762 GCA_045115935.1 Anaerovoracaceae bacterium
GAGGATTGACCGAGTGGCTAAGGAGCCTGATTGGAAATCAGGTAAGGCGTAACAGCCCCGTGGGTTCGAGTCCCATGTCCTCCGCCAGAAAAGCCTTGGAAATACTAAGTTCCAGGGCTTTTTTCATGGCTTCGGTTTTGGGTACAGCTGGGTACAGCTTATGCTGCCCCGGTGAAAGAGATCTGAACACGAGCATTTTCAAGCTGTTTAGCTCTTTCTTCCCGTGCAGACCTGTCATAACAGTAATTATTAAGAGTTGTTCTGGCATCATTGTGACCAACATAGTTTTGTATGGTCCTGATGTTCACGTTCGCATCAATAAGCGACGAAATGAACGTTCTCCGGCCAGAATACGGAGTGTTTTGCGGTATCCCTATGCTTTTACAGATGACAGGGAATGTCTTGCGGAGCCGGTCGTAGAAACTCTTGAACTGCTCGTTCATCATGAAAATATACTCCGGGTTTTCTATTCCTTCTTCCAGCTGCCTTTGCTTTGCGGCTTCTATAATCTCTTTGGCAAGCGAAGTCAGGATGATACGCCTGAAGCCGTGACCTGCTTTGGTACGGTTTTCCTTTATCTCATTTGCTTTGTCTGAGTAATACCTTCTGATGATAATCTCGTCACCATCAACGTCGGAATAACGCAGAGTTACGAGCTCGCTTGGCCTGAGACCTGCCTGAAAGAGCATTATGATACCAAGCGGCAGAAGCTGATGAACAGGGTAGTACTTGTTTTCGAAGTGTTCCCAGCATTTCCTGTACAGCGCGAGTTCCATATCAGGCGAGAGAACTTTGTTCTCATCCGACTTGATCTCCGGCTGACGGAATACATTACGGTTGGTTATCTTGAGCATCGTGTAAGGGTTCCTGTCAATGATCTCCTCCATGGCGGCATATTCAAACATCTGCTTCATCCATGTGGCGACATTTCCGAATTCCTTTTGAGTCAGGTCATGCTTTTCAATCAGACCATAAGCCCATTCCTGAAGAAGCTTAAGCCTTATCTTCCTGATGGGAACATGGATGATATCAGTATCTTTGTAGTGATTCTTCCATACTGACAGATTCCTTTTGGCAGTGGACTCGCTCCATGTCGTTTTCTTCTTGTATTCAAGAAACTCGGGGAAAATGCTGGCAAGTGTAGGCTCTTTGATCTTTTCAACGTTCTCAAGATGCCACAGAAACACTTTCTCAAGCAGTTCTTCTTCGGTAGGTGCCTTGATGGTATATCTGCCGTCACTGCGGCTGCTATCCTTTAACTTGATATAGTATCGCTGGTCCTTGCCGTTAAGCTTTTTTATCTGTCCTCTGTAATTGTCAAGGATCTTGTTCTTGCGTGCTTTTCTCATATATTCTTTCACGCCGTCCAGACTTATACTACCATCATCATTTCTGAATTGTAAACATTCGTCCGGGCAACTAGTGATGAATTCCAGTACTTCAGCGTCAGAAGGTGCTGATGCCTTCAGCAGGAATTCTTTCTTGCTGTCAGTCATCTAACCACCTCCTGTCGTATTCATAATTACAGCAAAAAAATAAAGTGATGAACTTAGTTATCACCTCCCGTCTCGATCTCTGTGGTTCCTGCTGCGGGTCATTCCGCAGGCATTGAGTTCTATTTCTATGTCGTTTTGTATCTGCTGACTTCTTTCAAGTGTGAATTCAGCAATCTTGATATCTTTGCGCAGTTTACCGATCTCTGCAGTAAGTCCGTCTCTTTCAGCCTTCAATTGTTCTATCTGCTCAGGCTCTGAAGCTCGCCTCAGCTTATTTCTTACCTTGTTTCTGGCTTCGGAAAGCACTTCTTTTTTATGTTCTGAATCAGATATGAAAGCGTTCACATCTTCATCCGTTCTGAGATTTTCCCGTGCCATAAGCCTGGCGCAGGCGGAGTATTTATCACACATCCTGCCGGCCTCGCGCATCTCTGGTGACAACGGTCTGTGCTTTTTCTTCGGGCGATATCCGAGCAAATACAGATAATGAAGATAAAGTCCGTAAAGTCCGCCAACCTTTCGTGCTGTTTTCTTCGTCCCGTTGACATGGATGCGTGTATGCTTCGGAGGCTTCATGGTCATGAGATGCTTTTCACGATTGACTGCAACGATCTCGTAATCATTAGCATTGACCCTCTGGACGATTCTGTCGAGTTCATAATCCTCGCCAAGCCGGTAGAGCCTTACGGCCTTCTTAGAATTTACAGACCTGATTGTCGGATACTTCCTTGAATAACTGTAGCTGATGATATATCCCTGCTGCTTCATCAGACTTATGAATGTTGGGAAATTGGTACTGAGTGAAACAGCATTATCTATGGCTTCGCGCATCAGATTGTATCTTGTAGGCTCGCCGTTCTTCTCGGCAAAGTGGATCTGCCGAGGGGTTTTTCCGCGAGGCTTTTCTATAACAGAAAGGCCTTCCTCACGGCATATCTCATCAGATAATCTACGGAGCCTGCTATAGGCAGCCTTATTGTCATTGAATTTCTTTCCGTCGATGAATGAAACAGAACAACATACCAGGTGGTTGTGCAGGTGATCACGATCCAGATGGGTAGCGACCAGCACCTGGTATCTGTCTCCCCACATCCTGCGTGCGAGTTCTACTCCAAGCTGATGACATTGCTCAGGTGTTACTTCGCCCGGTTTGAATGACTGATAACAGTGATAGGCGACATTGCCGCCGGCCTTGCCGAAGAGCTTTTGAGTATTGATCATCTCGTCAAGCGCTGTATCAGCAGAGCAATTCACACCTGTGACATAACATGCCTTTTCAGTTTCTCCTGCATTATCTGCGGCAGTTTTGTCTCCATTCATTGCGTACCTGATGACAGAAGCGAGGTCAGCTTCAGATGTTTTTTCAGGATTGGATGCATAATCAATGACACGTTTAAGGCTGTCTCTTACTGGCCATATCTTAGTCGTTGCCATCGGCTTTCACCTCGCTTTCCGGTGTATTGTGAGTCATGAGCTGTAATGTTTCAGTAAGAATTATTTTCAGACGTTCTGCAATATCTCCATAAAACTTGCTGCCGTTTTCATTAGCTGCTGACCTTGAATATCTTTCGAACAGGCTGATCTCTGCCTGAAGACGCATGATGCTCTGCAGAATCTTTTCAGAGGGAAGCTCCTTAGGCTCGGCTTTCATAGCAATCTGCCTGAGATATTCTGAGACACTCAGGCGGCATTTTCTTGCATTACGTTCTATCTTTTTCTTTTCTTCCGGGGTCACTCTGATGTTGATCCCTACACTTCTTTTTCTGTTTGCCATATAATTTTTCCTTTTCTTAGACAATTATTTTCACACATGATTCTTTTTCAATAACTGATTGGGGTTGCAGGGGCAGAGCCCCTCCCGGTATTGCCATATGTGGCATTGCCGCGGCTATTATCACGGGCGGAGTCTCCGGCTGGCGATACATAGCCTATGCTCGCTACTCCTAAGGACACACCTTCGGTCTGTCCTTGCGGCAACACACGTGGCGATACACGGATGTTGTTCCTTTTTATAGCGGGCAATACAGTATGGCAATACTTATAAGCTGCAGATATGACGGCAATGACGCTAATGACGGTATATCGCTCCTAGAGCAGGGAAGCGTCATAAGCGTCACGAGCGTCATCTCTATTACCTGAGTCCTGACCTGCAGCAGGCTCTTCTGACACGGTGAACACATAGTTGCGATCACTGGATACACGTGCGCTGCTGTATGTGATCCCCAATGGGAGCAGGACTTCATCATGGAACTTCGAGAGGGCTCTGCTGAGAACATGCGGCTTGACATGAGGAAGACCGATCTCTTCAAGCAGCGCTGACATGGTGCCGGTGAATCCTCCCTCGGCCATCAGGAAGTCGACCACACTGTACACGATCTCAGGGACGTTCTCTCTTGCGATATCTTCTTCAGACTTCTCTTCTATGACCTGCCACTCGGGATGCTGCCACTGCATCACGAGCTCAATATCCGGAGCGTCACGACCGCTCACGCTGAGCGTGCCGGCAGTGCCTCCGCGGTTCTTGCGCAGAATAAGTATCATGTCGGCTGTTCCAGTGACTGCTGATGAGCCAAGTACATCGTTATTCCCGTCCTTTGAATCGTGTTTCTTGCGCGTGTGGTGGACAAAGACGATTGCTATCCTGCGATAATCAGCGATCTCCTTGAGCCTCGCAAGCTCCTCATACTCACATGCGTATTGGTTGGCATTCGAAGTCGGGTCACTGGTCCTGATTTTCTGCAGTGTGTCTACTATTACAAGTCCGACTCCCGGATTGCTGTCCAGACATCTCTCAAGGTCACTGATGAAATCATTGCACGGATCCTTTACTGAGGTAGCGTATATCAGTCCCGGCGGCGGAGCAGTTCCTATATCCAATAGTCTGCTCTTGAGCCTTGCATCCGTATCTTCAAGTGCGTAGTATGCTACATCACACTTCTTAACATCATGACCGAGGAATGGCTCACCCAGGCTGACAGATAACGCCAGTCTCAGCATCAGCCAGCTTTTACACGACTTCGGTGCACCTGCTATTATGGTCAGGCCCGTTGGGATGAGTCCATCGACTATCATGTCAGGCTTGCCGCCTTCGACAGGGTTATAGAAGAGTTCTTCTGCGCTTTTAAAGTTAGTAGTGCTTTGTTTTCTTTCCGGCATAAAGCCTCCTTTCCCGGCATCATTGCCGTTTCTTCTTGCTTCGTTTGGAATTGTATTCAGGGCATTGCACTATCACTGCTCTGAAACTCTGCTTACAGTCGCGGTCACAT
>JBGULF010000104.1:0-3448 GCA_045115935.1 Anaerovoracaceae bacterium
GCGGAATTCCTTTTCGAGCAAGTAACCAAGTATGTTGTAGCCATAATGTCCGGTGGCTTCCAGCCCTATTTTTACTTTGGACAAATCGGGAGCAACAGATCGTACTTTCTCGAAAAGATCTTCAAATCCCTCTCTGGTGTTCTGGATGATGAACGGAGCATAAAGCTCCACACCATCAGAGTCGCAGACATAGCAATCGTGCTTGTCTTTGGCGACATCGAGTCCAACGTAGATCATAAAAAATCTCCTTGCATTATGTATTCGACACTGTTTAGGACCACGGACTCACTGATAGCGTAACCTTGTTCTACATAAACCGTCATGCGGTATCTAACTGATCAACAACTATACAGAGAGCTGTGGTTGGAGCCTTTCTTGAACCATCAAGTGGTAGGAGCGTGTCACCAATCCACAGTGTCTCTAACAGTGTAGCATTAAGCGCAAACTAATACGTTGATGCTTGAAGATGATAATACAAGGAGAATGCAATATGGATATGCGAGAGAAACTGATGGAGCTCCATTCAAAGGGATATAACTGCGGGCAGATAATATGCGCGGTACTCGGCGAAGGTCTCGGATGGGATGAAAGTACTCCTGAAGCACTGGCTGACATGTGTGAGAGCTGCGGTCAGATTTGCGGAACACTGCGCGGAGGAGATTTCTGTATAAACAAATATGTACGTGAGAAAACGGCAGCTGAAGCAGGGATACCGGTCGAGAAGGTATATGATGACCTGCCTGCGGATGCGCAGATGAAAATGATGATGGATGCCAAGAACATGTCGGGATGCCTGTATGATGAGTTCGAAAAGATCAATGGCGGTCTGCTTTGCCGCGATCTCAGAGGAGACATGATGACTACATGCGCCAAATATGTTACCGATGTCATTGGGATACTGGAAAACAGTTTTAAGGCATGATATCGCAAGGCAAAACCCGTAGAACAACAGGTAAAGAAAATGACTAAAAAGGAAGTTGTAGATTTTTTTGACAGATGCGCACCGTCATGGGATGCAAACATGATCCGCAATGAAGAAGTGATAAAGAAAATTCTCGACAACGGAGGCATAAAAAAGGGAGTGTCTGTGCTTGATGTGGCTTGTGGAACGGGGGTGCTGTTCCCGGACTATCTCGCCAGAAATGTGAGCAGTGTGCTGGGTGTTGACATTTCGCCTGAGATGGCAAAGATAGCTGCCGGAAAGTGTGATGACCCGAGGGTACGTGTTCTATGTTCAGATGTGACAGAAATGCAGACGGACGAACTCTTTGACTGCATCATGGTATATAACGCATTCCCGCATTTTCCTGAGCCGCGTCTTCTGATACAGCGTCTCTCGGACATGCTCAGAACGGGAGGAAGACTTTCCGTAGCGCATGGGATGAGCAGAGACAAGCTTGCAAAGCACCATTCCGGAGAGGCACTGAGGGTGTCGCTTGATTTGCCGGATACGGAATACATGACAGCGATTTTCAGTGATTGGCTTGATGTCGACTGCGTTGTATCTGATGACGAGATGTATCAGGTGTCGGGCATAAAAAGATAGACAGAAAGGATCAAAGCTGCAAAGCATATATGAAGCAATGCTCAGACCTACGGCGGAGTCCGCAAATGAGTCCTAAAGTCTTTCGGAAATGCTTTTACTGCAATACTTTGACGGTGGGTTAATTGTATAAGTAAATGTAAATAAAAAGTGCATTTCGGATCGCGGAGGCGTGAAGTTGGCTGTAGTGCAGTTTCAACTTCACGTTTTTTCATGCCCAAGTTTTAGCTACAATTGCACCTGTATCCTGCCGGAAAGGATCCATCATGAAACACTTTACATATGACGAAAGACTGCTCATCCAGAGAGCTCTTACTCTTGGCCAGAGTTTTTCCAGGATAGCTGATGCTACAGGTAAGAACCGTACTAGCATAAGCCGTGAAATAAAGGCTCACGTACGAGGCGAAGGCAAACCGGCCAGAAGCAAATGCAAGTTCAGATATGAATGCATATTTGAAGACACATCCAAATGTCCGGCACCTGTGTGTACTAAGAAAATGTGTAACATCGCATGCTCCCAGTGTGCAAAGTACTGTGATCGTTATGAGCCCGAGATTTGCCCTAAGCTCCTTAAGCCGCCTTATTGCTGCAATGGCTGTGCTGATCGGATACCATGCCCTCTTGCTAAGAGGCTTTATGATGCTGAATATGCTCATAAGGCGTATAAACGTGTTCTTTCAGAGTCCAGAGCCGGCATTTCACTCAGTGAGTCTGAGATGGAATACATAGCTGCAACCGTGATCCCTCTCATAAAAAACGGAGTTTCTCTGCCGGTCGCTTATGCCGAATACGCTGACAGCATGCCTGTCTCTGAAAGGACTCTGTACGATTACATAGACAAAGGAGCCTTTGATGTCGACAATCTGGATCTTCACAGGAAGGTCCGCAGGAAACCCGCCAGACAGAAGAGCGGTCCTGAATTACATGTCGACAAGAAATGCCATGTAGGGAGGTCTTATGCGGAATTCATGGATCATCTCGAGAAACATCCCGGAGCAAAAGTGTCTGAAATGGATACAGTAGAGGGCACCAAGGGCGGCAAAGTCATACTGACTATCTTCTTCAGGGACTGCAGTGTGCAGCTCATGTTTCTAAGAGACGCAAAAGCAGCAGCCGGGGTTGCTGCTGCATACGCGCTTCTTCGCGAAATGATGGGAGATTCGTTTTCCCGCATATTTGAGGTCATTTTAGTTGACCGTGGTACTGAGTTCACTGATCCGTCCTCAATTGAGATCGATCAGGAGACCGGTGAATTCCAGTGCCGCGTGTTTTACTGTGATCCGCAGCAGACCAACCAGAAGAGCCGCTGTGAGCGCAACCACGAATTCATCAGATACATTCTGCCTAAAGGATCCTGCTTTGACGATCTTACTCAGGAGGATGTCACTCTTATGATGAATCACATCAATTCATTGCCTCGCGCCAGCCTCAATGCCAAGTCCCCATACGAGGTGTTTGCAGCCAAATATGGCAAAGAGACTGCCGCCAGGCTCGGCCTGAAGTACATACCACTCAAGGAGCTCTGCCTGAAACCGGAGCTTCTCAAGAAATAAGCTGAAACTATATATACGACAGGCAGGATACGCACAATAACTGCTGAAAACGGAGTGCACTTTCAACTGCAAAATTATTTGACCTGTGCAGCCCGCTCTTTTAACGTGCGAATTCCTGGACCAATTCTAACAGAAAATCCCAAACAGTGAAGCACTAACAACTGCAACTGCGGCAATTACGAAGTCGTAACTGCACAAAACCAATTATTTCTGGTTGGAGAGTGCGGTTACATCTTCACATGTGCATTTACTATTTCAGATAACCATACTTTGACGGTGTTTCGATTCCGGACACCTTCACCAATTCTGAAGCTTGAAATTTCAATGGTTTCAAGCTTTTTTCTTTGTAAAA
>JBGULF010000105.1:0-3727 GCA_045115935.1 Anaerovoracaceae bacterium
TGAAATGGTGAGTCTTTACGGGCAGGAGCGTTTAAAAATCCGCATCTATGGTGAAGACTCACCATTTATTATTACTCAACATAATGAGCCAAATGTAGAGCTCTACATTTTCGACATCCTGCTGTGGTCAGGCGACCATTCACGTACATCGAGTTTTGGCGCTCCGCCATTCCAGGATACGAGATTGAGTTCTCTTGTCCAGCCATTGTCGTTTGGCTTATCAAGAGCACCTATCCTCTCTACAATTTCGACTTTGATCTGTTCTCTATCTGCCATAAATAATCCTCCTTATCTTTCCCATTCTCTGTGTGAAGGCCTGAGTCTATCCAGTTCGCCTTCAGCTCTGAAGCTGTATATACCGCTGTTTCCGGAGCCTACTATCACATGATCTAAGAACCTGACTCCTATAACATCACACGCTTCCATCAACCGTTTTGTAACTTCGCGGTCCTCCTGGCTCGGAGCTAGTTCAGCTCGATCAGCACCGGGATGATTATGCACAAACAGGCACGCTGCGGCCGATGAAAGCACAGCCGCCTTCATGATCTCGCGTGGGCTCACCATAGCTGAATCCAAAGTTCCGATGCTGCATATATTGAAGTTGATCGGCTGCCCGTTTGTCTTGAGATTCAGCACGGCAAATACTTCCCTGTCATACGTCGCAAGATCCTTTGCTATTACCTTGACCGCATCCTCCGGTGAGGCTATCTTTTCGGTGCTGTAAAGCGATGGCTCCCTGACCAGCCTTACATTGACCACTTTAAGTTCATTCGGATTACCCATCTTCCTGCCCATCATTCACCTCCTCCAGATCAACTGAAAGGATCGTTCCTTCCGGGAGCTGATCTACCAGTTCCCGCAGTCTCGCGAGATCAACTTCTTCAGTAGCCTGCGTTTTCATGTGTCTCGGTGAATACTCCGACTTTTGCGGTTCTATCATCATCTGCATTGCGTCTGACCTCCTTCTTCTCAGGCTTTGGATCAGTTCCTCCCATTATGAATGCATATGCGCTGTGGCTCTTGATCGCCTTCTGCAGAGCGAGGATCCCTCCTACTTCGTCAGTAGTAAAGCCATTTTCAAAAGCTACCTGCATATCTATGGAATTGACCTTCTTTTCTGTGTCAAAGCCCTTTTTCCCGAGCTTGTCCAGCAATTTCTGTATCGATTTCTCCATCTTTTTCCTCCGTTTCCTGCTTCCTTCCTAATATTTCCAGCATGCAGTACCCACAGAATGGTGCGAGTCTGTCGCGGTACCTGCAGTTATCCGGGCACTTAATCCTCATTCCCGGTGGCCTTGGGATTGGCTTCAATCAAAACACCTGCTGTCATCGAGTAGTTCATTACCGTAAGCTGTGAAAGTGTACCAATAGGTATGATCAAACTTGTCATCATTGAATACTCCGACCTTCATGATCCCCTTTTCTACCAGCTTGTTGACTGAGTGCCGCACCATATCCTCAGTCAGAAACGGTATATGAACTGTTATAGTTTTCTGAGTGCACTTGACCCAGAAGTATCCGTGCCTGTATGTCGTTTCATCGCTTGCTACCTGCAGGCCTCTTATGAAATCTGCAATCACTGCCTCTCTGAGTCCGCAGACTGCAGCGATGTCCATGTTGAATTTCCTCTCGTTGTAGTTCATTTCCCCTGTTCCCTCCTACATTCTCAAAACAAAATGGAGCGGCTACCTGTTTGATAGTCGCTCCACATCAGTTATTCTCTATTGATTGTTGCCAACATCAGGCAAACATCTCAGCATCCTCTTTGGCCTGTCTGCGCTTTCTTGCATACTCTCTGGCTACAAGGAACAGCATGCTGCCCATTGCAGCGGTAAAGAGGGCTCCATACAGCCACAGCATGGTGTTATCGCCTGTCTTAGGCGGAACGCTCTTGGCTGTCTTGGATACTTTTACAGTCTGACCTTCATCGTTCAGATCCTTGTGATCAGCAACGACAGTCTTATCTGCCTTAGAGACATCATCACCCTTCTTGAATTCATTAAGTCTGTAGCAGTTCTCAAATGCTACAAGCTCCTTACCGTCAAGGTTTGTTGTGTCGATGATGAAGCTTACCTTGGCTGTGCCGTCAGGTCTTGCCGGCTTGAACGGCTCACTCATAACAGTGACAGGCTTGCCGTGCTCTACAAGCGGATCACCGCTGTCCTTTACCATCAGTGTTCCCTCAAATACATACCACTTGGAAGTATCGAGTCCTTTGTATGCGATAGTGTCGATCAGCTGTGTATCCTTAGCTGCAGCAACAGTCTTGTCGCCCTTGCCGTTAGCAAGAGACGTTCCGATCACAGGCTTCTGAACAGGAGTCTGAGCTACGTCCTTCTTAGGTTCGAGCTTACCAGGCTCTTCAGGCTTCTCAGGGTTAGGATATGTCACGTTCACGCACTCAGCAGTGTTCCAGTAACCATCCTTATCATCTGTCTTGTTCTTCTGGTATGCCATGTTGGTGTCATGATTCTTCTCATCAAGAGAATCGGAATCCTTGGCATTAGCTGCAAGGTATGCCTTCGCTTCGTCCTTTACAACAGCAGTGTAAGTGACAGTAGCTTTCTCTCCAACATTCAGAGTGATGTTAGCGACCTTGTCATCTTTACCCTTGTTGTTCCATGTTCCCTTGCCGGTGAACTTAACATCTTTCAGTACAGGAACAGTGAAGTACTCAGGGTTCTGAGTGAACTGGTCAGTAACATCCATTGTGATCTCGATGTTACCTGTGTTCTCGATGTGGACTTCGTATTCAACTTCGTCCTGTGCAAAGAAGCCGTACTTATCTCCGGCAGACGGAGCCTTTGTAGTACGGATCTTGTACATCTCGTACTTAGGATCCAGCTTTTCCCAGGTTACAGTCTGACCTTCATCATCGATCTCTTCGTGTCTTGCAGCCACGTGTCCTTCACTGTCGAATACCTTTTCAAACACTACTGTGTCCTTGCCGTAGAGGCTGGTTGCATCGAATGTGAATGTGACCTTGACCTTGCCGTTGCTCATGAATGTCTTGAATTCCTGTTCAGCAGTGATCTGCTTTCCGTTCATATCAAGTACCGGCGCCTTGGTAGCCTTGTCCATCAGGACTCCCTTGGCTGTGTAGGTCTCACCCTTCTTGAGGTTCTTGTACTCGATTACGTCAACGAGTTTGATCTCCTTCTGAGGTCTGATGTTCTTGTTCTTTCCGTCAACGGAAGCTGTAGTTCCGATCTCAGGGACGTCATCAGTGATGGTCTCAAGATCAACGAAGCCATTCTGGCTCTTCTGATCTACTGTGAAGTAGAACTTCTGAAGGATATATCCCTCGTTATGCTCACATGGCATCTCTTCAAGGATATATGAGTCATAAGGGAGTGCTCCGAACTTGCTGTTCATAGGAGCCTTGTCTCCGAACTCACCTGTTCCGAACCATACTCCGTGAAGGATATCCTGAGATCTTTTCTCGAGATCTGCAGTCTTTATTTCCTTAGCTTCAAGCAGGTCATCGAACGGGTTCTGCTTTCTTGCAGTATCTGCATCCTCATCCTCATCGAGGTCCCCGGCAGCTCTTCTGTCCTTAGTGGAGAAGAAACCATTCTTGTCAGTTACGACTACATGAGTCTCACCGTTGGTAACAGAAATGATCTTGAACGGAACAAACGAGAATCTCTCGGAAGTTGAATCAGCGATCTTGGTTCCCTGGACATCTGATCTGTAGACATAATCATCGAAAGTAAGAGCCATCTCG
>JBGULF010000106.1:0-26487 GCA_045115935.1 Anaerovoracaceae bacterium
TGAGGTTCATGTCAAGGCTGGCGGACGGTATTAGCAACCTATAGTGTGGCATGGCCAATCCCACAAGAAAAATGATTGACCCAAAAATTCTAGCGCAAAAGTATACATTTGCTGTTAACAATATTGTAATAGTTTATACCCAAAAGTCAACGCATCTTTTTAACAATCTGATAACATTCTGAGAACAATCGTTCAAAATTATCACAATATCGAAAACAACTGAACAAAATTGAGCCTATTCAGATGATCTTTAATTTTCCATTTAAGTATACCTTCTTGAATTAGAGCAGACTGATTTTTTGCTATGCCCATAAGAATGCATCAAGTGAGTGGGAAGAATGAGTAAGAACAGACTGGATATTAGTGGACATAAATATGGAAAGCTGACGGCACTTTATCCCACGGATAGAAAGAGTGCAAGCGGGTCGATTCTCTGGAGATGCCGTTGCGACTGCGGAAACGAAGTGGAAGTGAGCGTCTCAGAGCTCAACAAGGGCAACAACAAGAGTTGTGGGTGCCTTAAAGAGGTGAGCAAGAAAATGGTATGTGACCGGCTGCACCTGGTGGACGGCACATGTATCGAATGGCTTTCCGGACGCAAGAAGCGCAGTGACAACCACAGCGGATTCTGCGGAATCTTCAAGAGGAAGAACGGGAAGTATATCGCCAACATCGGCTTTAAGAAGAAACTGCTGTATCTGGGATCTTTTGACAGCTATGAAGAGGCGGTGAATGTGCGGCAGCGGGCCGAGCAGACGATCTACGAGGGCTTCCTGAACGCCTATGTCCTGTGGCAGGAAAAGGCAGAGGAAGATCCTGCATGGGCAGAGACGAACCCGTTTGTATTTGACGTGCGCAAAGAGAACGGAGCGCTGACGATCCAGAACTCCGTATCTCAATACATGCAGGAAGGAAGCGCAAGCGTCGCAATATGAGGTTGAGAGGAAATCCAATGACTGAAAAGGAATTACTGAAACTAAAACGATCAGAAATGCTGGAAATCATGCTGGCGCAGAGCCAGGAGATCGACAATCTGCGCAAAGAGCGCGATGAACTGAAAGAGCAGCTGGCGGACCGCAGGATCCGAATTGAGAAAGCTGGTTCGCTGGCGGAAGCATCTCTGCAGCTGACCAACATCTTTGTAGAGGCACAAAAGGCAGCAGACCTATACGTAGAGAACGTTAAGCGCAGCGCTGCCAGGAATAAGCCGGCTGCAGAGAATCATCTTAACAGGGAGGGCAAGGACAATGGATGAACAGAGCATGGCCCTTCCCGATACCGGCATAGTCACGGAAGCTGTCAAGAGAGAGCGTTACCTGCACCGGTTCAGAACAACGGTGCGCAGCACCTTCCTCTCCCTTGTCGTTGTCGCGGCGGTCGCAGTTCTCATAGCGGTATTGTTCCTGCCGATCCTCAGGATTTACGGAAAGTCAATGAACGGAACTCTGGACAGCGGTGACATCGTTGTATCGGTAAAGAGTACCAACCTGAACACGGGAGACATCATCGCTTTTTATTATAACAACAATATTTTGGTCAAAAGAGTGATGGCCAACCCGGGCGACTGGGTGGATATCGACAAGGACGGAAACGTCTACGTCAACAATATTAAGATCGAAGAACCGTATCTCAACCAGCCGAAGGCGTTCGGCGAGACCAACATCGAACTTCCTTATCAGGTTCCAGAGGGCAAGGTCTTCGTGATGGGAGATAACCGATTAGTTTCCATAGACTCCAGAAATACGTCTATTGGATGCGTTTCAGAAGAACAGATCGTAGGGAAGATCGTATTCAGAGTATGGCCGCTGATTGGTTTTGGCTCGATTCAGTAAGTGATCGGACGAACAGGAAAGCGATATGGACACTACTAGCAAATTGACAGGTCATACAATGACCCTCGGACGGAGCACGGCGCTCCGCCGACCCATAACCGTTGCGTGCATTAGGCGGAGCAATTCCAACCCTGCATCCGCCATGATGTGCGGTTCCGGGATGAGGCGTGGAGAAAGGAGGATAACAAACAGCCTCTGATCTCGACGAATAACTGACGCCGAATCTGGAACCGATATAAATCCGGCTGTTAAAGCGCGTATCGGTCGAGATACATGCATGAGACAGCCAAATGCCAGCTGTGGCAGACAACCTTTGTCAAAACAGTGAAAAGTAAACTCCCTTTCAAAAGACACAATCGCTTGAAAGGCAAAAACTTCAAAGAAAGGAAGAAAACAATGAAACACATGAAAAAGATGATGGCTTTAGTCATTGCTATGGTAATGATTATTGGCACAATGAGTATCGGTGCATTTGCTGCAGATACTCCTCAGGGTGGGTTAACAGTAGATCCGGAGATATCAGTAACCGGATTACAACAGAATGATAGTGTAACTTTTTATAAAGTCCTGAAATGGGATAATGGCTGGAAAGTAGCGGATGGTTTTACACTTACTGATGAAGAGTTAGCAAAAGTTGTTGGTAACAAGACTACTCCTGGTGCTATTAGCTCTACTCTCGCGGGAACTCTTGCAACTCAGGCTGCTGCAGCATCTGGTGCAAAAACATATACTGCTACAGCTGGTACAGACGGTAAAGCTAAGGCAGATAAGCCGGAAGCAGGCCTTTACATTGCTCTGATTACACCTGCTAAGGCTGGATATACCTATAATCCAGTATTTGTCGGAGCAGATTATAAGCAGAATGAAACAGGTGATTCTAGTACTTGGAATGTAACTACTGATTTGAGCTATTCCGATTCTGCTATGGCTAAGAAAAACGTGATTACGGTAGACAAAACAGCAGAAGATGCAACCTCGGTCGATGAGAACAAACAGGAAACAGTAGGTGTTGGAGATACTGTTACATTCACCGTAAAAACAACGATTCCTGGATTTTCTTCCGACTATACTAAACCTGTATTTAAAGTAACTGATGCTCTTTCTACAGGACTTGAGCTTAATGAGACAACAATTACACTTGTAAAACCGGCAAGCCTCACTAAAGGTACGGATTACACAGTAACTCCTGATGATAAGAAGGGCTTTACACTTGCATTTACAGATACTTATCTTAAGACAGTCAAAACAGCTACAGATGTAGAAATCACTTACCAGGCGGAAGTAACAAGCAAGGCTCCGAAGTCTGTAAATCATGAAGACAATACTGTTACTGTAAATTATTCCAATTCTCCCAGTGACCAGGAAGGCCACGGAACTCTGAAAGACAAGACAAATCATTATACCTTTAACATTGATGGTGATCTGTTCGGAGAACAGCCTTATAAGGCAACTGAAGTTGTCAAGGTTGGTGTGGATAAAGATGGAAATGAAATTACCCAGACTGTAGAACTTGACAACGGCAAGACAGTTGGTGCTCTTCAGGGCGCAGAGTTCAAATTATACAAAGATGCGAACTGCACTCAGGAATATAGTAATGATATCTTCACAAATCCGATCACAACTGACGAAAAGGGTCGCATGACAATCCAAGGTCTTGACGCTGGTAAATACTGGGTTAAAGAGACAAAAGCTCCTGCTGGATATATTGCTGACCAGAATGCTCATAGCATTGAAATTAAGGCTGAGATCGAGGAAGTAACTGTTACTGAAGGAAGTGGCGATGCAGCTATATCCTATAAGACAAATGTTCTTAAATCCTACACTGTAGAGATTGATGGTGTAGAGACGGCAAAATATACCATCACAAATGACGCAACTACTACTAAGATTACAGAGCAGAGCGAAGGCGATACAGTAGTTGGAACAGATGCCGATAAGGGAAAGATTAAGAACACTCAGGGTACAGAGCTTCCTTCCACCGGTGGCATGGGCACAACGATGTTCTACGTTGTTGGTTCTGCACTTGTAATCGGCGCAGCAGTACTTCTGATCTCCAAGAGAAGAATGGCTCGCTAATCATGACAGAAGAATGAGATTGGTTCTGTACTGAACTGGTTTCATTAAGCAATCGAATATCAGAAGGGGAGTCGGTTCATCCGGCTCCCCGGATGATTTATATCACGGAAGCATAACGCGGAAACGGAATAGGCTTTAATGCTTATTTTCCTAAATGCATAGAAAGTCTCTATACATTTAGTAAAGCAAGCATTGGAACAACATGAATATGGGAAGAATGAATTCGAATAACACACGGGCACAATATAAAGAAAATCCATATAGCTCTGGCCCATCGGAATTAAGTCAATCGGAGAATCCGGTGCTCCGATGGATCAAAGCCAGGCTTTTCAACATCATATTGGTAGCGGCATTGGTCGTAGGACTGATGCTGCTCATATATCCGTCCTTTGCGGATTACTGGAACTCCATCCATCAAGCCAGGTCGGTCATGTCCTACGCAGAGAACGTGGCCAACATGAATGAGGAAGAGTATGCGGCAATCCTCGACGGAGCCAGAACCTATAACAAGAGACTGGCAGAAAGCGGGATCGCCTGGGGCTTAACAGACGAGCAGAAGGAAGAATACCTGTCACAGCTCGATGTAGGCGGCGATGGAATCATGGGTTATATCAAGATCCGGAAGATCAACATCACGCTTCCGATCTACCATGGAACCGATGACACCGTTCTGCAGACGTCCATCGGCCACTTGGAAGAAACATCGCTTCCCGTCGGAGGTGAGAGTTCTCACTGCGTTCTGTCAGGGCACAGGGGACTTCCTTCCGCCAGACTTTTTACGGATCTGGACAAGCTGGTCGCGGGCGACACATTCACACTTACAGTCCTGAACGAGACACTGACCTACGAGGTGGACCACATATGGATCGTGGAGCCGGAGGACTTGTCTCACCTGGTGATCGAGAACGGCAAGGATTACTGCACACTGGTCACCTGCACGCCGTACGGCGTTAATACGCACAGGCTGTTGGTAAGGGGACACAGGATCGATAACGCGGATGGCGACGCGATGGTTGTCGCGGACGCGATCCAGATACGTCCGGTGTTTATTGCACCGCTTCTGGCAATTCCTTTTTTGGCAGTGCTGCTTATCTATGTATTGATCAGCACGAGCGCCAAGAACCGTAAGCGAAGAGATTACAAAGATGAGTATATGAAGGAGAACAATCTGACCGAGGTAGTGATCGGGTCAGAGGAACAGGAAGACATCTTAGATGCGATCCGCAACTATTGGAAAAAACTAAATGGCACAAACAAGAGAGGTTAGGAAAGGGGAGTCTATGCGGTTATTTGACACAACAGGTTTAAGAAGAAAGATAACGGGTTTACTAAAGGGCACCCTGATACTGACCGCATGCCTGAGCATGTCGGCGGGGATGTTTCCAGCTGGTGCATCAGCCGCGGAAACGATTGACCTTACGCGAAGAGGATCCCTTTCCATTACATTTACGAGCAATGGAGAGCCGATCAGCGACGGAAATGAGGTCGGGATCTACAGAGTCGCCGATATCGTTGTAGATAACGGATATAAGTTCGTACCGACCGGCGATTTTGCATCTGTGGGCAATCTTCCCACAACCAGCGCGGAGCTGGATCGGGAGAACAGAGACCTGGCCGAGAAGATGGAACGGATCATCAAGAGCCAGGGACTGCCTCTCTATGAGAGTTCCCAGAAACTGGATAAAAACGGTACTGTGGTCTTCACAGACCTGGAGCCCGGCCTGTACCTGGTCGCACATACGAAGGTCGTTGAGATCACCAAGAAGGACAAGACGAGAGAAAAGTATACGCTCAATCCTTTCCTCGTATCGATCCCGCAGAACGACAATGGGAAACTGATCTACGACGTTACGACCAAGCCGAAGGCGTCACCTTACAAGGAGATGGTCCCTCCGGACAAGCCGCGCCGCATTCCACAGACGGGACAGTTGTGGTGGCCTGCCATCGCGCTTGGCGCAGCCGGAACTGTATTCGTAGTATTGGGTCTTCTGCGTAAGGCGCGCAGCTGACAGGATCCATTAACAGCCGCTCATAACGATAATGATCAGGAGAAGCGATATGAACCATTTAGACAAAATAGTGGAACACTTCATGAGAATGAACAAGAAGCTGAAGCGCTGGAAACGCGGCGTCTCTGCACTGGCTGCCATTGTCGTATTCGTGACAACCTACGCATTGATCCTGCCGGCCGTGACGCTGGATGTGAACACGGCATCAACGCAGGCGGGCATAGATATCGCCGAGAGCGAGCCGGTCGTCACCGAATCCGCAGAGGAAGTGGAGCCGGAGGAGCCGCAGGCAGAAGAGCCGGAGGAAGTGCAGGAGGAACAGGAGCAGAACGAAGATCCTGCAGAAGCTTCCGATGACGAGGAGTCCAACACTGAGGATGCCTCCAATAACGACGACGCGGAGCCTGCAGCTGAGAACGACCAGGACAATTCGGATGAGACAGACGACAACCATGACGCTGATACGTCTGAGGAGTCTTCCGAAGCGGTAAGCACAACCGATAATTCTGAGAGTGCAGCAACCGCCAAGACCGAGGAAACAGTTAAGCTCATCACCGGCTACAGACAGCTCGTTTATACATACGTTGACGAAGCCTATGAGCAGGACGGGAATGACGATGACCATGATGACGGCTACACAGTATATGCAGATTTTGGCACAAGCGCCAAGCTCCCCGAGGGCGTAGAGCTTCAGGTTACTGAGATTACCAAAGAGAGCGATCCTGATGCGTACGAGGAGTACTATGAGAAGGCTCTGAGCGAGATGCAGGACAAGTATGACGAGAAGACCGGCCTGTCTTTCGCCAAGTTCTACAATATTGCCTTCATCTATGATGGAAAAGAGATCGAGCCCCAGGGCATGGTCAAGGTAAGGATCGAATACAACGAGGCAGTGGAAGTCCGCAAGGACATCAATGTCGACACTGTACACTTTGACAAGAACAACGAAGAGAAGCCCGAAGTCATCGATTCTCATATTGACGCCAGGAAGCAGGGCGAAGACGAGGCGATGAAGTCGGTCAAGTTTGAGTCCGACCAGTTCTCCGTATACGGCGTTGTAGGCGCAGGTAGCCTGACCACCTCTTTTCAGAGCACAGATGGCAATACATATGAAGTAACAGTATATTGCGATGAAACTGCAGGCATTCCTCTGGACGCCGAACTCAAAGTTAGAGAGATCGAAGAGTCCGCGGACGAGTATGCAGACTACATGGCAGACGCTGAAGAAGCCATGGGCGTCTCCGCCGGCAAGATCGCTTACAGTAAGCTCCTTGACATCACTATCGAAAAGGATGGTATCAAAATCGAGCCCGAAGCGCCTGTAAGAGTTGAAATCAAGCTGCTCGACAAAGACGAGAACACCGAGGGAAAGTCTCTGAACGTCGTTCACTTTGAAGGTGAAGACGAGGAAGCGAAGCTTGTAGAAGAGCCGCAGGAGCAGGACGACGCAGTCGTATTCGAGACGAATGGGTTTTCTGTGTATGGCGTGTTTTATACGGTGGACTTCGAGTACTCCGTGAACGGCAAAATGTATCAGTTCAGCCTTCCCGGAGGCGGATTTGTCAGCTTTGCAGACCTCGTAGAAGTGCTGGGTATAACCCACGATACAAACTCGGATGAAAATGAGGACAAAAACGAGTCTGTAATTGCAGAAAATGCGGAAGAGAACGGCGACAACGAAGGGGAAAAAGAGAATGGTGTATATTCCGATACGAATACACCGCTCACGCTTGGGGATGTGGAAGTCAGTGAAGCGACGAGAAAGTTCGTGGCAGATGTGGCTTCTGTAGAATGCAGCAGCCCGGAACTCGTGGATGTCAGCAAGGTTGAGAGCGAGAGTACAGTTGGGCAGATTAAGGATAATCGTGGACTGGAATGTGAATACAGTGCGGAACTGACGGAGGGACAGATCGCAGAGATAAATGCACAGACGGTGGAAGCCGGGGACTGGGCTTTGATTTCCATGCAGCCATTTACGAGTGAAGAGACGCTGACAATTACCATGAAAGACGGAAAAGTGTTCACTGTAAAGGTGACGGACGCACAGATCAAGAAGAACGTGATCGACGCAAAGGGCGACACCTGGGAGATCACTGTGACCTATGGTGAGGATGCAAAGATTCCGGATGGAGCTGAGCTGAAGGTCAGGGAGATTTTTCCGGAAGACAGGAAGTACGAACAGTATTATCAGCAGTCTTTAAAGAAAACCAGAGAAGGAATTGATACAGAAGTTTCGAGTGATAACTTTGGGTATGCTCATATTTTTGACATTGAAATTCTGAATCAAGGGCAAAAAATTGAGCCTGAGTCAAACGTATCTGTAGCTATTAAGCTTTTAGATACACCTCAGGAAATCGCAACACTTCGGGTTGTTCATTTTAGCACGGAAGGCCCGGAGATTATTGATATTGAGAAAAACAAAGAAAAAGGCGGAGAAACGGAGCTTGGTTTTGTAACGGATGAATTCTCGGTTTATGCCGTGATAGAAGATGTTGATCATGGAGAACCGGATCTTGCCAATCGCACAATCAAAATCAGTGTTGGGGGCTATTATTTAACAAACCGGACCGACTATAACAAGAATCCATGGGAAATCATAAAGACCAATAACGTCAATCAGGCAGCGGATTATCAATTCGAAGCGACTAATACACCTGGTGTTTACAGAGTCTATACGATGATCAACGGGCAAAAGAATTATATGCACATTAATGCGTATAATGGTAACAGCGGTCGAGTCAATCTTACCTCTGTAAATACAATGGATCTCAATGTTGTTCCGAACACCGATGGTACATATGGTATTTATCGAAACGATGGTAGAACGAATTATTACCTGAATCAATATGGCGGTGAAGGAGGCACGGGATTTGCTGCATATGCGGACGCTGATGGCGGCGGCAACTCAAAGCTGACGTTTACTTCAGTTCCTGCTGACCCGAATGCTCTTAAGGCAGGCACCCATATCATGCTGGCAAAGATTGACGAGTATTACTATATCGTCAATAATGATGGTACATTGACAAGTGTCGAATATATCGAGGCTACAAATCAGGTTAAGGTTGAGAATCCCATGATGTGGACCTACACCGGAACCAATCTGTATCATAATTCCGATGCGGTTGATTTTAATGGGAGTATGATTGCCTCCGATTATTATTACAAATATATTGATCCCAGCGCAGGAACAGGCATTTCCGAAGACAATGACGATAATACGACTACAGAGATTGCCGGGTATAAAGAAGTGGATGGAGAACGGGTGCCATATTATAGAATTGTCAGTGGCACTCGTCAGATGCAGTCTCAAAGTGCTTTGACCTACACGAACAAACATCTGAAAAGCAGTAATGGAGATTACTATATCGGCGTTACAGAAGAAAATGGAGTGTTAAAGCTTGCTGGGGGAAAAGACAGTGATCATGCAGTAGAGATTCTCTTCGCCAGTCCGACTGCGGTCTTGCCTGTAGATAGTAGTAACCACACAGTTTCCCATATTGATATATCTATTGAAGGTACTTCGGAGGTCGACGTACCACTTGCTTACGGTAAATATTATAATGAGGCTGGGGAACCAATACTGGAGGTTTCATCCTATAAAACAGTCTCCCTGATTAAAGAAGGAATTGGTATTTCTACCGATGACATGAAAAAGGCAGCAATTGTTGCCTATATAAAAGATGCAAATGGACATGCTGTACCAATCGACAATGCGTTTTATATAACTGGTTATTCTGCGAATGCTGCAACCGAATACAGCACACCACAGGTTCGAATTGAAGGATCTTTTAAGGTCGCAAATCTGCCTGTTACTGATCAGGAATGGGAACACAGGCTTAATAATAAAATCTATTACAGCGTGACTGCAGTCAAGACTGTGACATTCGATTTGATTGATCCTGAACTGGGACAATTATATGATGCAGAAGGGAACAAACTGACTATTACTATAGATGTTGCTTTCTCGGCCAGCTTTGATTACTGGGATGAAAGAAACGAGTGCCCTCCTGTAAAATGGGATCCTGTTAACTGGCCTAAGGGCAATATTCCCGGAGGCAGTGGTATGGACTTTGTGCTGGGCGGTGATGCGGAGCATGCGGGATCAAATATTGTAGCCATTGAAATTACAAAGCTTGTGGTAGATGAAAATGGAAACCGCATTAAGCCATCAACTTCCACGCCGGTGAATAACTCCTTTGAGATCTGGCAGGATGCAGATGGAAATCCCAACAGTGTTATTGGGATGGGGATTGATGGTATGCCCATCAATGTCAATTATGGGGATTATGTCAATTTGCATTCCAAGAATATTAAGGTAGGTGTAGATGGAATTGGCCTGGTTTATGATTATGATGTGACACCGGGCATGTATTATATCCGCGAGGATCCAAATAGCGTTCGTGACGACATTGTTGATACAGATGGGAATTATTGGGAATATGCCGGTACCAGGATCGAAACGGAATCTCCATGGCGCGATGATTCAGTCAATGATGGAAAGTATCATGTCAGTGGTATTTATACGAAAGACGGAGGAACCTACAATGCTGTCCCAGAAGTATTAGGTAATTATTCAGATATTAATGGCAATACTACATGGATAGATCATGATGATGGCGATAAAGTAAAACCGGTGAGAAATGGTTTTTTGGAGTTCTTTGTCTATAATATTTATAAGCCGGTTCAGACAGACATCACTTTGAAGAAGGTTGACAAGGCTAATCTGAATGATTCAGATCCGGATCTGCTGAAAGGCGCATCTTTCACTGTCACGAAATATTCTGATCAAAACTTCCAGGGAATAGATTCAACCTGGGGGACTTCAGGATCAATGACAGTAAGTGATGATGAAAAAGAGGACGGTACTTATACACTTAACGGGGTGTTTGAATTCCAGGGGCTTCCTGCCGGGTATTATCAGATCGAGGAAACGCGTTTTCCGGATGGATATATAAAACTATTAGGCAATCCAAGGTTCAAGGTTGAAGAAAATGCAAGTCACGAACTCGTTGTTACGCTGATTAATAATCCGGATAATTTGCTGCGTCTTGAAGATGATAAACTTACCATTATCGTCGGCAACACTCCCGGCGCAGCCCTTCCGAATACCGGCGGCCCCGGCACACGCCTCTTCACGATCCTCGGATCAATCCTCATCGCAGGAGCGGGAGTGCTTCTGTGGAGGAGACGGAGATTGATCTAAGAAACAGTTTAAGAGAGGCTGGTCTTCAGGAAACTGGAGATCAGAGAGGTGCTCGGGACTGACTCAGAGTACTCATTTGTGAAGATTGAAGGAAGTGCAAAAACGAAAAAGGATGGATCTGAGATTTCTGCAGATCCTCATATGACAATTACACCCAATCAAAAAGCAATGAGTGGAACTATCTATGAGCCCAATGTTTTATATGCTGTGAAGTACACCAATAAAGCTCCGCAGAAGCAAATTAAGATCCTTAAAACGGATCAGAATAGTACGACACCTTTGAAGGATGCGGTGTCCTCACTGTATGGAGCCGATTCTATTGGTGCTGATGGAAAAGTAAAAGAAGATGCTGTTGCGCTGATTCCCAATCAAAAACAGGTGATGACGGTATCCTTGACTTAGGCAAGCATACTTATGGTACGTATTATTTGGTTGAGGATAAAGCTCCGGAAGGATATATAAAGCTTGATAAACCGATCAAAATTGTATTGTCTTCTAATCCTTCCTATGAACAGGATGGCAATGCGTTATCTAGTTCACGCCAAGGAATTATAGAAATAAAGGATGGCAACAATAAAGTAATAGGTTATCAGTTTACTGTCATCAACAATGCTGGACATGGGCTTCCCCATACCGGAGGCCCTGGAACAGCAATGATCTACCTCCTCGGTATAATGCTTGCAAGTGTTGCTGGAGCGGGTCTGGTCATGCGGAAGCGCAAAGTAGCAGCATAAAGAACCTGCTCGTTATAGAGCGGCTAAGCAATTAGAAGCATTATTTATAACAATGATAATGGAACCGGCGCAAAGAATTTAAGTATTTGTGCCGGTTCTATTGGTAAAAGAATAACTGATGTGAATGAGAATGAAAGCGACTAGCGCCCCAATCATCACAACAGTCATCGTCAACAAATCCAGTCAGTCTTCAAGAAAGAGGCTTTATGATTGTATTTTTAGAGCAAATGAAAAAGTTGCTGAAAGTTAACAATAGAAATCGCAGAGCGTGGTATCGCTGCATCAGCTTATTCTCTGCTTATGTGGTTGTTTTTGTTACCACATATGCTCTTATATTACCCGCGATCACTATGGAAAAAAGGGCAGCTTGTGGTATTGAAGAGCATCAGCATGATGAAAGCTGCTATGAATACCAGTTGACCTGCGACCAGGAGGAGAGCGATGGTCATCACCACGATGACAGCTGCTATTCTGTGTCCCAAGAGTTAGCGTGCGACATGGAAGAGCATACGCATTCTCAGGAGGATGGGTGTTTTGACGAGGAAGGAAATCTTACTTGCACCATCACGGAGCATGCGCATGATGATTCCTGCTACAGGGAAGAAAAGGCACTCACCTGCGAGCAGGAGGAGAGCGATGGACACCATCACACGGATGCGTGCTATGAGCAGGTACTGATCTGCGGCAAAGAGGTCCATACGCACAGTGTAGAGTGCTATGAAGATGCCCAAGAAGAGATTGAGGAGAACATAGATCAAGACGACAATTCCAGTGTCTCTTCCACTGTGACAAGAGAAGAGGAAGAACAGTCCTTTACATCCGGTACTTTGATTGCTGAAGGAGACGGATACAGGATTATTATGGATTATCCTGAAGAAGCGCGGATTCCCGAGAATGCAGAGCTTTCTGTTCGTGAGATCACTGCCTCAACAGACCGGAGTGCCTTCAAGGATTGCATCGAGCAGGCGGAGCAGCATTTGGCGGAGTCTGCAGATGGTAAGTCGAGTGTTGATTCTGAGGCGTCTCGCTTTTGGGACATCGAGATTCTGGCTGAGGAGACAGAGGGGAATGCGGCATCGGGAGGTGCTGCGGCGGGCGGACCTGCCACGAAGCGCAGTATTCATCCGGCCGCGCCTGTCAAAGTCAGCATCCAGATTCTGGACACCCCTGCGGCGGATGCTTCCGCCGGCTCTGAATCTGAAAAGGCACAGGTCGAGGATCCCGCAGTGCTTCATTATGGCGAAGACGGCGTGGAACAGCTGGAGGCGGTGACCGGTGAAGACGCTGTGAAAGAGCGCGAAGCGGAGTCAACTGCTGAAGCGGTGGAGGAGATAGAGGCTTTGGAAAATGCAGAAGCTGACGAGGCCATTGAAACGAAAGAGATTCGTTTCGAGGCGGAGTCCTTCTCCATTTATGGACTTGTATATACCGTGGAATCCGAGTACTCCAAGGATAGCCTGATCACTGTGAAGGCGACGGACGCGCAGATTTCTTCGCATTACATCAGTGACAAAGGCGACCTTTACGAAGTCACGGTCACTTATGGCGAGGACGCCGGGATCCCGGAGGGGTCGAGGGTGAAGGTGACGGAGTTCTCCGAGGGCAGCGAGGAATATGCGTACGCGAGGAAGTCGGTCCTGGCAGATAAAAAGTCCAGAGGCGAGGAAGTCGACCTGAATACGTTCGGCTTTGCAGCGCTGGATATCTCGATCATCGATCCAGATGGAAAGGAGATTGAACCGGAAGCATCTGTGCAGGTGGATCTGCAGATTAAATCTCTGCCAGGGGTGGACGAACTTAACGAAGTTACGGATACACTGGCGGTTCAGCATCATGTAGAAGTGGAAGATGGCGTAGTTGTCGAGACCGTTTATGACGGAAGCGCAGAGCCGTCCTTCAAGCTGGAAACGAATGAAACAGTGGCAGCAGAAGGCGTCGCTGTTGATCCGGAGTCTGTAAAGGAGGAGGATTTTGCCACTCCTGAGCCTGTGGAGATGGAAACAGAGGGACTGAATGTTGAGTTCGATGCGGCTGCATTCTCGACCTTTACAATTTCCTGGAATTATGCATATGGAAATGGCGTAAAGGTTCATTATGTTGATGAGAATGGGAATGAGCTGACGGTTAAGAATTCGAAATTCATTACGACATTAACTGGTTCGTCTACTACACCTGCGTACTTGATTTATGATATTGATGGGTATGAGTATGAGAGGACGTATCGTAAGTATTATTCATATCGGAAATGGTATACAGAGGACATTGCTCCTGAACTCTGGAGACATAATGCATCATATTATGGCGATTGGAATGGCTGGATGTATACTACGGACGGAGAGATACTGACCGCATTAAACAGTGGCGATTCTAATAACGAAATCTACGTCGTCTACAAGAAAAAAGGAGACGTTGCTGAGGGTGGTACGCCTAAAGTAACACCTTCCGGGTCAACTACTCCAGTGGCTCCCAGAATCAACAAGGAGTCCACGCCAAATGGAGACGATACAAATACACTGGCCTTAAGCCTGATCAGTGATACGGCGAAGCTAGAGGTTGAAAAGCTGGCGGATGTCATTGTGGTGTTCGATGTATCCGGAAGTATGGTACAGAATAACCTGGGAAACGTCACTCGCCTTCAGGCAGCCAAGGATGCTGTCAATCTGCTGGCTGAGCATCTTTCTACAAAGGTAAATGCCCAGGGAAAACCCCTGGTTCGTATGTCATTAATTCAGTTTTCTACAAAGGCAAGCGCTGTTAAGGGGATGACGGAACTGACGACTAGCGGTTCTAGCAGTGGCCTGAATCAAATTAAGAGAGCTGTAAACGTCCTCACTGCCGACGGCGGTACTAACTGGGACCACGCTCTTCAGCTTGCCAATGAAGAGAATGATCTGGACAAGGACCGCGCAACATTTGTCATCTTCGTAACGGACGGCGACCCAACATTTCGTAATACCCGTATGGATGTTACAGATCTTGATCTACAAGGTGAAACGAATGATTATGCATGGGATACTTACAGGGAGTTACACCCTAATCCTTACTATAATTCGAATAGTGTTTATGGTCCTGCTGATAATGACAAGACCGGCCAGTGTTACGCCGCCGCTGTAGAACAAGGCAAGGCAATCGTCGCAGCCGGCAAGAACATCTACACGATTGGTATCTCCAAGGATGTAAAGAAGGTTGAGTCATTCAATTCAGATATCAAGGGAAATGGCGCATATCTGGCATCGGATACAAGTGGTCTTCAGCAGGCTTTTGCCGATATTGAGGCATCGATTTCCGGCGCATCCGGCTGGGGAAACATCAAGATGACAGACGGCATCACGAACCTGACCAATACGGTGCAGAAGACAGGCCTTACAAATGTCGGAGGAGACTTCACCTATTGGAAAGCACCTGCTCCGGCCAATTGGAAGGACATGACGGAAGCACAGAAAAAAGCCTATAAACCGAAAGCAGACGATTTTGCCGAATGGGATCCGAAATCCGAAGGAGCCGAACTGGCCAAATACAATAAAACTACAGGTGCAGTCGAGTGGAATATGGGCAGCACGTTCATGCCGGAGGCCGGCGTAACCTATCAGGTCCGATTTAAGGTATGGCCCTCTCAGGAGGCGTACGACTATATCGCCAAACTGAATAACGGAACGATTCAATACGATACGTTGCCGGCTGATGTCCAAGCGCAGATTATCAAAAACGGCAATACATACACGCTGAAGACCAATAAGCCGGACGCCAATACGACTTATCAGTCTGCGGTCAAGACCGGCAATACGGTCAGTGTTTCCGGCGACCCCAAGAAACTGGACTTTCCAAAGGTGGAGGACCTGAAACTCTCCGTAGACAAGATGACGGTCAAGAAGGAGTGGAAGAACAGTCTGGATCCTGATTCCAGATGGAAATCTGCTGTGAAGATGCTCCTTACAGACAGTGAAGGAAATCTGTACAAGGAGATTGACCTTAATGAGGACAATAAGTATACAGCAAAGGACAACTTCATCTCCTGCGGACTTGCCAAAATAGAGAATGGTGAACTCATCATCTATGAAAAGGGCCATGACTTCAAGCTGTCAGAGCCTGAAGATTATGCGTATTACTGGGAACTGGATGCGCAGACTTACAGGCCAATGATCATCAATGCGCAGCTGAATATGCTTGTGAAGACGGATGCCCCTGCCGGAATGGGAGATCACACCTACTATGAAGAGAAAGGGATTAAGTACTACAAGATCGATGGCGGAACATACAAAGCGATTTCTACAGGAGATTCTGCGGCCACCCTTACCGCAACCAATATACGTCGAAGCAACCTGAATCTGACCAAGAAGGTCATCGATGAGAACGGAAATTCTGTCATAACTTCTGACATGTTTACGTTTGAAATCACGGTAAATGACGTGCATGGAGAGGACGTCTGGTTCTCCGTTCAGACGGATGCGAAAGACCCGACTACAGTTGTGAAGGATATTACAACCGATGCAACTCCGGAAGTAAAGGATGGTCAAAAGACTGGATCGTATCACGCGAAGAGCGGAGACAAGATCACGGTCTCGATTGAGCCAGGGTGGAACCTGCGCTTCATGAACCTGCCCAACGGAACAACGTATACGATCAAGGAAATTCTGAAGGAGAACTATACTTTCATTGACGCCACCATCGACAACGATGGCACATTCACTGTGGATAAAGAGACGGCAACCGGAAGCGGCAAGATCGACAAGTCCGACACGCAATACACAGTCGCTTATACCAATAAGACTGTGCCGCAGCAGGTATATATCAAGAAAACCACCCAGGACACGCAAACGCCATTAAAGGGTGCAGTCTTCTCCCTATATACCAAAGCAGGTTATGAAGCAGAGCCTCGCAAAGCACTGAAAACGGGCCTCGAGTCCGACCAAGACGGCAAGATCGACCTTGGAAAACTCGGCGTCGGTCAATACTATCTGGTAGAAACCAGTGCCCCTGCGGGCTACATCCTGCTTGCCGATCCAGTGGAAATCAATATAACCGCTACTGAGGTTACTTATAAACAAACCGGCAACGCTACGTCAATGAGCAACGAGGGCGTATCCTTCGATTCGGCCACCCAAACCTACACACTTACGGTGACCAACAATGCCGGCCAGAAGCTTCCTTCCACCGGCGGCCCTGGCACGCAGCTCTTCACAATCCTCGGCAGCGTCCTAACCTTCGTAGCGGGATCACTGCTGTGGAGAAGATGGAAATTGATCTAACAGAGGCGTTTAAGACCTGTTATACATTTCATATAGATTGTTCTTTTGACAAGATGAATCTTATATGGGATGTGGTAACAGGTCTTTTTGAAGTTGATCATATATAAAAACGGAGATAAATAAACGAAAAATAAACGAATGTCCGTTCATTTTTATGGTAATATAATGATTATCAGCCGTTCATGAAACGGATACCATGTATGAATAATATGGTTTCATGGCTCATCATTGGATGTACTGTTTCAGCATGATAAATGACGTAAGAAAGAATATAGTTTCATGATTCATCATTGGAATAAAGCAGTGGGGGACAAGGGGGATTCAATGGCAGTCTACGGTTACATCAGGGTCAGCGCCAGGGACCAGAACGAGGACAGGCAGCTTGTGGCGATGCATAATGTGAAGGTTCCGAAGAGGAATATCTATTTGGACAAGCAGTCCGGTAAGGATTTTGAGCGGCCCATGTATAGTGAATTAGTGCAGAAGCTGCAGAAGGATGATCTGATCTTCGTGAAGAGCATTGACAGGCTCGGAAGGAATTACAAAGAAATTCAAGAGCAATGGCAGTTTCTGACGCGCGTGAAAGAGGTCGACATTGTTGTCATTGATATGCCGCTTCTAGACACGCGTCGGGGCAAAAGCCTGGTTGGAACGCTTCTTAGCGACATTGTGCTGCAGGTGCTTGCTTTTGCCGCGGAGAATGAGAGGGATAATATCAGGACCCGGCAGAGAGAGGGAATTGACGCAGCGAAGGCAAAGGGCGTGAAGTTCGGGAGGCCGAGAGTGGGGATGCCTGAGAATTTTGACGAGATCTGCAGAAAGTGGAGATACGGAATGATCACGACGGAGCAGGCGGCGCAGCAGTGCGGCGTATCGAGGTCTACCTTGTATAAGAGGTATCACGAGTTGATCGGGGATCCATAGAGCACAAAAGAAGGCGCCGCATCTGCATGCGACGCCTTCTTGATTGGATGTCAGTGTTTTGGCAATTAGATCAGCACGTACTTGAGGATGAAGACAACCGTCAGGATGTACATAAGAGGGGTGACCTGCTTAGCTTTGCCAGCTGCAACGTTCAGTACGGTGTAGGAAATGATACCGAAGCAGATACCTTCGGAGATGGAGTACATGAACGCCATCGCGAAGATGCAGATGAATGCAGGGATCGCCTCGAGGATGTTATCCCACTCGATCTTGCTGACCTGCTGCATCATGAGGAAACCGACCATGACCAGTGCGGGTGCAGTGGCGAAGGAAGGAATCGTCAGGAACAGAGGAGAGAAGAACAGGGACAGCAGGAACAGGAAGCCTGCAGAGATTGCAGTCAGACCTGTGCGTCCGCCTTCTGCGATACCGGAAGCGGATTCTACGAAGGTTGTGATCGTGGAAGTACCGAGCACAGCGCCGCACATTGTGCCGACAGCGTCGGAAAGGAGCGCACCCTTGATGCCGGGGAGCTTGCCCTCTTCGTCGAGGAGCTCAGCCTTGGAAGCGCAGCCGATCAGGGTTCCCAGTGTATCGAACATGTCGACGAACAGGAATGCGAACATAACGACTACGAAGTCCACGCTCAGAACGTGGGAGAAGTCCAGCTTGAAGAGTGTGGGTGCAACGGAAGCGGGCATGGAAACGATTCCGGAAGGAATGACGCTGTAGAAGCCTGCCTCGGGATTGGGAACATAGATGCCGGCGATCTGGCAGATAATGCCGAGAACCCAGGTTGCGATGATGCCCAGAAGGATGCTGCCCTTGACATTGCGGAGCATCAGGATCGCGGTGATCAGGATGCCGATGACTGCGAGAAGGACGGTGATTCCTTCATAGTTGAAGGTGCCGTTTTCAAGGGATCCGCTGAAAGAGAATACGGATACCAGGGTAGCACTGTCCACAACGATGTGGGCGTTCTGCAGTCCGATGAATGTGATGAAAAGACCGATACCAACGGAAACTGCGATCTTGAGGGTCGCGGGAATCGCGTTGAAGATGGCCTCACGGACATTGGTCAGAGAGAGAATAACGAAGATCAGACCTTCCATGAAGACGGCGGTCAGTGCCATCTCCCAGGAATAACCCATTCCGAGTACGACGGTGTAAGCGAAATATGCGTTCAGTCCCATACCTGCGGAGAGTACGAACGGCAGATTCGCAAGGAGCGCCATCAGGAAGGAGGCAATGGCAGATGCCAGAGCGGTCGCGGTGAAAATCGCGCCGGAGTCCATTCCGGATGCACTCAGAATGCTGGGGTTAACGGCCAAAATATAGGCCATTGTCATGAAGGTAGTAAGGCCGGCTGCCAGCTCCTGCTTGACATTCGTGCCGTGCTCCTTTAGTTTGAAAAACTGTTCCATAGAGCTTTCCCCTTTCTTAGTGGGATATCATCCCATATTAAAGTGATTTTACTGGCGTATGATAACAAAGAATCATTCATTTTTCCATAGGGAAAGGAGAAATAATTAAAGTTTTCTAAAATCTTTCGCAGGAATCGTGCGCATTTGCACGAAAAAAAGCGCACCGCGAAGGTGCGCTTTGATGGGGGCACAGGGAATTCTCAGAGAGGGAACACACAGGGTAGGGAACTCACAGGGTCGCCCTGTCGAAATCACAGGGCGATCCTGTGATCGCCCCATAATGCGTTTTCATTCCTCTATGCGAAATGACCGCAATAATGGTACAATAACAATAGTATTTCGGGCGCACGCCTTGGGCGCGGCCTTCACAGTTTTTACAAATGGAGTGACATATGGGAAAGATCGTCGTTGGCTGCTGGGACTGCGACTACTGCGGCGCGGACCGGATCTCCGGTGAGATCAAGATCTGCCCGCATTGCGGAAAGCCCCGCGGCAAAGATATCACATTTTATATGGCCGGGCCCAAGAACTACGTGAAGGACCCGGATAAGGTTAACAAGAATCCGGACTGGCTTTGCTCCTACTGCAACACGCTCAATCCGGACGACAACAAATTCTGCTCAGCCTGCGGCGCGTCCCGGGAGGACAGTGAGCTCAATTACTTCCAGAACAAGGAGCGCGAGAAGGAAAAGGCGCAGAAACGGGAAGAAGCGGCCAAACAAGAGACGCATAGCGCCCAGACAAGGTCCGCCGGCAGAAGCCGGCTTCCTTTACTGCTCGGCATTGTAGTGGCCATCGCCTTGCTGATCTACATGAGCATGCCAAAGGCCAGAGGGATCACAGTCGATTCCAAGACCTGGGAGCGTTCCATCTCCATCGAACGCTATCAGGAAGTGGAGGAAAGCAGCTGGACCTTGCCGGAAGATGCCCGGGACGTCCAAGCCCGGGAGGAAATCTACACCTACAACCACATTCTCGACCATTACGAGACGGTGGAGAGGCAGGTGGCCGAGGAAGTTTTTGACGGCTATGACACGGAGATCGAATACAAGGATCTCGGCAACGGCTACTACGAGGAAGTGGAGCATCAAATCCCCCGCTATCGGACGGAGTACCACACGGAGACCTATGAACAACCTGTGTACATCGATGTTCCGGTCTATGACACCAAGTATTACTACAAGGTCATGAAATGGAAGTATGACCGGGACGAGATCACGGAAGGCGCGGACAACGAACCCTATTACGCGGAACTGACGCTTTCCGATACAGAACGGGAGACCGGGCGCAGCGAGCGCTACTGGATCATCTCCGGCAAACACACCTACAAGATTTCCTACGACCTGTGGCAGCAAGTGGAGACAGGCTCCAAGATTAAGGCCACGATTCAGTCCGGCGAGATCCTCAGCCTGGAATAGGAAGAGCCAAAAGCTAGCCCGGAGTAACATAAATCATATCATCGTATTCAAAGAGATCACCACCAAGGTGGTCTCTTTCTATATAATAAAGGAATGAAGGAAAGACGCCACCCCATCAGAAACTTCATACTAGTACTTTTGACCCTCACAGTGATCTACTGGATCGGCATCAATGTCCTTGTCAGCGCCGTCCTGGTGCCGTCGTTTATGGAGCGTTTGCATGCGTTTGACCGGATTGTGGAGCAGAGCTACGCCGAGCAGGTGCAGGAGACGAACCTCCAGAACAACGCAGTCTCCATGAACGTCATCGGCAACTCCTGGTCCCGAAACCGCAACCCTGAAAATGTCTCCATCCTCTCCACAGATGGATACGAACTGCGCGGCGTGGTCTTTGCGCAGGATAAAAAAACCCACAACTGGTCCATCCTCCTGCACGGCTACACGGGCAGTAAGGAGATGATGTACGGGTATGCTTATTGGTACTGGCAGCATGGTTACAATGTTTTGGCGCCGGATTTTCGTTGTCAGGGGGAGAGCGAAGGAGATTATATCGGGCTCGGCGCCACAGATAGTGAGGACCTGCTTGGATGGATCGATCTGATCCTGCAGAGGGATCAGGATGCGCGCATTGTCCTGCACGGCCTGTCTATGGGCGCTTCCACAGCGCTGCTTTGTGCCGGCAAAGAAGAGATTCCGCCCAGTGTCGTGGCAGTGATATCAGATTGTGCGTATACAGATGCGTATGCCATGTTTCAGGAGAAGATTGGCAGTTGGTTCCACTTGCCAGCTTTTCCGATCATCGACAGCGCGGAACTGATGATCCGCCTGCGTGCCGGGTATGACCTCAAGGAGACATCGCCGCTCGCGGCGGTCGGGAAGAGCCGGATTCCGACACTGTTCATTCACGGCACGGAGGATCGCATGATTCCGGCGAAGATGTGCCTTCTTCTATACAATGCAGCGGCTTGTGACAAGGAAATCATGATCGTAGATGGGGCCGGACATGCGCAGGCAGCGGAGAGAGATCCGGTGCGATATTTTGACACGGTAGAAGCGTTCCTGGGAAGGCATGTGCGGTGAATGTGCCAAAATACGATCCCATTACGGCACGTTTCCGGCAAACGAGAAGAAAGCAGAAAAAAACCGCACAAAAAAGAGGTACCGCCTAACGGCGATACCTCTTTTTAAGTTCAATTCAGATGCTAGTACTTCACACACTTAACTAATTAAGCGTTCTTGAAGTTGAAAGCAGCCTTTCCGGGGAATGTAGCAGCGCAGCCGAGCTCTTCTTCGATTCTGAGCAGCTGGTTGTACTTCTCAACACGCTCGGATCTGGAAGGAGCACCAGTCTTGATCTGGCAGGTGTTCAGAGCAACTGCGAGGTCAGCGATTGTGGTGTCACCAGTCTCACCGGATCTGTGAGAGGAGATTGCTGTGTAGCCAGCCTTGTGAGCCATCTTGATAGCCTCAAGAGTCTCGGATACGGAACCGATCTGGTTGAGCTTGATCAGGATGGAGTTAGCAGCGCCATTAGCGATACCCTTAGCCAGTCTGGTTGTGTTGGTAACGAACAGGTCATCACCTACGAGCTGGACCTTGTCGCCGAGTCTCTCGGTCATCTTCTTCCAGCCTTCCCAGTCTTCCTCATCCAGACCATCTTCGATGGAGTAGATGGGATACTTCTCAACGAGCTGTGCCCAGTGCTCGATCAGCTCATCAGTTGTGAAGTCCTTACCGGATTTCTTCTGGTGATAGAAGCCGATGCCCTTAGGGCTCTTCCACTCGGATGCAGCTGCGTCCATAGCCAGGACGAAGTCTTTGCCAGGCTCATAGCCAGCTTCCTTGATGGCCTGAAGGATCAGCTCGATTGCGCCTTCGTCGCCTTCGGGCTTCATGGGAGCGAAACCACCCTCATCACCTACAGCGGTGACATCCTTGTTAGCCTTAAGGATCTTCTGCAGTGCATGGAATACTTCTGTGCACCAACGAAGGCCTTCCTTGAAGGTAGGAGCGCCAACGGGCATGATCATGAATTCCTGTGTATCAACGGAGCTGTCAGCGTGTGCGCCGCCGTTGAGGATGTTCATCATGGGAACGGGAAGCTTTGTAGCCTGAACGCCGCCGAGGAAACGATACAGCGGGATATCCAGGGAGATAGCAGCAGCTCTTGCAGCAGCGATAGAAACTGCGAGGATTGCATTTGCACCGAGGTTGGACTTGTCAGGTGTGCCGTCAGCCTCGATCATAGCTGCGTCAACAGCATATGTGTCGGAAGCGTCCATGCCGACCAGCTTGGGAGCGATGATCTCGTTGATGTTAGCAACAGCCTTTGTAACGCCCTTGCCGCCGAACTGAGACTTGTCGCCGTCTCTGAGCTCGAGCGCTTCGAACTCACCTGTGGAAGCGCCGCTGGGAGCAGCTCCTCTTCCAACAGTTCCGTCTGCCAGAGTTACCTCTGCCTCAACTGTGGGATTACCTCTGGAGTCGATAATCTGTCTGCCGTACACTTTCTCAATCTGCAAATATTCTTTCATGTGTCCTCCTTTCATATTCGAAACAGGCTCTATGCCTGCAAATGCCATCTCTTTCCGCGCATATATTCGGAAAAAGAATGGAGATGGAATGATAATTAATTCACATCCCACTCACTCAAAATTATAAGGTTTGCATGAAATGATGTCAATTAGTTAATCGCCGAATAGGCATTTTGCCAAAAAATTCAGGATTTTACGCCTTCGCGCTGCAAGTGCAGGCTGTGTGCCGATGATGCCTTGACACTGTAAGCGCAGGCCGTGTGCCGCGAACACTTTTTCATGTAAACCGCAGCCGCAGGCCGCGCGCCTCCGGATCACTTATTCAGGATCATCCGCACCGCGCCGTACATACCCGCGTCGTTGCCGAGCACAGCCAGCTTGAAATCGGACTGTCTGCTGGCGTGGAAAGCAGCGGGCGTGTAGTACTTGTGGACCGCGTCGAGCAGGATCTGGCCCGCCTTGGAGACGCCGCCGCCGATGACGACCACGTCGGGATCGATGACGCAGGTGATGTGCGCAATTGCTTCGCCGAGCATCTTGCCGACTTCCTCGACGATCGCGAGGGACATCTCGTCGCCTCTCTTCGCGTAGTCAAAAACGTCCTTGGCCGTAAGCGGATCCAGAGAGCGGAGAGGCGTGTCTGCGCTGAGGTCAGCGGCGAGCGCACGTCTTGCCAGTCTCACTACGCCGGTCGCGGAGCCGTACTGCTCCAGGCACCCCTTCTTGCCGCAACCGCAGGTCTCCGGCTCGTCGTCGCGAACCTTCATATGGCCGATCTCACCGGCTGCGCCGTGGGCGCCGGGCAGGATTTTGCCATTCAGAATGATGCCGCCGCCTACGCCCGTACCGAGGGTGACCATGACAACATTGGGATGGCCCTTGCCGCCGCCGTTCCACTGCTCGCCGAGCGCTGCGACGTTGGCGTCGTTGCCGACCTCGACCGGTACGCCGCTCAGAAGAGAGGAGAGCTGGCCGCGCACATCAAGGACGCCCCAACCGAGATTGACGCACTTGTTGACGACGCCGTCTGCCAGAACGGGTCCGGGAACGCCGACGCCGACGCCTTCGAGATCGTTGAGGGAGAGTTTCTTCTCATAAAGCTTCTTGGAGATTGCGCGAGCGATATCCGGAAGGATCATCTCACCGCTGCCTTCCTTGCGGGTGGGAATTTCCCAGTGATCGAGGAACTTGCCCTCGGTTGTAAAAAATCCGATTTTAACAGTTGTGCCGCCAATGTCGACACCAAATGCATATGGTTTCATAATGATGTGTTACCTCCTAACCCCCTGTTTTATCAGTGCGATTCCGCAGCATTTGCGCGTATGCATACTGTGAAACAGAACCTATGATTATATAGAGTAATCGTAACATAAAATGACCGGTCTTGCTATAAGACCGGTCAAATCTATTGTGCACTTATCGATTGCTTACTTATGGTAGAGCTTGTTGCTCTCGTAATGGGGCTCGCAGGTCAGGTTGACGCCGAGCTTCTTGAATACGCCGGAATCGATTTGGGAGAGAATGACGGAGGAGTGGACTTCCAGACCTTTCAGGTGCTCCAGCTGGTCAATGGCCGCCTTGGCATTGGGATCTGTGACGCCCGCAATTGCCAGCGCGATCAGCAGTTCGTTCAGGTGCAGGAGCGACGTGTGGTCGCTGCCGAGGTGGTCGATCTTCATGTCCATGATCGGCGCGATGATCTGGGGGCTGATCAGTTTGACCTGATCGGCGACGCCCGCCAGCTTTTTGAGCGCGTTGAGAAGAAGCGCGGAAGAAGCGCCGAGCAGTTCTGATGTTCTGCCTGTCAAAATCGTGCCATCCGCCATCTCCATCGCAGCGGCGGGGGCGCCGGTTTTCTCAGCGTTGAGATTGGCCGCCATGACGACGGGGCGCTCGGAGATCTCGATGCCGGACTTCTTCATGAGGAGCTCGATCCTGTGGACAGGCTCATCGCCGGCGTTGCCTTTTCTTAACTCGCACTGCGCGTCGTAGTAGCGGCGGATGATCTCCTGGCGGGCTGCTTTGCGGCAGACGTTGTCGTCGCTGATGCAAAGGCCAACCATGTTGACGCCCATATCGGTGGGTGATTTATATGGAGAAGAGCCGTAGATCTTCTCGAAAATCGCGTTCAGAAGAGGGAAGACCTCCAGATCGCGGTTGTAGTTGACGCAGGTCTTGCCATAGGCCTCCAGATGGAAGTGGTCGATCATATTGATGTCGTCCAGATCCGCGGTAGCTGCCTCATAGGCCAGGTTGACCGGGTGATTGAGCGGCAGGTTCCATACAGGGAAGGTCTCGAACTTGGCGTAGCCGGCCTTCACGCCGCGGCGGTTCTCATGATAGAGCTGGGAGAGGCAGGTCGCCATCTTGCCGCTTCCGGGACCGGGCGCCGTCACAACGACGAGAGGTCTTGTGGTCTCGATATAATCATTGCGGCCGTATCCCTCTTCGCTGACAATCAGCGGGATGTCGGCGGGATAGCCGGCGATCGGATAGTGGCGGTAGACCTTCAGGCCCAGGGACTGGAGCTTTTTCTCGTACGCAACAGCTGAGGGCTGGTTGGCGAAGCGGGTCAGAACGACGCTTCCGACGTAGAGACCGTGGCTTGTGAAGGCGTCCACAAGGCGGAGCAGATCCTCGTCATAGGTGATGCCGAGATCGCCGCGGACCTTGTTCTTCTCGATGTCGGCCGCGTTGATCGCGACGACGATTTCGGCCTGGTCCTTGAGCTCGCAGAGCATTGTGATCTTGGAGTCGGGCTCGAAGCCGGGAAGCACGCGGGACGCATGATAGTCGTCAAAGAGCTTGCCGCCGAATTCCAGATAGAGCTTTCCGCCGAATTTGCTGATTCTCTCTCTGATATGTTCGGACTGTGTTTTGAGATACTTATTATTATCAAATCCGATCTGCATGATGATCCCCTCCGTTCCGGATGCGCTGTGGTCTGAAAAAACAACTAACGAGTATTATATCCTATCTCATTTTCATAGGAAATGATTTTTTTCAAGATTTTGGGGCAAGGATTCTCGGTGATTCAATCTCCGAGAGGAATTGCCCTTTTTTCTATTGTTTTATAGTTTAATCTAT
>JBGULF010000107.1:0-1746 GCA_045115935.1 Anaerovoracaceae bacterium
TTATGTGCTGGTCTTGTCTTGTATAACTTTCAAGAGGTATAACATATGGATTTATCTCGGATAATCGTTGTAGAAATACTTCATTGCGGTCACGGATATATAATGGTGTAAATTAAATAAATGAGCCATCGAGCTCCCTTTAAGGTATAATTGAGATTACCACATCAAAACTTACCAAGGAGGTTCAAGATGGCTCAACTCAATATTACACTATCTCAGGAGGAAATTCTACAACTTTTGCAAAATGATCGCGAAGGCGCTTTCGCCATACTGCTTCAGGAAAGCCTCAATGCTGTGTTAAAGGCCGAGTCGGCCGAGCAACTCCAGGCCGAATCCTACGAGCGCACAGACGAGCGTACCGGGTACCGCAATGGCAGCCGTGACCGTGAACTTACCACCCGGATTGGCACAATTACGTTGCGTATTCCCAGGCATCGTGGCGAACCCTTCAAGACGATGATCTTTGACAACTACTGCCGGAGTGAAGCCGCTCTCATAAACAGCATGGCTGAAATGGTAGTGAATGGAGTGTCCACCCGCAAGGTTACAACTGTAGTTGAGACACTGTGCGGAAAGTCTATCTCCAAGTCTGCCGTCTCAGAACTATGTAAGGATCTTGATGTGGCAGTAAACGAGTTCAAAAACAGACCGCTGACAGACCACTATCCGTTTGTGACCATAGACGCAACGTACTTCAAGGTCAGGGAAGATCACAGGGTCATATCCAAGGCGTTCATGGTCGCCTATGCTGTGAACAGCAAGGGTTGCCGGGAGATCATCGGATTCGGAGTCTATCCCAATGAGTCCAAAGAGACATGGACAGATTTCCTCCAGAGCCTCAAAAACAGAGGGCTTAAGGATGTACGTATCTTCCTCTCTGATGCTCACGAGGGTATGAAATACGCGATCACCCAGGTCTTTCCGGAAACCCCGTGGCAACGTTGTCAATTCCACTTCACGCGGAATATCATCGACAAAATGCCGAAGAAGTACGTTGAAGGACTCAAGTCCGAGCTCCAGGATATGTTCAACAGCGAGACGATCAGCGAGGCCCGCGAAAAGCGGGATTCGATCATCGCTGACTACATGGATATCGCCGAGTCCGCAATGAAGTGTCTGGACGAGGGCTTCGAGGATGCTATGACCATCATGGTACTGCCAAAAAATCTACGCAAACTGTTCCGTACATCCAATCACATCGAGCGGCTGAACAGGGAGTTGAAACGCAGATCCAAAGTGATTGGCATATTCCCTAATGCGGCGTCCCTGAATCGCCTGATGGGTTCTGTGCTTATCGAACTCAACGACAAGTGTACATCAACCAAGTTGTTTGGTAATCCTACATACCTCGTGATCGAGAAGCAAGCAGAACGACTCAGAGTTAGAGCAACTGAGCAGAGAATGCTGATGGCAGCGTAGACTGCCAGATGCTCCTGGCTGCAAGCCGGCACACAGTAAAACAGATTCGATAGCCGACGGCATTGATCAGATGCCTTGTTAGTGGTACCCAAAATTCAATGTCGCGGCTCAATCATAGCAACAGTTATCGTTTAATCCGGCGGTCTGGGAGCACCGCTGGTGCGTCTTCCCAGGTCAGCCGGCACATGGTGCCTGGTTATACCGAAAAAAGGCAATTTACACCGAAAAAAGGACTTGACTCGGCTATCAGTATTTCAGTTACTGCCGTCTCAGAATTCACAACTCCGGATACAAAAAACAGTTTATTCAGACAATCTCGTATCCTTA
>JBGULF010000108.1:0-13685 GCA_045115935.1 Anaerovoracaceae bacterium
CCTTAGACAGACTAAAACGGACAAGGTCGATGCTCGTACCATTTGTATGATGCTTCATTCCGGTATGGCTCTTACGCCCTACTCGAAGACATCATACCACATGGAGGAGCTTAAATCATTAACCAGATACCGTTTCGACAAGGTCAAGGAACGAGGAAGGTTGAAGCAGTCTCTTTCCCGTCTTGTTACTATCCTGTTCCCGGAGCTTGAGAAACTCGTGCCGTCTCTTCACATGAAGTCTGTATACGCTCTCCTGTATGAGTTCCCGGGAGCTGAGCAGGTTGCTTCATGCCATATGACCCATCTTAAAAAGCTTCTCTATGATGCCTCGGGCGGTCGCTATGGCAAGGATGTCGCTGAAACTATCCGCAACGCTGCCCGCAGCTCCATAGGCTCTCATATGCCCGCTAAGTCGCTTGAGCTCAAGCACACCATCGACCTTATCCGAAAGCTTGATGATGAGATCATCGAGACGGAGAGCGCCATCAAAGTCATCATGGATGACATTGGCTCCCCAATACTCACTATCCCAGGCATCAGCTATCGAATGGGTGCAATGATCATTGCTGAGCTTGGTGACATAAGCAGATTCAGTTCGCCTGACAAGATACTTGCTTATGCCGGAATGTCACCATCGACATACCAGTCAGGGCAGCTTACTTCGTCATACGCGCATATGGAAAAGCGAGGATCTCGCTACCTGCGCTATGCATTATTCAATGCAACTAAGTTTGTCTGCTTGTGGGATGAGTCATTTGCGAAATACCTCGCAAAGAAGCGTTCCGAAGGCAAGCATTACAATGTCGCAGTTTCACACGCTGCGAAGAAGCTTGTCAGGCTCATGTTTCACCTGATGACCACCGGCGAAGCATATATTCCTGCCGCTTAATTCTTTTTATTATCTCCTGCGGTATCCTACTGGATGCTCTTTTGTCATGCAGTTTTCAAAGTGCTGATCTGATCTTTTCCGCTTATTCGACTAACGTCCCGGCAGCGGAGGGTGCCAGCGCATTTACCCTTGACTTTTAATAGTTAGTCTTTCTATATATTTAACCTGTCATAATCTTTCCGGCAGTCCAGACATACCTTTTTTCCGTCAAGAATCCGGATCCAGTTCGCTCCTGTTTTTTCGCCGCAGCATTCACATGCATACGACTCGAAAATCCTTGCCTCTTCAGGTAATTCGATAGCAGTTTCCTTCACATCAAACATCTCCTCATTGCTGCAGGAGGAATAGAACAGAAACGCTTCATCCCTTGTTCGTTCATATTCGGAGTTTTTCTGTACAAGCCGGACTGACTTGCCTGTATTTCTGTTATAAAACGAAAAAGCCTGTTTCCCTCTCATGTGAAAGAGAAGATTTCCTTTTCCGACAGTACAGCCCAATACAGCCTGTATTGCATCCACGCTGCAGGAATCATTCTCAACTATGCAAACTGTCTCCTCATCTTCGGAAAACTCCAGATCCAGCAATTCCATAGCATAAAGGGAGGCTCTGAAACCAATCATCAATCCCGGGCATATGTGCCCATGAAAACGTACCGCACGCTCCCACATTTCATTTTTGTCATCCATGTCCGTTCTCCTTATACTCAAATAGGTATCTTTTCAAAATGATTTTATTTTGAAATACAGCATTGCACAAGCCTGCCCGGGGGTTTTAAAGGCAGCAGAAGCATCCCGTTGAGCATCCCCCCTCGGGGCTTGTGCGATTGGTTAACACTGCTATAATGTAAAAGATGTCTTAATAGTCTGCACCCGCATGATTGGTGCGGTCCATGCATCATCTGCTGCAGACAAGATATATGGAAAATATATGGAAAATTGAAAGGAGTACTAATATGGCATGTTTTCTGGTAAGTGCTGCTGAAGCCGTAGTTGTTACCGGTATCGAAAAGCACGAAGAAAAAGTCGAGAAGGCTCATATCGAAAGCGGAAAAGCTGATATCGAACCTGAAAAAATTCCAATGAGCAGAAAGCTTAAATGGCTCACCTATATGCTTTGGGGTGGAGTTATACTTCTGGCTTATGAGCATGTATGGCATGGAGAAGTTGTTCCATGGTTCCCATTCCTGACGGCGATGTCCGATCCGGCAGATGCCGCCGAGATGTTCCACGAAATGGCTACTGTCGGCGTTACTATGGCTATACTCATTACTGTCACATGGTTCATTATGTGCAAAGTATCTGATGCGATCATGGCTAGAAAGCCATCCGCAGCATCGCAGGAAGCATAAGGAGGCAACCGCATGACACTTCTCATCACAGTTTTTGCTGCAATTATCGCAACAGTTAAATGGTATACCCGTAAGGATGATACCATGCAGCTCGGAATGCTTGTCTTCATGTTCTGGGGCGCATCTATCATGTGGCTTGGCGACGCGATCTTCGGATATGCCGAAGACGGCGCTGATTTCTTCGCTCCTGCTGCAACCGATATGCTTAACGATGCATACCTCGGTTTCTCAGTAGTAGCGCTGGCACTTGTGATCTGGCTCGTTCGTCTTCTTGCTACTGACCCTAAGGGCGTTGTAAGAAGCTCAATGGCTAAGTCCGCAAAGGCTGAAAAGGCAAAACGCGCTAAAAAAGCAAACGCATAATTAAGCTGACTATAAAAAGACAGAACAGTCTATAAAGGCTGTTCTGTCTTTTTCTTATCTCTTTTTTATACTTACACGCCTGTTCGCCAAACCAGCATAGCAGTTTTCATATGCGTTTCATCATACAGCACTCCGTTTTTCTGGTTGCGTTCAAAGAATCTTCTTAGCTGGCTTTCAGCCTCACTCCTGCTGAGTCCGAAAATCTCCAGATAGCTGACATACTGTCCGATCAGCTCATCCAGCGAAGTCTGGTACTCGTAGTGCTCCTCATAATTGAACACCTGCGCCTCACGTCCGAGCTGTCCGAGAACGTCAAGATACACGCTTACTTCAGTGATCATGCCCTCAGGCTGTATGTCCAGCTCCTGAAGGAGCATCTTCCTGTATTTATCATATGATCCCTTCATTACGGTTACCAGCACGCAATACTTTGACGAAATGCTCTCCATGCGCATAAGTTCATCAATATTGCAGATAGCAGGGCACATTGACGAAAAGACTGTATCATACTTCGTATCCGGATTATAGTCCTCCCAGGAAATACAATCTGCACGTACATTATCTATGTGATTGACAGCAATTCTCTGCCGCAGTATCTCGATGGCCGCCTCGTTACAGTCTATCGCATCCACATGGCTGCAGCACTGAGACGCCGCAAGGGTATGGCCGCCTGTGCCGCATCCGATATCAAGCATACTCGAGTCTTTTTCAAGCACGCCTGCTCTGCTTAGATCCGCAATCGCACCTTCCTTAGGAAAAACGATACCGGAATCCGTTACCTGATATTTTTTATAGGCATATGAATAGTACGGCTCCCATTTTGCTGCCCTTTGTTTCCTGTCTTCAGGGGTGCCGTATCTGTATGTCTGTTCCCATTCGCTGCATATTCTATTCAGCTCCGGGTCGTCAAAAGCTTTAACGTAAGATGTATTCATATTATTCCTGTTATAGAGCAACGGCATCCGGAAATCCGGATGCCGTTCTTAATTGAGAGAGAGAAAAGTTTTCTTTTCGTTATTATTTTAATGTGAAAAAAAGCTCTGTACAAGCCTACCCGGGGGTTGCAAAATAAAGGTTTTCGAAGCAGCGTGGTTCAATCCCCCTCCGGGGCTTGTGAATTATCTGACTCGAAAATATACTTTCAGGTATGAAAGAACTCTCTCAGAAGTCAGGGAAAAACAGAACCATTGACATGACAAGCGGGCCAATCACCGGCCCTCTTATATTGTATATTCTTCCTCTGCTCGGCAGCGGTACTTTTCAGCAGCTATACAACACTGTTGATTTTATCTTTATAGGCAATATTCTCAATAAGACAGCCGCGGCTGCTGTAGGCGCGAGCAGCACACTTATCTATTGCACGATCGGATTGTTCCTGGGTATTTCTGTAGGAACCAGCGTCGTGATATCTCAGGCGTTCGGCGCGAATGATGCCGCGAAAGCTGATAAAGCATTGCATACATCTGTAGCGTTTGGCCTGATCGGCGGCGTAGCGCTGTCCATATTGGCCATTGTTTTTGCGCCGCAGATACTTCGTGTTCTGAATACACCTGATAGTGTCATCCCGTCAGCAACCACCTATATGCGGATATATATGCTGAGCGTTCCAGCAAGCGTTCTTTACAATATGTGTTCAGGCGCTGTGCGGGCTATAGGCAACTCAATTACTCCGTTCAGGATCTTGGCAGTATGCGGGATCATCAATGTCGCGCTCGACGCGTTGCTTTTGATCACGATACCTATGGGCGTTGCCGGAGTCGCATGGGCTACGCTCATCTCTCAGACGCTGTCCACTGTACTTATCATTATTTCCCTGCGCCGAAAAGATGGAGTACTTTACCTGAAACTATCCGACTTCACTTTGGATCTGTCCATACTGAAGAATATCCTTCGGATCGGGCTTCCTACCGGGATACAGACTTTGCTGATCACCGTTTCAAATATAGCTGTCCAGTACTATGTCAATGGATTCGGAGAAGTAGCTATCGCCGCGTTCGCGACATACTACAAACTTGAAAGTTTTGTCTTTTTGCCTATCCTGGCATTCGGTCAGGCCTCTACGGCTTTTACGGGCCAGAACACCGGTGCGGGTATGTATACGCGCATACGCAAGGGCAGCAATATACTGCTCCTGCTCTGCGCGGCTGTCACCATTGTTATAACCGGTACCATCCTCTTGTTCCCAAACACCGTATTCGGGTGGTTTATAAATGACCCCGAAGTAGTGCGCTGCGCTATTACGATCGCAATGGTCTCATTCCCTTTCTACTGGCTGTATTCATTTATTGAGGTATACGGCGGATCAATAAGGGGAATGGGGTACTCTATCACATCCATGCTGATAATAGTGTCAAATATATGCGTGCTCCGTATCGCTTTGCTGTCGGTCTTTTCGATAACACCTGGCACCATCAGGGCTGTTGCTTCGGTTTATCCTCTCACCTGGGGAGGCGCTGCCGTCTGCTTTTTTATAGCTTTCTTATTGATCATTAGAAAGCTATTAAAGAACCCAGAAGAATATACGGTTAACCGTCCATAGAACCCGATCTCATCGTCGGAGAAACTGTCATGGAAACGTTTATTTGACCGCTCTGATACAGAACATCCTGTCAGGCATATAGAACTGGTCTTTCTCCGCATAGAGACTATCGCCCGCACCCCTGTCTGCCTCGACTTCGCTGAAGCCTATATCCTGAAGGCGCGAGTACTATCTCAAAGAACCCCGCTCCGCAGCCTGCGTCCAGTATTCTCAGACCATCTCATGCAGGGAGCCGCTCAGAAAGCTCGCTTCTCCACAAATCAGCTTTGTAGCTGTGCGCTTCATCGTGTTTATCCTCAGAAAAAGAACTGGAGCGCTTGCTCCAGTACGATTTTACCGCATCTTTGATGCTGCCGGATTCTCTTTCAAACGGAATCTCATGAATTTGTTGATGCAAAAGATCTCCTCCGCGCAGCGTACCGCAGATCTGACCGCAGCTTTCACACATGTCTTTCAACTCCATCCCTTAATATGGTATTTATATTGAACATTTTGCTATTCATACTCATCCTGTTGGGTCTTCAGAAGATCTCTGTAATACGAATTCCCGGCCAGAAGCTCATCATGAGAGCCTTCTCCCACAACTCTGCCATGGTCGAGCAGAACTATCTTATCAGCCGCACTCAGCGTCGAAAGCCTGTGTGCAATTACCAGTGTCGTCCGGCCATCTGAATGCTCTCTGAGAGCTTTTTGTATGTATAATTCGCTTTCAGCATCAAGGTTCGAGACCGCCTCATCGAGAATCAGAATAGGCGGATCCTTTAGAAGCGCTCTCGCAATCGCTATTCTCTGTCTCTGCCCACCGGAGAAGCGCGAGCCGCGTTCTCCAACCACGGTATTGTACCCATCCGGAAGTCCTTTGATGAACTCATCAATATACGCCCTGCGAGCGGCATCGTACACTTCCTCATCAGAAGCGTCAGGCGCACCCAGCCGTATGTTGTCCATTATTGACATATTGAACAGATAAACATCCTGCAGCACTGCCGCGGTACAAGATCTGAACGAAGAAAGGCTAAGGCTGCTAAGCTCTTTGTCATCTATAAAGACATGCCCGGAAAGCGGCTCCCAATACCTGAGCAGCAGATTAGCGCAGGTAGTCTTTCCCGCACCGGAATGCCCTGCAAGCGCTACTGTCTGCCCCGGCTTTATTTCAAATGATATATTGTGAAGCACTTCAGGCAGCCCTTCGGCATATGAAAAAGAAACGTTTTCAAAACAGATCGCATGGCCCTGACTTTTCTCGATCGATAGTTCGCCTAAGTCTTCGACTTCAGGCTTTTCATCAAACACGCCCTGTATCCTGTCAGCTGCCGCAAATACATTTCCGAGATTCCTTGAGTAAGCACATACCTCGATCAGCGGTGCGAAAAGCAGCGCTGACAATGTCAGCACAACAGGATAAACAGAAAACTCCAATACTCCCTTGTTTACGAGAGAGGCGGTTATCAGCATAAGCGCTACGGAAAAAGATCCTATTAGCATATACATAAGCATGCTTTCTCTTCCCTGACGCTTACCATAAGTGATTTGTGAGGAATAAAGGTTCTGCATAGCAGCGCGGTATTTATCAAGATACCGCTGTTTGTTATTCATCGTTATGATTTCCCGAAGCCCCTGCACACCTTCAACTGAAAGCGCATTCAATTCAGCAAGGTCTCTTCGTATGGCAGCGCCCTGGACGTCCGCATCCTTCCGGAAGATGAACGGAGTAAGCATTACAGCGATACTGAACATAAGCATCATCAGCGCCAGTACAGGATGGATCAGGGAGAGCATGATCAGGATCACTATTGTGACCAGAAACGCTGTTATGAAGCTTCCGAAGGTATGTGCCAGGAACCACTCAAGAAGCTCTATATCTCCCATCAGTGTTGCTCCAATCTGTCCGGAATGGTGACGCACCAGATATGCCGGCGACAGTTCTTCAAGCTTGTCGTAAACCCGGATCCGAAAATCGCGGATCACCTTGTACGCCACATTGTGACCGAATAACATCTCGCTGTAGTACATTTCCGCTCTGAGAATGACGAGCAGCACAACAACGATAACTATCGGCTTCGCATGCTCTCTGAACGATCCTGTCATGGCAAGAGCGACAGAATAGGATGTCAACGCCGCCGCTGTTATCACGGCAATGTGCTTAAGGAACGCGGATATGACAGTCAGTATCATCTGCCCGTGATAAGGCCGGAGCGAGTTTATCAGCCTTATAGTGTTGCCGGTACGGGTGCTTTGTGTTTTTACTGTATCTTTCATGCCAGACGCACCCCCTCTCTCTGAGCCCTGATCAGTGACGCATATACACCATTCCTGCTGATCAGCTCTACGTGAGTCCCGCACTCTGCCAGCCGGCCTTCATCAAGCACATAAATACAGTCAGCGTGGCGGATAGTAGACAGGCGGTGAGCAATGATGATCGTCGTCCGTCCTTTTGACAGTTCATCTATCATATTCTGTATGAGCGCCTCGCTTTTAGCGTCAACGCTGGATGTAGCTTCATCAAGGATGAGAAAAGGTGCATTTTTCAGTATCGCTCTTGCAATCGATATTCTCTGCTTTTCCCCTCCGGAAAGCTTTACTCCTCTTTCACCGATGACAGTATCATATCCATCCGGAAGCTTATTTATGAAGTCGTGGGCCTGGGCAGCTTTGGCTGCTTCTATTATTTCAGGATCATCCGCATCAGGATCCGCGATCCTGAGGTTTTCCATCACGCTGTCATTGAAAAGATATGTATCCTGAAAAACAGCGGCAGTATTCTTTCTCAGATATGCGAAGTCATAGGTCTTTATGTCATTGCCGTTTATAGAAATCGAACCATCAGAAGGGTCATAGAATCTGAACAGCAGGTTGACCAGTGTTGATTTGCCGGATCCTGATCTTCCGACAACAGCTATGGTCCTGCCGCCATCAACGTCCATTGTCACATCTTTTAGAGCGTCATTCACAGATCCGGGATACCTAAATGTAAGAGATTCAAGTTCAACAGATGGAGGAGCATCTTCCAGCCCGTCACTCACCGGCTCTTCCGTCTCACTAATCATCAGTTCTTCGTCAAGCAGCTCGAACATTTCTCCCGCTACCGACAATCCCAGAAAACTGCTGTGCCACGCGTTGTTCAGGTCTATCATAGGGCGCGCGCATTCCGCTGCCAGGAAAAGGATGATGCCAACCGTATTGATGCCTATCATTCCCGAGTCTGCGCGCATCGCCGCGATGATCACACTTATCGTGGATACTATGGATGTCAGGATCAGCATGATGCCTGAATCCAGAAGAGAGAAAGCTGTATTATGTATCTGGGTAATGTAGAAACCATGTGCGTCGGCCGCAAGTTCCCTTCCCTTGTCTTTGCTCGAATTGAACGCCATAAGCGTAGGCATCCCCTGTATGGCATCTATATACTGCGCATTAAGAACCGCGTAATCCTTCCAGTAATCAACATAGCCTCTCTTTACAAAAGGTATGGTGAGATATGGGACTACCACGCAGAGTATCATTGCTGCTACGATTACTACACCGGTCACTCTGTCGAGGCATATCACATATATGCCGAGAAACAAGCCGGCAAGACTCACAGTCAGCATCTGCGGAACGTATTGGACAAGGAATGGCTCGAGCGACTCGACACCATCCATGAGCAGAGACTGGACACGGCCGCTCCGTTTACCATTCAGGTAACCTGGTCCCATATCCATGACCTTTCGGAGCAATGCAAAGCGTATCTTTTCTTTGGCTATGGCTCCGGCTGCTTTGCCGTACCATTCATGCCACCAGTACAGGATACCACGCAAAAAAACAGACCCCAAAGCAATGGCTGCGGGGAATGTGATCTGTGCTGCTGAAGCACCCTCAAATACATGAGTAACTGCCGCCGCCATGCTGACCGCCTGTATAACATACGAAACGCAAATCAGGAGTCCGATGATGACCTTTATTATTACTTCTTTTTTGATCAACAGGATATAGCTGATCAGGCGTCCATTGTTTTCCATGTCCGCCCCTATCTCCCGTAAGAAGGCTTTACTTTTAGCATATATATAAAGAGAGGACCGCCGATAATAGCGGTAAGTATTCCGACGGAAAGCTCCTGTGGCGCAAAAATCATACGCGCCGCCGCATCGCACCAGAGCACAAAAATGCCTCCCATCAATGCTGATACAGGGAATACCCGCTTATGATCGCCTCCGACAAGCATTCTGGCAACATGAGGCGCCACCAGACCTACGAATCCGATGCCCCCGCTGACAGAAACAGTGATTCCGATCATAACAGAAGTAGTGAGTATCAGTATCTTCTCTGTTCGGGGAACACGTATCCCCAGTGTATGTGCGGTCTCATCGCCAAGGAGGAACGCATTCAATGTGCGGTATTGGACAAACAGAAAAATAAAGCAGACAAACATCAGAAGAACAGGCCATTTCAGATACTCCCATCTGGTCCCTGCAAGCCCGCCCTGAGTCCAGAAACCGGTGTTGTTATGAAGAAACGCTTGAGGGTTCAGAAGCGCAATAACTTTCACGAGTGCTTTTGTAAACATTGCGATAGCTACACCGCCAAGCAAAAGCTGGTGTATATTGACTTTGCCTTTATCAAGAGAATATACAAAGGCAAAAAGCAACGCCAGGATAGCGCCGATCAGACCATTCGCTGCATTCTGATAAACCCCCAGAAACGAGAACAGGCCTGTCACTATCCCAATGGTCGCAAAAGCAGCCGCTCCGCTCGACACTCCCAGTATATACGGGTCTGCGAGCTCATTTTTTACAAGTGTCTGCATCGATGTGCCGCTGAAAGCAAGTGAACAGCCCACACAGAAACCAAGCAGCACTCTTGGCAGTCTGACTGTAAGAATGATACTTTCCTGTGTCGGTGTCCAGTCATGAATTATTTTGTTTTCCATGCCCGGAATATGGCTGGCGAATATTTTGCAGACCTCTGCAGGTGAAACGCTTGCCGGTCCGATCCCAATACAAATAACGATACTGATCAGAGACAGTACGGCCAGAACGATAATCAGAGTTTTTGTATGTATCCTGCGCGACATATGGTTCCTTGCTTCCGGCTTTGCCGGCCGGCATCATCAGTCAGAGACATCCGGCCGGCAGCCATATATTTATATGAAGAAATTTATTGCCCTCTATTTGTAATTATCAGAAGCAATCAGGAAAGAATCCCTTTGCCAGTGTTTCTACAGCATCTGCCGTTCGCGATCCAGGGAATGCATCCTCAAGTGGAAGAACGACGAATCTCTCGTCCTTAACGCACTGAAGCTGTGAAAGAATCGGATCTGACTTGATAGCAGCGATTTTCTCATCTGCAGTCGGAGTATCGTAGTCATGAATAACGATCACATCCGGGTTGGCCTCAAGGATTTCTTCGAGTGAAACACCGGTCCACGCCTTATCAAGGCCCTTCATCAGGTTGTCTCCACCAGCGAGTTCGATCAGTTCTGTCTCGAGATTAGGTCCGCCGGCAGTATAGATACCGTCTCCGGTGTCGCAGTCATAGCAGAATACCTTCAGAGTATCCTGTCCTTCGATCGCCTTTGTAGCAGCATCGATCCTCGCCTGCTGGTCAGCTATGAATTCTTCAGCCTTGTCGGAAACACCAAAGATCTGTCCCATATCACGGATCTCCTGATATACATCTTCTACAGTGCTTGCAGAATTGGAGTAAACCTTGATCCCATTTTCTTCAAGAGCTTCGATGGTAAAGTCTCCTTCGAATACCCAGTCAATGGCATAAAGGAAATCTGCTCCACTGGAGACTACTGCCTCAAGAGTCGGATAACCGAATGTAAGCTCAGGTACCTTGTCATATGCTTCTTTGTACTCATCGAGCGGTGCCTGGGCATGGTTGTCACAGCTGTTTCCGATGATCTTATCTTCAAGACCGAGAGCGATAAACAGCTCTGTGCAGTTTGGTCCTGCAGTTATGACTTTCTCAGGCATCTTATCGAGCGTCAGCTCGTGTCCGTAATTATCGAAAGTCATTGGATAGCCTTCCTCTGATGTGGCTTCTTCTCCACCACCACTCTGATTGCCACAGGCCGCAAGTGCCATCATTGTCATAATAAGCGCCATCAGAATCGCAGTGATTTTCTTGATATTCTTCATGCAATAATCTCCTTTCTATCAAGCATTTGGAATATAGACTATATTTTTCTTGCCGGTACGCGAGTCATTATCGATCGCACAATCGACATGAAAGACGTTTTTGATCAGATCCACCGTAAGTATTTCATCAGGTGTTCCATGCGTATATATTTCTTTGCCGTTCAGCACATACAGTTCATCACAGAATAAAGCTGCAAGATTCAGATCATGTATGGCCGAGAGCACCGTAAGTCCCGATCGTTTGAGAATTCGGAAGATCTGCAGCTGATAGTTGATGTCAAGATGATTTGTCGGTTCATCCAATATAAGAAAATCTGTCTTCTGCGCCATTGCTCTGGCGATAAGAACACGCTGCTTTTCGCCTCCCGACAGATTTGAATAATCCCTTTCTGCCAGGGAGCTTATTCCCACCTGCTCCATCGCTTCTTCTACTATCTGTTTATCTTCGGCAGTGTCGGATTCAAACAGCTTCTTGTGCGGTGTTCTCCCCATCGCTACTATCTCTCTGACTGTGAAATTGAACGGCACGCTGTTTTCCTGTCCTACAACTGACAAAATCAAGGCCCTTTCTTTAGGTTTCAGCTTTTTTGTATCAACTCCATCGAAAGCTATCTCTCCCTTTTTCGGTGTAAGGCCCCCATATATGCACTTCAGAATAGTGGATTTTCCACTTCCGTTTGGCCCTACTATTCCAACAAAAGAGCCTTCCCTTACTTCAAGGCAGATATTCTCTATTACATTTTCCTTGTCGTAGCTGAAGGTCAGCCCTTCAACTTTAAGTTTTGTGTTTGCTTCCATATCAGTTTATTCTCAGTTCATTGCGCGAGTTGCATCTTTCTTCTTCAGCAGGATCACGAAGAACGGCGCTCCAACCAGAGCTGTAACCAACCCAACAGGCATTTCTTCAGGTGCGGCAACCACCCTTGCGGCAACATCAGCCCAGACTACGAGCATACCTCCAAGAAGTGCGCTGAACGGAAGGACCCGTTTATGATCAGATCCCAGCAATATTCTGGACAGATGAGGCATCATAAGGCCAACGAACCCAATCGTTCCACTGACCGAAATAGCTACTCCGGCCAAAAGTGACACAACCAGAACCAGTATTTTTTGGAACCTCTGTACAGACACACCTAGACTTCCCGCAGTTTCTTCTCCGAGAACCATAGCGTTCAGTGAGCGATAGCTGATCAGCAGGTAAGTCAGGCAAACTATCATCACAATAAGGGGAAGCGAAAGATACGCCCATTTAGCCCCTGCAAGGCTTCCTGACAGCCAAAAGTCCACATTGCGGATCTTGAATGCATCTTTTGCCCCGAATGTTATAAGACTGGTGATAGCATCCATGATCATAGAAACGGCGACACCAGCAAGAAGCATTTGAGGTATGTTTATCCTTCCTCCAACTCTTGCAATTGTGTACACGAAAACGATGGATGCAAGCGCTCCGAGAAATGCACTTAAAGGCAGAGCGAATATACCCAGAAAGCCGAATACCCCAAAGACCATAAACAGTGCCGCTGTTGCAGATGCGCCTGACGAAACACCAAGAATAAATGGATCTGCCAGATTGTTTCGCACAAGAGCCTGCATGGCAACGCCGCATACTGCAAGAGAAGCCCCAACGATGAACCCCAGGAGGACCCTTGGAAGCCGCATGTTCCAGACCATATTGTACGCAAGGATTGGTATGCTGCAGTCTTCAGTCCATTCTTTTCCGGTAAGATGCATGCAAATGCTCGTCCACGTCTCATAAGGCGAGAACACCATGGTGCCCAGACCAACCGCAATAAAAAGACTCCCAATAATTATTGGGATCATAATTGCCAGGATAAGCTTGTAATGTTTCTTAGCTTTCATACAACTTTGATTATAGCAATGGCTTTTTTTGTGCGAAAGCCTCCCCAGGGGATAGCTTTTTTCCAAAAACAAAAAGCAGCAGCGTCTTTTGCTTCTGCCATGTAATTGCCTCACAGCGTGCATTATCTTCTATAAAATATAAAAAAATCCCAGAGATTTCTCTCTGGAATAAGAAATGGTGAAGGTGACCGAAATCGAAACACCGTCAAGGCCTTACAGTAAAAGCATTTCCGAAAGACTTTCAGACTCATTTGCGGACTCAGCCAAAGGTTTAAACATTGCCTAATCAGGTAGTTTTATTCAAGTTCCGTTTTGATTTCTACATTTTGCCCGTCGCGTTCAACGGTCACTGTTATTATATCTCCGGCTTTGTGAGACTGTACCTCGGATATCAGATCGTTGCCTGTGGTAACACTTTTGCCTTCTACAGAAACAATCTTGTCACCCTCTTTGAAACCAGCGTTCTTTGCTTTATCTCCTGTAACCTGAGAAACTATGACCCCTGAGTCTTCTTTGATGACAATTCCTATAGATACATTTGATGCCTGCTCCTGATTCTGTTCA
>JBGULF010000109.1:0-2611 GCA_045115935.1 Anaerovoracaceae bacterium
CTCCGTTCCAACAGAAAAGACCGATGACTGCTCATCACAATCACCGGCCAATATCTGTTTTTCTGTTACTTTTCTATTTCTTTCCGACGATTTTTACTGCTGTTCCATAAGCAAGGACTTCAGCTGCCCCATCCATGACCTGGGACGAGCCATACCTGAGGCCGACTACAGCATCTGCTCCGAGTTCTTCAGCCTCATCCACCATACGCTTGGTCGCAAGCTGCCGAGCCTCGATCAGCATTTCTGTGTAGCCTTTGATTTCTCCTCCTACCAGAGTCTTCATTCCTGCCATAAAATCGCGGCCTATATTCTTACTCTGGACTATCGTTCCTTTTACTACTCCAAGAACCTCTATCTCAGCGCCCGGAATATAATCAATACTTAGAAGCTTCATCGATTTCTCCTTTCCTGACCTCATCGAGTCTTTGTTTCAGCACATATCCTACAGAAACGGCTATTACTGCACCCACAATGATAAAGAACACTATCACTCCCTTAGGTGCCGGATCCGATGCGTTAAAATAAAGCATTGCTCCAATAACCAGTATCAGGAATGTGAATATCACTATAGCTGATATTATCGCGCCTGTTTTTCTTTTCCTCATATCTGTCATTCGTGCATTGACGAATTTTGCACCTCCCTTCTCAAGTTCATTCATTCTTTCGAGGTAAACGGAAGCTTTGATTTCAGACAGGCTGTCAGCCTCGTCTCTCAGCATTCTGCACATGGTCTTCATGTGTTCGATATTGCTTCTGGTCTTCTCAAGTTCTGCCATGCGATCATCCATGCAAGTGTCAAAATCCAGCTCACTGGATTGAAGCCTGCGGATGTTCTCACAGGATATCCCCAGCATGCGCAAAAGCTTGATCCTGCAGAGCTGCTCGACATCCTCCATCGAATAATCTCTGTAGCCATTACTGGAATCACGCGCAGGAGCAATAAGACCCTGATCTTCATAGAATCGTATATTCTTGCTTGTGATGCCTGCGAGCTCCGCAGCCTGATTGATCTTCATCAATGCCTCCGTTTTCTGTTTCTCTGTCATGAGAGTAGTCCTTCCACAAAGTGGAAGGTCAAGAGGTTTTGCAAAATTATTTCAATACCAGTGGACTGTCAGCTGTTTTTGCTTCTATCTTGCCAACTTCAGCATAAACAGTCTGATACTGTTCCATGTGCTCTTCCACTTCAACATCTGCCTGAACATCCGACGGATACTCTGCTACATAGACCTTTCCGCCGCTTTCACCCACTACACTGTAATGCGGGAGTCCTTTATATGAGTCATCATCTGGTTCGTATGCAACTAGTGAGAACAACCTTCCACCGCAATCGGCTTCTCTTCCTGCAATATTGTAGAAAGTGATCGATGTCTTGCTGTCGTAGTCATAGTCCCAGGTGCCTCCGAGCGGAAGTGTCAGTGTAAAATGGTCTGTATCAACGATCTTCACACCTTCCGGGTCGCCCATCAATTTGAGATTCGCAGCAATATCGTAGTCGTCAGATGCTTCATCAGTTGAAGCCTGTTCTTCTGTCTGTGCATCTGTAACCGGTTCTTCAGTTGATTCTTTCTTAGAACCGCACGCTGTCATTACTATCATCAACACAAGTGCCATAAGCAGGCAAACTATTTTGCTAAGCTTTTTCATAAGCTGTTTCCTCCCTTGTTCATATTGATTTTACAATAGCTGGCTGGCCAAAGTCATTATCTGCTTAGGCCAGCCTATGGGTTCCTGATTATTAGCCAGTGATCATATTCAGGATTTCCTTGGTAAAGGTAATAATGATACCGCCCGCTACGGTCAGGAACCCGTTTGCGCGTTGTGACGGATCATGCGACTTCAGCGAGAGGCCCACCTGCATGATACCTAGTCCGAGCAGAATGAGTCCGATTGCCCTGATCAGGCTGAATATGAACTCGGACAGCTTGTTTACCGTACCGATAGGATCACCTGCCGCATAGCATACGCATGCACCGAGCACAAAAGCTACGACCAGTGCTGCATAAATCGCGAAGCCGAGCTTCATCGTACTGTTCGCGCCTTTAAGGTCTATAAGTTTGTCTTTCTTTTCTGTCATTGTGTTCCCTCCGTTTTCTTGTTGTTCCTGAATTCCTTTTCAACGTCCTCTTCCGACAGCAGCTCGTAATCGCTGTCAGCCAGTTCGATCATGCCCGCTGAATTCTTTGTTGCCTGCAGTATCAGTTTCGGATCATATATCAGTTCAATTGAAGAAGTAGCATCCCACGGCTCGCCATGGATATAAGCATCTGCCTTACCATCAGTCGTCATCCGCACATCCGGATGCTTCAGGATGTCATACTTCAGATCCATCACAGGCCGCTCCCCTCGAATGAAAAGAAGCGCGTACCTGTTGTCCAGCATACGCACTTCATCAGGAGTCATGAGCTCCCTCCCGGTATTCTGATAGTTTGTTGAGTAGTTGCCGTTCCTTCCTGTTGACTTGCCGTATGTGTTCGTATCGATCGTTTCCTTTCCAAGCAGCTCGGATACGTACTTATGTGTCTCCTATGTGCGCCATCGGCTTGGGCGTTTGTTCGTCCAAGCCGTAGACGCTTTTAACGATAGGTAAGTGTTTGAAATTATCTCCGAC
>JBGULF010000110.1:0-28117 GCA_045115935.1 Anaerovoracaceae bacterium
CACAAAAAACAACCAGCAACATTTCTGTTACTGGTTGCCAAAATCTTTTGATTTTTCACTGTCCTCTTGACGGGTAGCGGTTCATAACGCGGCAGCCTCATTTTATTTCCGATCAAAGCGTAAATACATCGAGATCATCGCAGGCATCAAGTGCTGCCTTAGGGCCTACGACACAGACTGTGCCTTTTTCCGCCATTTCCTCAAGAACTTCTTTCAGACCGGCAAGATCTTCCGGCTTTGTATCAAGTATCTCTTTGCGGATCCTGATACGGTCTTCATCTGTAAAGCCTGACAGGCAGAAGTCATCTGCGGACCTGCCTTTTGCTCCCGGTGAGAGCAGGGGCTCCGTAGAAGCGATGGTCGAAATGATGAACCCGTCAATATCCACGTTTTCGTCCGATGCGAAATCAGTGAGGAATTCAGATATCGTTTTGAAAACGCCGAGAGAACGTCCCGGGCTCGGATCCCTGTATGTGTGACAGAAGATACTGCCCGTTCTGCCTGCAGCCATCGAGGCTCCGTATGCTCCGCCCTGTACTCTGATGCTGTTCCAGAGGTGCGAGAGGGAGATTATATTGGCTGCTACCTGATAGCTTCCGCTCATTTTGTGGCCGTCGCGCTTCAGATCGTAAGATGTGACAGCGTACGAGACTGCTGCCGGTATTTCGATTCCCATACGGCGAGGGAGAGCTGACTCATAGCGGGCTTTCTCAGGCATTGCGGCTCCGTCAGGAAGCAGCTCCAGGAACCATGAGAGGTCCGTATAACTGTCTGCAGTTACGCCTATGATGGCATTTTTTCTGCAGATGCTCTCGCTGATCACCTTTTCCGCGAATGCCGTGAATTCATCGAGCTCAGCATCCGAAGCCCTGCTCATTCCGTGCATGTACTGCAAAAAGCTGTAGCCGTTGACAGCTTCTGCAGCAGCATCTCTGGCCGACCAGTGCGATCTGGCTTCATACAGACCGAGGCGGTGCCCGTTGGCCATCGCTGTACGCTTGGAATCCTCATCGATCTGAGTGATCAGTTCGCGCATCATCTGTTTGTCGTCAAACTTTGTGCCTGTAAGGATGTCTGCAATCAGCTTTTCCGCATCTGCAAGCTTGTCGGCGAGGACTGATGCCCTGACTCTGATGCATGGGGTGCACTCTTCAAAGTCATCGTCTTTCGAAAGTATGTCAAGCCCGAACGAGATGCCGCCTATGTACATGCGGATCTCGTTCTGAAGAGAGAATACATCGTATTCTTCCGTCGGAAGATCCCTGTAGAACTCCGTGATCAGTGCGGCTGCCGGGAGCTCGGACAGAGCCAGCCGGGTTATAGGGAAGTATGCGTTTATATGCACTATCCCGTTGGACGGGATCTGATGGAACATGACCTTTGCTCCGCACACGTCCTTAAGCTCCGTTGGGATCAGCTGAGGCATCGGGTCGATGTCCGCGATGTTGAGCTGAGGAATGGTCGCAAGGTCTTCTTCGCTGTCTCCGTTCTGCTGCCATTCGAGCAGCTCGCGGTTGAGCTCTTCGAGACTTTCCCTGCCCGGTCCGTCCAGCGCATCGACTTCAGACCTGACACGGGCGGCTTCTTCAGCAGCTTCCTTTTCGGCATATCCGCTGTCAGGAATGAGGATGAGCCTGGAGAGCATCGATGTGTCGCCGAGGATCTCCCTTGCGACTGCCTCCATTTCTCCGTTTTCTATCATGGAACGCATGCTTGCGATAGCGGAATCCGTGATGAGGAACATGGCCGGATCTCCGCCGTATAACCACGATGAGTATGCTGCGACCATCCTGTAGAGCGCCTGAGGTTCAGGATACTGTCTGAATCTGAATTCAGTCTGATTCACGGAAGCTTCAAGGTCTCTCTTTGAGAATCCTTCTGCTGTTATCCTGCTGATGGTTTCCTCCACGATGGTGATCAGACGGTCCGCGATGCTTTCGAGCGCAGCTGCGTCAGGTTTTGCATTCTCACCGTCCTTGATGCCGCGGAACAGCAGCATGAGGTATGGCTGGGCTATGCCGTCAGAAACAAAGATCTCCATGTCTTCAGCAAGCCCGGATGACAGCACTGCGCGCTTGAGCGGAGATTCGTTGGAATCCGCAACCTGCTCCATAATAATGCTTAGAGCAAGCATCTTTTCTCTGTCTGCCCAGCTGCCTATGATCTTTCCGAAGCAGATGAGCGGTTTGTCGTCTTCACCGCTTGCGGCAAAGCTGATTGTCTTCGCAGCCTTTACCGGCTCCTGCATTGTGAGCTGCGGGATGTCGTCAAGTCTGTCGTACCCTGCAAGGTATTCTTCTATTTTCGCGAGAGTCGTGTCGAGCGGAATGTCTCCGTCGAGATAGAAGTAAGCATTGGAAGGGTGATAATACCTTCTGTACTGTTCGACAAACGAGTCGTATGTCAGGTCAGGGATGTGTTTAGGATCTCCGCCTGAGTTGAAGCCGTAGCAGCTGTCAGGGAAGAGGAGCGCTGTCATGGTTTCATCCGCGACAGCATCGACCTCAGACAACGCACCTTTCATCTCGTTGAATACGACGCCCTTGTAGGCAGGCTCTTCGCCTGTGGTGTCGATATGCCATCCCTCCTGATAAAAGATGTTAGGATCGTTGCAGACGTTCGGTCTGAAAACGCTGTCAAGATAAACATCCATAAGGTTAAGATAGTCCTGCTCTATGCGGCTGGAGACAGGATAGACTGTTTTGTCAGGGAAAGTCATCGCGTTGAGGAACGTATTCATCGAAGTCTTCAGAAGCTCAACGAACGGTTCCTTGACCGGATACTTCTCCGATCCGCAGAGCACTGAGTGCTCGAGTATATGGAACACGCCCGTGCTGTTCTCCGGAAGGGTCCTGAATCCGACCGAGAAGAGCTTATTCTCGTCACCGTTATCGACCCAGACGAGTCTTGCTCCTGTAACGTCATGCTCCATCTCGACGAGCCTGCCGCCTATCTCCTTTATCTCACGTACATTTGTCACGGTGAACCCGTGCATCTTGTCATTTACTGTCATTTGTCATGCTCCGGTAATAATGATTTTGTGATCACTGACCCTCTTCGGGGCCTGAAAATACCCTATAATGATATACCAATATCGGGAGCAATTAAAGTGCATGGCATGATATGGCGTGATATAATAATGTTTACAATTACTGAAAAGAACCTCGTTAAAAGGAGGCAAAGATGGTAGACAACGGAATGATTTTCTTCGCCAGAAAGGGCGACGGCGAAACGCTCAGCGACAGGCTTTACATGAGGCCGGATAAAGCCAACAGACACGGCTTCATCTGCGGCGCTACGGGTACGGGCAAATCCGTTACGCTCAAGGTCCTTGCCGAGAGTTTTTCGCAGATAGGCGTGCCGGTGTTCATGTCGGATGTTAAGGGAGACATGGCAGGCATAGCGGTTCCGGGAACCGACAGCGAAGGCATGCAGAAGAGGCTTGACCGCTTTGAAATAAGGGACACATTCGCCTATCGCGGATTTCCTGTATCGATATTCGACATCTATGCAAAGAACGGCACACCTTTGCGCACGACCGTGTCGGAGATGGGACCGCTGCTCCTCAGCCAGGTGCTCGACCTCAACGATACGCAGACTGAGCTGATGCAGGTGGTCTTCAAGATCGCTGATGATCACGGCCTCATACTCACCGATACAAAGGACATGAAGGCTACGCTGCAGTACTGCGCCGATCATTCAGGCGAGCTCAAGATGGATTACGGCCTGATACCTCAGCAGTCGGCTTCCGCGATCATAAGGGCGATAGTTGCTCTCGAGTCGGAAGGGGCGGACATCTTTTTCGGCGAGCCGGCGATAGATATAAGGGATCTCTTCCTGACCGCTCCGGACGGAAGGGGCATCATCAACATCCTTGATGCGGAGACTCTGATCAACAAGCCGAGGCTGTATTCGGCATTCATGCTCTATCTTCTGTCTGAGCTGTTTGAGGTCCTTCCTGAGGTGGGAGATCCTGAGAAGCCGAAGATGGTGTTCTTCTTCGATGAGGCGCACCTGCTGTTCAAAAATGCGTCGAAGAGCCTGCTTGAGAAGATAGAACAGGTGGTAAAGCTGATAAGATCAAAAGGCGTATCGATATTCTTCGTGACGCAGAGCCCGGGAGATATTCCTGGATCGGTGATGTCGCAGCTCGGAAACAAGATCGAGCACGGCCTGCATGCGTATACTCCTGCTGAGCAGAGAGCGCTGAACGCAGCAGCCGATGCTTTCAGAGAGAATCCTGAATTCGATACAAAGGAGCTCATGCAGAAACTCGGAACGGGCGAGGCGGTCGTCTCGATGCTCGATGAGAAGGGCGCGCCTTCTGTTGCGGAGTACGCATTCATACTTCCGCCGGAGAGCCGCATGGGCGCTATTACGGAAGAAGAGAGAAGGAATGCGGTGGACTATTCGCCGCTAAATAATAAATATCTCGTGATGGTAGATAATATATCGGCATACGAGGTGATCACGGGACGTGTACCGGGTGCGGCCGCGGCGTCAGGCGCCGGGTCGTATACTGCGCCTGACGGGCAGGTATACGGCAACACCTCGGGTATACCTGCCGCTGCGCCTGCGGCTCAGCCCGCGGCCGACGAAGGCATCACCGTTGACTATGAGTCCGCTCAGGAGCCTGTACAGCAGCCAAAGGTACAGCCTGCGGCAAAGACTGAGGAAAACGGCGGCAGCAGGATAGGAGAACTCGCAGACAGTTATCTGGGCAAGGCCGGCACCAGACAGGTCATCAGGTCCACGGGAAGCACCATCGGAAGAGAGATCGGAAAAACCATAGGTGAAGCGGTGCTTGGCAAAAAAGGCCGGACCATCGGAGGAAACATAGGATCGGCGATCGGACGCAACCTGCTCGGAACGCTCACAGGCAAAAAGTAAGAAAGGGACAGAGAAAATGGCACTTACAAAGGAAGATATCGTAAAACTGCTTGACGAAAGCAAGATCAAATACGAAATAGTCGAACACAAACCGGTCTACACGATAGACGAGATGCTCGAATGCAACCTGCCTCACCCTGAGCAGATCGCAAAAAACCTTTTCGTCCGCGACGACAAAAAGCGCAAGTATTATCTCATCACATGTCTGGAGGACAAGAAGGTAAACCTCAAGGAATTCCGCAAGGCACAGGATACACGTCCTCTGACATTCGCTTCCGAGGAAGACCTTATGGAAAAGATGGGACTCATCCGCGGCGCTGTCACTCCTTTCGGCGTGCTGGCCAATGATGAGAAAGATGTTGTCGTTTACATGGACAAGGATTTCGAAAACAAGCTCATGGGCATCCATCCGTGTGACAACACCGCGACCGTATTCATCAATACCCGTGATGTAGTAAAGCTCATCAAAAAACACGGCAACGAACTTCACTTCGTAAAACTATGATAAGACTGAACGACAACGCAATTGCATATATGAAGATGCTCGGCTACAAAGACATCGTTCTGCTGACCGATGATGCCCGCACCTGATGCGATCCCTCCAGGGCGGAGGTGTCGGTAAGTTTTACTGACGGAGACGGATCGGAATATGCCGAAGGGTATTTCCGCGAAGAATCGCAGATAGGAAATGTTTACGTGCCTGTTCACGGTGTGCTGCTTGAAGAGAATGCGGCTATCAGATATGAGAAATATCCGTGGATAGCGAAGTTCGAACTCGACGGCATAAAACCCGCTGCGGTCTGCTGCATATGGCAGCCGCCTGCGTGATTGTATACAATTATACATTTTTTATCACAATTTGTTCACAATATAGACAAAACCCAGTTTGTTTTGATAAAATAAGCCAAATGAGAGCCGGGATATCGTTGACCGGCTGCCAGTTTGTTCAAAAGTTAAAGGGTAAATTAAAAAAGGAGAATCTTATGAGTGGTTTTGTAGGTTTCATGAACGACATTCTGTACAGACCATACATCGTTCCACTGTTCCTGATCGCTGTAGGCATCTACTTCACGATCAGAACAAAGGGTGTACAGATCCGCATGTTCAAAGAGATGTTCAAAGTTGTCAGCGAGAAACCGGCTGATGAAAAGGGTATCTCATCATTCGGAGCTCTGATGGTTTCGACAGCATCCCGTGTAGGTACAGGAAACATCATCGGTGTTTGTACCGCTATCATCCTTGGTGGTCCTGGAGCTATCTTCTGGATGTGGATCACTGCTATTTTCGGCGGCGCAAACGCATTCATCGAGTCCACACTTGCACAGATCTATAAGAAGAAAGCTGATGACGGCACATATTACGGCGGTCCTTCGTACTATATGCAGAACGCCCTCGGACAGAGATGGCTCGGTGCTCTTTTCTCAATACTGATCATCTTTACATATGCCGTAGGTTACAACATGCTCGCTGCTTACAACCTGCAGTCGACATTCGCAACATTCAGCTTCTATAACGAGAAGTCGACTCCTATGGTAATCGGAGTTATCCTCGCAGTCTTCTTTGCTGCTACCATCCTCGGCGGCGCTAAGAAACTGACAGATGTAACAGGATTCCTCGTACCTGTAATGGGAGTTCTCTACGTAGCTATTTCCCTCGTAGTTCTTGTACTCAACGCAAAGAACTTCGGCGCTATGTTCGGACTGATCTTCAGCACAGCATTTGACTTCCAGGCAATCTTCGGAGGCTTCACCGGCTCGGTAATCATGTGGGGACTCAAGAGAGGTCTCTACTCCAATGAGGCTGGTATGGGTTCTGCTCCGAACGCCGCTGCTAAGGCTGACGTAGTTCACCCGGTAAAGCAGGGTCTCGTTCAGACACTGTCCGTATTCATCGACACACTCCTGATCTGCTCCGCAACAGCATTCATGTGCCTGTCCACAATGTCAGTAAATCCTGCTGACTTCGTACTCGAGGACGGCGGCGCAAACGCAGCAGGTTACGTTCAGACATGCCTCCACACATCACTTGGCGGCTTCGGACCTATCTTCATCGCTATTTCGATGACACTGTTCGCATTCACAACTCTGATCGGTAACTATTCATACTGCGAAGGCTGCTTCGCATTCATCCTCAAGAGAGACATGAGCAAGACAGAGGTAATGATCTTCAGAGTGATCGCTATCGTACTCGTATTCCTCGGAGCTATCTCAAGCGCAGGTCTCGTATGGGATACAGCTGACATGTTCCAGGGACTCATGGTAGTATGCAACATTCCTACTATCGCTATCCTCGGCGGAGTTGCTGTTAAGGCTCTCGACGATTACACAAAGCAGAAGAAAGAGGGCAAGGCTCCTCACTTCAAGGCTGCCAACATCGGCCTGTCTGATGACAAGGTAGACTGCTGGAAGTAATCCGCAAATCAATATGCAAAAAAGAGGCTCGTTTTCGAACGGGCCTCTTTTATTTTCTTACTGCTTACTGCTTTATGCTTAGAACTTACGGCTACTTGAACGCAGTCTCCCATTCAGCCTCTTTGAATCCGACCAGGACCTTATCACCGGCTACCGCGATCGGCCTCTTCACGAGCAGACCGTCACTTGCGAGCAGTTTAAACTGCTCATCCTCGCTCATCTCCGGGAGCTTGTCCTTAAGCTTCATTTCCTTATACAGCATCCCGCTGGTGTTGAAGAACCTCTTCAGCGGAAGTCCGCTCGCCGCATGCCAGGTCCTGAGCTCATCCTCGCTCGGATTATCGGTCTTTATATCTCTGTAAGTATATTCAATGTTGTTGTCTTCGAGCCACTTAACGGCTTTTTTACATGTGCTGCATCTCGGATAACATACTGCCAGCATCACATACCTCCTTCCGGCCTGCATAAATTGGTCTGTATCAGTCTTGCCCTAATAATATCCCAAATCTGCCTGCTGTCAAAATTTCCTTCAGCACGTTTATCCGGCGGTGCAGACGGGTGGAAGTTTCATAGGTGCAAATAAATGTGATAAAATAATTATGTATGGCCAGGATCATTTACATTGACGGGCTTGAGGTCGAGCTGACCAGAAAGCGCATAAAAAGGATGAATATGAGGATCAAGGAGCCTGACGGACGCATAGTGATCAGTGCTCCTTATCTGGTGCCTGAAAGGGAAGTGGTCAGCTTTGTCAGGAGCCGCAGGGACTGGATCGATAAGAATGTTGCGCGTGTCCGTGCAAGAGCCGAGGCTCATCCGAAACCGGCGGACAGGGCAGAAAAGGAAGCCATGAGAGCAGCTCTTAAAAGGCGCATCGAAGCCAGGCTTCCTGTGATAGAAGAGGCGACCGGACTTTACTGCAACGGCTGGACGGTCCGTGACATGCACATCCGCTGGGGCAGCTGCAATGTAAATACACATCACATCAATCTCAGCCTCATGCTCGCCACGAGAAGCGATGCGGAGCTGGATTATGTCATACTGCACGAGCTGGTCCACACGGTGGTTCCCGGTCATGGCCCGGACTTCTATGCCATGATGGACAGATTCATGCCGGGCTGGAAAAAGATACGAAAAGCACTGAATTACGGATAAGGACTAAGAACAAGTGGAAGTACCTCAACTCATAGTAGATCTCGCAATAATGCTGACTACCGCTGCGGTGGTCACCATAGTTTTCAAAAAGCTCAGGATCCCGACGATACTGGGTTATATTGTCGCGGGCTTTCTCATAGGCCCTCACTTTCCGCTGTTTATGAACATAGAGAGCGCATCGTCTGTAGAGACGTGGAGCGAGATCGGCGTAGTCATAATACTGTTCCATATCGGACTTGAATTCGACTTCCATAAGCTGTCCGAGATAGGAAGCACGGCCATAGTATCGGCCGCGGTCAAGATGGGCGGCGTTATGCTGGTGGGCTACGGCTTCGGCATACTCGCGGGAATGAACACCATGAACGCAGTGTTCCTCGGCGCCATGCTTTCGATCAGTTCGACGGTTGTTATACAGAAATGCTTCAGCGAGATGGGCCTGGAGGGCGAAAAGTATACAGGTCTTGTTATGGGTTCGCTGGTCATGGAGGATGTCATCGCTGTTTTCATGATGGTCGTGCTTACCACGATATCCGCGAGCCAGTCCTCGGACGGAAGCAGCATGGCTCTGCGCATGTTCCTGATGATAACCTACCTCGTGCTCTGGCTGATACTCGGCATATTCTTTCTGCCGACTATCCTCGACAGAACGATGGGTCTTATGAGTGACGAGACGCTCACGCTTCTGAGCCTCGGGTTCTGCTTCCTGATGGGAATGCTCGCTCACTGGCTGGGCTTTTCGATGGAGCTTGGAGCTTTCATCGCGGGATCGCTATTTGCGGGAACGCGCCATGTGCATAAGGTCGAGAGGGTGACAGCAGGCATCAAGGACATGTTCGGGGCGATATTCTTCCTGTCGGTAGGAATGATGGTAGACCCGGGCATCATCGCCGCGCGCTGGACCTCAATAGTCCCTATTGCGATACTTGCCGTAGTCGCCAAGTTAATATTTGCTACCATCGGAATGATACTCTCGGGCCAGGAGCCGGAGACTGCTTTAAGGGGAGGCATCTCGCTTGCGCCTATAGGTGAATTCTCATTCATCATAGCGAGCCTGGGTATCTCGCTCGGGGTCATGGACAGCTATCTGTACCCGGTCATAGTGGCAGCATCGATACTGACAATCATCATCACACCTGTGCTCATAAGGAACCAGGACAAGATAATAAAGGTGATCTCGAAGCCTGTCCCTGCGAAGATCAAAAGAATGATACGCAATTACACTTCAGACAACCGCAGCGACGAAGAGCATGTATCCGAATGGAAGGTCGTACTAAAGGACTATTTCCTCAAGGTCGCGATCTACGGAAGCATTATGCTCGTGCTGACCCTCGTGTGCTGTCAGGCGCTGTATCCGGCGCTCGCTGCGCTTACGGGCAGCAGGGCGGCCAAGATAGTGGTCATTATCGTGAACTACCTGGCGCTGGCAGTCTTTGCGGTACCTTTCATGGGAAACCGCAGTGTCGCATTCACACAGCTGTGGATGGACAAGCTGGCAAACAGACCGCCTCTCGCGGTAATGATATTTTTAAAAATAGTCATCCTGGAGCTCATAGCGGTGATCCCGGTGGAGATGCTCCTCGACATAAACAATCTGATAATAGTGCTTCTTATCCCGCTTAGCGTTTTCCTGATAGCAAGGTCGGAATTCATCGCGACATACTATCTGCAGCTTGAGACGAGATTCTTTGCGAACCTGAACCAGAAGACGATGGAAGAGCGCGGCGGAGCAAGGCAGAGGAAGCACTGGCTGGACGAGGACTACAGCATCTTCAGCTGGGACGTTCCGGCAGGAGCTCCGTATGAGGGAAAGACGATACAGGAACTCGACTGGGGCAGAAAAGACGCGGTCTATGTAGTTAAGGTAAGGCACGGAGATAAGAAAATGCCTATGCCGTCTGCAAAGACTGTTCTGCATGCGGGAGATCATGTGCATGTGATCGGAGACAGGATGTCGCTCGAGACATTCTACAAAACGCTCGGCATAGACCAGTATGTGCACATGCGTACGCTCAAGGAGTTCCTCGACGAGGACTATACGGGCGGCAATGCGCTTTCATGTGCAGCCATACAGGTGAGAGGCACTGAGCCTTATGTCGGGAAACCGATCAAAAGGAGCCGCATAACTGCGCGCAATCACTGCATGATACTCGGCCTTGAACGTGACGGCTACGCCACGCACATGCCGGATTCAAACATGCTTATAGAAAAAGGGGACATACTCTGGATCATCGGTACGGGAACGAACCTCAGCAGCATAGCTGCGCATTCGGTCGGAAAGACCGGCTCGCATTCTTCTGCGGAGGACGTTGATGTACTTTCTGAAGAAGGTGAAAACAAATGAACTGGGAATTGATCACATCCTATCTGCTCCCGCCTGTTATAGGAGCGGTGATAGGTTATTTTACGAATCTGATAGCGGTAAAGATGCTGTTCTATCCGCGCAAGCCGGTATACATTTTCGGGCACCAGCTCCCGCTGACACCCGGTGCGATACCGAAAGGAAAGGCGAGGCTGGCCAAGTCCGCCGGAAAGATAGTGCAGAACGAGCTCTTTACGCGCGAGGACATCTCGGGACGCCTGCTGACTGAAGAGGTGGAGAAGCCGCTTATCGACAAGGTCATGAGCATACTCGATGCCGACATCAGGGAGACGGGAGCTGTCCTGGCAGGGAGTACCGAGAAGTACGACAAACTCGAGAATGATTTTACAGAGCTTCTTTCGCTCAAGATAACCGATGCCATCAAAAGGATGGACATCCCGGGAACCATACACAAAGAGGGCAAGGCGATGCTCCTTGAGCACGTTCTGAACTCAAGGATCCTTTCTTTTGTGGTCACGGACGGCATGATCGACAAAGTGATGACGGCGGTCAGTGACAAAATGGAGGAGTTCATCGATGCAAAGGGACCGGAGATGGTCAGCGAGATCACCACTTCGAGGATACACGATCTCGGAGACCGCACTCCGCTGTATGTGCTTGAGCAGGCCGGATACGATCCGGAGTTCGTAAGAAAAAAGATCACCGACGCGTACCGGGAGTCTGTTGTGAATGCCGTCAACTCGGCACTCCGCAGGATAGACGTCGCAAAGGTGGTCGAAGACAAGATCAACTCCATGGCGGTGGAAGAGCTCGAAAAGGGCGTGCTCACCGTGATGAAGACCGAGCTCAAGCTGATAGTTGACCTCGGCGCTCTGATCGGCCTTGTGATAGGCAGCATCAACATATTCATTTAATGGAGATCGGGAATGAGTGAAAATAACGATTATGTAGTGTTCGAACATGTCCGCAAGGTCTATCACGTCGGTGAAGTGGATATCGAGGCCCTCGCCGACGCTACTTTCAGCGTGGCGAAAGGTGAGCTTGCCATTGTAGTAGGTGAATCGGGAGCCGGAAAAACGACACTGCTCAACATACTCGGCGGGATGGATACCCTTACGAGCGGAAAGGTGCTGCTCGACGGAAAGGAGATCAGCAGCCTCAGCGCGAAGGAGCTCACAAAATACCGCCGTTACGACATAGGCTTCGTGTTCCAGTTCTACAATCTGGTGCAGAATCTTACCGCGCTCGAGAACGTATCTCTGGCGACTCAGATCTGCAAGGATCCGCTCGATCCTGCGGAGACGCTGAAGGCGGTCGGACTGGGCGAGAGAATGTACAATTTCCCGGGACAGCTGTCCGGAGGAGAGCAGCAAAGGGTGGCCATAGCAAGAGCACTCGCCAAAAACCCTAAACTGCTTCTCTGCGATGAGCCTACGGGAGCTCTCGACTACAACACGGGCAAGCAGATACTGCAGCTCCTTCAGGATCAGGCGCACAACTCGGGCGCTACGGTCGTTATCATTACACATAACAAGGCGATCACTCCGATGGGCGACCGCGTCATAAGCGTCAGGAGCGGAAGAGTGCAGGATGTGAAGATAAATGAGCACCCTGTACCGGTGTCCGAAATAGAGTGGTAGCATGCTTAAAAAGTCGACCTTCAGAGAAATAAGGACCTCACTTGCAAGATATCTTGCGATCTTTGCGATCGTAGCGCTTGGAGTGGGGTTTTTCAGTGGCCTGAAGGACTGCAAGGAATCCATGGAGAGCACCGCCCGCCGCTACCTTGACAGCACGAACTTTTATGATTACCAGATCCTTTCCTCATACGGTGCCGATGACGACAGCGTAGCTTTAGCGGAATCCTGGGATGACGTAAAAGCTGCCGAAGGATCCATACAGATAGATGTGATCGCGCGGTCGGGAAGCGGTGACTCGAGCGCTCTCAAGGCGATATCCCTGCCGGAAGACATAAATACCCTCAGGGTCACTGAAGGCAGGCTGCCGCAGAGTGAGAACGAATGCGTGGTGGATGCTTACAGCATCACTGATGCGGGATTCCGCGTAGGCGATCACATCGGGATAACGGATGAGAACGACAAAGACAGGCTTGAGAATTTCAAGGTGAAAGACTTCGAGATAGTCGGCCTGGTCAATACTCCGATATATCTGGACTACCAGAGAGGATCCACTGACATAGGCAACGGAAGCCTGGACACCTTTTTCTTCATAGAGAAGGATGTTTTTGATGTAGATTATTACACTAATCTTTATGTGAAGCTGAGCGGTGATGAGGCATCTCTGACAGACGAGCATGAGGACAAACTCAAGGCGCAGGAAGATAACATGGAAGCGCTGGCGGAGGCTGTGAGAGACGGCCGCCGCGAGTCTGCCAGAAAGGAAGCTCAGGAGGAACTCGACGAAAAGAAGCAGGAATACGAAGAAAATCTTGCCAAATATGAGCAGGAGAAAAGGGATGCCGAACAGGAGATCAGAGATGCGAAGGACCAGATAAAAAAAGGGGAGCAGCTGATCAGCGCAAACCGCAAAAAAGCCAAAGCCGGCAGGAAAAAGGCGACATCCATGCTCAGCGGACTTGAGTCGGATCTGGAAAAGGCGAATGCTGGAATAGAAGAACTGAATGGCGAAAAAAAGAAAGCTGAAGCCGGCCTCGCCCGGTTAAAAGCAGGAAAGGAAGAGGCAGTAGCGGGAAAGGCCGGTCTTGAAAAGGCCATAAGCGATCTGCAGCAGGCTGCAGAGGCGGATCCTGATAATGCGGAGCAGTATAATGCACAGATCACGGAGCTGAGCTCGCAGCTTGCGGACGTGGAGCAGAAAATAGCCGGGATCGATGCTCAGATAAAAGAGGTCAACGGAGGCATTGCGGCCATCGATGCAGGTCTTGAGAAGGCCAGAACCGGCAAAAAGCAGCTTGAAGAAGGAATAAAAACGGCAAAGAAAGGCATCTCCAGTGCAGATTCGGGCCTTGAACAAATTGACAGAAAAGAGAAGGAATTAGAGAAAAACAAAAAAAGACTGGCCGGAGAGGAAAGGAAAGCAGAAAGCGAATTCGAGAAAGCAAAGAAAAAGCTCGACGACGCAAAGGACAAGCTGGATGAAGCCCAGGAGAAGATCGACGACATGGAGATCGGTAATTCCTATGCGCTTTCACGCACGGAAAACATGGGATACTCCTCGTTTGACAGCAACTCGAGCATAGTCAGCAATATCTCAAAGATATTTCCGCTGTTCTTCTTCCTGATCGCGGCGCTGGTATGCATGACCACAATGACAAGGATGGTCGATGAGCAGCGCACACAGATAGGCGTGCTCAAGGCCCTCGGCTACAGCAACGCCCAGATCGTCGGAAAGTACATGTTCTATTCGGGAAGCGCCGCATTCCTCGGGACTCTTGTGGGATTCTTTGTCGGGTGCAAGGTGTTCCCGGCTGTTATATGGCATGCGTACACGATGATGTACGACTTCAGTGACACCGTAGACTACATAATCAATTATAAACTGGGACTCGTATGTCTGGCGGTCGCACTTCTTTGCTCCATGGGAGCGACATGGGTGTCGATCGCAGCGGACTTCAAGGTGCCGCCGGCAGAACTGATAAGACCGAAGACTCCGCCGGCAGGCAAGCGCATCCTTCTTGAAAGGATTAAGCCTCTGTGGAACCGGATCAGCTTCCTTTACAAGGTGTCTATCCGCAACATCTTCAGAGACAAGAAGAGGTTCCTGATGATGGTCATAGGAGTCAGCGGCTGCACTGCGCTGCTTATAGCAGGTATAGGTATCAGGGCGACCATCTCCAAGGTCGCGGACTATCAGTTCGATGAAATCTCCTTGTATGACATCACTGTCATTTTCAGCAAGAACATGACGGAGAACAGGCAGAAGGACTTCATGAAAGAACTTCAGGACGATAATGACATTTCCGCCGGTGATGTCAGGTTCCTGCACCGCGGAGAGGTGACGATGGTGATAGGCGGCAAGACTGCGGATATCACCTGCGTTGCTACCGAAGCTGAAGGATTCGACAGATTCGTGGACCTTCATTCAGGCGATCAGCATATAGAGTACCCCGGCCCCGGCGAGATAGTGATAGTAAGGAAGACGAATCACGATTACGGGATCGGAGTCGGCGATACGATAAAGCTGCGTGAAGGCTACCGCGAGATGGATGTAAAGATAGTCGGCGTTGCCGACAACTACGTATATGACAGCCTTTACATGACGCCGGAGACTTACAGGGAAGGTTTTGGCAAGGATCCGGACCTTAAGGCTGCTTTCATAGATTTCAAGGAAGGCGCGGAAGAGGAAGTCATAAGGAATGCTTCCGCGGATGCTGCAGGATACGAAAACACTGCGGCGGTGCAGACAAACCTTGACGTCAGGGAGAATGTCAGCAAGATGATGAAGAGCCTCAACGCCATAGTCTATGTAGTCATCCTGTCAGCAGCACTGCTTGCGTTCATAGTGCTTTACAACCTCACGAATATAAATATCACGGAGCGCATGCGAGAGATAGCCACCATCAAGGTGCTGGGCTTCTATCAGCTGGAAGTCTCGCAGTACGTGTTCCGCGAGAACCTGTTCCTGACGGCCGCCGCAGCCATAGTGGGCATACCGATGGGGGACTGGCTCCTGAAATTCGTCATAGACAACATCGTACTGAGCATGATCTATTTCGAGCCGAGGCACGGCCCGTACGACATACCGATAGCCGTAGCCCTGACTTTCGTGTTCGCGTTCCTCGTGAACCTCGCGATGCAGAAGAGACTCCGCGACGTATCCATGACTGAGTCGCTTAAATCTGTAGAGTAAAAGGCCGAAAAAATGTATAATCAGAAAAGAAAAAATACCCGGAGGTTTCAAATATGAAAAAATTCACTATAGAAATGGAAGACGGCGGCGTTATGAAGGGCGAGCTTTACGAAGATATCGCTCCTGAAACTGCAGCTAATTTTGAAAAACTCGCCAACGATGGATTCTATGACGGACTCATTTTCCACAGAGTCATTCCGGGATTCATGATCCAGGGCGGATGCCCTAACGGAAACGGCATGGGAGGCCCGGGATATACCATCAAGGGCGAATTCACAGCCAACGGATTCAGAAATGATCTCAAGCATGAAAGAGGAGTCCTCTCCATGGCAAGAGCGATGGACCCTAACTCTGCCGGTTCGCAGTTCTTCATCATGACATCCACTTCGCCTCACCTCGACGGTCAGTATGCCGCATTCGGCAAGGTTACCGAAGGCATGGCAACAGCGGACAAGATCGTGAATGCAAAGCGCGACTTCAGAGACAAGCCGCTTCTCCCTCAGAAGATCAAGAGCATACGCGTAGAAGGATAAATGAAAGACCGCAGCTGGGAAAAAACTCAAAAAAAGCTGTATGCGATGGTTTCGACCGGAGTGACAGACAGCAGGCTCAACCAGTTCTATGACATATTCAGCACTCTGGCACTGATTGCCAATCTTGTCTGTGCCTTTGCCGCTACTTTCGATAATCTTGAAGCGAAATACGGACTTCTGTTTGACTATGTCGACGAGGTCACGGTGTTCTTCTTTGCGATCGACTATGCACTCAGGATCATCACCGCAGAGCAGCAGTATAAGGGTTATTCTGCCGGCAAGGCAATAGGAAAGTACGTGACTTCGGGATACGGCATCATAGATCTGCTGTCGTTCCTGCCGCACTACCTTCCGACGTTCTTCCCTGCAGGAGCCGCAGTGTTCCGCATGCTCAGAGTGGTAAGGATCTTCAGGCTCTTCAGGATCAACGCGTACTCCGACTCGCTGTCGCTCATCGGAAACGTACTGTCGAAAAAGAAGACGCAGCTCCTGGCTTCAGTGTTCGTGATCGTCCTGCTCATTCTGGCTTCCAGCCTTTGCATGTACAGCGTTGAGCATGAGGCGCAGCCTGATGTATTCAAAAATGCTTTCTCGGGCGTATGGTGGGCGACGTCGACTCTGCTTACAGTCGGTTACGGCGATATATATCCGATAACGCCTATAGGGCAGTTCCTCGGGATCATAATCACATTCCTCGGAGTAGGGCTCGTAGCCATCCCTACAGGTATCATTTCCGCAGGATTCGTTGAAGAGTATCAGCTGGCGACCCGCCTTGCGGACATAGAGCAGGAGAAAGACGTCCGCTTCATCAAGGCGTCCATCGATCCGGGCGATGCGTGGATAGGAAAGACAATCAGTGAGGTAGCCATGCCGAGCGGTTCTATAATCGCGCTGGTCATCAGAGACGGCGAAACGCTTGTGCCAAGGGGAGATATAGAAATACTTCTGGGCGATAAGCTGATAATCTGCGCCGAGTCCGCAACTGAGGGCATGCTGGAGGACGTAAAGGAAGTCGTCCTCGGCAGGAGCCACCCATGGAACGGCCAGAAGATCAGGGATCTGGATATTTCACGTCAGACTTTCATCGTGCTTGTCGAAAGGGACGGCAGAACGATAAAACCGGAAGGAGACCTTGTGCTTCTCGAAGGCGACAAGGTGCTGATCTATACAAAGGAAAACTTAAGAAAATACATGCAGGAGCCGCTGTTCTAAGCGGCTCGCATCATTAGCAGGCTTATGAAGAGATCGACCATATGCTATTTAGAGAATAACGGCTTCTGGCTGATGCTTTACCGCGACCGCAAGCCAGGGGACATGAACGAAGGCAAGTGGATCAGTCCCGGCGGTAAGGTCGAGGCAGGAGAGACCCCGGACGAATGTGTCGTCCGTGAAGTGCTCGAAGAAACAGGCCTCAGGCTCAGATCGTGGGTGTTCCACGGCGTGATAGAGTTCAGATCGGACGAATACGAGGATGAAGACATGTATCTGTACTCATCTTCTGATTTCGTTCCCGCAGATGAAGAGGCCGCGCGCATATTCAGGGAAACAGGCAGCTATGAGCCGCCGGAATGCAGGGAAGGAGAGCTGGTCTGGGTGCCTCACGGCGAGATGCTGGATCTCCCGGCCTGGGAAGGGGACAGAGCCTTCCTGACAGAACTTCTGAAAGGAACGAAAGATATAAACATGCGGCTTCAGTATGAAGGTGAAAGCTGCACTGTGATAATGAAATAAAAGAAAACCTCCGCAGATATCCGCGGAGGTTTTTTGATTCAGCTGTATGGCGTTTAGCCTTCTTCGTCCTCATCCTGTACAAGGCCGTGCTCATCGATGTTGCTTTCGTGTCCGGCTTCATCGGTGCTGTAGCGGACGATGCCCTGCTCGTCGGCGATGAAGAACAGGTAGTCATGCTTCTCATAGTTGAGAGTGGCATCAATCGCATCGCTTACGACCTGGCAGATAGGCCCCGGAGGGAGTCCCGCATACTTACGGGTGTTGTACGGACTGGTGCTCTCGAGCTGGCTCACCTTGAGATCGACTCTGTCTTCCTGGAAGATGTAGCAGACTGTTACATCCGATCCGAGAGACATTCCCTGATCGAGCCTGTTCATGAATACTCCGGCAACTCCCGCCTGATCTTCAGCAGTCGCTTCCTTTGTGACTATGGACGTAAGCGTCAGCAGCTCATGTACGGAGAATCCCGAAGCTTCTATCGCATCCCTGCGTTCGGAAAGGACCTCGTCCATCCGGTCGAGACACATCTCGGTGAATCCTTCGATGTCCTCGTTGTCTGATGTTACAAAGTATGTGTCCGCATACAGATATCCCTCAAGAGGGTACATGACGTCCTCATCGAGTATGTCATCTGTGAGGAACCAGTATTTATCGATCAGCTGGTTCAGGTATTCTTTGTCCGCCCACTTTTCAAGTATCTCGTCAGCTGAGTACGGCAGCTGCTCTGATATCGCCTCTGCGACCTGCTGAAGTCTTGCGCCGTCCTTGACCTCTATAGATTCCTTCGAGATGTATTCAAAGGTTCCTTCGTTGATTATGGTCATGATCTCCTGGAAGGACATTGACGGGCTCAGGATGTATGTGTTTGCCTTAAGACTGTTGTAACCGCCGATCCTGCTGTTCACCTTGGCGCAGAACTTGTTTTTTACAAGCCCGGCTTCATCAAGGATATCGACTATCGCCGAGGCTCCGCTTCCGTTTGGTATCTCAACTGTGACCTGCTCTTCGCTGCCCGGCTCCACCGGTCTCAGACCGAGTGTATAATATCCGCCGGCACCTACAAGGATCGCCAGTACAACGATCAGTACCACGAGACATCCGCAGCCTCTTTTTTTCTTTTTCCTTCTGGTTTTCGGAGCCTGAGCCTGCTGCGTTTCTGCGGCAGCCTGCATTGAGGCCCTCGCTTCCCTGGCTTCTGCACGTTCTACACGACTCATTAGCCAACCCCTTTCGTTTACTTTTGTGTTATAATCATCTAAGTATGTCAATACTATTTCATACGCTTTAATTATATAGGAGGGACACCAAAATGACAAAGGGTTCTATCAAATCATTTCTTGAGCGTAAAAACATTGAGATAAGTGCCAGGCGATACGGCATCGATGCGCTTTCTGCGATGGCGCAGGGCCTGTTCTGCTCGCTGCTGATCGGCACTATCATCAATACTCTGGGAACGCAGTTTCATATAGGCTTCCTGACTGATCCGGTATGGATCATGAGATCAGGTGAGGCTGAGATCCCATATACCGTAGGAGGACTTGCGGTCGCCATGACAGGTCCTGCTATGGCAATAGCAATAGGGTATGCGCTTAAGTGCCCGCCGCTCGTACTGTTTTCACTTGCAGCTGTAGGTTTTGCTGCTAACGGTCTCGGCGGTGCGGGAGGACCTCTTGCGGTTCTTATAATAGCCATAATCGCCGCTGAATTCGGCAAGGCCGTTCAGGGCGAGACCAAAGTTGACATTCTCGTGACACCTCTTGTAACGATCGGCGTTGGCGTAGGGCTTTCTGCATGGTGGGCGCCTGCTCTTGGCACAGCGGCAATGAAAGTCGGTACGCTTATCATGTGGGCGACCGAACTCAGACCGTTCATGATGGGAATACTCGTATCTGTTATCGTAGGAATGGCACTGACTCTGCCGATTTCTTCTGCGGCTATATGCGCAGCTCTCGGACTCACGGGACTTGCCGGCGGAGCTGCTGTTGCAGGCTGCTGTGCACAGATGATAGGCTTTGCAGTGATGTCGTTCCCTGAAAATAAATGGGGCGGACTTGTATCGCAGGGCATCGGAACATCGATGCTTCAGATGGGCAATATAGTAAAGAATCCGAGGATCTGGATCGGTCCGACTCTTGCATCTGCCATTACCGGACCGATCGCGACCTGCATATTCAAGCTCCAGATGAACGGAGCTCCTGTATCGAGCGGCATGGGAACATGCGGATTCGTAGGACAGATCGGCGTATACTCCGGCTGGGTCAATGATGTCGCATCGGGAGCCAAGGCGGCCATCACCGGCATGGACTGGCTCGGACTGATACTGATCTGCTTCGTGCTTCCGGCTGTGCTTGCACCGCTGATCAACATGGGCTGCCGCAAGCTCGGCTGGGTAAAAGACGGCGATCTCACGATTTAGGAAAAAACAACGATTACTATGATTTACGATATAGCAATAATCGGAGCCGGCGCTTCGGGTCTGATGCTGGCAGCAAATCTGGATATGGAGGGCTCTCGGGGAATAATCCTCGAGGGCTCGTCTTGCATCGGAAGCAAGCTGCTGATGAGCGGCGGCGGACACTGCAACATAACACATGGAGGATCCATCAAAGATTTCGTCTATGCATACGGCAACGAAGGCCAGGCTCTCAGGCGCTGCCTTTACAGGCACAGCAATCTGGATCTGGCAAGGTGGCTGGCAGACCACGGAGTGGATCTTGCAGACGAGAACGGGGAGCCTGTTGATCCTTCGTACGGATCAAACGGGATCGATAATGAGGGACGCATTTTCCCTGCATCCATGAAAGCCCGTGATGTACTTGACGTTTTGACAGGGGAGGCGTCGCTGAACGGCTGGCAGACAGAGATGGATGCCAGAGTGTGCGGTCTCAGGAAGGACGGTCCATGGGAGCTGACCCTGACGAACGGGTATGAGCTCCGGGCGGAAAAAGTCGTGATCGCCTCAGGCGGGATAACCTATCCGGAGACCGGCTCTGACGGATCCATGCTTGGGATACTGGCGGATCTGGGTATAGATATCAACGAGCCGAGACCTGCTCTGGCGCCGGTATATGTCGAGAATTATCCGTATTCCGAACTTTCGGGGATCTCAGTTCCCGATGTCACCGTGATAGCGTTCAGCAGCGATGCTGCATACACATGCAAGGGCAAGGCAGCGCGCATGAAAGGCGATCTGCTGTTCACCCATGAGGGGCTGTCAGGTCCGGTGATACTCAATATCTCAAAATACACAGAACCCGGAGAAATGATCAGGCTGTGCTACAATAAAGAGCTGCATGAGCTTCCGAGACGCATGCAGCGCATCCTGCGCGAACGCTCAAGAGGTCTGCTGGGTGACGTGAGGACCAATGTGCTGGCAGGGTTCCTGAACCAGGACGATTTCATCGTCAGCGGCGTTGATGAGCGCGGCATGGTCACGGCAGGGGGAGTGTCTCTTGACGGGATAGATATGAAAACGATGCGCATCAGGGACCATGAAGGTCTTTATGCGATAGGAGAAGCGATCGATGCTGACGGCATAACAGGCGGATACAACCTGCAGCTCTGCTGGTCCACTGCAGCAGCGGCAGCGGATGATCTCAGAGGGGATCTGTAAAGGTAAAAAAGGAGAAGACATGGTTTCGTTTGAATGTGATTATATTGCGGGCGCACATCCTGAAATACTGAAGAGGCTGGAGGAGACCAACATGGAATCCCTTCCGGGCTACGGCATGGATCACTATACCGAATCTGCGAAGGAGAAGATAAAAGCTGCATGCGGCTGCCCTGAAGCGGAAGTCGAGTTTCTTGTAGGCGGCACACAGACGAATGCCGTGGTCATTTCGACTATGCTCAGAGACTGGGAGGGCGTCATAGCGGCAGACAGCGGGCACGTCAGCGTGCATGAGTCAGGCGCCATAGAATTCACCGGCCACAAGGTGCTGCAGATACCTGCGGAGGACGGCAAGCTCAAAGCTGATGCGGTAAGGGCATTGCTTAAGAATTTCTACGGCGATGTGACGCACGACCACATGGTGTTCCCGGGGATGATATATATATCGCATCCTACGGAGCCGGGCACACTGTACAGCAAGGCTGAGCTCGAGGAACTCTCGCGCCTCTGCCATGAATACGATATACCGCTCTATCTAGACGGCGCCAGGCTCGGATACGGACTCATGAGCAACGAGTCTGACCTTACGCTGAAAGACATTGCCGGACTTGTTGATGTCTTCTATATAGGAGGCACAAAGGTAGGAGCTCTTTGCGGAGAGGCAGTCGTATTTACTAAAAACAACAGACCGCCTCACTTCATGACATCGGTCAAGAAGAGGGGAGCCCTTCTTGCAAAGGGAAGACTGCTGGGAATCCAGTTTGACACTCTTTTTACTGACGATCTGTACTTCAGGATCAGCCGCCATGCCATCGAAATGGCTGAGCGCGTGAAGGAGATCATCAGGGAGAAGGGCTGGAAGGTCTACATGGACTCGCCGACGAACCAGCAGCTCATACTCATGACTGAAGATGAGATGGCAGAGCTCGGAAAGACGGTCATATTCGACCGCTGGGGAATATACGATGATACTCACACTATAGTGAGACTGGCGACCAGCTGGTCCACGACTGAGGAGGACATATCAGTGCTCGCTGAAGCCTGATCATTACGGACAAAAAGACGCAGCCGCCGGGCTGCGTCTTTTTATGCTCTCGCTTGCAGTGTTCCTATTCTATTCCGGTAACTTTATATTCCTTTGCTTCTACTGCCTCTTTAAGAACAGCGTCAGCTACCTCTGCCGACATGGATACTACTGCAGTACCTGCTTCGTGGCTTACCTCTGCGGCATCTACGCCTTCAAGTGCCTCAAGAGCTCTTTTGACAGCAGCCTCGCAGTGCGGGCACATCATTCCTTCGATCTTCATTGTCTTCTGCATCAGTTTTTCCTCACTTTCGTTGATTATATTGTTTTCAGGTGCAGCGGCTGCATCAGCCCCGGCCTGTGATTGACCTGGTTTTTCATCTTCCTTTTTTCTGTCCCCGGCATCAAACAGGTTCAGCCTCAGTGCATTGGTGACCACACAGAAGCTTGAAAGGCTCATTGCCGCTGCTCCGAGCATTGGGTTAAGAGCCCAGCCGAACAGTTTTATGTAAGCTCCGGCTGCCACCGGTATGCAGATCACGTTATAGAAGAATGCCCAGAACAGGTTTTCATGGATGTTCTTAAGAGTCTTACGTCCGAGTTTCACAGCCTTGACTGCGTCGGCGAGCCTGCTGTTGACAAGCACGACGTCCGCAGCATCGAGAGCGACGTCCGTACCTGCTCCTATGGCTATGCCTACGTTTGCTCTTGTAAGTGCCGGCGCGTCATTGATACCGTCGCCTACCATTGCGGTACGGCCCTGAGCCATAAGCTCACGAACGACCTCTTCCTTGCCGCCCGGCAGGACTTCGGCTACTACTTCATCAACACCGACCTCCGATGCGATGGCTTCCGCGGTCTTCTTCCGGTCGCCCGTCAGCATGACCGTCCTGATGCCCATCTCCTTGAATTGCCTGATAGCTTCAATGCTGTCGTCGCGTACCGAATCAGCCAGGGCGATCAGACCCAGAAGCCGTCCGCCTTTACCGAAGAGCACGAGAGTCTTGCCCGCGTTGGAAAACTCAGCAGTTTCCTTCAGAAGCCTTTCAACATCCTCCGCAGACACACCGTTTGCGGTCATGAAGCCTGCGTTGCCGCCTGCTATGCTGACAGCCCTGGAGCCGTCCCATGTGAATGCCTTTACTCCTCCGCCCGGGACCTCTGTATAATCGCTGATCCTCAGAGTGGTGCCTCCGATGTACTCGGAGACCGCCTTTGCGAGAGGGTGGGAGGACCTGGATTCGACCGCTGCAGCTACAGTAAGAAGCTCATCCTTACTGACACCCCTGCAGGTGAATACATCTGTTACTTTAGGATCTCCGCCTGTGATGGTGCCTGTTTTATCCAATGCCACTATCTCTATGCGGCCGGTCTCTTCAAGTGCCGCAGCAGTTTTGAAGAGTATGCCGTTTCTTGCTCCCACACCGCTTCCGACCATTATGGCAACAGGTGTTGCCAGACCGAGTGCACACGGGCAGCTTATGACGAGAACCGAAATGGCTCTGGCAAGGGCGAATCCCGTATCTTTCCCGACGACCAGCCAGATGATGAGGGTCACAAGCGCGATGCCGATGACCACTGGAACGAAAATGCCCGACACGCGGTCAGCAATCTTGGCGATAGGAGCCTTTGTTGCTGCGGCATCGCTCACCATCCTGATGATCTGTGCGAGAGTCGTATCTTCACCGACTCTTGTAGCCTTGCAGCGTATGAATCCGGACTGGTTGGTTGTGGCTGCTGATACATTGTCGCCGGGCTGTTTATCGACAGGTATGGACTCGCCGGTAAGTGCAGCTTCGTTGACTGCTGAATTGCCCTCAAGAATGACGCCGTCGACCGGTATGTTTTCTCCCGGATTGACCAGGAACACATCTCCGACGCGCACCTGAGACACGGGGATCTCTGCTTCTATACCGCCGCGCTCAACTATTGCTGTCTGAGGAGCAAGCTTCATGAGACTCTTAAGCGCGTCCGTGGTCTTTCCCTTGGATCTGGCTTCGAGCATCTTGCCGACAGTGATAAGGGTCAGTATCATGGCCGCGGATTCAAAGTAGAAATCGTGCATATATGCCATGACGGCTTCGCTGTCGCCTGCGAGCTGTGCACCGGTCATTGCGAAAAGCACGTATGTGCTCCAGCAGAACGAAGCGGCGCTGCCCATCGCGACCAGCGTATCCATGTTCGGAGCGCCGTGGATGAGCCCCCTGAACCCGCTGATAAAGAATTTCTGGTTTATCACCATGACGATCGCAGCGAGGAGCATCTGAGCGATACCCATCGCGACGTGATTGCCTTCAAAGAAAGCAGGGAGAGGCCAGCCCCACATCATATGACCCATCGAGAAGTACATCAGTACAAGCAGAAAACCGATGGATGCGATGAGGCGCTTCTTAAGGACCGGAGTCTCTCTGTCTTCGAGTGCAGCTTCATCAGCTGCAAAGCTGCTTTGAGCCGTGCTGCTGACAGCATCATCTGCCTTGAGCCTGGCTCCGTATCCGGCATCTGTGACGGCGCGTATTATATCTTCAGGAGAGGCGTTACCGTCCACTCCCATCGTATTTGTAAGAAGGCTGACCGAGCATGAATCAACACCCTCGACTCTGGATACAGCCTTTTCGACCCGTGCCTGGCATGCGGCACAGCTCATTCCCGTAACTATATACTGTTCCATTTTTCTTACGTAAACCTTCCGCTTATTTCATCATCTTCTGAAGGGTAGCGACGAGTTCCTCGACGACCTCATCATTTCCTTCTCGGATGTCATTCCTGACGCATGTGCGTATATGGTTGGACAGAAGCACCTTGCTGAAGCTGTTCAGAGCCGAGTTGACGGCTGATGTCTGTATCAGGATATCAGGGCAGTAAGCGCCGCGTTCCACCATGGCCTTGATCCCGCGCACCTGTCCTTCGATGCGGCTGAGTCTGTTTATGAGATCCCTGTACTCTTCAGGGCTTCGTTCCTTATGCTTTTCGCTGCATGCACAGCAATCTTTTTTATCTGACATCTTATGACCTCTTTTATTATACTGACAGATTATACCCCATAGGGGTATATCCCTGTAAGCAATATATACCCTGCGGGGGTATATGTCAATAGCTTGCAGGGGCATGTCTGCGTCCGGTGAAGAGACCCGTTTCCGGACAGTGTGTTAATACTGTTTTTTTGAAGTTCAAGTTGCTCATTATTTGTGAAACTAATTGTATCGAAATAGTTTCGCATGATAAAATATTTTCGTTAGTATGGGCAGTTGTATTCTCCGGCGCCCATAAGCCAAATGGCCTTTTATGAGAGAAAAGAGAGAGGGAAAAAAGTGAAAGACTTAAAGCACCTGATTTACTTCGAGGACCTGCTTCAGGAAGCCAATAACGAACTGGTAGCGCAGGCCCAGAAAGAGGGCATGAAGTGCATAGGCTATATGTGCGAAAACGTGCCTGAGCCTCTGCTCAATCTTCCGGGATGCTTCTCGGCAAGGCTCCGTGCTCCGCGTACGGGATCGATTGACGTAGGCACTTATTATCTGACCAGCTTCCTCTGCGAATATTCGAGAGCGATACTCGAGAGAGCTCTCGAGGGAGGCTACAATTTCCTTGACGCCGTTATCACACCGGACGGCTGCACAATGCTCAACCGCTGCGTCGAGAACATGGACGTTCTGCAGGCCATGGGCAAGGACAAGGAAGGATTCTTCTTCGACTACATGGAGATCCCTATGAAGGCCGATTACAACGGACTCAATCTCTATGTGGTGCAGTGCAAAAACCACATTCTTAAGCCGCTCGCGGAAAACTACGGTATCGACATTTCCGATGCCGCCATCCGCAAGGCTGTCGCTGAGCACAACAAGGTCTGCGAACTCATCAGGGCGATCGGAGACTTCCGCAAGCTCGACAATCCTACCATCACAGGATACGAATTCAATGTATTCTGCCTGGCAACTTATGTAGCTCCTAAGCACCTCATCATCGACAAGCTCGAAGAGACTCTCGAGGAACTCAAGACGAGAGAGCCAGATCCTAAACCATGGTTCAAGGCAAGGGTAGAGGTGGTCGGCTCCGAGGTCGATGACACCGACTTCATCAAGCTGGTCGAGGAAAGCGGAGCATTCGTATGCTGCGACAGATTCTGCTACGGATCGCTTCCGGGCAGAGACCCTATCTACCTCAACGATGAAGAGGACGCACTTACACAGCTCTGCAGCGCTTACATGTACAGAGGCGAGTGCCCGCGCTACATGGATACAGTGACAATGGACGGACGCCGTTCCTATGTTGATGAACTGGCAAAAGAGTACAAGGCAGACGGCATCATCTATCAGCAGATGAAGTTCTGCGATCCTTGGGCTTATGAGAGAATGATGGGATCACACATCCTCAGAAACAGGTATAACTGGCCGGTGCTCGCAGTAGACAGACCGTATACTATCGGTTCATCGGGACAGATGCGCACACGTGTGCAGGCTTTCCTTGAGAGCATCGATATCAAGAAGATACAGAAGGAGGGGTAGTGATGGCAGTCAGAAAATTCAAGACCATGGTCAACCCTGAAAAGATAAAGGGCGATACAAGATACGGCGACCTTTACATACCGCACGGAAAGGTCAGAAAACGCCGTGAGTGGCGCGGAGTCGGAGATACTCTCTATGATTATTCGAGATGGCTGGGCATCATGCTTACACTCGGAAAGTTCATGGCAAAGCCGCGCAATATCAAGTTCTTCTTCAGATACCGCTGGATGGCCAACTATCTGGCAGTACCTATGATGGTAGACCGCTTCACACAGGGCCTCAGAGGTGAATACCTCAGAATGGCACACGAAGAGCAGGATCTGATCATCATCGACGTAGCAAAGCTGCTCGGTAACCTGTTCCGCGGCGACCGCAGGATAGGCAATGACGAGGAATTCTCCAAGATCAACGTCCTTGTTGACGAAAATGAGATGACAGCTGTCATGATGGGATTCCCTAACCTCAAGAGCACCAGCCGCGAGACCCCTTCTACATACGTTTCTGTACTGCTCAACCAGCATGCTGCTGAGCATTACATCGATGTAGCTCAGGAATTCGGTCTTGCCGGGGATGTTTGCCCGATGCCTGAGGCAGAGGCTGGCGTATCCATCGACGATGACGCACCGATCCTCGGTGCATGTGCTATCCAGTGCAATACCACCTGTGATGGCTCACTGCTCGGAAACGGCGTCATTTCGGAGAGACTTGAGAAAGAAGACGGGATCCCTGTATTCCAGCTCCCTGCACCACTCCGTCACAAGGAAGACGATGTTCAGGACTATGCAGCTGAGGAGATCCGCAGAGCGATCAAGTTCATCGAAGAGCATACAGGCCACAAGTGGGACTGGGATTACTACTTCGAATGTGCACGCAGAGTCAATATTGCTACCAGATGCCGTAATGAGTGGCTGGATATGAACAAAACTGACTATCCGCAGATCTTCGGCGGCAACCTGGCTCTGTACACAGAGACCAACTACATGGCGATCTGCGGCAAGGTGCCTGAATTCGAGAGATGCGATAAGCGCCTCATGAAACTGGCAGAAAAGGCATATAAGAAGCGCAAAATGGCTGCTCCTGAGTACCGCCACAGAGCGATCGTATGGGG
>JBGULF010000111.1:0-1830 GCA_045115935.1 Anaerovoracaceae bacterium
AGCATTGGAAATCATGTTCTTGCTGGTGAAGGTGTACTGGTTTCCGCTGCGAGTCACGGTAATGCCGCTGGCAGAGAAGTTGATATCGGCCAGTGTGTTGTTGGTGTCGGTCAGCGTAATGCTGTAATTGTCCTTCGCAGCATCATAGAGCATCGTGTAGGTCTGGGCGCTGCTCTGATTGCGGGAAGAAAAGCTCGGAACAACATAGTGCTTGGAGGACTGCTCCAGAATCCAGTTATAGCACTTTTCAGCAGGACGATTCTTCAGCGTAGCATAGAACAGATCTGCATCAACGCCATTTGCGGACGCAATATTCGTCGGGCTCGTTCTGATCTGCTGCTGGTATTCCCAAAGAATACACTGGGTAGCGTAGATATAGTCGTCCACATTGGTCCCAGCCACGGGAGAAGACAGGCCGTCATGCCATCCATACATCAGCGTCACCATAATGCCGAACTGTGCAGTCATGGGCAGGTTCTGAAAATACTTGCTGTTTTTACCGTTCAATCCGGTGTAGGTGTCGCTATAGTTGTAAGAAACAGCAGACTCGATACAGTACACATGATTATAATTTCCGTTGGCGTCAATCATCAGGTACTTATATCTGGCCACGCCGCCGTTGTGTGGAGAGACATAGAAACTACCATCATCGTTGTAGAAAAGAGTGTTTCCAGTCTTGCTGTAGTAGTTGTCTCCATCAGAGCCGAGATACAGATCTCCGTAAGTGGAGGTGCATTTTGTGCCTTCCTCGGCAGACCATGCGAATGCCGTTGTGGGAAGCATAGCGACGATCATGAGAACGGCAAGAAGTGCCGAAAGCAGTCTCGTGCTCTTGGATTTGATAATTGCATTCATATCTCTTTTTCATCCTTTCATTTTTTGATAAAGAAAAAGCCCTCCGCTATTTCAGCAGAGGACTTCGTCCTTGTTGTTGTGCTGTGATGTTACGCGAATACAAAGTAGATGGCGTAAGAGCCGCCGCCGATTGATTCACAGCAGATGTTGAACTCCGTGATCTCATCGAGACCATAGGCACTGAGGTTTTCTACGGTGTGGAATCGAATATACTGTTCCAGCCTGGACCGCAGTCCGCTTCCTTGATTGGACTCCGATGCTGTTACCGGATTCCACCATGTTGCGTTCTGCGGAGACAGCGAGGCATTCAGCGTATAGCCCATACCCTGACCGATAGCAATGCAGTCGGCTCGGATCGCATTGATATCGAACTCATAATCGTATGCGGTCTTTGGCTGTGTCTCCACCGGTGGTTCTGTCTCAGCAGGGATCGGAGGTTCGGTTGTCGCAGGCGGCTCCGTAGGTGCCGGAACTTCAGCCGGTGCATCATCGCGTTCAGTTGCAACCGGTTGCTCTGTAGGCTTGGATTGTTCCGTTTCCTTGGGCGGCTCACTCGGTGCTGGCAGCTGAGCCTCAGTTTGCTCCGAAGGCTTATCTGCTTTTACTTCCTCAAAAGAAGGGACGGTGCTTTCTGAACTTACCGGGTCTTTATTCTCTGCTGGGCCAGCTTCGTTGTCCACAGAGACAACATCTTCTGTCGGGGTTCCAGATTCTTCTTCGTTCTTCTCAGGTACATCTATTTCAACGCTTGATGTGGTGGTTGCTTCCAGCTTATCTGTGCTCTCTTCTGCGGCGGTTGTTGTCAGCAGCATTTCGCCTGCTTTAGTCGGTTCAAGACTCTCCGGAACCGCTACAACTGCCTCGCATCCGCATAAACACAGCATGGCAATGACAACCGTGATGATAAGTGACTTCCTCATAGGATCGCCTCCTTGATTTTTCTCACCATCATTGTACGGTCATCCGTTTTGCAAG
>JBGULF010000112.1:0-1620 GCA_045115935.1 Anaerovoracaceae bacterium
GTGGTCAAGTCCGCCGTAACCGATATCGTAAGCCCATCCGTCACCACCGATGATCCACTGTGATCTCTTCATGAAGAAGTCCTCATACTCGAGTGCCTTCTTAGCAGAATCAGAACCTTCAGCCTTGAGAGCCTCAGCGAGCTTCTCTGCGATCTCACGTGTATTCTCAGCGGAGTTGTAACCGTCGATCCAAGCCTGAGCTGCAGCCTTGAGGTCAGCAGAACCTGTAGCCTCTACTGTCTGCTCAACGAGCATCTTAGCTCTTGATCTGAGCTGCTTGTAGCCGAGGTACATACCGAGACCGTGCTCAGCGTTATCCTCGAAGAGTGAGTTGCCCCATGCAGGACCGAAGCCTCTGTAGTTTGTTGTGTAAGGCATTGAAGGAGCAGAACCACCCCAGATCGAAGAACAACCTGTAGCATTGGAGATCTGCATTCTGTCACCGAAGAGCTGTGTGAGGAGCTTAGCATAAGGTGTCTCACCGCAGCCTGCGCAAGCGCCTGAGAATTCAAGGAGCGGCTGCTCAAACTGTGAACCCTTGACGTTAGCCTTAGCCATCGGGTTGTCCTTGTGAGACAGAGCGATGCAGTAATCCCAGTTCTCAGCTTCCTTAAGGTTGTCCTTGAGAGGAGCCATTGTGATAGCCTTTTCCTTAGCGATACAAGACTCTACGCAGACGCCGCAGGAGAGGCAGTCCATAGCGGATACCTGGATCCTGAACTTGTAGTTGTCGTAAGGCTTCATGCCTGCCTTTGTCTCGAAAGGTGCATTTGCAGCCTCTTCCTCTGTGAGGAGGAAAGGACGGATAGCAGCATGAGGGCAAACGATGGAGCACTGGTTACACTGAATACACTTAGCAGCATCCCATACAGGAATATCTACTGCTGTACCACGCTTCTCGTAAGCAGCTGTGCCCTGAGGGAAAGTACCGTCTTCCATACCCTTGAATGTGGATACAGGGAGAGAGTTACCTTCCTGTCTGTTCATGACGTTAACTACCTTCTCGATGAACTCAGGAACTGCCTTCTTCTCAACAGGCTTATCCTCAGCTGTCTTCCAGGAATCAGGAATGTCAACTGCAACAACTGCATCAACACCAGCGTCGATAGCAGCATAGTTCATCTGAACGATATCGTCACCCTTCTTACCGTAAGACTTGAGAGCAGCCTTCTTCATGTAGTCAACTGCCTGCTCAACAGGAAGGATTCCGGAAAGCTTGAAGAATGCGGACTGGCAGATTGTGTTGATTCTTCCGCCGAGGCCGATCTCCTTAGCCTTAGCAACAGCGTCAATTGTATAGAACTTGATATTGTTGTTAGCGATATATCTCTTCATGGAGCCGGGGAGTCTGTCCTCGAGCTCTTCTCTTGTCCACTGTGTGTTGAGGAGGAATGTTCCGCCGGGCTTCAGTGTTGAGAGCATATCGTACTCATAAACGTAAGACTGGTTGTGGCAAGCTACGAAGTCAGCCTTGTTGATGAGGTATGTGGAACGGATTGGTGTGTCACCGAATCTCAGGTCAGAGATCGTGATACCGCCGGACTTCTTGGAGTCATAAGAGAAGTAAGCCTGAGCGTACTTGTCTGTGTGGTCACCGATGATCTTGATGGAGTTCTTGTT
>JBGULF010000113.1:0-2882 GCA_045115935.1 Anaerovoracaceae bacterium
GTCGCGTAGTTTGGTCGAGCGCGCACGATTGGAAATCGTGTATACCCCATAAGGGTATCGAGGGTTCGAATCCCTCCTTCTCCGCCACGGAGAGCCTTGAAACACAAGGGTTTCAGGGCTCTCCGCTTTGTTTTTAGCCTAATTTTAGCCTAATTGGAAATTACGGACTTTATATACCGTTCCATGCGGTCAGCAGACTGTTGCCGCATTTTCTGCGAAGCATGCCCGTAAATATCCAGCGTGAAACTTGCGGTCGCATGACCAAGATTTGTCTGAACCGTCTTGATGTCGTCTCCGCTTTCAATAGCAGCAACTGCATAACTATGTCTGAGGTCATGAAAGCGAGTGTTCTCGTATCCGAGTGACCGGGCGATATTCTTAAATTCCTTATACACGGTAAGGTGAACAAGATGTCCGCCGGCTGCATCGGTAAAGACTAGTCCGTCCGGGTTGCTCCAAGCCTCTCCGGCCCAAATCCGCTCGCTCTCCTGCTGTTCTTTTCTTTTCTGGAAGAGAGACATAACATAGTCTGCAACTGTTATCAGACGAGCTCGACCGTTCTTTGTGGGAGAGAGTACGTACTTGCCACCAACCTTATGCGTCTTCGTCAGTTGTTTGTTGATATAGATGCTGCTATGCTCAAAGTCCACACAGTCCCAGGTCAGCCCTAATACTTCACCTTGCCGCATGCCTGTAAAAAGCGTAATGAGAAAGAGGCATTCAAAGCGGTGGCCTTTAATCGCATCAACGAATTTCCGAATGTCGTCCTGTTCCAAAGGGACGATTTCTTTTTTGTACACCTTCGGAAGATCGCAGGCTTCAGTTGGATTATACTTCAGCTCCCCGATCCGCACAGCCTGATTCAGAGCCTTATGGAGGACTCCGTTGATGTTCTTAATGGTCTTCGGTGAGATTTCCTGCTCAAGCAGCCTATTGTAGAAACGCTGAATTTGCAGAGTAGTCAGTGAAGTCAACCGGATTTTTCCGAGAGCTGGTTTGATGTGGACATTGCAGGAGGATCTGTACGAATCCAGAGTATATGGCTTCACTGAGTTTGAAACATAGGTATCCAGCCACAGATCAAGCCATTCTCCGAGCGTCTGCTTTGATGGAGCCACATAACAGCCTTGATTGATGTCGCTGAGTGCCTCAATCAGTTTGTCCTTGACTGCTTTTTGCGTCGGCCCGGTAATGGAGTGCTGTATCCCCGTCGCCGGGTCAGAATAGCGTGCCTGCCAGTAAACATAGGACTTACCATTCCTGGATGCGGTAATCTTTCGAATAGAGCCAGTGCCATTGGCAGCACGACTGGATGATTTCGAACGCGGCATATATCCTCCTTCCTGCCGCTCATGATATATCCATCACAGGGACAGAATACCATTTTGTACTGTCTAAAGCAAAGCAATCTTTCTACGCGGTTTTTCCCTGAAGGAACTCCCGCAGGGCATCGCGGGGAATACGCAGCTGTCTGCCAATCCTGATGCTTCTCAGTTGGCCGGACTTTACGAGCGAATACGCCGTATTCTTGCCAACATTCAGGATGTCCATCAGATCATCTACGCTCAGGGCAAGCGGCAGGCTCTCCAGACTCTGGTATTTCATATCCATTGCTCCTATCTCCTTTCTCAAGTGTATCTTCGACGGCATTGAGCCGCCTTTGATTTGGCTTCTGTCAGGTTATACTGGTTTTTCTGAGAACCATCACCTCCATCAATGAAACACAACTTGACTTACATCCGCTTCTGAGATTTCTGAGGTGGCTGCGTTAGTTCGTCGCCACATCAGCCCAAAGAGATTCTCATACTGATGAACACCTCTTCATTCTTTCGAGGAGCAGATCATCAATACCTTTGCAGCATGGATCCCAGGAGACTGGCACCATTTCAAAGCCATATTCCCTGCCAGAACAAATCGCGTACTCTCGCAGTTGCCGAACCGCATCATTTGTCCTGTAGTCAGCATCGTACATAACGAGAATCCGCCGCTTTCCCAAACTGGATAAGGCAGTGAATGCGGCAGCCAGCTGAGACTTGTTGGACACTCCGGTGAGTCCGACGAAACCGTGGGGATAGCCCGAACTGCGTGAAAGGCAATAGGCTATGTCCGCCTTCATGATGCCTTCGGTCAGACAGACGGACTCGTCCGAGTCGTTACCGTTTACGCCTATGAAATGCGCACAGCAGTGAGACTTGGTCCCGTAATACTGATCCGTACTGGTAAGGTTGTAGAATTTGCCGTGGTATGGCTTGTCCAGCCTGACTTGAATCGCTTCAATTTGTCCCCGTTCATTCCGATCCGGAAGCATGATTCCGGAGCCGCGTATGTCCAGGTTCCAGCAGCCGCTTTCGCGGTCGCAGTAGAAGCCTGGCACGCCTTCAAGGATGCAGCCACGTTCCAATAGTCCTGCGATTATTTTGTTAACCCGCATTGCTGGTGTCGTCCGATACCCTAACCAGGCAATTTCCTCAGAGCTGAGTCCTCTGGCCTTCAGCGATTCCTGGTGTGAAGGGCAGAGGCTCAGCATCGAGAGGAGATTGGAGTAGGTGTTATCCCGGACTTCCACAGAGGCAACGGTTAATTCGCCGGTTTCGGGTGGTTGACTGCGCTCTTTCCGCTCCGGAACTTCACCGCCCTGGAATATGCGAGTGAGTTCCTGGTAGGCGCTGCTTCGATCGACATTGCAGTATTCGGCATAGAGGTGAAGTACACCCCCGCCTTTGCCGCAGCGATTGCAGCGAAACACATTATCGCTGAGCAGCACATTCAGATGAGCGCTTCGATCATCGCAAAAGGGGCATCTGCACTGCCATTGCGTCTTGGTTCTCCGCACTACGGCAATGCCAAGCAAGTCAACAACCTCTGCTATACTGCATGGCAGG
>JBGULF010000114.1:0-1782 GCA_045115935.1 Anaerovoracaceae bacterium
TCTGTGCCTGCGCATACATTCCGTATTTGCTTTCTCCTATGAGGATAAACTCATGACCGAAAACATCACCCTTTTTCTCATAAATTGCGATGATACTTCTTTTCCCGTCGCAGAAATCCATTCCAAGAGTTACTGAGCCACTGATCAGCATAGGCAAAGCAGTCGGACAATCTTCTTCTGAGAATACCATTTCTCCTTTTTCCAGTATTATGCTTTCAGCTTTGCTGCAAGAGAGACAATGCTGTATTTCCTCTTCACTCAGGTCCTTAAACAACGCAGTGTCCTTCAGTGCCGACTTCAGGCTTTCATCATTCTTAGCAAGTATCTTTACTGACATTTTTCTTACCTTATTTTTCTTTTGACGCAAAATGATACGGCAGTGCGACAAACAGGATCGCTCCGATCATGTTGCCCAAAGTTACAACGATAAGATTGAACCAGTATCCGCCCATGCTGATTGCCTCGTTGCCTCCGTTGTTGATAAGAGCCAGCGTCAGCAATGTCATGTTGGCGATACTATGCTCAAATCCTGTTGCAAAGAATGCCAGCAGACACCAGAAGATCATAAGCAGCTTGCCTGCGTCCGATTTAGCTCTGAAGCCGCACCATACAGCCAGGCATACCAGTGTATTACACAGCATGCCTCTTGTCAGAAGCGGTATGAAGCCTGCCGTCATCTTTGCCGCCGCAGCGCCTGTCATAGCGCTCAGAGTCGCGTCACTGTAGAGTCCCGTCAGGCTGAATACCAATGCCAGCAGCGCCGAGCCTGCAAGATTTCCGACCCAGCATACTCCCCACAGCTTCAGTGCGTCGCCAAGTGTTACGGTCTTGCGAAGGAGACCGGCGGTCATTACCAGATTATTACCGGTAAATAATTCCGCGCCAGCTATCACCACAAGACTCAGTGCAATGCCGAAGCAGCAACCCATCACAAGTTTGGTGTATGGTGCTCCGGCAAGTGCTCCGCTTAATGTAAATACCAGAAGGATACCAAAGCCGATGTATGCTCCTGCCAGCATGGACAGCAGAAAGTAGCCACCCGGATTCTTCTTCAGAAGAGCGGATTTTGCGGCTGCTCCTTTGGAAGCAGCTGTGAATTCTTCATTGAACATATTATTCTCCTTGCTTCAGAACTACCGCATCTTCTCTCTCGGAAAAACGCCACATTGAGTTTCTAAGCTCGTTGTTCTGATCGTAGCGCTTGCCACCCCAGTAGATTCTTCCCTGGATCTCGCACTTCGGATTCGGAGTGACATCCTTCATGATGTATTTCAGGAATTCCTCAAAACCGGTACGGTCAACGATATAGCCGATATGTTCCTTGCTCTCAACTGCCTCTCTGTCCAGATATTCATCCAGATATGCATATACGTTACAGATGACTTTCTTCACGGTATCATGGTCTGCCCACCTCATGAAGTCTTCTGCCATGCGAGGATTCTTCTTGCCAGTACGTCCAAGCAGCACGACGCGGTAATACTCTTCTTTGCTTCTTGTCCATGCTCTCGTTGGGCAGTAATTGACACAGAGTGCGCATCCTACGCATTTGTTGACATCACGCTCTATTTTGCCATTTACAACCTTTAGAGCTCCGACTGATCTCTTTTTGCAGTACTTGACGCACTGCTCACATCCGACGCACCGGTCCTTGTTGTACTGAGGCTCGCTCATGCCTATGATTCCAAAGTCATTAAGACGTGTGTGAGCACAGTCATTCGAGCAGCCTGTGAAGGCGATCTTTACGTGATGATCGTTCGGGAATATAGCCTTATCTATCTCCTG
>JBGULF010000115.1:0-3467 GCA_045115935.1 Anaerovoracaceae bacterium
GTTGCACTTGTACGGCCGATTCCATAAATGCTTGTCAGGCCGATTTCGACGCGCTTATCTCTAGGTAAATCTACACCTGCGATACGAGCCATTTTACTTTTCCTCCATAAATGTTACTTCATTCGTTTACTGATTGACTGGGGCTCACAAAAAGCCCAACCGGATGACTCCGGTCTTTCCGCTGCGATTCCGTCACAGCCCGCAATATACTGCGGTATTCCAGATTCAGCAGGGTATCAAAGAGTAATTCGCGGCTATCTCTAATATGATCAGAATAAAATCATGACCAGTGTGTCTATATCAGAATGTGATCTAAACGATCAGAATATAGATGCATTACATAGCCGGCAAATGGCTCCTCAACCCTGTCTCTGTTTGTGCTTCGGATTCTCGCAGATGATCCTGATAATACCTTTGCGCTTGATGACTTTGCACTTATCGCAAATAGGCTTTACAGAAGCTCTTACTTTCATAGTCTTCTCCTTTCATCATTCTCTGCAATTTCCTTGGCGCACAAGCGGGTCTTCATGCACGCACAAATAAGAATTCGTATTACGAATTCTTTACAGCCTTTGCATTATATCACACGACTATGCCGATAGCAAATGTTTTCTGCAATCTCTCCGGATGTTTTTTATTTGTCTCTCCAGATGATTCTGCCCTTTGTCAGGTCATAGGTGGACATCTCAAGGGTAACTTTATCGCCAGGAAGGATCCTGATGAAATTCTGTCTCAGCTTTCCGCTGATATGAGCAAGAATAACTGCTCCGTTTTCCAGTTTTACGCGGAAAAGTGTGTTGGGGAGTTTTTCAATTACAACACCTTCGAGTTCAATAACATCTGCTTTTGACACTTTTAATCCTCCAAAATCTTAACAATTGCTGCGAAGACATCTTTCATGTCCTGTGTCCCGTCGACTTCTCTCAGGGAACCCTGCGCCTTGTAGAAATCGATCAGCGGCTGCGTAGCTTCGTGATAAACATTCAATCTGTTCTTAACTGTCTCGGGCTTGTCATCATTTCTGAGCACAAGTTCGCTTCCGCAGACATCACAGATGCCCTCTTTCTTGGGCGGAATGTACTGAATGTGATAGGTTGCGCCGCAGTTCAGGCAGGCTCTTCTGCCGCCCATACGGCCAATGATGTTCTCATCCGGAACTTCGACGTCGATTGCAAAATCAATCTTCTCATTGTTCTTGGCCAGCTGTGCTGTAAATACCTCAGCCTGAGGAATGGTTCTCGGGAAACCGTCAAGGATGTATCCCTTTTCACAGTCGGGCTGTGCGACACGGTCGATGACCAGATCTACAGTCAGCTCATCCGGCACAAGATTTCCGGCATCCATGTAGGATTTTGCCTTCTTACCAAGCTCTGTGCCGTTCTTGATATTGGCACGGAAGATGTCACCAGTCGAGATATGGGGAATTCCATACTTCTCAGCGATCATCTCGGCCTGCGTGCCCTTACCTGCTCCGGGTGCTCCCAGCATAACGATTTTCATTGTACCCTCCGTTTCTGAGCTTTCACGCTCTGTAGCATAACATTATTACAATTTGCTATTGATGAGCATCAAACCGGAGCCAGCGAAACTTGCGTTCCACTGCCTCCGGATCTTTTACTTCAGAATCAATCGTTCAGGAATCCCTTGTAATTGCGAACCATCATCATGGATTCGATCTGCTTGATCGTCTCGAGCACAACGCTCACGACGATGATCAGGCTGGTTCCCCCAAAGCTTACAGAAGCGTTGAATACGCCTCTGAAGATGAAAGGAAGAATACCGACGATCGTAAGACCGATCGCGCCGATAAAGATGATGTAGTTCAGAATCCTGTTGAGGTAATCACTCGTAGGCTTGCCGGGACGGATACCCGGGATAAAGCCTCCGCGCTTCTTCAGATTGTCGGCAATCTCCAGCGGATTGAACGTAATGGATGTATAGAAGTATGCGAAGAAGATCAGCATAGCAATATATACAAGCAGTCCAAGCGAATATTTGATCTGGCTGGGATTGCACCAGTAGGAGGAGGAGAGGTAGCGGAGAACTTCCGACCAGACTCCTGTTCCCTTGTAGCCGGCCAGTGTGGAGATGATCACAGGGAACTCCATAATGGAGGATGCGAAGATGATCGGCATAACGCCTGCTGTGTTTACCTTCAGCGGAATCACAGAGTTGGCACCGCCAACCAGTCTTCTGCCCTGAATCTTCTGTGCGTACTGCACCGGGATTCTTCTCTCAGCATCGTTGAGAAGGATAACCATCACTACCATCGCTACGATGATCGCAATGATGATCACTGCCGCGACAAAGCCGATGGCGATTGTCTTTCCGAATACGAACTGCGTGAACAGTGACGCAATGTCCTGCGGCATTCTGGAAATAATGTTGATCGCAAGTACGATCGAAATGCCGTTTCCGACGCCCTTTTCTGTGATCTGCTCACCTACCCACATAAGGAATGCACTGCCTGCTGTCAAAGTACAGATCACCATGATGATATTGATGGCATTGTACTCTTCGAGCAGTCCCTGTCTGCCAAAACCGATTGCCATTGCGGCGCCTTCCATAAGAGCAAGCGCTACGGTGACATAACGGGTAATAGAGACAAGAAGCTTTCTTCCCTCTTCACCTTCTCTCTGCATCTCTTCCAGCTTGGGAATCGCGATGGTAAGCAGCTGAATGATGATCGAGGAAGTGATGTAGGGTGTAATGTTGAGTGCCAGAATGGACATATTTAAGAAGGATCCGCCGGTAAATGCATCCACAAAGCTGAACGCATCACCCGTCTGTGCGGCAAACCAGTTGCTGAAGTACGTTCTGTCAACACCGGGTGCCGGAAGCTGCGATCCAATTCTGATGACGATCATCATCAGCAGGGTGTAAAGAAGCTTCTGACGGATCTCCTTAAGTTTAAATACATTCTTTACATTGTTTAGAGATTCTAACATATAACAGACCTCTTAGGCTTAACGGGCTTATGCCGCCTCTTCCTCAAGAGATTGGAAGGAAAAGGCGGCTGTTTCCCGAATTATTCTGCGACTTCAGCAGTACCGCCGGCAGCTTCGATCTTAGCCTTGGCAGCAGCGCTGTAAGCATTAACCTTGACGTTGAGCTTCTTTGCAAGATCGCTGCAGCCGATGATCTTTACGCCATCTCTGGACTCTTTGATGATGCCGGCATCCTTAAGAGCCTGTACATCAACAGTAGCGCCGTCTTCAAATTTCTCAAGTCTTGTAATGTCAATAGCAACGATATCTTTGCTATTGTAGCATGTGAAGCCTCTCTTAGGAAGTCTTCTGAACAGAGGCATCTGGCCGCCTTCGAAACCAGGTCTCGGAGCTCCGGAACGAGCCTTCTGTCCTTTGTGTCCGTAACCAGCTGTCTTTCCGTTTCCGGAAGCGTGGCCGCGGCCTTTTCTGTATTTGCTGTGCTTGGAACCGTCAGCAGGTCTTAAATTTGATAATTCC
>JBGULF010000116.1:0-9009 GCA_045115935.1 Anaerovoracaceae bacterium
GCGAATGACTCGTGTCCTGCGAGGAATGCGAAGCACTCTGTGTCTTCTTCGAGGAGCATCTTGCCGAGGTTGCCGTGGCCAAGGCCCACCTTACGGCGGTCGGCAACGGAACCGGGGATGCAGAAGCTCTGCAGGCCCTCGCCGATGGCAGCGGCGGCTTCGGAAGCCTTGCGGCAGCCTTTTTTAATGGCGATGGCGGCGCCCACGGTGTAAGCCCACTTTGCGTTCTCAAAGCAGATGGGCTGGATCTTTTCTACCATGTGGTAAACGTCAAGCCCGGCGTCTTTGGTGATCTGCTCGGCTTCTTCAATGGAGCCGATGCCGTATTCGGCAAGCTTTGCAAGAATTTGTTTTTCTCTTCTGTCGTAAGATTCAAATGTAATCATGTCTCTTTCCTCCCTGAATTATTCTTTACGCGGATCAATGAATTTAACAGCGTCAGCAACACGTCCGTACTGGCCGGATGCTTTCTCGATGGCCTTTACAGGATCATCGCCTGCCTTGATGAAGTCCATCATCTTGCCGAAGTTGAGATACTTGTATCCGATGATCTCATCGTCTTCGTCAAGAGCAAGCTGTGTGATATAGCCTTCAGTGAGGTCGAGATATCTAGGTCCCTTCTCAAGTGTACCGTATGTTGTACCGACCATGGATCTTGTTCCCTTGCCGAGGTCCTCAAGACCGGCTCCGATCTGGAGGCCGCCCTCTGAGAAAGCACTCTGAGAACGTCCGTAAACGATCTGCAGGAAGATCTCTCTCATTGCTGTGTTGATAGCATCGCATACAAGGTCTGTATTGAGTGCTTCGAGTACTGTGAGACCCGGAAGGATCTCAGCGGCCATAGCAGCGGAATGTGTCATTCCGGAGCAGCCGATAGTCTCAACCAGAGCTTCCTGGATGATGCCATCCTTAACGTTGAGTGAAAGCTTGCAGGCTCCCTGCTGAGGTGCACACCAGCCAATGCCGTGAGTGTATCCTGAAATATCGGATATCTGCTGTGGCTTTACCCACTTTCCTTCTTCAGGAATCGGTGCAGATCCATGGTGCACTCCCTGGTGTACAGGGCACATGCCTTTCACTTCTGCTGAATAAATCATAATAGTAACCTCCTGATCATCAGTGAAATTGAAATCTAGCTTATACACATTCATTGTATCTCATACATGGAAATACAACAAGGACTGTTTGAAATACCCTGTTTTTTTAGACTTCAAAATCGCAGGCTACCGAACCGCTGCGGACTTCGTGCATGCGCTTTTTGACCGGCATGTGTACCGGATGTGTCTGATATGCGTCGAAAGCTTCTCTGTTCTCGAACAGTGTGACCAGGGCCAGGTCGTATGATCTCTCACTGTGCAGAATGTCAGCTCCTGCTTCGAGTTCAAGCATTCCCTCTATTCTTCCCTTCATGCCGTAGAAGTTCTTCACGAGCTGCGGGATCTCATCCTTAAACTCATCCTTTATTTTGAACATTACGATATGTCTTATCATATTTGTGTCCTCCGCTTATTCAGTAAAACAACGCCTGATTGATTATAAAGTGTACGGACACGTGTTTGCAACAACAGCAGTTTTATATGTCAGTTCATGCTGTTCTCAATCCTCAGGATGACCTTGTCCAGGAACATTTTGAGCCGGTTTATATCCCCGGATTCAGCGGCTGACCTTATCCGTTCCGCCATCTCGCGTTCTTCCCTTATTCCTTTGTTCATTATCCTGTCCGCGAACAGCACTATTTTGTATCTGAATTCAAGTTTCTTTACATCCGGGTAGAAAAGGAGCCTGAGGCTTCCGATATCTACATTACCTTCTTTTACATATACGAGCTCGGGTTCAAGCAGATAGCTGTCTGCTCCTATAAGATGATCTGAAGTGTTTTCACTCATGCTTATCAGATTGCGGATAAGCAGAAGCTTGTCGTACAGCTTCATTGAAGACGGGTCCAGCCTGCTTAATCCTGCCGGCTTGTAGCTGAATGAGTAATTTCCGCTTTCCCGTACGATCGACATCCTCACGAAATTCTTGCAGTAATTCTCCGTGAGTATCTCTTCAACATAGGCGGGCATCCTGTAACCCGTCATGTTCTGATTTATCCTTTGCATGTATCCCTCCTTTCTAACCGCCGCACTTGCTGCAGGCTGTATAACCCCTTCTGCGCGCGGTCCCCTTGTCGATCTCAATGTAGTTCCTCTGCAGCGAAGCGCATCCCGGCAGATGGTAGTCCTCTCCGTCGGACGGGAAGTAGTAGACCAGTGCCCCGTTCGCAGCACCGCTGCTGTGGCAGAGCGGACACGCCCTGTATTTTCTTCTTATGGAATCCGTAAGTGAAGTGGAAGTGGATGCCGCTCTAAGGAAAGTGCATCCTTTCGAATGATATTTTTCCCCTCTCTTCGGGAATATGTATACCGCTTCTGCATCTTCATCAGCGAATTCCTCTGCAGTCATGCTGCTCTCATCACGCTCGCGGCCCACATATGCTCTCGTTGCCAGAGAAAGGTCATAATCCGCCTCTGCTTTTATTCCCAGAGGGTTATTCGTTCCGAGCCTTAGTCTGAAGTTGACCAGAATGAGCTCATCTATCCCCCATCTTTCGCATCTGAAGCCCGCATCGGTCAGCCGCGCTGAGTGGACCTGTATATGGTTTCCTTCGATCTCCTTTCTTATCCTGTAAGGAAGCACGACCGAAGTGTCTGCAATGACAGCCTCGGCCGCGCCCCGCCGCAGTTCACCGGCTGCTATGAAAGTGCAGTCCTCTATGCATGCATACATCAGGATCACGGAACTCATGACCATGACCGCAATGATAAATACAGGCAGTGAGATCGCGGATTCGAGCAGATAGCTGCCCTTCTTATTTGTAAGCATCTTCGAATTCATGGCTCTTACCGTTTGCTTCTATGGTGAACCTTACACCGGTGTAGTATTCCATCATGTTGAAATCCGCATAGTACCTGTACTTCATGTTTATCTGAATAAGATCCATTATTCTGAGCAGCCGCACATTATCGTTCAGCGCGGATATCATCAGCAGGAGGTATTCATCGTAATTCATGCCGTATTTGAATTGGGTTACAGTACTTATCGTCCCTGAAAGACCGGAGATCTCATCCTGTTTTTCCTCGAGCAGTTCCCTTGATTCTTCGTCAAGTTCATCTATGACCTTGTCCGATCCAAGTACTGCTCCTATGTCCGTCTTCCACTGGTCCGGAGTTTTCAGTATCGGGACCCGCCTGTCCTGATAAAGATCCTCGAGGTCTTCCTCGGTTTCGAGAGCAGCCCAGGCTTCAGCTATAAGCGCCTGCGTTGCAAGTCCCAAAGGACCGGGGCTTATAGTCTCAGCTATGGAAACAATAAGCTCCACCTTTGCCGGATCTTTGTATATTGCGGCCAGATTAAGAACATTCCTTGCAAAGAACAATCTCTTGCGTACCGATCTGTAATTCACCTCATCATCAGTGCTTCCGCATATCACGTATTCCCATTCGTTTACCAATAAGTGATTTTTGTCATCTGACTTGGTGACGTGATTGTCGAAGCATTTTCCGAGCAATAATACTTCCGAGCCGGCTCCCGAAAGCAGTCCTGCAAGGCCGCTTTCATCTCCAGCTGATTCCGCTTTCTCCGCAAGCTCCTCCCCCGACACACTGCCGCCTGTTCCATGAGACGGCAGCGTGTCTATAACAACGGGATTTCTTATAACGCGTCCCTCTTCATCAAAGCCTTCACCTGTATCAAGACCACGGTATGTCCTTCCTCTTCCGTTAATAATTTCGGATGCTGCATTTAATGAGAATCCGAGCCTGAGTGCCTTTCTGAAGTTTGCCGGGTCCCCGAGTTCATAGCCCGTGAGGTCCGCATTCGCGCCCTTTATGTGCGCTCCGAGTTTTCCCTGCGCAGAGTATTTCAGATATGAGTCCAGCTTTGCCGTCACCTCGTCGTCATTCCCGAAATACGCCATTATGGAGTAATCATCAAGGAGATGTATGTCATATTCGGACAGTATGGCTCTGGTCCACAGGCTGCCGAACATGTCGCACTGACTGCTCACTACCAGCCTTCTGGATACTCCAATTGCTCCGGCGATGCATATGGCGAATCCCGTGAACACTATCGCCAGCATGACCATTGATGAGCCTCTCTTATTAATGATCGATTCAATCAAGTGCTTCACCGCTTCTTACCAGAAAATCCTCGTTTATAAGATATGCCTTTATATCTATTCTTTTGCTCACGTTCCTCTTCAGAACGCCTCCCCTGAGCATCACCACTTCTTTTTCAGTCTCATACGTTCGTATCGCTGCGCCGCTGTAAGCATCCTGCATCTCCAGTGCTTCCCTGTGCTCCTTTATTCCCGTTGTCAGGATATCCAGATAAAACACAAACAGCCTTATGAGAAGCATGGCAGTTATTATTATCAGCGGCAGCGAAATTGCAGCTTCTACCATCTGCGCTCCCCTTTTGTTGCACAGCCGCCGGATAATGCTCATGGCTAGAAGTTCGCTGCGTCGAGATTTCCGAATATGCGGTTCACGAAATCCACGACCGATGATTTGAATATGATACCCACTGCTACCGCGATAGCCACAAGTATGGCTACCTGTACCATCTCCATTCCTTTTTTATTGCCGAGCGTCACGGCGATCCCGGTCATTATCCTCTTCATCATTTCTCTCCTTTCTCCTATATGTTCAACAGCGCAGGCGCCATGGTTATGACTATCAGTACGATAAGCAGCAGTCCCAGCGGATATGACATCCTGGTGTCTATGGCCTTCCCGCTCTCTCTCGCCACGGTCTTTCTCTCATCCCACAGATACTTGCTTTCACGTTCAAGGCTTTCCACCACATCGCTTCCTCTCTTCTCATTCTCTGTGAGTATCGCTGCAATTCTTATAAGCTCTTTCACATCATGCCTTACCGCGTACTCGTTTATGACCTGCGCCGTGCTTATGCGGTGGCCGTCCGTTGCTTCTCTCAGCTCTGCCAGATCTTTCTCGAATGCGCCTGCATTTTTGTTCGTCCCGTATCCGGCACTTATGGTATCGAAGGCATCGCTCAGTATCAGCCCGGCATTCATCATCAGGTACAGCTGATTGCAGAACCTTGGCAGACCTCTCATAATGGTTTTTCTCTCTTCGGCTGCAGACCTGTCTTCTTTCAGCGAGTTTGCCGCCATTAGCATCACCAGACTCACGTACATGAGAGGTATTATCAGCATGACCGGACCGGTGCTTCGCTTTGTGCCCATCCATCTTACGGGAGTCCCGTCCGGCAAAGCTGACGGAAGCTTTATCTTCTTTTCTCTCGAGTACTCTATGCTGCTTATCATATTGTCTATTGCAGCATCGATCTCAGCCTCACGGCTCTCTGTCCTGTCCGTTACCGCAGCGGTCTGTCCGTCTGCCGAAGCCTGCAGCGTCAGCGTCACATCCCGCGTCAGGCTCGTGTCCCCGTCTTCCACGTTGATACTGAGATCGTATCTTTCGCTTCTGTCGAGACTTCTTCTGTTTATTCCCACGATGCTGCCGTTTCTGTCCGCGACCAGCTTTCCGCTTTCTTCCGGTCCCTTGATAACAAGTGCAAGTATCAGCAGCGCCGTGATAAGCGTGACGCTGTATATGCCCGACATCAGTTTGCTGTCATGTATGAGTTCCTTAAATCTCGACATTCGTGATCCTCTGTATCAATGCGTATATACCTATGTTTGAAGCCAGCACAGCAGTCATGATGATACGTCCTGCAATGGTCTCATAGAGCGGAGCTATGTAGTCCGGTGCAGTAAGGTTAAGGAAGAGTATTATAAGCGCGGGCATAGCGAATATGACCAGGCCTTCGCCTTCCTTTCTTCTCACCAGTTCTTCTATTTCCCTGTCTATGCTCATCTTCTCCATGATCACACCCGCAGCCTTTCCGAGGGCTGTGATCAGGCTCGCCCCGGTCGTCTTGCAGATCGAATAGACCGTAACGAAGTCCTTAACGTCTTCAAGGCCTGACGCGTCAGCCAGATCGCGCAGCACGCCAACATCATTCTCACCTCCTGTCTCCATTCTCTCGTATGCTTTCTTTAGGTCTCCGGCCAGTATCGATCTGCTGCCGTAGATGTTAAGGAGAGACGGGACCGACTCGGATATCGCGTCCTTCATGGACCGTCCGGCGCCTATGGCCGTGGATACCATGAAGAGGAAATCCTTGAACTCCGTCATGTATCTCCTACGCCTGCTCCTGATGATGCTTTCGGTTACGAAGCCCTTTATTCTGCGCGCGAACGGAATTATCACGACAGAAAACAGTATGTTACGGTACATCAGATAAGAGATGATAAGACCTGCAGCTGCCAGGCAGCTGTAAAAGACTATGTTCTCTTTTCTGCTGAATTCATATTCCGACAGATCCGTCATTATATATCACCTAAGCGCTCCCTGTACCGGTCAGCATCGATTCGTAGCCGCCGCGAATTAGCCTTTCCCTGTCGCGAAGGCCGTTGCCCGTAGGAGCCAGTACTCCGTCTTCTCCGGCTTTGTACAGGTAATTGAGCTTGTAATCCTTTCCGTCATAGTCAGTCATCTCCGCGACCTCCTCAACGTAGCGTCTTCCTTTTGCATCGCGCCTTAAGTGCACAAAGATATCAATGGCATTGGCTATCTGGTTTCTGACTGAATCGACTGATACCTGTGAATCCGTCAGGTACATCGTCTCCAGTCTGTTGAGCATGCCTCTTATTGAATTGCCGTGTCCGGTCGACATACTGCCGTCGTGACCTGTATTCATTGCCTGGACCATATCTATCACCTCCTTGCCTCTGACTTCCCCGACGATGATCCTGTCCGGTCTCATTCGCAGGCTCGTCCTTATAAGCTGTGTCATGCTGACTTCACCTCTGCCTATGGAGTTAGCCGCGCGGCATTCCATCTGAACCTTGTTTTCTATGTGGCTTATGACGAGCTCAGCTGAGTCTTCTATGGTTATCACCCTCTCATTAGGCCCTATATACGCCGTCAGAGCGTTTAAAAAGGTAGTCTTGCCCGATGATGTCCCTCCGCTAATAAAAACGTTGTAACCGCTTCTTACGAGCGCTGCGAGGTCTTCCGCACATTCTTTCGAGAGGCTCGCGCATCCCACCAGTTCATCCATTTCGATCTCTTTTTCCCTGAACTTTCTAATAGTCAGTATCGGGCCGTTCAGCGCTATGTTCTTCAGGACACCGTTGACTCTGAATCCGCTCGGCAGTCTTGCATCAACTATGGGATTCGCCTCATTGATCTCCCTGTGCACGTCAGATGCGAACATCCTTATCATCTCCTCCAGCTCTTCGCACGAGGTAAATGCGTCATCTATTCTCACGAGCACTTTTTCTCTTTCCACATAGATCCTTTCAGGGCCGTTCACCATGATCTCGTTTATCAGAGGGTCATCCAGCAAAGACGTAAGAATCCCGTATCTGCCGCTCAGTCTCCTGCGCAGGCTGTCGATTATAATGACAGTCTCATGCGAGCTTGTTCCGAGAGAGATATCGGATCCGAAGAACTCATCCTCACATTTAGTGAGTATCTCTTCATCCGTCGGAGGATCATCGTTCTCCGTGATCCACTTCCTTACTTTCCTTACTATTCTGTCTATCTCAGTTCCGTATTTCTTAATTGTCTCTGCCCTTGATACTTTCATTGCTGCCCGTCCCGAACAACTTCTTCATGCAGTCATCCATAGATATCACGTCTTCCGTACCGCCTGTCAGCTTTATCCTGATAAGCTTCTCAGGGTTTTCTTTTCCGAATATTTCCTCAATGCCGGTCACCCTTCTTCCTCTTTCAAAGAAGACGACCCTTTCCGACTCCCTCATTACCGCGATGTTTTCGTTTCTGAAGCAGGTGGCTGCATCTGCGATAATCGTATCGAATCTCCTGGAGAGCCCGAATACGAGCGTTCTGATCTCGTCTTCATCAAGATAAGCGACAGGATTTCGGCCTTTGCTGAGAAGCAGCGAAGAGACCCCGTAACTGTCCGTATACGTGACGCCTTCGATTCCCTTTTCCCTTCCGCACTTTATCGAATACAGGAGCCTTGAAAGGCTGTTGCTTCTCAGCTTTTCGTCTACTCCGTAATCGTTAATGTAAGAGAGTGGAAGTATCAGCACGCTTCCTCCGTGTGAATAAATGATCTGACCCGCAAGAGATCTGCACCGTTCTGACGAATAGGAATCTGCTTCAGAGCATACGGTAATGAGCCTTGCGGTATGATCTACGCCGGGACCCAGACCGTGCCAGCGGTTATATACGACAGACAGTTCTGATATCATCTCCTGGATGCTGCAGAACTTGAAAACCGTGCTGCAGTCCTCCCTTTTCTCTTTTTCCGAGCCTGTGATAAACACCGTTCTCGGTCTCAAAGCAGTCAGAACCTTGTTATCAAGCTCTGATGGAGCAATATCGGTAAGTATCACACTGCCTGAAGCGTCTTTGATGTTGTTGCTGATTATATTTACGAATATATTATTATCGTATGTAGACAGCTTCTGCACCAAAGCTTCCCTGTATTCCGTATCTCTGATCAAGATCCCTATTCTCATCCCGTCCTCCTGTGCACCTAACTATACGTGAACAGGATCCAAAAAACTGTACAGATATAGCCGTGGGAAAAATGTCGGAATTCATTCTGATTCAGCAGCTTTGAGGTCATGAAGACATAAAAAAAGAGCCCCCTCTGCTCTTGCAAAGGAAGCTTCCTGTGGTGCGGACGAAAGGACTCGAACCTTCACGCCTAAGCACAAGAACCTAAATCTTGCGTGTCTGCCAGTTCCACCACGTCCGCATATATAACAAAAGGGAATCTTACGATTCCCCTCTTTATGGTGACCCCACCGGGACTCGAACCCGGGTTACCGCCGTGAAAGGGCGATGTCTTAACCGCTTGACCATGGGGCCTAAAGAAAAAGCGGCGACGTCCTAATTTCCCAGAGGGTCACCCCCCAAGTATCATCGGCGCTAAGGAGCTTAACTACTGTGTTCGGGATGGG
>JBGULF010000117.1:0-2608 GCA_045115935.1 Anaerovoracaceae bacterium
ATGTCCCGCAGCGATCCGCAGGGTTTCCAAAGCGGCAGGCGAGAAGTCCTTTTCGTCCTCCGGGACAAATCCGCGTTTCGCGTTCATACAGCGTCCTCCGCATCAGCATTCCATCGTTTGATCCCGACAAACGGGAATTTGGTTTATTCTTTCGGCTGGAGCGGCCCGTAGTAGTAGCTTGCCGTCGCTCCACCATCAGCGAGGAATGTTGAACCGGTTATAAACGCTCCTGCATCACTGAGAAGCAGCTCCGCAATATTTGCCATCTCATCAGCTGTACCGGGCCTTCCTGCAGGGCACTTAGCAAACATATTTTTGTAGAAATCACCTCTTGGTCCGTTAAACTCATCGATTGCAAGTGGTGTCACGATGATGCCCGGTGCAATGTCGTTCAGCCTTGCGCCGCGTTCACCCCAGCGTACGCACTCAAACATAACACGCTTCTCGTTGCAGCGCTTTGCCATCTGGTAAGCATGGAGCGTATCCTTGATATTCTCTGGCTTCAGGATATCAAGACTGAGCAATTCTTCCGTTGGCGTAGTTGCGAGCTGCCTGTCCTGCTCAGGCGTAAGCTGAGGCATGCGCCATCCGGACTGGCTGGAAATAGTAACTCCCGCACCGCCCTTTGCTATGACCTTTCCAACCTCTTCTAAAAGCACAGCAGTACCATAAAGGTCCACCTTGAGTATAGCCTCGATCGGAGCCTGCGATGGGGATACTCCCGCACCGTTGACAAGATATTTAATCTCACCAAATTCCTGTGCTTTAACGATCATTGCCTTGATGGACTCTCTTGAAGACAGATCCATCTCAAAAGGTTCAACGTCAAACCCAGCATCTGTCATAATTTTAGCGATCGTTTCGCAATTCTTCATGTTCTTGTCACCAAGAACAATTTTCTTTCCAAACCCGCAGCGTCTGGCGATTGCCATGCTGATCTGTCCTGCGCCTGTTACGATCATTACATCTTTTTTCATTTTGTATACCTCCACATCTTTCGTTTATTCTAATTCAATCCCATCGCCTTGATCGCACCCAGACAGTGGATTCTTACAACGCGGTTCTCGTCGGTTTCCGATATCTGCCGCAGTTGCTCCACATATGGTCTGACAAAGTCTGGTCTGCGCTTGCCGAAAACGCGGAAGATCTCCGGCGCTTCCATCCTCACCTTGTCATCCGCGTCATACAGGAGTTTCTCAAATATCTCCATATGATTCTCATAGATGTCCGGTGTGTTTGTGGCAATATTTTCTGATGCCCAGATAAACGCCAGACGGACTTTCGGCTCCTCGTCAGAAGCGAAGCGGAACAACCCCGTCCAATACGGCTCAATCACTTGATACCGGCCTCGTCCGATCCTGCCGAGAGCGTTTATTGCCCGCTCCCGCAAAAGCGGCTCAGGGCTGTCAAGGAAGGAAGCTATAGTCGGAACCGCGTCCTGTGCGGGCTGAGGATAGACAAGGCCCATTTCACCCAGCAGCCAGAGTGCCTTTGCCTGTATCTTTACGGAGTCGTGGCTGAGGAGAGACGAGACATAAGGGATGGCTTCCTTCCATCTGTCCTTATCCCTGTTCAATAGTCCTAGTTCTTTATAGAGTTCTGCCTCTGTCATCTCACTGGCTCCTCAGGTCGGAATCTGTTCATCCAAAACTGCTCTTATCGAATCATAATAGTTTTCTGTGATCAGCGTGATCTGTTCGCCGGTAGATCGGTAACCATCTATGATCCGGTGATTATCTTGTTTCAATTGTTCAGCTGTACAATAAGAATCATCCAGCCTTGTTTCGATATCAGAGCCATGTGATTTTATTTCTTCAAAATGCGAATTGAAATATTCATCTGACATGGCAAGACAAACGAATTTGATCGACTGAAGATACTGCTCATCAAAACTATTTCTCCAATCAAAAGGGATATAGCAGCCCTCAACAATAAGGTTCTGCTCATTCTCTACAGCAGTCTTTATGATCTCTCGAACGATCGGCCAAAGATAATCCGTCAGTTCATCATCATCTTCCGGTGTGAGATCGGTATTGCCGCTGCGGATCAGCCCCATCTTCAAATGGTCAATCGAAAGATACGGGTATTTGGTTTTCTCAAGCATCCGTTGTGCCAGAATCGTTTTCCCAACATGGGATGCTCCTGTTATCATGATCACCATATTTACCTCAACAAACTGGAATATGTAAGATTCACCGTTTGATCTACATACTATCTTCTGCGCCCTTCTCGATGAAAATAGTATCCCAGGTTTATCCTGACCTCCCTGCGGCCAATATCATCGTTCGTATAGCAGCAAGTATCAAAACCGATCAGTTCAAAACCCTGATGAAGATAGAATCCGATCGCATTCGTATTGCAGGATTGCGTCTCCAGAATAATGGCACGCCTTTTCTGCTGAAGAGCAACTTCCTTCGCTTTATCCATCAGCCTCTTTCCGATGCCGTTTCCTCGAAGCGCATCACTCACCCATAGTTCTGTTATCATCAGTCTGTTGGACCACTCCTCGGGACAAACTTCGATACATGCCATCAGTTCTCCGGCATCACTCACAACACCGTAGGCTTCCGCCCCCTCCCAATGATCCTGGTAAAGGGAATCAGGGAAA
>JBGULF010000118.1:0-62226 GCA_045115935.1 Anaerovoracaceae bacterium
CTGCTGTGTTACCAGTGAGTACGGGCCCGTCGATCTGGCGTGGATCTTGTCGTCTACCAGATGGTGGAGCTTGAGCATGTACATGTAACCTACTGTAACAGGGTTATCGAAGTACTCGCCTGTACGTCCATCTCTGAGTCTCAGCTTACCTGTCTCAGAATAACCTTCCTCTTTGAGGAGCTGGATAACGTCACTCTCGTGTGCTCCGTCGAATACCGGAGTCGAAACGTACCATCCCTTTGACTTGGCGGCCAGTCCGAGGTGGACCTCGAGTACCTGTCCGACGTTCATACGGGAAGGAACGCCCAGAGGGTTAAGCATTACCTGCAGCGGCTCACCGTCTTCCTTGAACGGCATGTCTTCCTGAGGAAGGATCCTCGAGATGACACCCTTGTTTCCGTGACGGCCGGCCATCTTGTCGCCTACGTTGATCTTTCTCTTAGTAGCAACATAGACTCTGACTATTTTGTTTACTCCCGGCGGGAGCTCTGTGCTGTTCGACTTGTCGAATACTCTTACGTCGATGACGATACCCTCTTCGCCGTGAGGCAGCTTGAGGGACGAGTCTCTGACTTCCTTCGACTTCTCGCCGAAGATAGCGCGCAGCATTCTTGCTTCCGGAGTGAGGTCTGTCTCGCTCTTCGGAGTCAGCTTGCCGACGAGGATGTCGTTCGACTTGACCTCGGCGCCGATCCTGACGATACCTTCTTCGTCGAGTTCCTTGAGCATGTCGCCCGGGAGGTTCGGGATATCCCTTGTGATTTCCTCAGGTCCGAGCTTTGTGTCTCTGGCTTCGCACTCATGCTTCTCGATGTGGAGCGATGTGAGTACGTCGTCCATGAGCAGTCTCTCGTTGAGGATGATAGCGTCCTCGTAGTTGTAGCCTTCCCATGTCATGAATCCGATCAGGAGATTCTTTCCGAGGGAGATCTCGCCCAGGCTTGTGGACGGACCGTCAGCTACCACTTCGCCTGCCTCCAGGTGCTCGCCGAATGCGACGATAGGTCTCTGGTTGATGCAGGTTCCTTGGTTGGAACGCTTGAATTTGAGCATCTTGTACTCATCTACTGTGCCGTCATCATCTCTTGTGATTCTGACGTAGTTTGCATCGACATAGGATACAACGCCGGCGTGCTTGCAAAGCACTACAGCGCCGGAGTCGCATGCAGCCTTGTACTCGATACCGGTGCCGATGTAAGGCGCCTCTGTAACGAGCAGCGGAACTGCCTGTCTCTGCATGTTTGAACCCATCAGCGCACGGTTAGCGTCGTCGTTCTCGAGGAACGGGATCATGGCTGTAGCAACGGATACTACCTGCTTAGGCGAAACGTCCATGTAGTCGACTTCCGTCTTAGGTACCATGGTGATCTCACCCTTGATTCCTCTTACGGCGACCTTGTTGTTGACGAAGTGTCCCTCTTCATCGAGAGGCTCGTTCGCCTGTGCAACGATCATGAGGTCTTCATCGGCAGCAGCGAGGTACTGTACGTCTGTAGTAACAACGCCTCTCTCCTTGTCTACCTTGCGGTAAGGAGTCTCGATGAATCCGTACTGGTTGATGATGCCGTATGTTGTGAGCGAACCGATAAGTCCGATGTTAGGACCTTCAGGTGTCTCGATAGGGCACATTCTGCCGTAATGTGAGTAGTGTACGTCTCTGACCTCCATGCCGGCTCTCTCTCTTGAAAGTCCGCCAGGTCCGAGTGCCGAGAGCCTTCTCTTATGAGTCAGCTCTGCGAGCGGGTTGTTCTGGTCCATGAACTGCGACAGCTGTGAAGATCCGAAGAACTCCTTGATAGCTGCAGTTACAGGCCTGATGTTGATCAGCTGCTGAGGAGTCGAGTTCTCAGTGGTCATTCTCTCTCTGATAGTCTTCTCCATTCTTGCGAAACCGATCCTGCACTGGTTCTGCAGGAGCTCTCCGACTGTCTTGAGACGTCTGTTGGAGAGGTGGTCGATGTCGTCGGTCTCGCCTATGCCGCTGTTGAGGTTGATGAGATAGCTGATGGAAGCGATGATATCCTCGAGGATGATGTGCTTCGGGCTCAGCTCTTTTTTCCTGGATGCGATGAGCGATCTGAGCTTGTCTTCATCGCCGTCTGCCTTCTCGATGATGTCCTTGAGGACAGGGTAGAAGACCTTCTCGGACAGTCTGTAAGGTGCGAGGTCGATGTCGACATACTTCGCAGGATCTACGAAGTTGTTTCCGATGACCTTAGTGACCTTGCTCTCTTCGTCCTCGTTCTTGCTGTAAACGAGAACCGACTGAACGCCTGCATCCTCGATGACCATTGCCATCGATCTTGAGATCGCTCCGTCTTTTTCAACGAGGACCTCACCCGTGTTAGGGTCAAATACGGTCTCTGCTGCAACTGTATCGACGAGTCTGTCGTGCAGTCCGAGCTTGCGGTTGTATTTGAATCTTCCGACCTTTGCGAGGTCGTAGCGCCTCTCGTCGAAGAGCAGTGCCATCAGCATGGATCTTGCGTTCTCAACTGTCGGCGGCTCTCCCGGTCTCAGTCTTCTGTAGAGTTCTCTGAGTCCGTCAGCGCTGTTCTTTGTTGCGTCCTTCTCAAGCGTGCGCATCAGTCTTTCATCCTCGCCGAAGATAGCGATGATGTCTTCGTTGCTGCTGAGCGCGAGCGCTTCAGGATCGATGATGCCGAGTGCTCTGAGGAACGATGTCAGCGGCTGCTTTCTCGTTCTGTCGACTCTGACATACAGGATGCCCTGGGAGTCTGTTTCGTACTCGAGCCATGCTCCTCTGTTAGGGATGACCTGCGAGCTGTAAAGTCTCTGGTTGGACTTGTCGGTGGCAACATCAAAGTACGGTCCCGGGGAACGTACCATCTGTGTAACGATGGCTCTCTCTGCTCCGTTGTAAACGAATGTGCCCTTCTCTGTCATGAGAGGGAAGTCACCCATGAACACGTCCTGTTCTTTGATCTCACCTGTCTCGCGGTTGATCAGCCTTACCTTTACTGTCAGAGCTGTTGCGTATGTGGCATCTCTCTCCTTGCACTCCTCCTGATCGTACTTAGGAGTGTCGGAGAACTGGTAATCCGCGAATTCCAGGCTGAGAGTGTTGGTTGTATCGCGGATAGGAGATACGTCATCGAGCACCTCGCCGAGGCCCTCTTCGACAAACCATTTGTATGACTTTGTCTGAACGTCGATGAGGTTCGGCATTTCGCATACCTCATGGATCTTGGCAAAGCTCATACGCTCTTTTCTTCCAACTTTTACTGGGGTTGGCATGTTCTTTTGCTCCTTATGTTTTTCTAAAAATACAGGATTTTTTGCGTTTTTCAGCTGTTTTTACAGCCTTGTAAACGCACGAAATGAGCCTCGATAGCCGGGGCTCATTTTATTGCGTGGGTCGGGCTAATATCGCATAGCCCAATTTGTGGGGCGCCGCATCTCATCGCAAATTCCCTTCCGTCGCTGAAACGCTCCGTGCGGGCAATTTGCTGCGTGCGGCGCTGCAAGTTGTCTTAAGACGGCTGGTGTTCCAACCGCCCGAACTGCGGAACTACTGGAGTTCTACTACTGCGCCAACAGCCTCGAGTGCTTCCTTAAGAGCGTTAGCTTCGTCAGGCAGTACGCCTTCCTTTACAACTGTAGGAGCTCCGTCTACGACAGCCTTTGCTTCCTTCAGTCCGAGTCCTGTAGCTTCTCTGACAGCCTTGATAACCTTGATCTTTTCCTGTCCGATCTCCTTCAGAACGACGTTGAATTCGCTCTTCTCTTCTTCTTCTGCTGCTGCTGCGCCTGCTGCAGGAGCTGCTACTGCTACTGCGGAAACGCCGAATTCCTCTTCAAGAGCCTTAACGAGCTCGTTGATCTCAAGAATAGTCATGCTCTTAAGAGCCTCAATGATCTGAGTCTTATCCATTGTATTTCTCCTTTTCAAATTTCATTTATGCGGCAAACGTGCCGCCCTTAGTGTGAATTTCTAAAATTAAGCGTCCTTTTCTGCGATCGCTTTGAGTGTGAGCGCGAGCTTTGTCATTGGGCTCTGGATGCTTCCCATGAAACGTGCGATGAGAGCCTCTCTTCCCGGAATGCTTGCGAACTCCTCGATCTGAGCCTTATCGTAAACGTTTCCCTCTACGAATCCGCCCTTGAATGCCATCTTCTTGTAATCCTTGATGGCCTTTGCAAGTACTCTTGCACCGGCTGTAACATCCTCTCCGCTGAATGCGAGGGCTGTTGCGCCTTTGAGTGTGTCGCCGTCAGCGAGGCCGGCGAATTCAGTTCCGTCGATTGCTCTCTTGATCAGCGTGTTTTTATATACTGTGAAGTCGACGCCTTCTTTACGGAGCTCTGCTCTCATCTTGTCAGCCTCGGCTACAGTGAGTCCCAGATAGTCAACTGCTACGATTGATCCGGCCTTTTCGAATTTTTCCTTGATCTCGTCGATGACGATCTGTTTAGCTTTCTTTGCTTCTACAGACATTATTTCTCCTTTCCGGCGATATCCCTTCGCCTAATTTTGTCTTGTAGGTACAAATACCCCGCGTCGTTCAGACAGCGGGGTTCAAATCTATGAATTGTACCTCGGCGGGAAATTAAGCTTTCGCACCCGCTGTCTTAGGTTGGATATTCTAATTTTGTGTGTCTATTCAGACTAGAGTGTGACTGTTGCAGGGTTAACCTTTACTCCAGGGCTCATCGTTGCTGCGATCGTAATGCTTCTGAAATACTGTCCCTTTGCAGCTGCCGGCTTAGCCTTTGCGATTGCCTGGATGAGAGCGTTAGCGTTCTCAACGAGCTGCTCTTCTGTGAAGGATTTCTTTCCGATGATGCAGTGGATGATGTTGGACTTGTCAAGTCTGTACTCGACCTTACCGGCTTTGATGTCTGCGAGAGCCTTTGTGAGGTCCATTGTAACTGTGCCTGACTTAGGGTTTGGCATGAGTCCTCTAGGTCCGAGGATCTTTCCGAGACGTCCTACAACTCCCATCATGTCAGGTGTTGCGACTACTGCGTCGAATCCGAACCAGTTCTCGGTTCTGATCTTGTCTGCCATATCCTCAGCGCCAACGAAGTCTGCGCCTGCTGCTGTAGCTTCCTCTGCCTTAGGGCCCTTAGCGAAAACCAGGACTTTCTTGGTCTTGCCTGTGCCGTGAGGGAGAACCATAGCTCCTCTTACCTGCTGATCTGCGTGTCTGCCGTCTACTCCGAGGCGGAAGTGCATCTCAACTGTTTCGTCGAACTTTGCGTTGTTAAAGCTCTTGATCTGCTTTACTGCAGTTGCTACGTCTACGAGTTCGTGCTTGTCATACGACTTTGCGATCTCTGCGTATCTCTTTGATCTTTTCATTTTTCCTCCTTGTGGTACCTGCGGCTGTTAGCCTCCCACTTCATTACTCAACTACCGTAACTCCCATGCTGCGAGCTGTTCCCTTGATCATGTCTGTTGCTGCCTCGAGGGATGCTGCGTTGAGATCCGGCATCTTTGTCTTAGCGATCTCTTCTGCCTGTGCGAGCGTGATTGATGCAACCTTTTCCTTCTTAGGATTTCCGGATGCGTGCTCGATACCAGCTGCCTTCTTGATGAGGACTGCTGCCGGTGGAGTCTTGCATACGAAATCGAACGATCTGTCAGTGTAAACTGTGATTACTACTGGGATGATCATTCCCTGCTGGTCCGATGTTCTAGCATTGAACTGTTTGCAGAAGTCCATGATGTTAACGCTCTTCTGTCCGAGAGCCGGGCCAACCGGTGGTGCAGGTGTTGCTGCTCCGGCAGGGATCTGCAGCTTGATGTAGCCGTCGATCTTCTTTGCCATTGCTGTCTCCTTTCTTCAGTTTTTGACGCAAACTATCTCAGTTTGCTCACCTGAGAGAATTCGATCTCTGCAGGGGTATCTCTACCGAACATCGAGATGCGGACCTTGACGATCTGCTTCTCCGGATTGATGGCTTCTACTATGCCGAGCTGGCCTTCGAAGACTCCTCCGATGATGCGGATCGTGTCGCCTACCTCGATATCCAGGTCGATCCTGAGCTTTTCGATTCCCATTCTTACGATCTCCTCTTTTGTCAGAGGAATAGGATCGGAACCGTGGCCAACGAAGCCGGTAACTCCTTCTGTATTACGTACGAGGTACCATGTCTCGTTGTTTACGACCATCTTGATGACGACGTATCCAGGGAACAGCTTGCGGGTCTTTACCTTCTTGACTCCGTCCTTGATCTCGATCCTTTCTTCAGTCGGGATAACGACTTCCTGGATGAGGTCCTGCATTCCGCGATACTCGACCATCCTGTCGATGCTTGTCTTTACTTTGTTCTCGTAGCCCGAATATGTGTGCACTACATACCATTTAGCGGTTCCGTCGCCTCTGAGGCCTTCGCCCTCGAGCGGAGTGTATCTTGCCTTTACAGGCTCCTTTGCCTCTGCGGCTTCGCTGATATCAGTGCTTTCGATATTTTCGATATTATCGATCTTATCTGCCATGTATTAACTCCTTGGGTCAGGACAGTGTTATTCCGAGGATGCCCTTAAGAGCAGCCAGGAAGCCTGTGTCGATCAGCCAGAATGCGACTGCGAAGAAAATTACACATGCGAATACCACGATGGTATCAGTTGTGAGCTCTTCTCTTGTAGGCCATACGACCTTCTTGAACTCCTGTCTGACGCCTCTGAGGTATGCGATCAGTCCGCCCTTCTTGCCCTGCTTTTTGCTGTTCTGACTCTTTTTGTTCGCGGAAGCCTGTGCAGCCTTAGCGAGATCTTCTCTCGACTTGTCCTGCTTGCTTCCGTTGCCGTTGTTATTAGCCATTTTATGTCTCCGTCTATATCTGTATATAGATTATTTGGTCTCCTTGTGGAGAGTTTCCTTATTGCAGAACTTGCAATACTTCATGAGCTCGATCCTGTCAGGATTGTTTCTCTTGTTCTTCATTGTATTGTAGTTTCTCTGCTTGCACTCTGTACATGCGAGGATGACCTTCTGTCTAACGCCTGCTGCCATCTGTTTTCTCCTTAATCTGTCTAATGCTTGAAAAATGCGCCCTTTTCACTCGAAAACTCGAAGCCCGGTTGCCCAGTGCTCCGATTTTCATCTTAAAGTCGCTCAATGAGTATACTTTGCAAGGGTTTCAATGTCAAGCGCTTTCTTGTGCTTTCTGAAAAAATATACGGCTATTCGCATCTCGCCCTTCTGATCCCGTACATCAGCACCGCCGCTGCATTTGAGGCATTCAGCGAGTTGATCTTTCCATACATAGGGATCGAAAGTACGAAGTCGCACTTCTCCTTTACAAGGCGGCCGACTCCCTTGCCCTCGTTGCCGATCACTATTGCGATAGGGCCTTTGAGATTTGCCTTGTAGTAAGTGTCGCCGTCCATGTCGGCTGCTCCTACCCAGACACCCTTAGCCTGAAGCTCCTCGATCGTGCGAGCCAGGTTCGTGACCTGAACGACCGGCATGTTTTCGATGGCGCCGGCGGCAGACAGTGCAACTGTCTGCGTCAAAGAGGCGGCACGCCTCTTTGGGATCACGACGCCGTGAGCGCCGGCGCACTCAGCCGTCCTGATTATCGCTCCGAGATTGTGCGGATCCGAGATCTCATCCAGTATGATGATGAAAGGATCTTCTCCTGCCATCTCCGCTCTCGCGAAAACATCCTCCATATCCGCATACTTATACTCGCTCACCTTTGCGACCACGCCCTGGTGCTTCACGCCCGGAGCCATGGCGTCTATCTTTTCCTTCGGTACGAAATCGACGATGACGCCCTGCTCTCTCGCAAGAGCTACGATCCTCGATACCGAACCTTCCGAACCGTCAGCGATGAATATGCGCTCCACATCGCGGTCGCCCGAAAGCACTTCCACGACAGGATTCCTTCCGGCAACCACTTCGAGTCCGTCCATACCAATCAGAGCCTTCGGTTCCTCATAGGATTCATTCATGTCAAATCCGAGCACCCTGCGGCTGTCCCTGCCGGCGACCCTTCCTCTTGAAGGACTCTTTGCTGCCGGGCTCTTTGCACCGCCCGAAGGCTTTCTGCTTCCGGCTGCAGCCCTGCCCTTAGGCTCATAGCTTTCGCCGTAGTCGCGGCGGTTCTTGCCGCCTCTCTTAGGCGCGGTCTTTCTGTCTTTATCGTTGAATCTCTTGTTGTCTCTCTTGCTCATTGTTTGTCTCCCTATTCGTTTGCCGCACGGTATGCATAGGCATCCGAGAGCATGAAGGTCAGATATTTGAGGCCGTTGTTCTCAAACATCATGTGTATCTCCGGCCTGTCACTCTCAAAGTACATCTCGGCAAAAAGGAACTCGCAGTCTGAAGCCGTGTCCCCGTCCTCATCGATCCACGAATTCACTTCGACGCCTTCGTTCTCAAGCACCTCTGTTTCATCAAACCTGAGAGTGTAGATAACCGGATCTCCTTCGTCATCCCAGCCTTCGATCTGCATTTCGATCTCATCATCGCCTATTGATGCAGCGAAGACACAGCAGCTCTCCAGCTCCTCCAGAGTATCCATGAGCTCCTCGTAATCCTCCGGGACTTCATCTCTCATTTCCTCGCGGGCTTCGTCGGCCTTCTCGTCAAGAGCTTCGAACTTCTCTTCGTTTGCCGCATCTTCACCGGCGAGTTTCCTGTAAATCTTCTCAGGCATGAAGTACATCGCCAGTATTCTCGGGTCGACTTTCTCTATGACCCAGTCAGGAAGATCCCCGTCCGGCTCCTCGAGATTGTCCTCGTAATTCTCGCGGAAATCCTCTGCAGCTTCTTCCTCATCGAAAGGTTCGCGGTTTTCATATTCCTCGAACTCAGCCTTCAGCATCTCCACGTATTCAGGATCATCGTCCTCATCAAAGTCAAGTGAAGGCGGTTCATCGTAGCTCGCCCTCTCCTCCTCGATGTATTTGTCGAGCGCCTTCTGATACAGCTCGTCTATTTCCTCATCTGAATAGTCCTTATCGATCACCGGCTCATACATGTCGGCTGTTCCGAGGGACATCATCAGTGTGTAATATTCCTTGGTATATATACGCATTTTTACTTTCCGCTTCCTTTTCTTATTTTTTTATATCCGGATACATGTCCGTCACACGCATGACTTTCCTGATGTACGGATCATCCGGATGTTTTTCCTGCAGAGCCTTGCATTTATCATATAGGTTCTGCAGCGGTTCCATCTCACCTCTTTCGAAAAGCCTCCAGGACTTGTAAGCAAAGCGCTGCATGGCAGCGCGCGCCATTTCGTCGTATTTTTCCGCTTCTCCCGTATTCTCTCCCCGGCAGAGGTCTGCCTGTCTTTTTCTCACCGTGAACAATTCGGCAAGCATTTCCGGATCTTCCGGCTGGACTTCCGGTCCCGTAAGCGTTTCGGCCATGCTGGCACACGCCGCTTTCAGATACATCAGCGTTGCCTCTGACTGCAGTATCCCATACTGCCTTATGGCTTTAGCGAGTATATCGCGGGAATACTCGAGAGCCTTTTCCCGGCCTTCCTCTATTCTGATGATCTCCGCGATACCTGACCATGAGCCTTCCCATACCCCTTGTCTGAGGTCTTCAGCTCCGTCACGCCCTACCTGATTGTACAGATCTATGACAGTCTGATAGTCGTAACGGGCCTCAGACCTTTTCTCCGGGTCATCCGGCCAGTATTTTAAAAGAGTGAACGCTATATTATACCTCGTCTCTATGTAATGTATCTTAGGCACCCTGTTCTCTGCATAGCGCCGCTCCCCCATATCACTTCTGAAGCCCCAGTCTATCGCTTTGTAGAATACCTCAGCACATTCCCGTAATATCTTCAGTGCCGTTTCCGGATCATTCTCTTTGAGAGCTATAAGTCCGCGATACTCCAATGCTAAGGTGTGTACATCGGTCCGGACACTTTCAACAAACAGTTTCTTCTCGGCTAACGCCATCATCTCATCGCACAGCCTGCGGCCTATGACAAGTTCATTCTCATCCATGGCCAGCCTGATTGCCAGCATGTATATCTCTATGAGTTCTGTTATCGCATCCGCGCCGAGAGCCCTTTTATCGAGCTGCATCAGTCTGTCGATGTCAGCCCATGCGTCCTCGTTTCTGCCTGCCAGACGCCACAGATCTGACGCTTCACGGCACGCGTGCATGTATCTGCTGACTTCCTCAGTACTTATGTTCAGATACCTGAGCGGCGTGTCGTAATAATCATCGCTTCTGTCCGGCGAGTACCATACGTTTTCTCCGATCCCGGCTTCGAGGGTGTCGCTGTACCTCTGCTGCCATAAAGCAGCTTTTGTATAATCTCTTCTTACGCCCATGCCGCTGCTGTACATCGACGCAAGCTTGCTCAGGGCTTCGGTCACTCCGCCTTCCGCAGCTTCCGTGATCAGTTTCAGGGCCCTGTCGTGATCGGTCTCAACGTCTATGCCGTTCAGATATGCAAGTCCCATGAGGAACAGATGCTCCGGAGAATCATCCTGTCCTATCCGCAGCGTGCTTCTGATCACCCTCTCAACGGCTTCCGCTGCGTCTTCATCCGCAGTAATGCATTCCGGCAGGCCTTCGAACCCATTCTTCAGAGCCGCCATATCCGTAGGTACCGCGATAACGGGCATGATTGGTTTTCCGATTTTGCGCGCCATCGGATACTCTTGGTCTTTTACATAATTAGGGTCTTCAAGGAAGTTTGGAGTCACGACCATGGAAACAAGGTCGCATTTTCTGAGCGCCTCACGTATCGATTCATTGAAATCTTCGCCCGCAGTAAGGAACTCATCGTACCATATCGCTACGTCACGCGCATATTCGCTGCTGTGTATCAGGCGCATTACTTCCTGCGCGTATTCCCTGTCCTTTTTGCGGTAACTCAGGAATATGGATGCCGCAAATGACTGTCTTATTCTGTTTACGAGTTCATCGTCCAGCAGTACATCGTCAAGGAAGGATGCAAGTTTGACCCTGAACGGGAGCGCCGTGGTGTCAGTGCTGCATCTGTCCAGACACTGCAGGCTGCCGCAGACGGAATTGAACAGCGCGTCCAGTCCCGGCTCCATGAATACAGGAAGGACCGGGATATCGTTTTCTTCGGCAAAGCGCATCTCTGAAAGTCTCGCGCGGTTATCCGTCGTAAGAAACGCCCTTGTGACAGGAACGACAAAAAGCTGCATCTGGCGAAGGTCATCAAGAAGCGCATCGAGTTCCCATCCGACTGCCGCCTGCCCGGGTTCCAGGGGCTGCCACACAGAAACGCTGTCGCGGCAACCCAGAAGATCTTCAGTGATCGTCCTGCCGTATATCCGGTAGTCCTCAGGCGTGGCGCACAGCCAGACCTTCTGCAGATCTCTCAGCGCGGCGTCACCCCGCACCGTATAAGTAAGACTGATCTTCATTCTATCCTCTCCCGCTTGCTGAGAAATCCGGCAACGAGCTTATCGAGCTCTTCTATGCTTGGCGCCTCAGGTTCCTCATTTTCATTCTTCCTGATGAAACGTGCAGCAAGCTTGTCAAGCTCTGCAATACTTACCGTGGACTCTCTCACATCAGAAGAAGCTGCAAGAGGTTTCTTCTGCAGCCCCATGCGTTTAAAGGCTTCCGTATACTTATACTCATATTCCTCATCGGTCATGTTGTATTTAAGTATGGCCTGCTTGGTCCCTATCCTCAGCCTCAGCCCGCTCCTGAGTTCGGTCTCCTCGAGGTGTATCGCAAGGAACGGCTTCTTCTCGTCCAGAGCGAAGTTGATCTCGTTGAGAACGTTCTCGCGCGGTGCCGACGTCGGTGTGAGCATGACAACGAATACGCTGCATCTTTCGAGCGCATCCGCTATCTCATCAGTCCACTCATTGCCCGGCGCGATGCCCTCATCGTACCAGACATTAAAGCCGGCTTCATTGAAGCGTTTTATCTCAGCAAAGACTTTTTCGGAATCTGCGTGCGCATAGCTGACGAACACATATGGCTCGCTGCCTCTGTACGCAGGATACGGCAGCCGCCCGACTCCCGGAACCAGTTTCGTCTCATTACCCATCGTTTGATCCTCTCTGTGCTTTGACACGTGATATCAGATGACCTTTTTTTCGTAGACCACGAATCTGAACGTTATGCCGTTTTCCGTAACCGGCTCGCTTTCCGAGACCACCTCGTAGTCAGGGTCGTCATCGAAGCACATAATGAATGTATCTGCGTCCAGATCGGCATCAATCTTTGTCACGTACAGCTTGTCGCACATTTTATAGAATCTGTTATACAGAGCAGCGCCGCCGATCAGGAAAACATCGTCCGGCTCATACTGCTCAAGCTCTTTCCACAGCTCATCTTCAGAATTGACTATGATGCACCTTTCGGCTTCATAACCGGGATTCGTGGTGAGCACATAGTTTATCCTGTTCGGGAGCCCGCGCCTGCGAGGCATGGATTCGAGAGTCTTGCGGCCCATGACCACCACCTTGCCCGTTGTGTGCTCCTTGAAATATTTCATGTCGGTCGGTATGGACGCAAGCAGTCCGCCGTCGCGACCGATACCCCATCTCTTGTCTGCAGCTACTATGAGATTCATGTCCTATACCCTTTCCTATTCAAAGCGGTTGACCATCATCGCCACCTGCTCGTTCTCAAGAGCCTTGCCCCTGTACGAGTAGAACGTATCCTTGTTGCACATGGTGCATACGTTGGAGACGGCGATATGATCCGCCGGAACGCCCGCCCTGAGCAGTGTCATGAGATTAGCTTTTCTCAGATCGAGGTGGTACTTGCCGCCCGGAATCACGTTTCCGTCTGCATCCTTTGCCGGATAGCGGTGCAGCAGCATGTCGGCGTCTTCCCCGCCCCACTTTTCAGCAAACACATCATAGACCTCATCGCCCATCTCGTAGCAGTCCACGCATACTCCCGGGCCAATCGCCGCGTACATGTCTGCGGGATCGCAGCCGAACTTAACAGTCATCTGCGCTATCGCGACCTGCGGTATCTTTCCGAGCGTTCCCTTCCAGCCTGCATGCACAAGTCCCGCGACCCTGCGCACCGGATCCATGAGATATACAGGCGGACAGTCGCCGCCGAATACCGTCAGGATCGCATCCGGGATGTCTGTCACTATGCCGTCCACGAACTGCCTGTGCAGAGAGAACGAGCCGACTGTGGCAACGCCGAGATCCTCTTCGCATGTTGCGACATGGACATAGTTGGTGTGCTTCTGATCGGTCACGAGCTCCATCTCAAGCGAAGATCCGAGCTGATGCGCCAGGATGTCTCTGTTTGCTCTGCATACAGGAGCAGCCTCTTCAACGGATTCCGTTTTCATGACAGCGCAGCGGAGGCCTTTGACGCCGGTTCCGGCCGTCTCGTCATAGCTTATATATCTCGTGCTGAAAAGGTTAGGCACGCCCAGTCTGTCAAACATGTCAAAAGACAGATACGGTATGCCGTCTGCATGTATATTGAAAATATGATCGTCGTTTGAGTATTTCAGTTTCATTTCTGCCTGCCTGCGCCTGAGGCGTCTACTATGCGTACGGCTTCCGCAGCGATCTCGCGCAGCCTCTGTCTCTCATCACACAGATAGAGATAGCCCAGAAGCGCTTCGAACCCGGTCGCTATCTTATACTCGCGCGGGTCAGCATTCTGCGGTCTCGACATTGAGCGGTGGTTGCGGGCATGCCTGTAGACCTTTTCCTCTTCCTCCGTAAGAAAGCCTTCGTTTATCATCGCCCTGGCAGCTTTTGCCTGCCCGGCTGCCGAGACATATCTCACGGCAGTGTGGTGAGCCCTGCCCACGTCTCCCGGCTTTTCCGTCACTATCTTCTCGCGCACGATGACCTCAAAGACAGCATCACCGAGATACGCAAGCGTAGTGCTGTTCATCTTCATTATCTGTTCTTTTGTCATTTTTCACCTCTCAGCCATGTGCTTTGCCGGAACAATGCACAAACAGCCGCTGTCAGTTCCTCGATGGAAATCTCCGGGAAAGATGCGGCTGCATTGTAAACACTAGATAGCTACAGGTATATTTCGGATCTGCTCTCCGTGCTGATAGTTCTCGACCTTTATGTCGTCTGTCGTAAAGTCGTAGAAATTCTTTATGTCCGGATTGAGCGTCACCTTCGGCGCCGGATACTGCGGCCTTGCGATGAGCTCCTTGATGATGTCCACATGTCTGTCGTAGATGTGCGCATCCGAGATCACGTGCACCAGTTCGCCCGCCTTCAGGTCCGATACCTGGGCCATCATCATGAGCAGCATCGCGTACTGCACCACGTTCCAGTTGTTGGCAGCCAGGATGTCCTGCGACCTCTGGTTGAGTATGCCGTTGAGCGTATCGCCCTTTACATTGAAGGTCATCGAGTATGCGCACGGCTCGAGTCTCATCTCCGAGAGATCCTCGAAATTGTACAGGTTTGTCATTATCCTTCTGCTGTACCTGTCATTTTTGAGGCACCACAGAACGTTGTCCACCTGATCCATCTCGCCCTGTTTGAACTTGTATTTCTTAGCCATCTGATAGCCGTAGGCCTTTCCGATGGTCCCGTTCTCATCTGCCCACTCATCCCACACGTGGCTCTTGAGGTCAGCCAGCCTGTTGGACTTCTTCTGCCATATCCACAGCATCTCGTCGGTAGCCAGCTTGATTGCGGTCGGGCGCAGCGTGAGCGCAGGAAACTCCTCCGACAGGTCGTAGCGGTTGACCACACCGAAGTTCTTGATGGTGTGTGCCGGCGTGCCGTCTTCCCAGTGCGGACGCACAGGCATGCCTTCGGTGCTGAAACCTTGGTCGAGGATATCCTGACACATATTCACGAAAAGTTGATCTGCTCTGCTCATTAGTTTCTTATGACCTGTACACCCTGCGGTGTGTCCTTGAGTGTGATGCCCATTGCAGCGAGCTGGTCGCGGATCTCGTCCGCTCTTGCCCAGTTCTTGGCCTTACGTGCTGCCTGTCTCTCATCGATCAGTGCCTGGATGTCGTCTCCGAGGCCTTCCTCTTCATCTTCGCCGCCGAAGAGTCCGAGAACGTCTGTCAGCTCCTTGATCCTTCTGAGCGCTTCCTCTGCGAAGGACTTCGATGCTCCGTCCTTGACATCGAGGTTGATCTCCGAAACGAGCTCGAAGATGGCAGCGATACCGTCAGCGGTGTTGAGGTCGTCGTCCATGACTTCGATGAACTTCTCTCTGTGCTTGTCGAGCGATGCGATCTTTGCCGCCTCGTCTGCCATGGCCTCATCGCTTCCATTGCTCTTGAGGAACTCCAGCGTTTCAATGGCTGTCGCGATCCTCTCATAGCCCTGCTTCGACTGCTCCATGAGCACGTCCGAGAAGTTGATAGGACTTCTGTAGTGGCCGCTCAGCAGGAAGAACCTGATGACGTCTCCGCTGTAGTTCTCACGGATGTCTCTTACTGTGAAGAAGTTGTTGAGTGACTTCGACATCTTCTTGCCGTCTACATTTATATATCCGTTGTGCATCCAGTAGTGCGCGAACGGAACTCCGTTGCATGCCTCGGACTGAGCGATCTCATTCTCGTGATGCGGGAATGTGAGGTCCTGGCCGCCGCCGTGGATGTCGATCGTATCACCGAGGTGCTTCTTTGCCATGGTTGAGCACTCGATGTGCCAGCCCGGTCTTCCCATGCCCCAAGGCGACTCCCATGCGATCTCGGATTCTTCCTTGCGTGCTTTCCAGAGCGCAAAGTCCAGCGGATCTTCCTTGACCTCTCCGATTGCAATACGCGCGCCGCTCTCGAGGTCGTCGATGTTCTGTCCGGAGAGTTTTCCGTAGTCTTTGAACTTACGTGTCGAATAATATACGTCGCCGTCGGCTTCATAGGCATAACCCTTGTCGATCAGTGTCTGTACGAAAGCAATGATCTCAGGGATGTGCTCCGATACCTTAGGATGGACGTCAGCCTTCAGAACGTTGAGAGCTTCCGCGTCATTGAAGTATTCCTTGATGTATTTCTCGGAAACCTCAGGAGCAGTGATGCCCTCTTCCTTTGCCCTGTTGATGATCTTGTCATCGACGTCGGTGAAGTTCTGAACGAATTTCACTTCATAGCCTCTGAACTTGAAATACCTTCTCAGTGTGTCGAACACGACAAACGGACGGGCATTGCCTATATGGAAGAAGTTGTAGACCGTAGGGCCGCAGACATACATCTTTACCTTGCCCGGTTCGATAGGTACGAATTCTTCTTTTCTGTTAGTAAGAGTGTTATAGACCTGCATTTTTCCTCCTTTTCAGCAAGCGGCCATGCGCGTTTTCTCATGCCGCCCGCTCATATCCTAAACTCCGAGTACCGCGCCGATGCACCCCATGATGATCAGCACGAAAAACGGGCTCTTCTTATACTTTGCTATCATTATTACTGTTGCAACCAATATGATAACAGAAATCACGTCTACTGGCGAGCCTGAAATCACGTTGAAAATGCCGCTGCCCGCATCGGCGCCGAGCTTCGCGAGAAGCCCGGTCCCCAGCCTGCCTTCACCCGCGAGTGAAGGCCTCACCAGAGTGGCCGCAGCTGCCGCTATAAGGCCCATGGTCGCCGGCCTTATTCCCGAGAGCGCGCCGTTCACGATCCTGCTGTCCCTGAACTTCTGTATCGCCCGGCAGACCAGGCTGACGATTATGAATGCCGGAAGTATAACTCCGAATGTCGCCGCCAGCGCACCGCCTACACCCGCCGCTTCGTAGCCTACAAACGTAGCTGTATTGACGGCCAGCGGCCCCGGTGTGATCTGCGAGATCGCAACTATGTTTGCGAAAGTCTCCTGGCTCATGTCGAGGAACGGCTGGATGCTGTCGTAGATGAGTCTTACGATAGCGAGTCCGCCGCCGAATCCGAGGAGCCCTACTTCCAGGAAACTTATGAAGAGCTGCCAGAATATCATTCGGACTCACCTCCTCCACGGCTCCCTGCAAAAGCGACTGCCATGCCGAGTACCGCGAACAGCAGGATCACGTATGCAGTGTTGATCCTGAGCACGGCTATGAGTACGAATGCGGTTATCGCCGCCAGCAAAGCCCATTTGCTTTTGATCGCCGCCGGCGTGAGCTGTATCATGGCAACAGCCACCATTCCGAGCGCTGCTGCTCTGAGTCCGGCCATCGCTCCCATCACCACACCGTTATCTCCGAGCGAGGTTATGAATTTTGCGATGATAATGATCATTACAAATGAAGGAATAACGACGCCGAATGTTGAGACGATCGAACCAGCCAGGCCCTTCTTTTTATATCCCACGTAAGTCGCCATGTTGATAGCCACCACTCCCGGCAGGCTCTGGCACACGGCAACTATGTCCATGAACTCTTCTTTAGTGAACCACTTCTTTTCATTTATCAGCGTATTCTGCAGAAGCGGAAGCATGGCAATGCCGCCTCCGATGGTGAACGCGCCTAATTTAAAAAACACAACAAAGAGTTCGACTAAAACATTCATAACTTAATTATTATATCAGTTTTTTGCGTGCAATAGAAAGGGCACCGTGAAACGGTGCCCCCGGTTTTGCGTATTCTGTCCGATGTGTTATCTGCTCAGTGATTAGTGAGCATTCAGTGTCTCCTCTGAAAGTCTTGAGAAGAAGTATCTTCCGTCGCCTTCGAGATCTACGAGTGCCTTTGCCTTAGCGATGGCATCTTCGATGGTCAGGAGCTCATGCTCACTCTCGCGGCGGAGCTTGTACTCTACTTTGCCCTCTCCGGCAAACTTGCCGACTGTGATTCTGATCGGGATTCCGATGAGGTCTGCGTCATTGAACTTGACTCCAGGTCTCTCATCACGGTCGTCTACCATTACTTCAACGCCCATCGACTCGAGTTTCTTCTCGATGTCGTAAGCTACCTGCAGCTGTGTCTCGTCTTTCGACTTGACTACTGTCACGATAACATGATAAGGAGCGACGGACAGCGGCCAGATGATTCCCTTGTCGTCATGATGCTGCTCTACTATAGCCTGCATCGATCTTGTGATTCCTACGCCGTAGCAACCCATCCAGTACGGATGATCTACACCATTTTCGTCCTTGAACGTGGTATTCATACTCTCGGAGTACTTGAGTCCCAGCTTGAAGATCTGACCGACCTCGATACCGCGTCTGAACTTGACCGGCTTTCCGCAGTGCGGGCAGCGGTCGCCTTCCTGAAGTGTCTTGATATCTGTAATGATATCTCCTGTGTAATCTCTGCCGTAGCAAACGCCTACCAGGTGGTGATCTTCTTCGTTTGCACCTGCGCACATGTTTACTGTGCCTACGAGCTCTGTATCTACTACTACGATGCAGTTCTTGAGTCCCATAGGACCTGTGAATCCTGCAACTGATCCTGTGATAGGACCTGTAACATCCTCGTCAGCAAACTCGATGTAGTGTTCAGGTACGTTCAGAGCGTTGACCAGCTTGATCATGTTGAGCTGTCTGTCTCCTCTGACGAATGCTACAACGTTGTCCTTTGGCTGAAGGTCTGTGTCATAAGTTGTGAACATGAGAGCCTTGATGGACTTTTCTACAGGCAGCTTCAGATAGTTGCAGACGTCCTCGATAGTCTTTGTGCCAGGTGTGAATACCTTCTCGACCGGCTGCATTTCTTCTACAGGAGGTTCATCGTCTACGCACTCAGCTCTTTCGACTGTAGCAGCCATTCCGCAGTTATCGCAGTAGAGGATGTCAGACTCGCCCCAGTCGGAGAGCGCCGAGAACTCATGGGACTTGCTTCCGCCGATAGGGCCGTTGTCAGCCTCTACGATCCTGTAGTCAAGATCCATACGAGTGAAGATCTTCTCGTATGCGTGATACTGTCTCATGTAAGCAACGTTCAGATCTTCCTCTGTAGCGTCGAATGTGTAAGCGTCCTTCATGATGAACTCTCTCGTTCTCAGAAGTCCGTATCTCGGACGCGACTCGTCTCTATACTTGAACTGGATGTGGTAGAGCGAGAATGGCAGTTCCTTGTATGATGACCACTCCTTGCGTACGAAGTCAGTGAAGATCTCCTCGCAGGTAGGGTTGAGGATGAAGTCGTTGCCGTTACGGTCCTGGATCCTCCAGAGTTCAGGTCCGTATGCATACCATCTGCCTGTCTCCTTCCAGAGCTCAGCAGGATTTACGTGCGGCATGTAGATCTCCTGGCAGTCGACATAGTCCATTTCTTCACGGACGATCTGCTCGACCTTCCTTACGGTTCTCCAGCCCAGCTTAGGGAACATGTAGATTCCCGCAGCTTCCTGCTTGATCATGTTGGCTCTTACGAGCAGCTTATGGCTCTCAAGGACGGCATCGGATGGTGCCTCTCTGAGCGTCTTAAGATGGTTCTTGGATAATCTCATTGTTTAAAAACTCCCTTCTATTGCGGCAGTGGCCATGGCCGCCATGCCCTCTCCCCTGCCTGTGAACCCGAGTCCTTCTTCCGTTGTCGCCTTCACATTTACGGCGCTTTCAGGTATCCCGAGTGTATTCGATAAATTGCGCTTCATTTGTTCCATATAAGGCGACAGCTTCGGCGCCTGGGCGATGATCACGACATCTACGTTCACGATCCTCGCGTTGCCCAGCATGCCCTTGACCTCTGCAAGCAGCTTCATCGAATCCGCACCTTTATATTTCTCATCGGTATCAGGAAAATGCTTTCCTATATCTCCCAGTCCTGCTGCCCCGAGCAGCGCGTCCATCAGAGCGTGTACTGCTACATCCGCATCTGAATGACCGTCCAGCCCGAGATTGCTGGGGATCGGGGTCCCGCAGAGTATAAGGGGTCTCCCCGGGACAAGTCTGTGTACATCATATCCGATACCTGTTCTGCAAGTCATTTGGATATCCTCTCTGGTGGTTATCTTATAATTTGCAGTCGAGCCTTCTACAAGAGCCACTCTTATACCGGCATATTCCGCGACCATTGCGTCATCCGTGGCAGAATAGCCGTCACGCACCGCCCTCTCATGCGCCTTCACAATGTCGGAAAGCCTGAAAGTCTGCGGTGTCTGGGTTCTGTAGATAAGTTCCCTTCTGACAACGTTAGTGTTCATTATAGGATATGTTATAGATTCTTTCAATGCCAATTCGGTGACATATTCAGGTTTTTCGCAGTTGATCATGCGTATTGAGTCGCTTGAAGGCAGTGCAGTGCAGACCGCCCTGCGCACTTTCATGGTCTCAATGTTCCTTCTTATGATCTCCTCACTGATACCCGGTCTTGCTGCATCGTGTATGAGCACTATCGCGTCATCTTCATCTATGCCTGCCGGGCGGGCATCGCGCGAAGCCGCTTTTATGCCTTCCCTTACGGAATCCGCCCTCGTGTCTCCTCCGTTCACGATCGCTATGCTCCCAGGCTCACGTCCGGTAAGCCTCTCGCATTCCGCCATGATCTCTTCATACGTACTGTCAAGAGATCCGTCCTGCGGAGATACGACATAGATCTTGTCGACATAATCAAGAGACGCAAAAGCTTTTACAGCGGTCCCGAGCACAGTGGAGCCACCATAAGGAAACAGCTGCTTCGGTACATCGATTCCCATCCGTGTACCTTGGCCGGCTGCAACTATAACTGCACATATCCAGTTTGAAATGTCTTTTATCATAATTACCTTTATGCAATGTAAATGGCCGATTCCCTTACTAGCACCAGTCCCCTGCTATATATTGGTTTCGACCATCTCGTCTGCTTCTTCCATTGTGTAGCCGCCGGAGTATATCAGCTCGCTCTCAAGTATCTGCTTCGCTGTACTAAGGAGCTTTTTCTCTCCGGTCGAAAGCGGTTTCAGTCTGTCCGTTCTGACGAGATTCCTCACTACTGCCGCCACTTCCAGGATGTCCCCTGTCTGCATCCTTTCGGTGTTTTCGCGGTATCGTTTGTTCCAGTTGGGGTTCATCGGCTCAGTGTCTTTTTTGAGCACCTCTATGACCTCGGAAATACGGCCGGGGTCGATTATCGGTCTCACGCCCAGCTTCTCGGTATTGTCAACGGGAACAGATGCCTCCATCCTGCAGTAAGGAAGCGACACATTATAATACATGCGCATCTCTCCAAGAAAGTCCTTTTCTACGATCTCGGTTATGATGCCCGCGCCGTACATCGGATAAACAATGTAGTCGCCAATCTTAAACATGGACGCTTTCCTCCTTTTACAACACCATTATAACCGTTTTTGTATGAAAAATCAAACAAAAATAAACAGTTATATTATCACCAGCAATAGTGATTGTCAACATGAACAATAGTCAACAGTGTGTTTTGGAGGTTCGTGTAATGGTTGTTTGCGCTGTTCTATGGTATAATGGCTCCGTATATGATTTGTGAAAAAACGGAGGATTTCCGATGAAAAAAATATTAATAGTAGATGACGAAGAAAAAATCCGCGAGGTCATAAGGGAATACGCGGAATTCAGCGGATACGAGGCTGAAGAAGCAGCCGACGGCATGAGCGCGATCGGCATGGTAAAACTGAACGATTACGATCTTATCATCATGGACATCATGATGCCGAAGCTCGACGGTTTCAGTGCTGTCAAGGAGATACAGAAGATCAAGAACATCCCTGTTATCATGCTGTCAGCCAGAGGCGAGGAGTACGACAAGCTCTTCGGTTTTGAGCTCGGCATAGATGACTACGTTGTCAAGCCGTTCAGCCCTAAGGAGCTCATGGCGAGAGTCAACGCAGTGCTCAACCGCAGGGACGCTTCCGAGAGAAACGTTTCCAACATCCAGAAGTTCGAGGGACTCGAGATCAACATCGCAGCACGCACCATCAGCGTGGACGGAAAGCGCGTGGAGCTCACTCCGAAGGAATACGATCTGCTCTTCTACATGATACAGCACAAGAACATCGCCCTCTCGAGGGAGAAGCTTCTCGAGGACATCTGGGGCTATGATTTCTTCGGCGACGACAGAACGATCGACACACACGTGAAGAATCTGCGCAACTGCCTCGGTCCATACAGAAAATTCATCGTGACGCTCAGAGGCGTAGGATATAAGTTCGAGTACGAAGAATAACCATAACGGAGAACGGCTGAAGATGGCTGACCACACCGGAAAGCGCGCCCGCAGGCGCGCTGCTAAAAGAATCGATACCAGCAGCATAAAGACGACGACACTTATTTCGTTCGTCGTTTTTGCGCTGTTCCTCGTAATGATACTTTGGGGACTGTCCAACTTCTTCCTCAACAGTTTCTACGAGCGTGCAAGATCGCAGGAAGTCATACGCACGGCTGAGACCCTCGAGGCGCAGTTCAGGCAGGACCGCTTAAACTTCGGATCGCTTGCCGCGCAGACAGCAAGCACAAACGGCATATATATAAGGATAGATACCGATGACGAGGTCCTTGCCTTTGACGGCACCAGAGAGGTCCAGGGCAGCGATGTATTCGAGACCGATGTCAGCCGCATCAAAACAAAGCTGGCATCTTCCGACACCGGCAGTGTCAGCGAAACAAGGCGCGATTCCTCAGGCGCCGGATCAAGACTCGTCTATGCTTCATATGTAGCAGCAAACGGGACTGACAACATCCTCTGCATCATCGCCCCGCTCTACCCTGACCAGGTCACCGTCAGGATCCTGAGAGACATGCTCATATATGTGTCTTTCATCGTGCTCATAGTTTCGCTCCTCCTGGCGTTCGCGCTTTCGGTGCGCCTCACCTCTCCTATTGAGAAGCTCACGCGCTCGGCGATGGAGCTCTCTAAGGGCAACCACGATGTGTATTTTGACGGAGCCGGTTTCACGGAGACCAAGGAGCTCGCACGTGCGCTCAACAAGGCCTCTTACGAGATGGAAAAGACCGACTTCTATCAGCGCGAGATCATAGCGAACGTATCGCACGACCTCAAGACCCCGCTCACGATGATAAGGTCATACGCTGAGAAGATCATGGATATCACAGGCGATAATCCCGAAAAGCGCAATGCCGACCTGAACGTAATAATCTCTGAAACGGAGCACCTCAACAGGCTCGTTACCGATATGCTGTCAGTTTCAAACCTGCAGTCCAACAACGTTCAGATGAACATGGAGACCTTCGACCTCGTCCAGGCGGCAAAGAGCGTCTACGAGAGTTTCCAGGTGCTCGAATCAGACGGATTCGAGATATACTTCCATCCTTGCAAAGCGGCATACGTTGTCGGCGACCGCACGAGACTGACTCAGGTCATGACCAACTTTGTATCAAACGCGGTCAAATACTCGGGCGACAATAAATACATCGACATCAGGCTCAACAGGAGCAACAGGAAAGTGACTTTCCACTGCATCGATCACGGCGTGGGCATCCCTGCGGAAGAGATCGGGCATGTGTGGGATAAATACTACAGGACTTCCGCCAACCACGAGCGCGGCATAGAAGGCACGGGCCTAGGCCTCGCCATCGTAAAAGGTCTGCTCAACCTGCACGGCGCAAAGTACGGCGTGGAGAGCGAGGAAGGCAAGGGTTCGGATTTCTGGTTCGAGATGGATACGGTCAGAAAGCCGGCAGCGGAAGAGACAGAGAAGAAAGATGGCTAAGAAAGCAAAAACGGTTTTTATGTGCACCGAGTGCGGCAACGAGTACACGGCCTGGCAGGGCCAGTGCTCTTACTGCGGCTCGTGGAACACGATAGTTGAACATAAAGTTGCTCCGGCCGAAGAGGCCGCAGCTGACACCAGAAGGCACACAGGCGTTGCCGGCCGCCCGGTCAGACTCGGCGAAGTCGGCACTCACGACTACACGCGCATCGACTCGGGACTGTCCGAGCTCAACCGCGTGCTTGGCGGCGGCATCGTTCCGGGATCGCTCACGCTTATCTCCGGTGAGCCGGGAATCGGTAAATCCACGCTGATCGCTCAGGCTGCAGGAAAGATCGCCGACAGATACGGGCCGGTGCTTTACGTGAGCGGCGAGGAATCCGAAGAACAGGTAAAACTCAGGGCCGACCGCGTGCTGGGAACGATCAGCGATTCGCTCTATATTTATCCGGAGACGAATATAGAAAACATCATGGTTGCATGCGACAGCATAAAGCCGTGCTTCATAATAATCGATTCGATACAGACGATGTATTCACAGTCGGCGGAGTCGGTGGCAGGCAGCCTAACACAGATAAGGGAGTGCTCCGGCCAGCTCATAAGATACGCCAAAAATCGCAATGTGCCGGTATTCATCGTTGCGCATGTCACTAAGTCAGGCGAGCTCGCAGGTCCTAAGACCATCGAGCACATGGTAGACACAGTGCTCAGCTTCAGCGGTGAGCGCGACAGGGATCTCAGGATACTCCGCTCCTTCAAGAACCGCTTCGGCACCACCGATGAGATAGGCGCGTTCCGCATGACTGAGGAAGGCATGATCGAAGTGCCGGATATATCGGGAAGCCTCATCGAGAGCAACGAGAGCGAGGAAGGCTCGGTAGTGTCCGCAGTATACGAAGGAAGCCGTCCCGTCTTCTTTGAGATACAGGCTCTGGTGACACGCGCGAACGTGGGCTTTGCCCGCCGGACAGCCATCGGCATCAGCCAGAACCGTCTCAACATGATACTCGCCGTGCTCGAAAAAAAAGCAGGCCTCAACCTGCTTGACTACGACGTGTATGTGAATGTCGTCGGCGGCATGAATACGGGCAGCACCTCCACGGACCTCGCTGTTGCACTTGCGATATACAGCTCATTCAAGGGACAGTCTTCAACAAGGCGCCTGGTCGCGGCCGGTGAAGTAGGGCTCACGGGCAACCTGCGCTCGATACCGAATGCCGGAAAGATCGTTCAGGAGGCAGTAAGGCTCGGATACGAGGCGGTCATTCTGCCTGCAAAGAACGCCGGACAGGCCGGCAAAGCTTCAGCCGAAGGCATCCGCGTTATCGGAGCTGCGAACATATCCGATGCCATACGCGCATTCTCAGGCGGAAGCTCCGCACGCTGAGAGCATCAATTGAAAACATAAAAAACAGAGCCTGCTCACATGAGCAGGCTCTTTTGTTGCTTGAACTATTCTTCTGAAGGTGCGTGATACAGCTCTACCGGATCCCATCCTTCGTCCTGATAATAATTGAAATCAAGATGATTCAGATTTACGAAGTCAGAAACGGTGATCTTTCTGTTCTCCGCGCGTCCTTCGCTGTCTCCGTATACTTTCATGAAGTCTTCATAGTGTTCGCCGAATATGTCTCTGGCGCTCGAATCGAAGTCTCCGCCGTCTGCAACTGCATCGAATGCTGTTACAGTGTAATCCTTTTTGCTGACATGCATGCATCCCGGATAGTTGCCGCCGGAAGCGCACTTGAGAACATCTCCCTCACCATTGTAATTCTCGATCCAGTAATCTCCGTATACGAGGACCTCATCTTCCGGTGTAAAGTCTTCATGCACGATCATCACTGTCGGGATGCTGTATTCAGCATCTTCATAGTACTGTTTGTACTCCTCTACCATGTATGCATAGCATGCAGCCTCTACAGGATCATCGCCGGCATAACCGTAGGCCGCGCCGTCAATCAGGTCAACTACTTCTTCGCCCTCTTCACCGGCTCTTACGAAGTGCAGATCGACTCCGAATATTGTTGCCTTTATGCCGTCGCCGTCATCCTTGAATGTCATCTTCATATCGCCACTGGTCTTGAATCCGTCGCTTGTCAGTGACCATGTGATATTTGATACTTCTTCAGTTCCGTCGGCTTCAACAGATACAAAGGTGCCGGTCCCATCGCCGTTCAGTGTCAGAGTAAAGACTCCTTCGTCACCGATATCGCCCGACTCGTCACCGATCGACAGCGATTTAGCGACCCACGAACCCACATACTTGCTGTCGGAAAGGTCTTCGCCGCCACCGCCGCCGCAAGCTGCGAGAGCAAAAGTCAGAACCATTGCAAGGCTGATCAGTATGGCAATCTTCTTTTTCATATCTCATTCCCTCCTTGAACAGGAAAAGTCGCCAATATCATCCATTTATACTATAGCCAAAACGGCTGCCAAAATCTACTGTTTGAAGTGCTTTCCCGGCGCGCTTTCTTCATGTGCGCCGATCTTTGCATTTTTAGCTGCTGCCTTCTCAGCCTTTGCCGCCGCCTTCTCAGCCTTTGCAGCTTCCTTTGCTTCCTTGCGGGCTGCCTTCTCATCTATCTTCGCGTTCCATGCAGCAGCGTCATCTTTTTTGATCTCATTGAACCAGTTGGTCTTTTTGCTGATGGTGAACATCAGCAGCACGAATACGGCCGCACAGACCGACTCCAGAATGAGATCCTGCACGGTACTCTCACTGCTGATAACGGCCACATTAAGTCCCTGCATGTAGAAAACAGCCATGTTATTTGCGATATGATACGCCGAAGAGACCTCAATGCCTCTGCCAATCAGCGCACAGACTGCAAACACTGTACCGGAAACAAATATTGATATCTTTCCCACGGTGTTGTACGGGTGCATGGTTACAAAGATCCCGGACTGTATCAGAACAGCTATGACAGGCAGTCTGAACCACGATCCGAGGGTCTGCATCAGAAGTCCGCGGAATACGTACTCCTCAGCGATACACTGCAGGGGTCCGAGGACCGTTACTACAGCAAAGCTCGCAAGTGTAAATCCCATGCGGTAATTATCGATACCGTGCTCAACAAACAACGAGTCTATAACAGCCGGGACCGATATGCAGACCATTGCTATAGGCAGCGTCTTCCAGAACACCTTTCCGCTCCATCCGCCTCTTGAGGATGAATACGATGAAAACGGCCTGTCACGCACGATGGCTGATGCCAGCCACAGTGCAGGTATCATTATCGCAACGCTGCCGAGGCTTACTACGGACTGCCACGCGTTTGCAAGATCCATATTGTCATAGCCGACGGCAAATATGGTGCTTAACATATCTCTGAATGAGCCCGGTGCTCCGTGGCTGGCGGTAAACACCACTGTGACAGAGAGTATCGCGGCAAAAATAATATAGAAAATCACAAACAGCACGCCCACGATGACCGGCTTGAAACATCTGTAGGACTTGAACTGTCTTCCATAGACTGCATATGAATGTTCCTTTGCATTTGTACTGTCAATTAACGGCATTTTTTCCCTCCCTGAACAAAAGCCCTTCTCCGTGCAGGAAAAGGGCTCCATTTTGTATGAATCAGCAGTCAGAAGTCAGATTACTTCTCTTCCTGCTCCTTCTTGTAAGCAGCGATAACCTTGTCTGCCAGGTTGCCAGGCAGCTCAGCGTATCTTGCGAACTCTACTGTGAAGGATCCTCTTGCCTGAGTCATCGATCTGAGTGCGATAGCATAGTCGAAGAGCTCTGACTGAGGTGCTTCAGCGTGAAGAATTGTTCCGCGGTGCGAGGAATCCATTCCGAGTACCATACCGCGTCTGTTAGGCATGTCGCCCATAACAGCTCCTACATACTGCTCAGGAACGGTGATCTCAAGCTTCATGATAGGCTCGAGCAGGCAAGGTCTTGCCTCAACGATACCCTTCTTGAATGCGAGGGAAGCAGCGATCTTGAACGATACTTCGTTGGAGTCTACTTCGTGATAGGAACCGTCGTAGAGGACAGCCTTGATGTTCTGTACTTTGCATCCTGCCAGAGGGCCCTTTTCCATGCACTCGAGAAGTCCCTTCTCAACTGCAGGAACGTAGTTCTTAGGAACCGATCCGCCGAAGAGCTCTTCGCTGAACTCGAGTCCAGGCTCTGTCGATGGCGAGAATCTGATGTGAACGTCACCGTACTGGCCGGCACCACCGGACTGCTTCTTATGCTTACCCTGAACATCGGAGTTGCCCTTGATGGTCTCTCTGTAAGCGATCTTCTGAGGAACAACGTTTACGCTTACGCCGTATCTGTCCTTGAGCTTAGCCTGGATGATTCCGAGCTGGATGTCTCCCTGTCCGCCGAGGAGTGTCTGATGTGTCTCAGCGTTTCTCTCGAGAACGAATGTAGGATCCTCTTCCATGAGTCTGGAGAGACCCTGAGCCATCTTCTCGTCTTCGTTCTTGTCTGCAGCCTCTACAGCTACGAAGTAGCAAGGTGTAGGGAATGCAGCAGGCTTAACTGTGACCTGCTTGTTCTTTGCGCAGAGTGTGTCGCCTGTCTTTGTGTTCTGGAGCTTACCGAGAGCTACCATGTCGCCTGCGACTACTGTGTCTGTCATCTCCTGAGCCTTACCTCTTACGAAGAATACGGATCCGAGCTTCTCAGACTTCTCTGAACGCGGGTTGTAGAGATCAGTACCGGACTTGAGTGTGCCGGATACGACCTTTGCGTACGAGATCTTTCCGAGGAACGGGTCAGCAAGTGTCTTGAAGATGTAGATAACGAGGTCTCCTGCAGGATCGCATGCGATCTCGATGTCATTGCCGTCAGCGTCCTTAGCTTCTGTAACTACTGTTGCCGGCTTTGGAACGTACTTGCAGAGGGAGTCGAGAACTTCGTCTACGCCTTCGCCTGTCAGTGCGCTCATTGTCATGACCGGCATGATGTCTCCGTTGTGGATACCTGTTGCCAGACCGTGTGCGAACTCTTCGTCTGTGAAAGCCTCTCCCTCGAAGAACTTCTCCATGAGTTCCTCGTCAGCAGCTGCTACTGCCTCGTCGAGAGCGTCCTTGTCATCAAGAGTAACACATGCGCTTCCGAACTTGTCCTGGATAGCTGCGATGACTTCGTCGAGCTCAACGTTGTCCTTGTCGATCTTGTTGATGATGAAGAATGTAGGCGAGTTGAACTCCTTGACGAGATCCCAGGCCTTCTCTGTACCTACCTGGATTCCGGACGAAGCGTCGACCATTATGATCGCTGTAGCTCCTGTCGAAAGAGCAGCTCTTGCTTCTCCTGCGAAATCGAAGAATCCCGGAGTGTCGATGAAGTTGAGCTTTGTTCCCTTATACTCTACAGGAACGAGTGTCTGGTTGATGGTGTATCCTTTTTCGATTTCCATCTTCTCATAGTCGGATACTGTGTTGCCCGACTCAACCTTACCCAGTCTGCTGATAACCTTGGTGTTCAGCAGACCTGCTTCAAGGAAGGTGGTCTTGCCTGTGCTGCCGTGTCCCAGCAGTACGATGTTGCGGATCTTATCGCTTGAATAGCCTTTCATGTGTTCCTCCTGAAATGTTGTTTATATCTTTTCTTTTATATCTGTTTTAATTGCTGCGGCCCCGAAGACCGCCGGTTAACTTGTTTAGAATTCAGCGTTGCCCGGTGTACGAGGGAACATCTGAACGTCTCTGATGTTGCTCATGCCCGTAAGGTACATGAGGATGCGGTCGAAGCCGAGTCCGTAACCGGAGTGGAATACGCCGCCGTATCTGCGGAGATCGAGGTACCAGTCATAGGTATCTTCGTCGAGACCGAGCTCCTTGATCCTCTTTACGAGTACATCGTAGCGCTCTTCTCTCTGGCTTCCGCCGATGATCTCTCCGACTCCCGGTACGAGCATGTCCATGGCAGCTACAGTCTTTCCGTCATCGTTGAGCCTCATGTAGAAGGCCTTGCAGTCCTTCGGATAGTTGATGACGAACATAGGCTTTTTGAAGACCTCTTCTGTCAGGTAGCGCTCATGCTCTGTCTGAAGCTCAAGTCCCCACTCGACCGGATACTCGAACTTCTTGCCCGACTTCTGAAGGATATCTACCGCCTCTGTGTATGTGATGCGGACGAAATCAGAGTTTACGATGTGGTCGAGTCTCTCCAGCAGTCCCTTGTCGATGAAGTTGTTGAAGAACTGCATCTCCTCAGGGCACTTCTCAAGAACGTAGCTGATGATGAACTTGATCATCTCCTCGGCCAGATCCATGTTGCCGTTGATGTCGCAAAACGCCATCTCAGGCTCCATCATCCAGAACTCGGAAGCATGCCTTGCAGTGTTTGAGTTTTCTGCACGGAATGTAGGTCCGAATGTGTAGATGTTGCGGAACGCGAGTGCCATGATCTCTCCCTCGAGCTGGCCCGATACAGTCAGGTTTGCCTTCTTGCCGAAGAAGTCCTTGCTGTAGTCGATGTTGCCCTGCTCATCGCGAGGAAGGTTGTCGAGATCGAGCGTGGTCACCTGGAACATCTCGCCTGCGCCCTCTGCATCGCTGCAGGTGATCTCCGGCGAATGCACATAGATGAAGTTTTTCTCCTGGAAGAACTTGTGGATCGCATATGCAGCGACGCTCCTGACTCTGAATACCGCGGAGAAAGTGTTGCTCCTCGGTCTCAGGTGAGCGATCTCCCTGAGGAACTCCATGCTGTGGCGCTTCTTCTGGAGCGGATAGTCCGAATCGGAATCTGCCTCGAGAACGATTTCCTCTGCTTTGATCTCGAACGGCTGCTTTGCTTCAGGAGTGAGCACCAGCGTGCCCTTTACCTTAACTCCTGCGCTCAGTCTGTACTTCGCTACTTCTGCGAAGTTGGACAGTTTGTCTGCCTCATAGACCACCTGTACAGGTGTGAAGAACGTACCGTCATTTACCGAGAGGAATCCGAACTGGTTGGAGCTTCTGTTTCCTCTGACCCAACCGTATACCATTACCTCTTTGCCTGCGTAAGCTTCTGTGTTTCTGAATAATTCTCTTATCTCAATATCTTTCATTTCTCACTCTCTGGCGCAGTCATTTGCCGCCGCGCGTTTTGCATACTAATATTGTGCCGGCGCACTGCCCCAGCTTGTCGATTATATCACAGAGGTACTGTCATGTCATCAAAAAGCTTTGTTTTTTCAACCTTTTTACAACAGCCAGCATTCGATCATGGCATCGATCAGCTTTCCGTCGTAGCCGCCCTTCTCATTGCTGAAAGTCATGATGAGATTGTCCCAGGGCCTGATGCCATAACTGATATAATCCTTAACTTTCCCGAAATTGTCCAGAACGTAATCGTAATCATTCACCTTCCCGAAGTGCTCCCAGTATATGATTTTGCGGTCGCGAGGCCTCATGATCTTAAAATCGGGCGCATATCCAAGATCAGGTATTCCCGTGTCGTCTTCATACCTATATGGTATTCCGAAGTGATCGAGTCTTGCAGAGATATACATTTCTCCTCCTGATCTCATATCCTCTCCTCGGGCGGATACTGATTTGTAATCTTCTGCATAAAACACAGGCTGTTCGTATTCAGTCGCCCACGCAGCGGGATCCTTTCCACCATAATAGATTCCCTTTGCCAGATCCGGATACCTCGCACAGAAGGCCTTCATCACCTGTGCCTCACTGACCGGACTGTAATTCCCGATGGCCATGTCGAGTTCTGAAATATTATTCTGTATATTCTTTGCCGCATTTTCTACAAACGTTTTCCGCACCAGCGCCAGAACAGTATCACTGTCCTTTGTGATGGCTATCCTGCGTTCCTTCTTGCGGTACCCTCCTTTAGGGATCCTCTGACAATAGTAATACTTGCCATTTTTCTGATAAACATACAGCTTCCCTTCCGGCAGGATCTCAAGCTCGCTATTCAAGTCAGAAAGGCGGTCATTCAGACTGCTTCTCAGCGAAACCAACTGCTCTTTGTAATACATTACTCCTCCCTCTTGATAAGTCGTCACTATTCATTAACTTTTTCACGCATGCACCGCACGTCTTCCGTATTCTCTGGCGTGCGCCTTCATTCATACGTCGATAAATCGCTCATGCATGCTTTAACTCACACATTTTTCTGCGCAATTTTGTACGCCCCCTGCTGCATACTGCTTATATTCATACAAACGTATAATTATTAGCATTCTTGCCCTGCATCGTGTTGATGAAAAAGGAAATTTTGAATTTCTTCTACATGAGTGCCCAAATATTAGCATCTCATGTAGAAAAGCAGCCGGACTATTTTACTGAAAATACGTATAAAAGGTGCCAGGGACCTTAATAAGCAGTGTAATGGCTAATCGTCAACCGGCTAGAGCCTTTTAACGTTGCTTTTTTCGGAGCATTTCGCGATGTATAACGATGTATATTTTGAGATCATCCATTTTTTCTACATGAAATCTCAAAATAAGGCACTTCATGTAGAAAAATTTTTGAAACTCCTTTTCATGCTGTATTTCCGCATCATTAAGACAGTGCGGATTATTGTAATGAAAAACGGATCTGACATTTGGGTTCAGATCCGTTCATATTCTTAAATACAGGTGGTTTTGGGCGGGATGCCTTATGCGATCCGGGGAGTCTTATGCGATCTCGAGTGCGATCTCCATCATCTTTGTGAAGGAGTTCTGGCGCTCCTCGGCTGTCGTGTTTTCTTCAGGATAGTTGAAGGAGTCCGAAACGGTGCAGATGCAGAGACCGTTCTTGCCGAGTCTTGCTGCGTTGCAGTAGAGTGCTGCGGATTCCATCTCAACTCCGAGTACTCCCATCTTTGCCCATTTCATAGCGGATGCAGCATCGTCATAGAACATATCCGATGAGAAGATGTTGCCGACCTTGAACTTGGCGCCGGATTTTCTTGTAGCTGCAACGGCTTTCTCAAGGAGCTCGAACGAAGCGATCGGGCAGAATGTTCCAGGAAGCTCGTACTGATTTGCATATGAGCCATTTGTGCATGCGCCCTGTGCGATTACGATGTCACGCACGTGGAGCTCAGGGTCGATCGATCCGCAGGATCCGATCCTGATGATGTTCTTTACATCATAGAATGCGAAGAGCTCGTACGAATAGATGCCGATCGCCGGCTGGCCCATTCCGGAAGCCATGACCGATACTCTCTTGCCTTTGTATGTGCCTGTGTAACCCTGCACGCCGCGGACGTTGTTCACGAGAACCGGATTCTCGAGGAATGTCTCTGCGATGAACTTGCTGCGGAGCGGATCGCCCGGCATCAGAACTGTTTCAGCGAAATCGCCTGCTTTGGCGTTTATATGAGGAGTAGGAATTGGCATATCTGGTCTCCTTTCTGATATGTTTTGCTGTGTTTCTGCAGTGAGTTATAAACGCTGTGAATTATTGATTTACAGAATTATATTATCACAAATGTTAACGCGGATAAATGGGAGGCTTAGTCTTCGAGCATGAGACGGATGATCTCTTCGTCGGTTTGCTTCATGCCGAATCTTGCCAGACGGCCTACTGTATCTATCGTGTTTTCAACACCTTTCTTTACCAGACCGTCGCCGCCGAAGAACTGGTTGCCTTTGTTGTACATAGACAGTCCCATTAGTCCGGCCTCAACAGCCACAGAGATCTTTGCGGCGCAGCTTGCCTTGGCTCCGTCGCAGACTATGCCGGAGTTGATAGCAATGGCATTGACGACAGTATGAGCAACAGCGTCAACTCCGCCCCCCTGCATGTAGGCTATGCCTGCACCGGCTCCGCAGCCTGCACTTACAGCTCCGCAGTACGCAGAGAGCCTGCCGATACCTGTCTTGAGGTGTGTGGTCACGAGGTTGGATACGCAGAGCGCGCGCAGGAGCTCCTCCTGTGATTTGTTGTGTGCCCGCGCGTAAACGATGACCGGAACGCTCGTGGTGATGCCCTGGTTGCCGCTTCCGGAGTTTATAACGACAGGAAGCTCGCAGCCGTTCATACGCGCATCGCTCGCGGCGGCGGCATATGATCTCATCACGTACTTGAGATCGTACTCATGGCCCAGCATCATGGTGCTTCCGATATTTGCACCGTAGTCTCCGGCCAGTCCCTCTTCGGCGATCGCCATGTTGTAGTTGATCTGTCTTTCAAGCGTCTCGCGGACTTCCTCCACATCGACTATGTCCGCGAATTCGACTATGCCTTCGATGGAAAGGCAGGTCCTGTCGGTGAGGCCGAGTTCTTTAGGCTCCTCGACATCTTTAGAGAACAGGATCTCGTCATTGCGGCGGATCAGCACGATGTTTGTGTGGTAATCAACGATGCGGACGCATGCGGAATCTTCACCCGCGAATGCAGTCACGGATATGTCGAAGATATGGCCGTTGTCGACGTGTTTCACCTCGATTGGCGCTTCCTCCAGGAATTCTCCTATTTCTTCGATCTGTTCAGGCGTAACGTTCGAGATGACCTCGAGCTCTGCCCCGGCGTCGCCTGCGGCGGCGCCGGCTGCCGCGGCTGCCGGTATCCCGCGAAGGCCGCCTGTGTGAGGCACAACGACGCTCTTTACATTTTTGATGATGTTGCCGCTTACTTCGACCAGCAGGCGTTCAGGCTTTGTGCCGAGCGCTTCGGCGGCCTTAGCCGCGGCATAGGCGATGGCGATAGGTTCTGTGCAGCCCATCGCCGGCAGAAGCTCCTCCTTGAGGATCTGAATGTAATTTGCATATCTGCTGTCAGTTTTTTCCATAATGCTTCCCTCTTTTTATTTCTTATTCTTGTGTTCTTCTCTCCACTTTTTGATGGACTCGTAGCGTTCCTTAAAACGCGGTTCGAAGCCCTGATTGCCCGGATGATAGTATTCCGTGCCGCGCAGGTTCTCAGGCAGGCATTCCATATCTGCTATCTTGTCCTCCGTGTCGTGCGCGTAGATGTAGCCCTTTCCGTAATCGAGCTCCTTCATCAGTTTTGTAGGAGCATTGCGGATATGCAGCGGAACGGGCTCGGCAAAGTGCTCATTTGCATCGCGCGCCGCCTGCATGTAGGCGACCTCCATCGCGTTGGACTTCGGTGCCAGCGCGTTGTAGATCACGGCCTCGGTGAGGTGCACGCTGCACTCCGGCATTCCTATCAGATGGCAGGCCTGGAATGCCGCCACCGAGAGCTCAAGAGCTCTCGGATCAGCGAGGCCGACGTCCTCCGCAGCAAACCTGGTGACGCGGCGTGCTATATACATCGGGTCCTCGCCCGACTCCAGCATGCGCGCAAGCCAGTAAACCGCTGCGTCCGCATCGGAATTCCTCATCGACTTATGCAGCGCGGATATCAGATTGTAATGCTCCTCGCCCTGTTTATCGTACAACAGCGACTTCCTCGAAGTGCACTGCTCAAAGTCCTCTGTAGTGACCGTTATCACCTCGTGTCCGTCAGCCGGATCGGCCGAGCGGTCAGCATTCAGAACCATCATCTCGAGAGTCGAGAGCGCAGTCCTCGCATCCCCGTTCGCAAACGAAGCGAGCGCGCTGATGACGTCATCGCTTATGCGGAGGTCCTGCCCGCCGAAGCCTCTCGGGTCAGACAACGCATTTCTCACGAGCTGCGCTATGTCCTCCGGGCTCAGCTGATGCAGCACGAACACCTTGCATCTTGAAAGCAAAGCGCCGTTGACCTCAAACGACGGGTTCTCGGTCGTTGCGCCTATCAGGATTATGCTGCCCTTCTCAACAAAAGGCAGGAAGGCGTCCTGCTGCGCCTTGTTGAATCTGTGGATCTCATCCACGAAAACGATGGTGCGCGCTCCGATGGCGGTCATTTTGTCCGCCTGCTGCATCACCGTCTTTATATCCTTTATGCCGCTCGTCACCGCGCTGAACGTGATGAACTGGGCGTCCGTCTTTGCCGCGATTATCTGCGCCAGAGTAGTCTTGCCGACCCCCGGCGGTCCCCAGAATATCATGGAGGAGACGCTGTCGCGCTCGATAAGATTGCGCAGCACCTTGCCTTCTCCCACGAGATGCTGCTGACCGACGAATTCATCAAAATTCCTCGGTCTCATCCTCGCCGCAAGCGGCTGATTATCATTTGCAGCTGTGTCAAAAATGCTTAACTGTCCCATTCTTTTATAATTTCTTCTCCATCAGGACCAGGTCCACGTCGCGTATTCCGTTGAATACCGTCGGCACGATGTCTGTCTCGACGTATCCGAGCTTCGCGTACATCGCACGCGCCCTCTTGTTTCTGGCATTGGTGTCTATCCTCAGCACCTCGCAGTCCCAGTCCTCAGCTACGCTCTCGTAGAACCGCACGAAAGCAGGGCCGATGCCCATGCCTCTCGCATCCGGATCGACAGCCAGAGTATGCAGCACGCACACCTTGTCATCCGGCGCCTTATACTCCCAGTCACAGTCGAGGTATACATTCACCTGTGTCTTGTTTATGGTCCCCGTCGCGACGACTTTGCCGTCATACTCGGCGACATACATGTCGTCACGCTCCAGCGAGCCTTCAGCGACAGCCCTCACAGGATAGATCCCCCTGACCCATCCGGTAGTAGTCAGACCTGCCTCCTCTGCATCATGTGAGCGTTCATAAATGCGGTCTATAGCGTCTAAATCGTCTTTGTTTGCTTTTCTGAATCTCAGTTCTGAATCCATTTCTATATATCTCTGGCCATTCTGTACACTTCGTATCCGTCAGTGCTGACCGTCTCCTCTACCACTTTGAAGCCCTGTTCATTCCAGAATTTCAGAGCCTCTTCATTCTTCTTTATCACTGCGAGCGACATGTAGTCATAGCCCGCAGCCTTCATCGCAGCGCGCACATCGGCAAATATGCCCGAGCCTATGCCCCTGCCCTGCATCTCGCCGTCCACCATGAGCCATCCGATGAAAGCATCATCGCCCTCCGGATATCCGGTTATGAGATCCATGACGGCAATGAGCACATCGTCCTCGTTATAGAATCCGACAAAATGCTTGCATACCGGCGACACTCCTTCAGGCACTTCCGATATGATCTCCGTAAGACTCTCTCGCGTAGGTATCCTTCCGAGATACCTGTAATATCTCCTGTTGGACTTTGCCAGCCTGTATACAGGCGAAATGTCCGCCTCGGTTATCTTCCTGACCGCATACTGCGTCGACAGAGTCTGTATGTCCAGTCCGTCGCTCTCGCCGGCCGCTTCCGCGCTGCTTCTTGCAGCCTCGCTGTCGATGGCCTGACGGAACTGCGTCTCGTAGAGTTCCTTGTAAGTGCCGCCAAGCGCGAGCAGCTCTTCATGCGTGCCCTGCTCGGCTATCACGCCGCCCTTCACCACGAGTATCCTGTCGGCCTTGAGTATGGTCGACAGCCTGTGTGCAATGACGATGCTTGTGCGCCCCACCATCATCTGCTCGAGCGCGTCCTGTATCGAGTTCTCCGATATGGAGTCGAGAGCCGAAGTCGCCTCGTCAAGTATGAGGATCTTCGGGTCTTTCAGTATGACTCTCGCCAGCGACAGCCTCTGCTTCTCGCCGCCCGAGAGCTTCAGTCCGCGGTTGCCGACCTGCGTATCGTAACCATCCGGCTGATTGCTTATGAAATCATGTATGTTGGCTATTCGGCAGGCCTCTTCGATCTCCTCCATCGTGGCGTCGCTCTTCGCGTATCTGAGGTTCTCGAGTATGCTTCCGTTGAAAAGATACGACTCCTGCGTCACTACGCCGATCTGCTCCCTCAGATACGTGAGGTCGAAGTCGCGCACGTCCACACCCGCTACCTTCACGGAGCCTCCGCACACGTCGTAAAGCCTCGGTATGAGGTTCACGACCGTCGACTTGCCGGATCCCGAAGGTCCCACTATGGCGTACATGCTGCCGCCCGGCACCTCGAAGTCCACATCCGTCAGGATAGGGCTCTCGGGACTGTAGCTGAACGCGACGTGCTCGTACGTGATCGGCTTGTTATCGACATCCGGCTTCTTCCCGTTCTCAGGCGAGACGATCGTGTTCTCCCTGTCGAAATAGTCAAAAATACGCGTAAACAGCGCAAGCGAGCGCGTGAAATCGACGGAGATGTTCATCAGCTGCTCGACAGGTCTGTAAAGCCTGTTGATGAGAGCGACAGTCGCGGTGATAACACCGACCGTCAGCGAATTGTCTATCTGCCTGATGATGAAATATCCGCCGGCGAAGTATATGAGCAGCGGTCCCAGCTGCGTGAACATTCCCATGACCACGCGGAAGAGCTGTCCCGATCTCTGTTCCTTGAGATTGAGGTCGGTGACCTCCTTGTTGACCTTTACGAATTCGTCGTATTCCTTCTGCTCGCGCGTGAATATCTTTACGAGCATCGAACCGCTGACCGACAGTGTCTCGTCTATCTTCTGGTTGAGCTCGTCGCTTTTTGCCTGGCTCTGCGTGAGATATTTCCAGCGCGTGCGTCCGGCAGTCCTCGTCGGAAGCACCAGCAGCGGGATCACAGCTATGCCCACAAGAGCAAGCGGCGGACTCATGCTGAAGAGCGCCACCAGAGTCGTGATCACGGTCGCCACATTGCTCACGATGTTCGAGAGCGTGCCGCTGATGACCGAGCTGACGCCGCTGATATCCGTATTCATGCGCGTGATGATGTCGCCCTGCTTCTCCGTCGTGAAGAATGAATGCGGCATGTACTGCAGATGCTTATACATCTGGTTGCGCATGTCAAAGATGATGCGCTGCGAGATCCACGCGTTGATGTAATTCTCGAGCACACCCACCAGCTGGCTCACCGTCAGTGCCGCGAACGCCATAAGAAGGAGCTGTATAAGGAGCTCCATGTTTTTTCCCACGAGGGCTTCATCGACTATGCGTCCTGTTATGATCGACGGGAAGAGCCCGACGGTCGCCGACAGCAGTATCGCGATGAATACGAAGATGAACTGCAGCCAGTACGGCTTGAGATAGCTCATTATCCTGGCAAGCAGCGCCTTCGTCACCTTAGGCATATTCTGTTTTTCTTCCTCAGTGAGGAAGTGCATCGGACCCATGCGGCCCGGTCCCGGTCCTGCCATCCTATACCCCTTTATCCGCTGATGTTATGGCATCAGCACGCCGTCCGGCTTGCTTCCCTCATAGAGAAGATGATCCGTATAGACATCCACGAACTTGTCCGCCGGCACGCCGTAGTCCTTATATGCATTCTTGTATTCAGTCTTGCGCTTGCCGTCAGCTCCGATCGTGATGATCGTGGCTCCTCTCTGCGCGCCTGAAAAGTTGATATCAGTGTACGCAAGATTGTCGATCGAATAGCCGTAGCACAGATCGACGCCCTTGTAATTGACCATCGCGTTGTTTACATGGTCGTGTCCGCAGTAGCAGGCCTCGAGCACATCGATCCCGGTAGGACCCATCGCTTCGAAGAATTTGTCGATGTCTGCGAGAGGCACGTCTTTGGTGATACCGCCATGCCAGATGCGGCTGTGTGTAGTCTCATCGACCAGCTCGTCCCAGACTCCGGAGATGTACTTCGTATCCTCGGTATCCTTCCAGCCGTTCGCCTCAAGGTCCTCATACGCGATCCTGAACTCGCTTACAGGGATATGGAAGAACGCGACTGTCTCAGGGCATTCAAGATCCTCGAGAGCATTCGCAGCCCAGTCCACCGTTGAATCTCTTATTATGTCATAGTTCCACTCAAGCACTGCCTTGATCGAGTTATCTACGTAGGCGTTGCTGTCCACGAGCAGGAGCGCCTTCTTTATGTCGCCGTCTGTGCCCTTCACAAGCATGATCTGGTTGGTGACCGAAGGGATCCCCGCACCGTCAGTGTAGTTCTGATCGAATATGCAGTACTCGAACCTGTCCTTCATGTACAGCTCTCCGAGCTTCTGTCTTCCGGTATAATCGAAGACCTCTGTGTCGTGGTTGCCGAATACAGTCGTGAAGTATACGCCCTCGTGGTTGAATATCTGGATGACATCGCGCGCGGCCATGTAGTTGTTGAGCGTTCCGCCGCCGTTGTATACCGGTCCCGGCACGGCAAAGGTGTTGTCTCCATCGAGAATGACGAGGTCAGGCTTCTCCTTCTGCAGCATCGTGATTATCTCGTAGACCGTCTTGCGGTCCTTTTCACGGCTCCAGAATCCACCTCCCAGATGGATGTCCGTAAGCATCATGATCTTGAGATCCCTGTCAGTCGTGAACGTATAATAACCCGTCTCCGGATCGATCTCCGGCACCACCCTGTCAGCTTCATTGTACTCAACAGGATCGAAGCTGCTGATATAATGCCTCAGATGGAGCGATACTCCGTAATTCACAGCCATCGCCGAACCGGCAAGGACTACCGCGATGATAACGATCCACATAGGGATCTTCCACCAGAGCCCGCGTTTTTTCTTTGTTGTTTCCGGAGCCATGTGCTTCTCGGCTCTCTTCTCTCTGCTCATCTCAATGTCCTTTCTCTGTCGATCGGATGCTCTTCTTTTTCACTTACAATTCAACCGGTACCGGCTTGCTGATAGGCTCGTTCATCACCTCAGGATGCTCGAGCATGTATTTTGCGATGCGAAGCGACTTTGCAAAATAGAAACCGTCTGCCAGTCTTTCATCGATCGTAAATGTGCAGTTGATAACGTCCCTTTCCTGCCATGTTCCGTCATCCATGAGCTTCTGCTCCTTGTGGAGCACGCCTATGGTGATCATTACCGAGCATGTTCCGTAGTTGCTCAGGTGGTGGTAGCAGGAGTCGGACCTGATGGATCCGAGGTTCGACAGAAGAACGGATGAATAGTTCGGGTCGCCTGCAGTGAGTCCCTTCGGCATTATGCCGTGGTATTCAAGCACCTTGAGGGTACCGAAGAACGCTTCGAGGAAAGGTCTCGGAAGGCTTCCCACGAAGTTCATGAGCTTGTCGAGATCATTGGACTTTTCCTTGCGGACCTTTTTGACGTCTCCGATGATGAGCTTCGAGATCGAGTCGAAGTTCATGTCAGGGTCCACCTTGAGGAACATCAGTGTCTCGTCAGCCTCGTCCTCAAACCTCTGCTTTACAACGAAGGACAGAGTGATGTCAGGTCTCTCATAATATGTTCTGCCCGAGATGAAGTAGTTCAGCTTTGGCCTGTGGTAAACAGTCCTTGCTACCGCCGTGCAGATCGCGTGGAATATCTTGAGGTTTGTGCCCTCTTTCTCGTTGCGCTCTGCCATGTACTTCACCAGCTCCGTGACGTCGAACTGCTCGGTCATGGATACTTCCGCCTCTGTTCTCTTAGGCATGATGTACGGCAGTATATTATGATATCCGTCCGGCCATCTGACTCTTTTTCCGTCTCTTCTTTTGTTTCTCATGATTGTTCCTCTCTTTTTTATTTATTGATTTCCAGCTGTTTCAGCTTTTTTTCGCTGTATTCTTCTATCTGCTTCCAGAGTCTGTGCAGCTGCTTTTTGTGCGCGCAGAGCTTCTCGCTGCAGTTGCTGCACTTAAGGTATGCATTCGTGTGTTCGGAGAATCTCTCCGGATGCCTGTAGAACGTGATCTCCCACCTGATCAGCAGGGCGATCGAAAGCACCAGAAGGCTCCATGTGTATGTCTTCTCGACGAAGAACAGCGGCGTGAACATCATCGCAAAGTCCCAGTTGTAGATACGGCACGCGCTGCAGCATTTGTTCTTCAGGAACCACGACTGGAACGGGCAGAAGAACATGATGCATATCATGTCGCAGACTGAATACGCTCCGCAGAGCAGTATCATGATGCCGTCGTCGATTACGCCCAGCATGTGGAGCATTCCGAAGATGCCGTTGAACACGATCCAGATGAGCGCTACAAGCATCGTGGCATTGTTGTCATGCACGATCACGTCGGTCTCGCCGGTCTTTATGTAGTTGCGCGCGAACTGCTTCTGACAGCCCGGGCTTTCGATCTTTGCCGGGAAGAAGCGGAATATCATCTCTATTACGTAGATCGTCCACACGAATATGATGATCCCCGGCATCTTTTCGAGACCGAGCACGAACGGCTCATGGTATATGAACCTGTATCTGACATACGAATATATCAGCAGCAGGAACAGCATCGACCTGTAGACAAGGCGGGTCCAGTGCCAGATACCTACAGGCGTAAGTTTTGCCCTCTTTTTAACCCCCATTTTACATGCCTTTCCTATTTTTCGCTTTCGGGAACATCCTCGAATTTCGTCTTGTACTCATCAAGCTTCTTTTCGCCTGCAACGACGGCTCCGATCATGAGAGCCCATGCTGCTACTCCGGCTGCCGCACCGATGCCCTGTGCCACCTTGCGGCGTCTGTTCCTCTTCAGGATTTTCTTCATTTTCTTTTCAGTCATTTCAGTCCTCCTTACCTTTCCCGCGAAGCAGTTCTTTCAGCTCTTCGGGAGTTATTTTTTCAAACACCGGGACACTGCCGTCCCTTTTCGCCGTTCTGAACGCGTCGGCTGTCTGTATGGTCCACGACACTTCGTCGTATCCCTTTCTGCCGATCAGCGACCTCAGGACGCTGTTGTTTCTGTCTGCAAATTTATATGCGATGAAATCAGGCTTCGTGAATATGTTGAGCATCAGGTTCGTCAGCATCACCACCTGATAAAACGGAAGCCCTTCCCTGCTTTTGAAGAAATTCTGCGAGAGCTGTCCTCTGATGACCTCAGGCCTCAGCCTGCGGTATTCGATCAGCACGCGCGGGTCGAAGCTCTCAATGACGTACTCGCCTTTGTAGCTGTCGAGCCTTTCGGCGACCGCCCGGGCAAGCGCCCTGTGGTTGCCTTTCACGCACTTCAGCTCTATAAGGAGCGGGAGCCCCGTGTCTTCATAAAGGCCGAGCACCTCGTCAAACGTCGGTATCATCTCATCCGTGCCCTCGAGCCTGAGCTTTCTGAGGTTCGTCAGGTCGTAAGCCTCGATGCTGCCCTTCACCCCGGTCTGACGCTCCAGATCGTCATCGTGGAATATCACGAGCGACCCGTCCGCTATGAGGTGCACGTCGAATTCCGACGGCAGCCCGTACTCGACTGCGCGGCGGAAAGCCGCCATCGAGTTCTCCGGGATCTGCGGTTTATCATGGTAACCCCTGTGAGCATAGTGCTCAGCAAGCTTATATTTCCTCTTAGACGCCTTCATTCTAGTCTTCCATATCCTCGAACGCTTCGAGCCCTTTTTTAGCCTCAGGAGCCGCGTCACCGTGCTTCACCTGCGTCATCGTTATGAAACTGAAGATGACGAAAAGCGCAGCATACGGGAAAAGCACCTTGTAGCTGATGTTTCTCATGAGGAAGCCCGCGAGTATAGGCGTCACCACCTGCGCCGCCATTGACGCGGTGTAATAGTAACCGGTGAATTTGCCGATATCCGAGCCCTTGCACATCTCAACAACCATAGGCAGCGAGTTGACGTTGATTGCTGCCCATGCGAATCCGACGAGCGCAAATACTACGAACATTATCGCGTTGATGCTGCTGAATGCCGTCGTCAGGAAATATCCCGCGAGGAAGCACGAAGCCAGCAGGATGATGCCGATCATGATCGTGCGCTTTCTTCCGATTTTGTGCGCCAGACTTCCGATAGGTATGTATGAAAGGATGGCTCCGCCTGTCGCAATGAGCAGGCATGTGGACGCTCCGCCGAGGCCCTGTCCCATCACTTTGTCTACGTAAGTGGTGAACCACGTCGTTATGCCGTTGTAGCCGATGAACCACAGCGCGATCGACGCCAGAAGGAATCCGAGACTCCTCTTTACCTTGGCCGGAAGCACTTCGTTGCCGCTTCCGTCGTCTTCGGCAAGGTTCCACTCAGGGTGCTCCGCCTCGAGCGCCCGGTTCTCCGCGACCAGCTTTGGCTCGTTGATGGTGAGCTTCATCACAATGATCGAGACCGCCATTATAAGCGCCACTACGATGAAGAGCAGCTGGTAATTGACGTGTTCAAGCCCCAGCACTTTCGAGTTAGGATACATAACCGCTGCGATGGCCAGATATATGATGCCTCCGACAGCTCCCATCAGGTTTATGATCGCGTTTGCGCGCGAACGGAGCGGCTTCGGCGTTACATCAGGCATCAGCGCTACAGCCGGCGACCGGTATGTGCCCATCGAAATGAGCAGCAGTCCTAGCACCACGATGAAAGCGATCATCTTCCCGGCGCTCGCGGCCGCGTAGTACGAATTGTCGAGCAGCGGCAGTATGTTGAGAAGGATGACCGCCGCGAGCGTACCTCCGAGTATGTACGGGGTCCTCTTTCCGATTTTTGTATTGGTCCTGTCTGACAGCGTTCCGAAGAACGGCAGCAGGAAAAGCGCCAGAACGTTGTCGGCCGCCATAATAGCACCCGAGAACGTCTCATTCAGGTGGAATGTTTTTGTGAGTATCAGCGGAACTACGTTGTCGTACATCTGCCAGAACGCGCAGATCGACAGAAACGCAAGTCCCACAAGTACAGTTCGCTTATTGTTGAGTTTCATAAGCGCAGAATCTCCTTTTCAGTCAGCCTTACCGGCTGCAGCTCGAAGCTCTGTTCCAGAAAACCTTATCGGCTGCAGCACGAAGCCCTACTCCATAAAGCCAAGCTTTTCAAGTACGGCCGGCAGCTCATCGAACTTGTTGATAGTGGCTACGGCGTCATTGATCTCGCCGAAGCCGTAGCCCGCCCAGATACACTCTACGCCGGCCTTATGGGCTGCATCCGAATCCTTCTGTATATCGCCTACATAAATGCCCTTTGAAGCGCCGTTACGCTCCATAACGAGCTTTATATTGTCCGCTTTGAGAAGCATTGTGCGGCCCCATTCTTCATAGTCGACGAAATATTTCCACATATCCATCGAATCGAGGAAAGCCTTTACATAACCCTCCTGGCAGTTGCTGACGACAGCCATTTTAACGCCTCTGTCCTTGAGTTTCGCAAGAGTCTCTTCAACGCCTTCAAAGAGGTTTCCGCCGTGCTCGGTGATGTAACCGTTCTCGAACTCCTCGCATTTGCGGGACAGCGCATAGCGCTCTTCCTCAGGCAGGAATCCGAAATGCTTGTCAGCGATCTCAGTCATTGTAAGGCCCATGTATTTCATGATGTCTTCAGCTGAAAGTGTATGCTCTTTGCCCACTTCTTTCTCTATTACAACATTCCATGAAGCCGCTACGTTAACTGATGAATCCCAAAGCGTTCCATCTAAATCAAATATAACCATATGTCCTCCGAATATCTCTGAATTGGGGCCTGCAGCCATTTCCATATGGCCCGTCACCGGGCCCGTCCCAATTTAACACAGCTATCTATAATAGGATTAAGCAGTTCCCTTAACAGAACCCTATAGTTCGCCTAATTATAATTAGTATACCATATCGGCACGCTGCCACGCGCGCCATATTGTCATTCCCGAAGAATGAAATGGCCGGTTATCCATGGCTACCCCTCTCTCTCCATCTGTCATATCACTCCATCAAGGCAGTTTTTCGCTTATGCATGACATTGAATATAGCATGTTCGTGCCCTAGTAGCTAAAATCCGGCTTGCGATACGAACTTCTTCGTACTCGCATCCCAGTACAGGCATAACAGTAACGAACACCTCTCTTTCACATAGGGTCAGAATCATCATTATTGGCTGCAGATCCTTCTCCTCCATCCCAGATCGCAAGCCATATCGCATAAATGTTAAGGCTTTGTATACATTCTTCAAAAATCGTGCCGACGTTCTATTCACATCTATGAATATTTTTCCAGAATCTTAGCTTTCAACAGACTGCTAAAAGCATGGGTTCGTTATTCCAATGAGGATATTCGCTATTAGGAACGAATTTCTTCGTACTTCTGCACAAAACAGCGAGGTTGAAACACCAACGCATTTCTCACGATCCTTTCATTACACCTGTCAACATGTGTACCGGGATGAGAAAAAATGTATCGGATCGTCATGGAAAGATGCCTGTTTTACTGTCAAAACGAGGACCGGTACTTGAAAAAAGTGCTCTGACCCCAAAATAGTGCTTTTATTGCAGGAATGGGGGCGTTTTTCGTTTGCCGGTTTTTACGCTTGTTTGTAGAATCAAGTCCCATAGAAAAATCCGCTTATGTAATCAACATATAGAAGGTGAAATATGTTAATGAATGCAGAACTTTATCAAAGACTTAATTATGAAATAATGATGCTTGAAAAGGCGAAAGAAGAGTATTCAGGCAGGCTTGATCTGCTGGGAGACTTTAAAGGTGCGTTCCTGCGAAGGACAAAGCCTGGTAAAGGTAAAAACTACTATTATTCTGTTAAGCGGAAAGGTTCTAAAACGTATGCCTATCTGGGGCCTACAGATAACAGTATCGTTAAGCGTGTTCAGGAAGTGCGGTTTCTCAAGGAGGCGCTCAGGCGGATAGACCTGGATCTTGATCTTATGAAAGCGCTTGCGGATGATTTTCTTCCGTTTGATTCGAGTCACATCAATGAAAGCTTGCCGGCAGTTTACCGCTGCGATGTACCGCCTTCATCAGAGCTATATGAAATAGAAGGAAAGAAATGGCTTGAAAGGCGCCTCGATTATCAGAAAAGTTTTCCAGAGAATTATCCCGAAAAGAAAAAGCATCGTACATCTGATGGAATAATGGTGAAAACCGTAAGCGAGGTCGCTTTATACGAGATGGTCAAATCGGCAGGTCTCGCTCTGATCTATGAACTTCCATTAGCAATGAAAGATTATGGGCCGCCGATGTATCCGGACGTTACTGTGCTTTCACCGATAGACATGAAAACGGAGATAATCATCGAGTATGTAGGCCGGCTGGATCTGCGCGAATACCGCGAGGAGTATGCAAGAAGAGTCGACAGATACCTCAGAAGCGGATACAAAATCGGCGTCGATCTTTTCTTCGTTTTCGGCGATAGCGAGGGGCATATAGACTCAATGCAGATCAACAGAGTGATTGCGGACATTCTGGGGATCAGAAATGAGCAGGCATAGTAAAAAGCGGTCCTCAAGGGACCGCTTTCATTGTTGATTTTGATTGCTTATTGCTTGGTGCTACTTGATAGCTTCGAGTCTGTCGCAAGTCGGCTCACCTGCTGCGCCGCCGCGGATTATATGATAATACGCGTAGTCATCTGCAGTCAGCTTGCTGTTCTCGCGGAATATTCCTTCTGCGTCTTCTTTCTTGTCCGGGCGTATGCGCACCGAAATACCGCAGCTCGCCGAGATGAACCTCGGAACAGGCATTATTGTGACTTCGGCAGGCTTCAGCAGCTTCTCCGTTGAAATGGCTGCGTGCGTGGATTCAAAAGTGAGAAGATAATATTCGTCCATATGACCCTTTCGTTAGCACCGGCACCCGGCCGGCACTGTTGTTTTATTTACAGGTTTACAGCTTGATGACCTTGCTTACTTCCTGCATCGCGCCAAGTATATCATACATGTTGCTTACTGTGCCAACTTTAAGATCATCTTTTATGCCATAAAAGTTGAGGCATGTTCCGCATACGAGGACCTGTGTGCCCTTCTCGATGAGGGTGTTGAGGTTCTCAATGATCTGCGGCTCGTCGCCAGCCGGAAGCTTTACGCCTTCGTTCATGAAGAGAACGTACGAAGGAACTCTCTCGGACTCGCTGAGTGTGAAGATAGCCATCTTTGCGAGGTTTCCGCCGAGCTCGCTGTTGTTTGTTCCGATAGCGTTTGTGTTGAAGAATACTGCGTATGTGTCAGCCTCTGCAACGCTTGCGCCTTTGATGGTCTCGCCGTTTGCGAACTTAACGAGGAACTTGTCGCCGAATGCTTCGCTTGTAGCCTTTCTGCCGAGAGCGTCACCGAGTCTCTCAAGGTTGCCTACCTGAGTAGGGCCGTCAACGATGATCTCAACATCCTGCTCGCCTGCTTCGAGCTCTTTCTTTGCCATAATTACAGGGATAGGGCACTGCTTGCCGCCTGCATCGATTCTCATTTCATTACCTCCGAAAATTTTCAGGATTATACGTTTTTGTGTCTGTCATCAGATTGCCTGATGACCATACATAATTAATATACTCCCTTTTAGCGGGGTGTATTATTGATAATAATTATAAAAGCAGCTTAAATAGCTTTTCTCACCTATAGCAAATTCTCAATGCGACATAAAAGGAGGCAGTCATCTGACTGCCTCCCTTTCATTTAGTTTCAGGCTTTACCTGTTAAGGTGTTCGCCGCGGTCACTCATCCCCGCTATTACTCCTCGTTCTCGCGTCTTCTGCGTCTTCCGAAGATCATAGCTGCGAGTGCCATTAAGGATGTTCCGAAGAGTCCCAGATATCCGCCGACTGTGTTATGGTCGCCTGTGTCCACGCCGGTTGTGTTGATCCAGTTGGATTCACTTGCTTTGTCCACAGTTATTGTTCCGTGATCCTTATCACAGCTAGCTTTGTAATTAGCGTAATCCTCTTCCTCAACTGTCCATGTAGCATCTACAGGGATCTCTGTGACGTATGCCTCTTCGCCATGTGCGAGCTTGACAGTTCCGACACCGTTTACGACTTCGCCTTCAGCATCACCTGTTATCGGGTATACTCCCTCGAGCGGATCGCCGTTCTTGTCGTACAGTCTGACTGTGAACTTGAACTTCTTGTCGCCGCTCGCACCCTTTACGGTCTTAGTGATCTTCAGTTCGTTTGTTCTGTATGGGTTGGTGAATGTTGCCAGTTCCTCGAGAGTCTCAGGATCAGCATCGCTGGTGTATGTTGTCGCTGCTTCGAGATATCCATCCATGTCTGTGACAGTTACCTTCACGGACCAGACAGCAGTATCGTATTCGAAGCCCATTGCATCGCCTGCAGCCTCGGAGATCTTGTAGTAGTACTCACCCGGCCACTCGTATGTCATGTCACCAAACTCGAACTCACCGTCGCCGTAGATGGTTACTTCGTCCTCTTCAGGCATTGGGTTCGGGATGTATGATCCGTCTGGCAGTTGTGCTGTGTTACCACTCGACTCCAGCTTGAATGTGAACTCTTCGTCCTTCTGCGGCTCGCCATCGATGACCTTGAAACCATGCAGGATCTCTACGACCGGCTCAGGTGTGTAGTCATTCGCGAACTTAGCATAGTCCTCATCAGTGACTTCAGCCTTCACGTATTCATGCTTCTCATCGAGCCATCCGTCCATATCTGTGACGGTCACTGTCAGAGTTCCTACTTCTTCATCGTAGGTTATTCCTTCTTCGTCTTCCTTCTGCTCAGTAACAGTGAACTTGTATGTTCCTGCCTTTCTGAACTGGAGCTTACTGAAGTCAGCTGTTGCAGTCTTCTCTCCTGCAGGTACTACGACTGTTGTAGTATCTTCTGCATCTTCGCCTTCGAATGCAACGTCATCGAGGAATACGCCTTCTGACTTGTTCTCAGGATCAGGTGTCAGTGTGAAGTTGAAGATCTTCTCTGCAACTGTCGGATGTCCGACTACTGTCTTTTCGACCTGTGGTGTGTACTCTACAGGCTCTGGGCAGTATGGGTTGCTGAAGAGTGCAGCAGTTCCGTCATCGTTTACAGCATCTTTGAAGATCATGCTCTTGACCTCAAGCTTGAGATCAACGTCCTCTACAACGATCTCTACAGTTCCTACTGTCTCGTCGTATGTGATGCCCTTATACCTCTGATCCTCCGGAGGAATGACTTCCGAAACGGTGAAGTTGTATGTTCCGGCCTTCTTGAAGGTGAGTTTCTTGAATACATCGTGTGCATTTGTCTCACCGGCAGGTACAGTAAGTACTACTGTATCTTCTGCAGCTTCGCCTTCAAATGCTTTCTCGCCGATGAATACTCCGCCCTTCTTGTTTTCCTTATCAGGTTTGAGCTTGAACGTGAACTTCTTTTCCTTGACAAGCGGTTCACCCGGTACCGTCTTCTCTACCGGAATTATTTCGGTAGTCGGAGTCGGTGTGTACGAGTTAGTAAACTCAGCGCTTGCTCCGCCAGCTGTAGCTGCTTCCGTGAATTCGAAGTCATCTACTACGAGGGCAGGATCAGTATCCTTGATCACGACTGTGAGATGGCTTACTGCTTCACTGTAGCCGATCTGCGAAATATCACCCTTCTTTTCCTTGATAGTGAACTTGTATGTTCCTGCCTTCTTGAAGGTGATAGCTTCGAATGCGCCTTCCTTATTGGTTGCGCCTGCAGGTACTGTTATTGACGTTGTATCGTTTGCGATCTCAGCTCCGCCGCTTGGGTTGCCCGAATCTGCTTCGATAGTAAATGTGAATGTCTTATCAGCTACCAGAGGCTCGCCTTCCATTACCTTCTTTACAGGAGGTACGAACGGTACAGGTGTTGGAGTGTATACATTGGTGAATGTAGTCATTCCATCAGGATCTGTTGCACCATTTTCCTTGTCCTGCTTAGCTTCATTCGATACGATCGTCAGCTGTCCGCCCTTGTCTTCAACGACTATCTCCAGAATCCAGTGAACCGTATCATATGTGATTCCATCTACTACAGTGATCTGAGGAATGCTCTCTTCGACATTGAATTTATATGTGCCGGCTCTCTTGAACTGGATAGTCTTGAATGCTTTCTCGGCATCTTTCTGACCGGCAGGTACAACGAGTATTACAGTATCTTCTGCATCGTCTCCCTGGAAAGGAGTTTCGCCGTGGTATGCGCCCTTGTCCGGATTAGATCCATCCGGTGTCATTACGAACTCGAATGTCTTATCCTCGACTGTCGGCTCTCCGTTGAGTCTCTTGTGTACCTTCGGTATGAATGCTACTGCGCCAGGTGTGTACTTATTGGTGAATGCAGCTGTCTCAGCAGTCTGCTCAGTCTGGTCTTCACCTACATAGCTGTAAGTACCTTCTGCCTGCAGATTCTCTCCTTCGCCCGTTACCACTACAGTATATGTATATACCTTAGGATCATATACGATGCGTGGGTCGAGGGCTCCGTTAGTGTTAGGTGTCTCAGTTATCTTGAACTTATATGTTCCCTCTGCCAGGAATGTGAGTTCGTCAAACAGTCCGGAGTCAGTCAGTGAGGTTGGTCCAAGAGTGAGCGTCTTCGTCTGAGTTTCAAACTTCTTGAGCTCACCGTTCTTCTCTACCTTGACATAATCGAAGTCTCCGTTCTGTCCGGCTGCCTTTTCAAGCTTGAATTCGAAGGTCACGTTTTCAGATGGTGCTTCACCCTCAAGTGACTTCTCGTATCCAGGCTGTGCCTTGGCCGGTCCAGGGTTATATGTGTTCTCGAACTGAGCTGTAAATGTAGCTGTGTCTGTATCGAGATCCCAGCCGGTCTTAGGGTTGCAAGTAACTTCAACACCAAGCTTCTTAGTTTTGTTGATAGTTGTCTTTACAGTGACGTTGTAGACAGTATCGTCATAATCTACGCCGAATATACGATCGGCCGGATCAGGTATGACTTCCTTGATGGTGTAATGGAATGTCTTGTCACCATCCTGGTGAGCCGGGTCTTTATCCTGGTAGAAATCGATCTGTCCGAAGTCGACCTTACCTTCTTCATCGCAGGCAACTACCTTCTTGCCATTTGTTGATCCTTCAGGCATCGGTGCATCGCCTACAGCAGCAAGTTCGAATTCGAAGTCGCCCTCATTGAGCTTGAGAGCTCCCGTCAGCGTCTTTTCTGCCTTCGGATGCCATGAACCGGTTGCCTCGAATTCATTCGTCATCACGATAGGAGCAGTCAGTGTCGCCGGTGGATTTGATGTAACTACCAGTGTGCCGTCCTTGTTCTGTTTTTCTGCAACGTTTACTGTAACAGGTACATCAGCAGCAACAACTTTCATTCCATCATCTGTCACAACTTGATATACTTCGTGAACTGTGAGGTTATTGTTTCCAAGATCATCAAGTGTGAATGTCAGGCTCTCAGGCTCCATGCTGACATTTCCGTCTGCATCGTTTGTACCTGTAGCAAGAACCTCATTGCCCTTCTTGATCTGGAATGTGAACTCACCGTTCTTGAGAGGACGTCCCTTGAGATCCTTCTGGATGACCGGTGTCCATGTGCCTTCAGCGGTGTACTCATTCTCCAGACCAGCGAAGTATACATTGTTATCTGGCGTTATAGGTTTTGTCTCTTTACCGTCGTTCACGGTTACGCTTGTTACTTTCAGTTCGCCATTGACGATTTCTACCGTAACAGCAACTTCGTATACAGTACTATCGTAATGTACGCCTTCCTTGTTGCCATGAGCATCAAGACCATCCGGTAATACTTCGTTTACCAGATAAGTAAAGGTCTTGGATGTACCTGTGACTTCCTTTGTACGCGGATCCCTTGTTATAACGTCTTCCGTATCGTATGCAATAGCACCAAAGACTGCCTTGCCGTCCGCATCATTGGATACTTCCGTCTGTTCCGGCATAGGGATGTTTGCATTGTCCTTAGCCCTGATCTGGAATGTGAAGTCACCTTCTTCAAGCTGTCTTGCACTTCCGTTTGTCACGAAGGTCTTGAGTGCGCCAAGATCTACCGATGTATCAAACGGAGTGTCTTTGATACCTACAGTATCATTTGGAAGATAAATGTACTGATCGTAGTGAGCGGTATCACCTTCAGCGGCAAGCTGGACCTGAACGGTATAATTGATCTTCTCATATCCTGTAGGTGCCACTGATTCTACGAAGTAGTAAATAACCCCAGCACTTACGTGATGTGTATTACCATTAGCATCTTTATAATCATTAATAGTGATAACACCGTTCGCATCTGTAGAATACGTTCCGACAGCCTGCGAATAGTCACCTGATGTTCTGGCTGCATCAGCAGCAGCTTTATTCAGGTACATCTTGAACTCTGCTCCCAAAAGGCCATTGTCAAGATTGCCTTCCTGATACTTTCTGAGTCTGATCCGATATACAGATCCGCCGCCATGGCTCTGAGGAATTACTACAGGCTCTTCTCCATCGCTGTAATCTTTTACCGTGACCGTATTCTGCAGCTCTATCGGAGTTCCATGCTGAGCCTGTTCAGCAGTATAAAGCATAGTAGCCATGTATGTAACTCTGAAGCAAGTCTCATCTTTTAACGTCAGCAGAATCTTGTTACCAACGAGATCCTTGAGAGTTACATCCCCATCCTCTGCCGGGCTAGTAGATGTAACTTCACCAGTTGTCAGATCATAAACGCAGCGTTCAACAGTTATGCTTTCCTGATCCACTGACTGGTTTGCCGAGAACTCGTCTACTACGTCTAAATAACCATCAGAGCTGAGTCTCATCTCCTCAGGATTGATAATGAACTGATACAGAGCATAGTCTACTGGATTACCATAATCATCTGTAAGATGATGTACTGTAGAGTTGTAGTTAAGGCAGCTTTTTTTGACTACTGTCTTTTCATACTCATAATCCACCTTATTCGTTTCACCATAGTCATACAGAGGCAGCTTCTTATACTCTGCAACATTAGAGAAGTACTTCTTCAGCTGGTTAGAAGGAGTGCCCGCCGCTGTACCTTCTCTGGCATTCAGTGTTTCCAGAGCTTCCGCATCCTTAGGGATCAGGTAGTAAATCAGGTCATTGCTCGTAGCTGTTTCTGCTGTAACTCCGGTAATGTGGAATATCACTTTACCGTTGTCATAGTCTTCTTCAAGTGTAACGTTTGCAGTCGGTGTATCTCCGTCAGTAGTGAGTTTGTTTGCTTTTTCTGCAGCACCAGGATCCTTCGCATCGATCTTTGCCAGATCAGCCGGATCCGTTACAACCTCGAAGAGATCCAAAAGTGCTTTGTTGTCGATGTAATCGATGATATCTGTCGAACCATCACTATTTACTGTCGAAAGCTCAAGGTTAGATATCCTGAGATTGAACTTCCAGACCGGATACTGTGATCCGTCCTTTTCAATGTATGCAGTAGGAGCTCCTCCGATCTCTTTCTGTACTGTAAGCTGATTAGTGTTTCCGTATTTGTTTCTGAATGTAACAGTCTTGTCTTTGCTGTCTACTGTGACGTTCGTAGTGCTGTTCTCAGTCTCTCCGGCGTTTCCGACCTTAACGAACGTTCTGCGTGTCTTGCCGTAGAATACTGATTCTTCATCAGTAACTGTTTCAGAAACTACATAATTTCCGGCAGGAAGGTCCTCGATAACATACTGCTGATTTGGTTTACTCAGGATGTCTGCGTATGTGAACTCTGCTATTACGTTATTATCCTTCGTAACAGTGAACTTAATAGCAGCTTTCTGGTCATCATTCAGATCAAGTCCTTCAACAGTCTTCTTGACAATAAGTTTTCCTATCTCGGTGTATTTGTTATTGAATACAACATTCTCTTCCTCGAACTTTGCAACAGTAGCAGGAACGCTATCTTCAGATACCTCAGCGCTGGTACCGCCTACAGTCGCTGTAGTCGTGCGGTCATAACCAGGGAAGTCTGCATTTGACTCCTCGATGATGTAATCTCCCGGAAGCACAAGCATCCTGTAGCCTGCCGGATTCTGTGTAGAATGCTGCTGTATCCACGTAAGGATCTGAGCATAGGTAATAGTTTTTACTACTTCTTTTGAACCATCTTCTTTTACATGCCAAATTGTAAATTCGATAGCTTTCTTTTGAGCATCTGTAAGTTCATTTATGCTTTCGCTAAAATCAAATGACTTGTTGATTATCAGAGCGCCTGTCTCCAGATATGTATTGTAGATATGAACATCAGCAGTATCTTCGTTTTCTACAGAAGCACTTACTCCGTTTGCATCAGAGTACGTAGTCGTTTCTCCGTTAACGGTTGCCGTAGTTGTACGCTCGAAGAAATCAAAGTCTGCATTTGTTTCTTTGACTGTATACGTTCCGGTTTCCAGATCTGTGATCGTATAATGGCCGCCCGTCATCTGGCCATAATTGAACGTTGCTACTTCATTACCGGCCGAATCATAAACGGTGAATGTGATCGCTCTTCTCTGTGCTGCAGTAAGAGTGCTTGGCGCATCGAAAGTCTTTGTGACTTCCAGAGATCCTTTCTGGCGGGTATACTTATTCGTAAACTTCTTTACCGCCTTCTCATTTCCGGAAGTGTTCCAATGTACTTCTACAGCATTTCCTGCCGGATTCTCAACAGTATAAGCATCGTAGTTCGGAATATCGCCGTCGTTATTGCCGCTTGTTTCCTCAACAACATAAACACCTATAGGAATGTCATTGAACACCTTTGACATGATCCCATCTGCATTTTCTGTCATGTCTGCATATGTGAATTCATACGGCTGCGGTTCTGTAGCACCTTCCTCCTGTTCCGGCCATATTACTTCACTATAGGATGTATCCTTGTACCCTATTACAGAGAATTTGATAGCTTGCTTCTGGGCAGAAGTGAGGTCCGCTGCTTTAAGATCACCGGTATCGTCGATGACCTTCAGCACCTCTAAATCTCCGAGCGGAATATATCCGTTATAAACATAAACGTTAACATGTTGATTCCTTGCTACTGTAATGGTCACATGGTCATCTCTTGTAGTAACACCGTTTACAGTAAAGTGGATAGCGTGATTATAGTGATCAACATCATAATTCGTTTCCTGAATTGTATATGTACCAACATACAGGATCGGAGGATTATCCCTCAGCTGTGCTAAAGTATAACCTTCGTCAGGGCAGCCCTCGATCAGATTGGCGTCATTGACCTCGGTACCTTCATATATTTTGAATCTGATTTTATTTATGACGGTGTTATATAACTGTCCGTGAACGCCGCCATAACTGGCATCGATTTCAACTCCGTCAAGAAGGACTTTCTTAATAACGGATACACCCCCACCAGGTCCTATAGCTGTTCTGGTGTATTTATTAGTATATTCGACATGTTTTACATTTCCGAGCGTAACCGTTGCATTTCCGGATACTGCACTATTTCTTGGATCGATCTGCTGGCCGTCATTAATAACCACGTTAGTTACAGACCATGTATAGATTTCCGTATTAAACTCACCGTTATGCTCTGTAAGAACATAGGTCCCGGTAGGAAGTTCGATTCCGTCTTCGGCTGTCAATTCTGACAGAGGGATCTGTGCCGGATCAGCGCCCGCCTGGCCAAGCACATACTTGCCATTTTCTTTTACAATCGGACGTCCACTGGTATCGGCGATCGTAAAGTAGATCTGGCCTCTGACTGTTGTTGCATCTGAAGCGCTCAGCCCTTCAACAGTCTTATCGACCATAAGCCTTCCTCTGCTCGAATATTCATTCTTAAATGTAACGGTATGCGACGTTGTAGTATCGTTGATTTTTACTGCTGAAACACTGGCACCCGGCCCAAATTCACCGTTGTCCAATTTACCGGTAGTAACTCTGATGTAGTTGGCAAAATCGGCACCTGACTCCGTTACGGTGTAGCCGGTGCTGTTGCTGTAATCAATCGTAATGTAGCCTTCTGCGTCAACTCCGTTTTGATGATTCAGAATGTCGTAAAGCGATACCTCTTTACTTTCATTATTACCGTAGACATCTTTACCGGTAATTTTAAACTTCATCGCCTTCTGCTGATCTTCAGTAAGCGTTGACGGATTTACCTCGGCACCATCTATGAAGACTTTCTTGTCAAGCTTTATTTTGCCTTGCTTCTTATTGTAATCATTGTTATAAGCTACAGTTGCTGTTCCGCCCTTTGTAACAGAAAAGCTTCCGGACTTAACAGTATTACCCCCCTCAACCGGATCAGATACAATTGGGGTTCCGTTATTAACAGTTACCGTCGTTGTACGAATAGTATTTGCAATAACACTTCCGTAAGTAGCATTGGTACTTGTCATAACCTCGTCAATTTCATAATTGCCGACAGGAAGATTTTTCCATCCTGTATACGTGCCGCCACTGTAGAAAGATGACAGATATAAATCATTACCGACCTTGGTTCTGGTTCCGTCAGCATTTACTCTGTATAGCCTATATAACGCATATCTTATTCTGGATCTTCTATTAGACTGAGAAGTAGAGGATGCCCAGTAATTACCACCAACAGTTTTCGAAAGTGAGATATTTCCAAGCTCTGTATATGTATTGGTAAAATCAACTTCACCGGTTTCATTATAAGGAACAGTAACATTCGCAGTGCTTCCTGACCCTGAATTACCGCCGATTACCTGATATGTTGTAGCAACAGTGTAGCTTGTCGTACCTGTATTTGACTCAACGACTTTGTAAGTTCCGGCCAGAGCAGGGTCAATTGTGAGCACTCCGTTTGTAAATTGCGCATAAGTATAATCGGTTACGGTTCCGTCAGGAGCTGTAACAGCAAATTTGATTTTATTCTTATCTGCATCGGAAAGATTGTCTGTGGCACCCGCGAAAGTTTTCTTTATCTTCAGCGTACCATTCTGTCTTTCATAAGTGTTATCGAACTGAACTACATGATTTTGGTCTGTTACCAACGTAACCGGAGCGCTGACGCCTTCGGTTGCCGTATTTGTGTCCACCTTATATGTAGTGGTTCTGTTATATCCATCAAGATCCGCTGTCTCAACTACCGTATATGTTCCAGGTACAAGGGTTCCGAGATCATACTCACCATTTGCGTCGAATTGCGAATACTTGACTTCTCTTATCTGATTGTTATCTGCGTCATATACCTTGAAAGAAATCTGCTCCATCTGAGTTGTCGTCAGGTTGCCGGAATTCAGGTCACTTTCGGAAGGGAATACCTTCTTTATCTTAAGACGCGAGGTGTCCTTTGAATATCTGTTCTTCAGATGTGCAGTAGCTGACTGACCGGCAGGTATTTCCACCGTCTGCTCGGTCACTACATTATCTCCTGATGTAACGAATGTATATCCCTCAATTTCAGGATGTCCTGTTTCTCTTACTATAAATGTGGCAGGATACTCAGCAGCCGTGAGACCGGAAATGCTCCACTGGGCACTTGCCAAACCGTTGCCTGTCATGTCATTACGCGTGAACGTGACAGGTTGGCCATCTTTCATTACAGGAGTACCATCCGCGTTAAACACGCCAAATGTCATTTGCTGGGCATCCGTTTGCGAAATTGAAGACATTCCCGGTATATCTATTGCCTTTGTGACCGTGAGTGCAACTGACCGATCGACCGGGAAAGTGAAGCCATGACCGAAATCGATAGAATCTGCATCAGAACCTACTTTTATCTCAAAGCTGAGGTCGTATTTAAAGTTTTCTGCCTGGCATGCTAAAGCATATACATCAACAATATTGCCTGACCCCGGAGGTCTCTCCTCTTTACAATCAGTATTCCATTGGTATCTGATGACTCCATCCGAACCGATCACATAGGTGTTATCCATCTCATATACCTGTGGTGGCGTTACACTATAATCTGTAACATACACGGTAGATGTTCCGGTCTCGGACGGGTTAGGAGGATCAAGACCTGCCGGGATTTCCATAGTCATCTCATCAGTCATGTCAAACTGATCTTCACCTATGGTCTCCCTAATATTTGTCAAAGCGAGAAGCACTGTTTCTCCCGGTCTTGCAGGATTTTCTGCGGTTACCGGGGTGTTGTCCTTCTTATGGATCATCGTGATCGTTCCAGGAGGAATAAAGTCCATTATATCGGCGCTATGATCTCCTGACGCCACATCCTTCGGAGCGTTTGCCGGCCCCTCAGGCTCTTCACCTTCATCTTCAGAACCTTTTGCAGGTTCTTTGGCTTCGGTATTCGCTTCTACCTTTTTGCCTTCTTCTTTCGGTTCTGCCTGTTCGTCTTTTTTATCATCGACGGCAGGCGGATCCTCCTTGTCACCCTCTGTGACCTGATCCGAACCATCTGTGGTATTGGTATCTGTGGTATTGGTATCATTGTCAGCACCGGTGTCAGTGTTGACAGTGGTATCATTACCGGCATTCGAATCAGCCTCAACTACAGGTCCAGCCTCGCCGTCTACTGCGAAAGCGAAGCTGCTGGCAGGTAAATAGCTTAATACCATTACCAGTGACAGGATGACACTTAAAAGTTTTTTGGTGTTCTTCCTATTCATACTTCTGAGTCTCCTTCTTACCTTGTTCAGAACTTGTTGAAACGGTTGATTTTCTCAACATTTTCGTGCTTTTGTGCGGTGCGGTAAATGATAGAAAAATAACGCAGTCCACACAAAGAGCGCATTGTCCCATAATTACGATTAGTTTAACCCATTCAGCACTTTTTCGCAACAAATTCGCTACACATTAATGTATTTAAAAACATGCTGTTGGTATGGAAAAATAAAATATCGGCCTGAAAAGGCCGATTTAGTATGCAGGATCGATTCCCGTCAAGATATAGTATTTGTTACTTTTTTACCAACCCATAACCTTTGCAAAGACCTCGCCGATCCGCTCATGGATCACCAGGTCAGCCGAGCTGTCGGCGCTTGTTGCACTCATGTTGATGAGTACCAGCTTCTTCCCGTGGAAGTAATGGATGAGTCCCGCCGCCGGATATACGATCAGTGTCGTTCCGCCGACTATGAGTGTATCTGCATGCGAGATCGCTCTGACTGCTCCGTCGATCACGTCGCTGTCGAGGCCCTCCTCATAGAGCACCACATCAGGCTTTATTCTGCCGCCGCACTTGTCGCAATACGGCACGCCCTTCGACTCCAGCACTTTCTCCACTCCGTAAAATGCGTGGCATCTCTCGCAGTAGTTGCGCAGGGTGGATCCGTGAAGCTCCCAGACGACCTTGCTGCCTGCCTTCTGATGCAGGCCGTCGATGTTCTGCGTAACGACCGCCTTCACCTTGCCCTGACGCTCCAGCTCGGCCAGCGCTTTGTGGCAGTTGTTAGGCTGTGCGTTCTCATAGATGAGTTTGTCCTTGTAGAACTCGTAGAAGTCCTCGGTGTGTCTCATGTAGAAGGAATGGGATATCATTTCCTCAGGCGAGACCGTTCTGCCGAGGTTCATGTTGTAGATGCCGTTGGCGCTCCTGAAATCAGGGATGCCGCTCTCGGTGGACACGCCTGCGCCGCCGAAGAATACGATGTTATTGCTCTCGTCGATTATCTTCTTTAATTCTTTGATCTTATCGTCCATAGCCGACCGCCTTTCCGTATACCCTTGTCGCTGCATCTTTTCTTTACATTATTATTATACCACCAATCGCGCAGATGTGTCTGCATAAGAGAACAGGAGCCCGGAGGCTCCTGCTGCTATGCGAGATTAAGTCTGTTTTCCATCAGGTACTTGCAGATGAAGAAGTAGATTGCCGAGAAGATCACTGCCAGGATGAATCCCGGTATGAATACTCTGTTGAAGTTCACGAAACCGTCCGGGGCGTACTCCAGGTTTACGAACAGCGGGAGCAGCGCCCTGCCGACTGACGACTCGAAGATCATGATCAGTATGTATGCTCCGATCGACGCGAGGGTCGTGCGGTTCTGCACCTGGTGGCCGATCGTTATGGCTGCATAGATCTGCATGATGGTCTTTACGATACCCGTGACTGTCAGGATCAGCACTTCGATCACATACAGTCCGAAATGCTTCGGCAGGTCGAGGTCCATATGGAACAGTTCGTAAAAGAAGTCCCTTATATCAAAGCCTTCGATCCCGCCGACGATCACAGCCCCGATCGCGATCAGGAGTCCTGTCAGGATCGCGACCAGGATAGTCACGAACACCCAGATCGTTGCGGATATCGCCTTGTTGCCTATGTGCTCGGCTACGCTCACCGGCAGCACGTGGTTGAAATATGCCTCGTCACCCAGCAGGCTGTTGCTGTATCTCTGGACTATCAGGATTATGGTCATCACCAGGATTGCCGTCGCTATCGCCGTGTAGAGCAGCGCGGATATGACCACCATGAATTCACTCTTTGATTCTGCCGCCTGTGCAGTCAGTCCGAGGAACAGTGCTGTTGCTGCCCATGCTGCATACAGCGGCCCCAGCTTGCGTCCCATTGCAGGGATCTCGTATTTAAGAAGTTTACCTAACATTTGAACACCTCCCTGAAGAGCTTGTCTACGCTTTCACCCTTCTCTTCGCGGATCTCATCCGCGGCCTTGTGGAGAACTATCCTGCCCTCCTTTAAGAACACTACGTCGTCAAGCACAGTCTCGACATCTGCGATCAGGTGGGTCGAGATGAGCACGACCGCGTCCTCGTTGTAGTTCGAGATGATCGTTCTGAGGATGTAGTCTCTCGTTGCCGGGTCGACTCCGCCGATCGGCTCGTCGAGCAGATAGACCTCTGCCTGTCTTGCCATCACCAGACAGAGCTGCAGTTTTTCTTTTGTGCCCTTCGACATCTTCTTCATGGTCTGCTTACGGTCGATGCCGAGGTCGTCTACCATGGCCTCCGCTTTGAGGCGGTCGAAGTCTTCGAAGAAGTCTTCGTAGATGTCCATGAGCTGTGATGCTGTCATGTAGTCAGGCAGCGCGTTCCTGTCCGGCAGGTATGCCACCACTTTCTTAGTTTCTACGCCCGGCGCGCTGCCGTTGATGGTAACGCTGCCCGATTCCGGTCTGAGCAGTCCGTTCAGTATTTTGATAAGCGTTGTCTTGCCGCTTCCGTTCGGCCCGAGCAGACCTACGATCTGTCCCTTCTCCAGCGAGACAGTGACATCGTCAAGAGCCGTAAGATCGCCGAACTTCTTTGTAAGATTGCTGATCTCTATTCTTGCCATCGCTCTGCCTCCTTTCTACTTTATCTCTTCCATCCATTTATTAACGGATGCCTTTATTGCTTTATCGTCCATTCCTATCTTGCGAAGCTTCTCTGTGAGTTCCTCGAAGTATTTCTTCGCAAGCTCCTCGTGCAGATCTCTGAGCACAGCTTCCTCCTTTGTAACAAATCTCCCGCTCGTACGCTCCGAATAGACCAGCCCCCTGCGTTCCAGCTCGGCCAGAGCTCTCTGCATGGTGTTAGGATTGACTCCTGCATCCATCGCCAGATCTCTCACCGACGGAAGTTTGTCGCCGGGCGCGTATGCGCTGCTCGCGATACGCATTGTCATCTCATCTATGATTTGAGTGTAGATAGGGATTCCGTCTTTAAAATTCCAATCCATTGTTTCGTCCCTTTTCTTTCCGCTCCTGCAATATTTCAATTTGTATTTTGTATTACTGTATTAACTACTTAGTACAATAATACACGATCAGATCCTTGTCAACACTTTTTTTGGATAAGTCCAAATAGTAGCGGTTTTTATAAATAAAAGAGAGCCCTTTCAGAGCTCTCATATATATCTGCAGATAATTGTTCGATGTATCGCCGGACTATCCCATGGAGAAGATATCCACGCCGAAGGTCTCTCCCCAGAATGCGAGGCCGTGGATCAGAAGAAGTGCCGCTGCCAGAACCGCTGCAATTATGACAACTGCCTTTCGTATACCGCCTTTTTTGAGCATATCCCCAATCGTATAGTACTCTTCGCCTTCTTTGGCATTAGCTCTTATATCCGCCGGGATCGGAGAATTTGCATTCCTGGAATATCTGTTGTTCTGTGGAATGGCGAATCCAGCCATCGCACCGATAAGCGTGATCGCGAGGTTGAGCTCTCTTGGACTCATCTCTTTGGCCTCAGCAAAATGTGTTCCCTTCTGCTCGGACTCATATATGGTCTTGAGATATTTTGGAGAATCGATGCCTGCAAAATCTTTGGCTTCGGCATCAAGTTCTTCGCACATTTTTATAGCAGCTGCGATCTCGCACTGCTGTGCGCGCAGATTATCCACATTTTGCTCCAGCACAGTATGCAGCTCTGCCTTATCCTCTATAAGATCTTTGATCTCCGGAACACCTACTCCCAGTTTACGAAGAACGATGATCTTCTGGAACAGACGGGCCTCTTCATCGCCGTAATCGCGATAACCATTCTCTGTACGGGGAGGGCTCACAAGGCCCTGATCCTCATAATACCTTATAGTCGCTCTGGAAACGCCCAGCAAGTCCTCAAGCTCATTGATTTTCATTGTCTGATTTACCTCCTTTGCCCTTCCGGCAACGTTATACTAAACCGTGAGGCCGCCTCAC
>JBGULF010000119.1:0-25462 GCA_045115935.1 Anaerovoracaceae bacterium
CTTGAAAATGCTCGTGTTCAGATCTCTTTCACCGGGGCAGCATAGCTGTACCCGGCTGTACCCAATTCTCAGGCCACGAAAAAAGCCCGGGATCGTTCAAATCTCGGGCTTTTATGGCGGAGGACATGGGACTCGAACCCTAAAGGCTGTTAGGGCTCATCCCAGAACCATTGAATTTTGAAGGGAGGCAGGCCACACCATCCATCGGTTCTGCAAGTGTAACCAAAAGTGTAACCAGCTGCCGTATCGATGCCTTCCTTTATCAAGCCTTTGATCACCCCCGTGTTTTCCCCTTTAATAAATGTACCCTATCTTGGAAATCCCGATAACTCCTCTGCGAAGATATACGATATCCAGTGATTCCGGCTCAAAGGTTTCCGGTGAGAATGTCTCAACGGCAAATGTCTCCGGCTCGAACGTCTCCGGCTCGAACGTCTCGTAATCGAACACCTCTATCCCGATTTCCCTCATTATGCTTTCCGGAAGCTCGTAATCCTGCTCGACAAGGCCGAACATCGTGAAGCCGGTATCTATACAGAACGACAGAGCCTTTTTATATCCTATGTCATATGTGAGCGCACCTACAGATGACCCAAGGAAACTGCCAAGCATATACCCGAGAACCGGTATCGGAGCAGCACCTTGTGCGAGCCCTCCAACGATCAGCGCACATGTGGAGACATACATCTCCTTGACCAGATCGTTAGCGAGATCCCGTGTCGTCATTTCTCCTCTAGCGACCTTGTAGGCATTCTTCATGGTATCGAAAGCTATCACAGTTGCTGCGCCGACGACAGCGGGTGTCGCATCGATCTTTGCATGTTTCAGCGCCGCCATTATCGATGCTGACAAGGTTCCCTTGATGAAGCCCTCAGAGCTACCGGATATGGCTGCAGTTCCTATTGCCCTGAATTGCCCTTCGTCCAGTTCGCCACTTTTGATAAGTTGATCTATTGCAGAGAAGACTTCAGGAGCTGCTTTAAGCACCAGAGAGATTGTAGCTGCTGTAAGGCCTGCCTTGCATATATCCATCACGGATTGTTTAAGCATCTCCTCTTTAAAGGCTTCAAGTTTTGGAAATTCATCAGTGAAATTGCCTTCTCTCGCTAGGATAGCCAATTCCCTGGATTCTTCTTCGGTAAGAGGTATCGATTTGTTGCCTTCATTATCAAGCACCCTATCTCTCAGCATCTTACGCGTTTCTTCAAGTCGTGGTACAAGCTCCGGCCTTCTTGTGCTCTCAGTATTGATCATCCTATCCAAATAGGCTTCAGCATCGGCTATCTGATCTGCAGGTATAAGCCTGTACTGCCCTGCATAGAGAGCTTCAGTAGGGCTTCCTTGACGCCCATTCGAACCCTCAAGAACACTTTTTGCCTGCTCTTTTGCACTGTCTTGGCCGGTCTTATAGTACTTCAGGCTGTAGACATTAGTTCCTCCCTGTGTCGGCCGAACATCTACAGATCCTAAGGATGTATCTCTTGGTGCTTCCATCCGCGAAATGGATTTATTCACTGCGGCATCGATATTATATGTGTCTGCATGCCAAAACTCGGCAACGTCACCTTTGAGGTAACTGATGGATTTGCGGTTTCCCTGAAACTGATTGATATCAGCAACCAGCTTCGCTATCTCATCCTCGACGCTGTCCATATAGTCGGCAACATCTGCACCCCCTAGAGAAGCGACATATGCGCCGCCATTATTCGTAAGGTATGTATATCCTTCTTTGAAGCTGCTCATCCAACTACATGCTCAGGAAATCACTGAGTCCGTTCAGGTAGAATACGTAGATAAGGCAACTATACTGTTGGTCCTCAATTTTTGTGTTAGATGCTGCTTGCTTTATTGCATTCCTACCGAATGTGGTGATCTTTTTAACTGCGTCCGGAACGATAACTCTGAACCCGGCATAGTCAGGAGGGTATGCATCCTCCACTTTTGTATTCTCCTCTATGAGTCTCTCAACATTGTCCTGCTTGCCTGTCGCATATCCGAAAAAGTCATTATAGTCTTCCACTCCGACGATTTCATGCACGCATAACGCCGCCTGTCTGCCAAGCCAACCATACTTCATCCCGAAGTGATCATATTGCACTATCATGTGTGAGCGTTTGCTTCTGGCAAGTTTACTGTCTCCGATGAAAACAAGGAACTGATCTGAGGAGATGGTCTTGGAATTTGCAATATAGTCTTTTTCAAGCCAGACCTGCGCTGCGACAGAGCCATCCTTGACTCCAACAATGGTCTCCCCTTTATCGTCCCTGAGGCTGATAAGCTGTGCAAGAAAGTCTGCGTATTTCTGATGCTTCTCATCGCATACGATTATCAGTTTTGTCATTGCTTATACCCTTTGTCTGTTTATCTATGCGTTTACAATGCAATTCTATCACGACAGAATAATACATAACATCGTTATTTTTTTATATCGTCCGTAGATACTAAAGCACAGCCCAAAGTCAAAACACGAAATCCTACAAAAAAAGCACTAATTTCAACATAAAATGCACTTTCATCGTTAGCCCTATTGAAATGCCTTTCATCATCCTGCAATATATTCTTACCAACCGGTCGGGAATCAACAATCAAATAGATCAGGAGGTTCCCATGATAATCTACAACAAATTAAATGGACGATATTATATGTCCGAAAAGAACGCCACCGCAGGTAATCTAATATTCACGCTTGTCAGAGCTCTGGATATGGTCGTCAAAGATATCGCGAAGAAGAAGAATATGGATCCGGAAGTCCTGATGGACAGAGTTGTTTCTGTCCTTAACGCCTCCGCTAAATGTAATACTTTGCTGCCGGATAATGAAGGTAGAAATCAATAATCCAAGCAAACGAAATGTAGTGTTGGCCAGAATTATTATCACATTATCAACACTGTAAAAGGGAAGAGCTTCCGCTTTTCCCTTTTTTATTGCCATGCAAATCTTGTACAGGAAATGCAATGTTCTTTGCTACCCTCTATTGATAGCATTTAGGCACAACAGGAAAGCAGAAGGAGGCAAGAACAATGACCAAGATCTACTGCAACAGAAAAGACGATATGCATGTTTTTTACATCAAACTGGATCAGCAGGATTATTACTTGTTTTCCCAGAAATACCGTGCCGGCGTTGACAGATTCTATAAAAACGGCGTCCCTCTTGATAGAGGAATACGACACGGCATCGGAAAAACAGACTACGCAATACACCAGACCATAGACAAGATCAAGCGGCATATAAAGTATATCGAGCAGGAATATGCTGTCGAGATACTTAACCGGACAAAACTGAAGGCGGCAGCATGATGCAGATTAGTTGACTGGGAGGAGGTTTTCATCATGATCAAAGATAATATGTCCAATGTAGAAATCACTGTAGAAGTGGCAAACGAACAGACAGCCAGAGAATGGACGGTTGCCGGAGACAATGCCAAGGCCCGCGAGTACAATGCCTCGGCGATAGACATGTATATCAAAGCACTTGATTGCGCTACTCCGGTTCAAAGAAGATATCTGATTCCGAGAGTGATGGCTTGTTACAGGAGGCTGAACCATCCCGTCAAGGCAAAGGACTTCCTTATGAAGATGGTATACGAACATGGGATCGAGGTCATGGATTATGTGACATATACAGTCATGGCATCCGTGCACGGAGACCTCATGGAATGGAGCCAAGCACTCGAATGTGCAGACAGAGCCTGCGCGCTTAACGATGGTGAAATCAACGAATATCTGGACGCTGTTTATAGCCGCATCAACTACAACCTGATGGCTGCGCAGCATCTGACTTTCGCATAGAACCCTCCCTCTGACACACAGAAAAGGAGCATAATTATGAATACTAAGAAACTACCTTACTCAATCAAGAACTACTGGATCAATGTCGGTGCGTCCTTCCTGATATCCTCTGCCGCTAATCTTCTCATTGGGCTAGCGGTAGGTCCTGAAATCGCACGATTCATATATTTAGGACTATTGGTCTACTGGATAGCCATCGAAGTACGCAGATTCCACGATGCAAACAAGTCTGGCTGGCTCGCTCTTATCAACTTACTCCCCGGAATCGGCACATTTGCTGCACTAATAGTAGCTGGAGTGCTAAAATCTGACTATAACAACAATAGGTGGATGATGACGCCGGATTCCGTAAGGAAGGACGTGGAGGCTTAGCATGGCAATCAAGGATTATGATCGGATCATTATGCTGATCGAAGAAAACATCACAAAAAAGAAGGCGGATATAGTCGGCATGGTCACAGCTATGCTGCACCTGTCGAGTCGTGATGTAAACGAGATATTGAAATTCATCGATCCAAAAGGACGAACACTACCGTCATATATTTTCGAGAGAAAGATTTTCAGAGCGCTTGAAGATTTTGCGGCCGGAATGTCAAAAGATGATATAGCCGAAAAGTACCATTATGCGGATACAACGCATTTCGGACAAAATGTTTATAATCTGTGCGGAGAAAAGACACCTCTACAGCATAGAAAAGACGGGTATGTTTGCCCTGCACCACTCTATCTGAATGACATACTTGAAGGCACGGTCAGCGATACCGGTAGCGTGATAGAGGAGGCCTATAAAAAGGAGCTTATCGGTTACATTGATGAGATCACCCGATTGAGAGATGAATTGTCAAAGGAAAAGAAAAAAGGATCATTGAAAATGGTTGAGAACGTTTCTGCAACAAAAAAAGAAGATCAGTCGATTTCGGTGGACAAATACATCGAGTTTATGAAAATAGAAGATATGCGGACCCTGTATGGCTTTGATGTAAAGACGATTCTTCGCCTTTATAACCAATCCGTGACTTCTGGGATTTCGCTCGAAGATATCTGCGATCAAGAACTCGAGAAAAAGTATTCCACTAACAGTAGTCCTTTATCCAGAGATGAAGTCGATAACCTCGCCTATCATGTTCTGTATGAAGGAGATCTCATGCAGAACTGGGCGTACTTCGCAGGTGAAGATGAGGTTGATGATAGGGATTCCATGCGAGAAGAAAGCCTCTATTCCGATGTCGAAATATTGTCTGTATTCGATGATATCTGTGAAGAGAATATCGAAGCATATGATCCCGAGGATGATATTGGTGAAGATAACGAACCGACTGACGAGCAGCTGAAGGAATGGTTCGATATTGACCCTCCTGAACCAGGAGGAGATACGTTTGCATAACTATCAGGCACTGTGTTGACATCTAATCGCACAATCATTACTAATATGGGAAGGGCGCCTGCCCTTCCCATTTCACTTGTAGAATTATCTGACAGCCTATATGGCTTTTGTCAGTATAGACTTGAGGTTCGACATTTCCTCGTGTGTGAGCGTAATACCGCGAGTCATACGGGTGTGATCCTCGTTCCAAGACCTGATGTCATACTTCGGTTCTCCGTCGTTCCATGCAACTATATTCAGTTCGCGTGTCCAACCATTCTTCTCGGTAGCGATAGTTCCGCAATGCTTAGCAATGTTGTAAGTGATGTCGTTCGTAGCCATAGTCTCTTCTCCTTTCATGGCTTCAGTGCTGTCTGCACCATCCTGTTGTTTTTCTTTGCGATAGCCTGGACGCATATCAAACGGCTCCCGCAAGGACGATCTTCAATCGCGCGTTTATCCTTGCGGGTGGGTTGCCGTGGATGTGCTAGGCTTGAAGCAAAAGAAAAACGCAAAAAAAATTGTCCTGCATATGCAGGGGTTACCCCTTTTCTCCAGGGTTGGGAGCGATCATGCAGACATGCGCAGCTGTCATGGTGATTGCGGGGTGGGATAGGAAATCCGGGCAGCCCGGAGGCTGCCCGGCCGGGCGGAGGGGCTTTTGCCCCTCGCCCTCCGCTATGCTACTCTGCGGAGACCGCTGTCTCCGAAGTAGAACACATTGTCACTGAGGACATCGTACGGCTCGACCACTGTGCGATTGGCTTCGGCGACCATCGCTTTGAGATTGTCTGCGGTAGCCGTTCCGTCATCCTTGAGAAGTATGACCTCGTGGAGCGAGCTCGGAAGGATGAAATATCCGCTTCCGAAGATGTGTCTCACCTTTTCGGCTATTCCCTTGTATGCGAGGGTGCTCGCCCCGAAGCGGTGCATCCCGTCAAGCATAAGGGTGTACATCCCTTCGATGTTCTCGGCACCGCTATCGAGGATGTTCCTGCCGTTCCCGAATATCGCGCTCTCGAGGCTCGTCATCTTCGCAGGATACAGAGCCATCATATTGGCCGTAGCAGTGTCGAAGAGCGTATCGAGGTCATAGTCCTTTGCCATATCATTGGTCACAACGATGCCGTACTCCTCGCCCACATTGATCTCTGCGACCACAGCGAGCCCTGCACCGATTTCTCTACAAGGATGCTCCATAAGGTACTCGGTGTTTTTCTCGATGTCGAGCAGTCTCAAGGTGAGCTTGTCCTTGATTGAATCGAACGAGAAGTCGAAATCGTGGCCTGCCCCTACAGGCTTGTGGCGGTCTGCTTCAAGCACTATTCCTGCGAGGTCGCGAGCGACGCTGTCTGCGTTCTCGCCCCTGCCGAAAGCCTCATCAAGGTATACGGTCGCTCCTGCGTTCTCGCCTCTGCGTCTCGCGACGAGACCATGGCTCACGATATCGTTCATCTTGACGACATCCTTCTCCTCGATGTCGAAGCCGTCGAGGATGTTCTCCATTGCTGTCATTACAGCCTTAACGAATTCTCTGATTGATGTAGTAGTCATAGCGTTTCCTCCTGCCATATCGGCGATAACAAGTAATGTTGCTCACCGGCGGTGCTTCTGCCCTGCCGGCAAGGAGAAAAGTTGGATCCGAAGAAGACGGCAAATGGCGCCTCCGGCGCTCGCTACTACCATTTGTAAGTAGATGAGGATCCATATACTGTCTCCGCGGCAGGGGGAAGCGGCTGAGATCGGCGGTTCAAGGCCTTGGGCATATGGGCCGCGAAACGCCAAAAGGCTCCGGGACGGAGGTTTCATATCAAATACGAGCAGAAACACGGAGGGTGACTTGTGAGGCACGGAACAGTATTCACGCAGTGCGATGCGAGCGGCGTGCGGAAGAAGGCTCTGCTTTATGGCCTGATGTTCGGCGCCAAGGGATGGGGGCTTGCCGAAATGTTTGAATGGCGGGTGGGTGGGAGAACATGAAGGCAGCCAGGGCGGGAAAATAAATAGCGCTGAAGTAGCAGCGAAGAAATTGATAAGCCCGGGTTTTTATCCCGGGCTTGTTGCTTATTGGATGATTCCTTCTGCTTTCAACGAGGTAAAACAGTCATCCCCTACTACGATATGGTCTAAAAGCCTTATTCCGAGGATGTCCGAAGCTTTCACCAGTCTTTCAGTCACCTCGATGTCCTGCTGGCTCGGTGTTGGGTCACCGCTCGGGTGGTTGTGAGCCACAATTATGGCAGCGGTCTTTGGAGTTGCAAATGCAATCTGAAATACCTCACGAGGATGTACCGGCGCGCTGTCAAGGTTCCCGATAGAAATATCGCTGAATCCGATTAACTTTAGCTTCGAGTCAAGCATAAACACCGAGAACCTCTCTGTCGGATATCTATCCGCTCTGAGTGTTTTCATCATGAAATCCGCGATATCCCTGCTGTCACTGACTCTTTTATCCAGATAATCGGCATTATATCCCGCAACCTTTTCGGCGACCAGTTCGTATTTGTTTATCCTGCACATAACTCTCTCCTTTTCGTCACTTTCCGAAATGCGTTATACCCTGCCCTCCCGGCGTTTTTTGCCGGGCTGACAGCAACGAAAAAGAGAGCTGCTGGTGATACAAGGCCGATTGCAAATCGCACGGCTTGAGCCTATGTATCTTATCCATAAGGCGGCTCTTATACTCGTTCAGGCAGCCGGTAAAAGGAACAAACTCGATCCTGGAAGGCTGCGCTTTAAGGCTTGAACAGGATCCCATTTTTCCAAGGCTCATATTTTCGATTAAAGCGAAGATATGAGCCGTTTTGATACAGATGGTCATCCAAACAGCAAAAGCCCGCCGGAGCGGGCTTATTGTCGAGGGATGTTCATCTGCTATGCGTACATCCTAGAGTATGATTCGATCTGCTCATCTGTGAGGCTTTCGAAATCATCACTGTCCTGTGGGGCTCTTATAATGAAGAACGTTCCTGCGATGACATCGTATGGTATGCCATTTTCAAGGGTGAGCACGCGATTGAATGGCAACCCGAGGATCTTTCCTTCCTCATTGCATATGATGACGGCATCATCGCCATGCATCGGTGGCGTTGTCATCTCGATGTATCCACCTACCACATCCTGTTTCGCCGCAAGTGTATCCTCGATCATTTCCACGCTTGGGGCTTCATTAGGCTTTACTACCAATACTCTCAGCATCTTCATTTCGCTACCTCCTTTCATGACTGCCGACTGTGTGCGTCAGCTTTGTGATGTTCGGTTGATAGCTGGAAGTAAAGGCATCTGCCGTGATAAAGGCCCAAGGGCACGGAGTGTTCATCTTGACCCTTGCCTTATAAGGCAGATGCATATACTGCAGAGATCAGCGAACACACAAATCAATCCATTCAGGAAGACTCTGATATATGGTCTGAGTGAATTCCTTTTTATTTGAGGATGAATTTAGAATCCGATATAATTAATTGGTTGCCAAACAATGCATATCAAAGCTGAAAGGAAAGAATTCTTATGAAGCTAGAAGATCTTATGGAGCGTGCGTCAAGATACGATGAAACGCTTGCGAGAGATATAAAGGATTATGTGCACGGACGCAAATACGGTTTAGTTTATGAAGCATCCAAGCCTGAGTTTGTTCGTATGTGGAAAAAGCCCGTGGTGCGCGGCGATTTGGTCAATATCCTTCCTCCTCGTGGAATGTTGGAGGATACCAAGAGTGAGGACGACCCAGCAGAAGTCGTGTTTAAGGTTACAGGAATTAGCGGGAACGTTGCGAAACTGCGCAATCCGGAGACTGGTGAGGATACAGAGGCTGCTATCGATGACGTAGTAGCGTTGGCCCGCTTTGATAGGCCAATTTATGCCGGCCTTAAGGAGGTAGATCGTGTGGAACGCGGCGGTGATAAACCGTATAATGTGGTCATTAACGGAGAGAATTACCATGCTCTACAGACGCTTGTATATGCCTGCCAAGGAATGGTGGACTGTATTTATATAGATCCACCATACAATACAGGTGCAAAGGATTGGAAATATAACAACAACTACGTTGGAGAGGATGATGTATATCGTCATTCCAAGTGGTTAACGTTTATGGAAGATCGCTTAAAACTGGCAAAAAAGCTTCTGAATCCGAATGATTCGGTGCTCATTGTTACTGTTGATGAGAAAGAATACTTGCGGCTAGGACTATTGCTCGAGCAGATGTTTCCTGGATGCCGTGTTCAGATGATCAGTATCAACATCAACCCTGCTGCAGTTTCACGGCATACAGAGTTTGGACGCGCCGACGAATATGCATATTTTGTTTTCGTTGGTGCAGGGGCGCCATGTAAAGTTAACCTTGGATCCGATTGGATTACAACAAAAGGAAGAACACATACAGGACATATTAGGTGGGATTTACTAAAACGTTCAGGGACTCGAACTCAAAGGAGAGATTCTCCTGGATGCTTCTATCCGATATATGCAAAGGACGGAATAATACAGGAAATTGGCGAAGCTATTCCACTTGATGCAAACAAGGAGGATGTTCCTGTCCCTGACGGACTAGACGCCATTTGGCCGATTAGACAAAATGGCACGGAAGGAAATTGGCAGTTGCAGCCAAAGAATTTAAGAGCCCTTTGGAAGCAAGGTTTTGTTAAGCTTGGTAAAGCACAAGGGGCATCTGCCACTGTTTATTATCTTAAGCCGGGTGAACGGGCTAAGATTGAGAATGGAACTTATGAAATAATCGGTCATGATGTTGATGGCTCGGTAATCACATCAGAAGCTGACGATTTAATAAATCTGTCCATGCCCACTACACAGTGGCGCATAATCTCTCATGATTCAACGCAATATGGGTCACGTTTATTACAAAAATTCCTTGGAGAAAAGAGATTCGATTTCCCTAAGTCGCTTTATGCAGTTGAAGATTGTTTGCGGTTTGTTGTCGCGAATAAACCAAACGCGCTAATTGTCGATTTTTTTGCCGGCTCGGGTACGACGGCTCATGCAACTATGCGCTTGAATCATCAAGACGGAGGAAATCGTCGTTGTATTAGCGTTACTAACAATGAGGTATCAGCTCAAGAAGTTAAGGTGTTTACAAAGAAGGGATTAAGGCAAGGAGATGACGAATGGGAAGCCAAAGGGATATGTTCGTATGTGACAAGGCCTAGAATTATATCAGCTATTACGGGGATCGATATCTTCGGTAACCCGATTGAAGGTAATTACGGCATTGAAAAAGAAATATTTGTATCCGATGAAGCGGATGTCGTTATAGACAAGAAGACCGGAAAACAGTCAAAAAAGAAAATATATGAAAAAGTGAAAGTTCCTAATGATGTAATACCTGATCAATTTCCAATATCTGACGGCTTTAAAGAGAATGCGATCTTTTTCGACCTTGAATATCTTGAGCCCGCCGTTGTAGGTGCAGATCTAGCCTTTGATAGCATTGCACCTATCCTGTGGATGTGCGGCGGATGCAAGGGCGAGATTCTGAGTCGGCATAAGGGATATGTCATTGGAGAGACATATGCAGTTCTTTTTGATCCGCGTTATACGAAGAAGTTTGTCGATGTGGTTATTAACATGCCTGAAGTCAGCGTGGTGTTTGTCGTCACAGACATAGCCGAGAGTTATCGCAGTCTGTGTGCTGAGCTTCCGGGAAGAAGAGTTATGCAACTGTATGAGAGCTACCTGCGTTCTTTCGAGATTAACGCGATTGGTTAGGAGGTTGATGATATGAAGTTTGAACTCAAAGAGTTTCAGGTAGAAGCGACTCGGTCGCTCCTCGATAAGATGATTAGCTCCTGTAACAGTTATTACAGGGACAAGAATCCTGCCTCATGTTGTCTAGCCGCTCCAACCGGTTCCGGGAAGACGATAATGGTGGCTGCGGCAGTCGAAGCGCTGTTTAACGGCAATCCTGAGTGGGGCATCGAGCGCGACCCATTTGCGACTGTCCTGTGGGTGTCTGACAGCCCAGCGTTGAACGAACAGACTATCTACAAGTTCCGTGAGGCGACGGATTTGGATAAGTCTCTCATAGAGACGATTGAGAACACTTTCACTGGTGACCATAATGTGCTTGAACCGGGGCATATTTATTTCTTGAACAGGCAAAAGCTGTCGAGCGCAGGCCTTCTCACAAAGGGCGGCGAGATCCCAACGTTCTGGGATTTGCTCCGTAGGACGGTCAACGACCCGTCGATTCACCTGTATATGCTCTATGATGAAGCCCATAAGGGCCTAGGCAGTGCGGCAAGGACAGACAAGACTGGCGAGACCATTACGAGCAAGATCATTGATGGTGAAGATGGTAAGAGACCGATGCCTGTTGTCGTAGGAATATCCGCAACGCCGAAGAGATTCGTGACAGCTATGGCCGACCGCGGCGAGCGCGTATCGTATCCCATTGTGAAGGTCAGCCCGGCCGACGTACAGGCGAGCGGTCTGCTCAAAGATAAGATTGTGCTACAAGCGCCGACGGAAGGCGCTGCCGTGTACAACATCTATCTGAACGAAGCGTGCAAGAATCTCGTTCAGTCAACGAAAGTGTGGACCGCATATTGCCTGAGCAATGATGAGCCGATGGTCCATCCGCTCATGGTCGTACAGGTCAAGGATAAGATTAAGCCCGAAGAGATCCGGGAGATTTGCGTTGATATCCATGAGAAACTGGGCGATAAGATTCCTGAGTTTAGTCGTTCGACGGCGTTTGCTCATGTTATGAGCGGAATTGCGGACATGCATCTTGACCCGTATGAGGTGCCGTATGTGGAGCCGCAGGATGTGCAACGTAATCACGATATTCGCATCCTGTTCGCGAAAGAAGCTATCAGTACAGGATGGGACTGCCCGAGGGCAGAAGTCATCTTCTCTATGCGGCCGCACAGCGATGATACATACATCGCACAGCTGATAGGACGTATGGTCCGTACTCCGCTGGCACAGAGCGTCGATATTGATATTTTGAATTCCGTCAGCTGTTATCTGCCGTTCTTCGATCCTAGGACCCTCGATAAAGTCGTGAAGTATCTGACCGAAGAAGGCAGCGATGATTTCAGCGGTGTTTCTCGTGAATCTGGACGTGAGATTGTCACAAAACCTGTCGATGTCGAATGGGACGTGTCTTTTGGAATTGACGATGTGTTCACCGGTATCGCCTCTCGCCAGCAGCCGCATTCGACTGTCGACTATATCGATGGTACGCTCTCTTATGCCAAGATGCTCGATGAGCACAAGGAAGAACTGACCGAAGAAGATAAGACAGAGCCACAAAAAGTACAGACTGAGGAGCCTGTCTACGAGGAAATGTCTGCAGAGGTTGTTGAGAAATCCACTGCGGAAACTCCGAAAGAGCCTGAACTGAAGAGTGAGGTTAAGCCAAAAGTCGTGACCCCAGATGTGGACGAAGAGGATGATGAGCCTGGTGAGCTCGATAAGTCTATCGAAGCCATGCTCCGAGCTCTCAACGATGCAATAGTAACCTATGGCGATAAGTTTAAAGCTGCGATGGACACAGTCCTCCATGCCAAATCAACAAAGATGGAGCTTAAGTATCTTGACGCAACATCTGTTAAGACCAGTACTTATGATGATGATGCTGATGCGTATGCCATCAACAATGCTAGACGCAGGGCCGATGTTACGTTTTCTTCGACTGTCACAAATGAATTTTTCCGTCAGGAAATCAGTAAAGGGAAAGATCCGCTCGACATCAATGTCGAGATTGCAGCAGCGGCAGCAGTCCCTGAAATCGTTGAAGCTGTTATCAATGGAGCAAAGGCGAAGCTTGAGAAACTAGAGGACACGTACACTCCAGTTATTGCAAAGTCTGCTTCTAAGGTGCGGACTGCGTTCTCATCCAGTTTGAATCGTCATGGTATTGCGCATACAGTTTTCCTTGATAAGCCTGTAGCAGATAAGCAAGACGCAGGCGGCAAGGCATATCCGAAGCATGTGATTAATGACCCTGCGACACATATGGCGTACTTCAATTTATACGATTCGGAGGATGCTCTCGTGATGCATGAGCTGAAGAATCCGAAGGTGATTTGCTGGTATCGCAACCCCGTTGGTAAGACCAAGGGCAATTCGCTTCGCATTCCTTATCGTATAGGGGACGATAGACGTGTTCTTTATCCCGATTTCATTTTCTTCGAACGAGTGGGTGATCGCGAGATGCCTTCGATCATCGATCCACATGGTATCTATCTCGCAGATACTATGCCTAAGCTTAAGGGGATTGCTGCTTACGTTGAGGATTATGGTGATATCTATCATCGTTATTGGTTTGTGTCTGATTACAAGGGACAGTCCATGTATTTGGATATGAAAGATCCCGAGACACGAACGGTAATCATTAAAGCTGCAGACGCTTATGAATGCTTTGAAAAGAAAGGTATTAAATATATGGATGGTACTTTATCCAAAGACAAAAGTGGATTCAGAAGCAAGTAAGCTGTTAAGAGTTTTCCAATGATGTATTAAATAAGTATACCCTATTGATACTGAATAATTATGTGTCATATGCATGCTAGCATATGACACATTTTTGTGTTATAATAAATAATAACTTAAATGAAACAAGGAGGCCCTCACATGGGTGAACTAATTGGCTATATCAGAGTAAGCACCGAAGAACAGAATCCCGCCCGTCAAGAAGAAGCTCTTAGAGAAAGCGGATGCCAGAGATTGTATGCTGATAAGATATCAGGTAAGAACAGGCACAGGCCCCAGCTTGATGAGATGTTAAGCTACATAAGAGAAGGAGATACGGTAATAGTCGAATCCATCAGCCGGTTAGCACGTTCAACCCGTGATTTACTCGATATTGTTGACATATTTAAGGAAAAGGGCGTTGCCTTCATATCGCTCAAAGAATCTATTGACACCACCACGCCTCAAGGTAAGTTTATGCTTACCATCTTTGCTGCTTTGTCCGAGCTTGAGCGAGAGAACATTAGGCAAAGGCAGTCTGAAGGAATTGCAATCGCAAAAAGCCAAGGAAAGTATAAGGGCCGGAAACCAAAAGAAATCGATCAGACTGAATTTGAGGCACTGGTTGATCGGTGGCAGCGAGGAGAGATTAAACAAGCTTATATATGTAAGAAGCTCGGCATTAGCAGAAGCACATTATCAAGAAAAATGAAAACTCTCTGAACTCCCCTCTTGTCGAGTCCAGATTATATAAACACCGCTTACAATAATGTAAAGCGGTGTTTTTCATTGAATATTAACAAGTCAAAAAGCAATGGGTATAAATAATTATAATAGCGTAAATTTTATATAGGTATTTATTGTTGACATCGGCTTCAAAAACTGTATACTGATAATAGGAGGGATTTAACTATGAGCGTATATGCTTTAAACAATCTAAACAGCAATCTGGCGCAGTACCTCGAGAACCTCGTGCCTCAGTGGCTCATGCCGGACTACCGCTACGACGCAGTATTCACTATCCCGGAGACTGATTACTCTACTCCCGAAGGACGTTCGTATTCGAGTAAGGCCGTATCAGTCGTCGAGCAGCAGATGATGGATACGCTTGTCGCTGAAGATGTGCTGGTCACATCAACACTGACAAACATTTCACTGGATTTCATCAGCGCTCTTCAGACTGTATCGGAACTGGACAAAAAAGGTGTCCGTGTAATCGCCCTCATGGAAGAGTTCGACTCTCACAGCGAACGCGGTCGGAGACTCTTGAACGAACTCGGAACCATGTTGCTCTTCCGGCGCAATGCTTCCGCCTCTCGTCGCAGAAAGCGCCAGGCAGGCATTGCCCGGGCGGCTGCCGAAGGCAAGTATAAAGGCCGTCAGGCTTACAGCGTTGACGACTTTCCTAACTTCCGGGAATTGTACGATCAGTACATGTACCGCGAAATCGGCAAGGGCGAATTCGCCGAGAAACTCGGCGTGAGCCGCCCTACCCTTGATAAGTTATTGCATGACTATACGTCTAAGTAAAGGAGGTTTACATGAACCTGAAAGATGCAGTCGGCGAGATGCGCGTACTGACTCAGCCGACAGAACCGCAGATCATGTCCCTGCTTGGTGACGGTTACCATATCATTCTGGCCGACATATCCAAGCGTGGAGATATTCTGCTCAAGTACGATCTGCACGTCAGAGACAACGTCTTCTACGTGTGTAAAATGTCCGATTCCACCAGAGAGGAGATTGTTCTCACTCCTGAGAGCGCATCACCGTTCAACGGGGCTTATCCTCATATTACCTATGAAGGCTATATTACGCAGAAAGACCTGATCTACGTTGATGAAGCAGGTCTCATGCATGATGCGGAAATGAGAATGAGGCAGTTCTCCCACGAAGCCATCAAAAGCCAGCTTGAAGAACAGGGTGACGGCACAATGGCGTTCGATGATATCTACTCCCCGTTCGAAGGAGTGGACGTCCCTGAGGCAAACATCTACCTGCTTGATATGGGTATCCCTGGTACCATGGATGTTCTCCGCGCCGCTATCGGAGATGTCAGAGGAGCGCACCTCGTGAACGATCCAAAGCTGGCAGACTTCAGCATACTGCCGATGCCGTTACAGGCTGTTACCGGGCAGGGCAAGTTCTTCACAGGGCAGAAGTTTGATCCATCCACAATTAAGCAGACCAGAGCTCAGTTAGCTCCTATTCTCGGGAAAAAACTTCGTAAAGCGGACGGTATCCTCCCGTACACGCTCTTCTTCTGGACAGGTGACGCCATCGCCTTCGTAGGTAAGCACAGCAACGACGAGGCAAGGCTGAAGGCGGCGACTGAACTAGCCGACGCCATTGCGGAATTTCACAAGGACAAAACAAAATAGCATCCGCATACCAACGCCAATTAGAACAACGGATGCTAAAACCACAGAAACCAAAGGGGTTCTGTATCTTTTATTCTACCAGATGCGGGCCCTTTTGGCATTAAGTTATTTCACAAAACAAATGCGAAAGGGGTTTTATTATGCGTAGATTCGACAAACTGTTTTTCTCAGGGATCCCGATATCGCTGCCTCTGGGCGGCATGCTCGCATTCGGATACAGTCGCCTCATTCTCGCCATTAAGGCTTTTGCCCGGTACGGCTCCGGCTATCAGGCTCGCCTCGTCAGTACAGACTACATCGTGATGCTTCTGATAGTCGTCGCCGTGATGCTTCTGATCTTCCTCGTCAACGTCAAGCGTAAGGTCTTCGACAAGGAGGACAACTTCAATCCGCTGAAAAAGAACGTCATAGATAACTCCGTGGATAAGAGGAAAGCCCAGTATCATCCGGTACCGTACAAGTATCTGTCGACGAACCCAGACGGTTTTACAGTCGGACGAGACGGCTTCGGGCCATACAAGAGATATGTAAGGCTGCCGTTCTTTGACAGCCCTGAGCATCAGCTCATTCTGGGCTCTCCGGGCAGCAACAAGAGTACCACGATACTCAACGCCCTTATCTTTAACTACAACTATGCTAACCAGTACAACAGACTGCGTTCGGTCATCGCTATAGACGCCAAGCCTGAACTCAGTAAAAAAAGCGTCGACGAGAGCCGTCCGGACATAAAGATCATCAACCCGACATCCTATGACTCCTGCGGGTTCGACATCTGGTATGGCCTGTCTCAACACAGCTCGGACGACGAGATCAAGGAACGTGCGGAGGTAATCGCCCGCGCCCTTATTCCGGATCTCAGCGGAGACAACTCACACTTCTCAGGCAATGCCCAGAAGATCTTGTCTGGATGCTTGATGTTCGGATTCCGTAAAGGCTACAGCTTCACGGAGTCCGTCATCAAGGTCATGGACAGCTCCGTCGACAACTTGATCGCCGAGATCGTGTCGGATCCAGACATGCAGACGCATCCCAAGATCCTGCACAAGATCAAGTCCTTCGACGGCAACGACAGCGACGAGTTCGCCAGCATCAAGGATACCCTTGAAAAGGATCTGGACATCTTCGATGTGGACACCGTGCAGCACTGCTTCTCGGACAGCGTCGAGAAGGTCACTCCGTACGATTTGGCGGCCGGTAAGAGCATCTATTTGGCCATACCTGACCATCTTCTCGCACAGTACCGCACGGTCTTTGGCATGATCATGGAACTTTGTCTGAAGCATCTGATGTCGGTCCCGGAAGAGGATTTGCAGGGACAGCGTCCCGTGTGGTGCCTTGTCGATGAGGGCGGAACGATCTACGTCCCTTCCCTTCTCGATGTCGCCAGCAGAGGTCGTTCGAAGAAGATCCAGTTGTCCGTCGTGGCACAGAGCTACAGTCAGCTCGAGGATCTTTACGGCGACCGTCAGGCTCGCAGCATCATGGACTGCTGCAAGACAACAATAGTGTTCTCCTGCAACGATACGAGGACGGCCAAGGATCTCTCGTCATGGACAGGTATGTACCGCGAGACGAAAGTCTCCACTCATCAGGAGGGATACATTGCCGGGTTCTCAGGACAGAACGTATCAGAGGAATACCGTCCAGTCATGGACGTGTCCGACATCAAGAACCTGGAGAAGAATAATGAGGTTCTTGTGTTCGTAAAGGGTGACTGGTTCCTTGTCAAAAAGGCACCGTTCTACACCATCGATGAGTTTAAGTTTATGTCCGACAGACTGCAGGCAGGCAATGTCAGACATGGCAGATACGATCAGACTCGGGAAAGCCTCAACAGGCTGTTCGACAGGTCTGACTCGTCAGGAGTCCGCTACGATAAATTCTTATAGAGGAGACTATTCTGATGGCAACTGAAAAGATGACACAGAAAGAGCTCGACATGCTCCACGCCTTACAGGCGAAACAGAAGCGAGTCCAGAGATCTGAGGAGGAATTCTTCAAAGAAGCCGACTCGCGCAGGGACGAACTTCTGGAACGCTGGGGACATCCGGACAGACTGCAGGAAGCTGCAGACCGCATCGGCATCGACGCGGATGTTCTGTACGGCTGCATCACCAGCGACGAGCAGATAGCTTTCTATCAGAGAAAGCTTCTGCGCGAGACTGCGCCTTCCGAAGATCTGCACAGCGGGTTTTCGGAACAGCAGTCCTGAAGCCGGTGCGGCGCGCACAGGCTTCACCGGGGGATGCCGAGCATTCCCCGGAGGCTCGCTTCCTTGCCTTAAGGAAGTGCCCTCCGCACAGGAGCCCCTCGCGGAGCGAGCCCTCGGAGAGCCCACGATTCACGAAGTGAAGTATAGTGGGCTATACTTCACGGTCGCTCGCGCTCCCCGGATTTGAAGCCCGCGCGCCGGCAGGTTGCAGCTTCGATGTGCACTACCGCGCGACGCAAGGAGGATATCATGCAGTACAACATTCATAATGAAAAATACAAAATGTCCGACGTCGGCGGGATCAAGCGTGAGCAGTTCCGTGAATATTCCAAAGATACGGAGTATCGCAACAAGGTCGACCCGGCGCGGACCGAAGACAACGTCTATATTGAAATGGCTCCCGGCGGGAAAGACTGGTTCGGTCAGATCAAGGAAGCGCAGGACCGCACAAAGGAAACAACCGGCCGCGCCGTCAGGAAGGACGCCGTTGTTCTCTGCAGCACTGTCGAGTCGGTTCCGGAGTCATGGAGTCCTGATACCTGCAGGGAGTATTTTCAGGACAAGGCGGAATGGCTCGGAGACTATCTGCACGAGAGAGCCGGCGTGGACGAGGATGCCCTGAAGACAGTCGCAGTCCACCTCGATGAGAGTACGCCTCACGCGACATACGCATGGATCCCGATAAAGGATGACAAGCTGCAGGCCAAGAACATTCTCGACAGGGAGTTTCTCCGCGACCTGCAGAAGGACAGTCAGGACTACACCTTCAGATGGATCGATGAATGGAACGAACAGCACCCATCTGACATGATTGAGAAGATGGATCCTTACACTCCTGATTCTAGACAGCAGCACCTGACTGAGTCAGAATACCGCGAGAAGAAAATCGACGAGAAGATGCAACTTGCGGAGCAGAAAATGTCCGACGCGGAAGAGAAGGAATTGTCTGTCGGGGAAAGAGAAAAGACGCTCGAAGATCAGCAGCGTAAGTTTATTGAAGCCGTCAATGAAGCCAGCGAGCAGATCAATACTGCCTGGGAGAAGATAGGAGATCTTCAGGACGAGAAGTCCGCTCTCGAAGAGAGCACCAGGCAGGCCGTCGAGGCGAAGGAGAACTACGACATGCAGGCCAACGCATACAAGGAGAAGGTGATCGAGCTCACAGATGCGCCGAATCTTGAGTCGTACGAGTCGGTTCTGACAGAGAACGCCGAGCTTAAAGCGGAATTGTCCCTGAAGGACAGACTAATCGACAGCCTACGCGACGAGATCGACGTTTGGAAGGATCGCGTCGAAGATCTGCGGGATAAGGTCGATGAATGGAAAGACAAATTTCACGACTTCGCCGAAAGCGCCGGTCAGCGGATCATGGGCTTCTTCGGGTATGAATCCGAGGATCATACCATCAGCGAATATCCGTCGAAGGAGTTTGCCGATGTCTACGACAGCATGAAGGAGGAAGTCTCCGAGATTGATCCTAAGTCCTTGAGAACGATCCCTGATAATGAGGAGGAAGGCAAGTTTCGCGTTGTGCAGCGTACCGACGACGGCTACGAAACAGTCAGAGGCGGGTTCGACACGCGCTTTGAAGCGGAGTCCTGGCAGAAGGATCTCGCTTCAGGTGTCAGAAACCTCGACGACACTCTGGAGGAAGGCAGAAGCCTTCAAATATAGCATTACTGTAGAAAGGAGTTATCACAATGCAGGAAAAAAAGCACGGATCAGAAAGATTACTGTGGGCCATGTACAGACAAGTCGACGATTACAAGCTTGATGTGCTGGCTAAGCTACTCAACTACGATAAAGGGCAGCTTAAGCAGGATATTGAGGCGGTGCAGTATGTAACGGTACAGAACAGCGATGAAATGGAATAGAAAAACTTAAATAAAATCGCAGAATAAAAGTGCTATATAGGACGTACTACTGAGTACTACTTATTGAGGAGGAAAACATGGGCAGAAAAGAAGATGATAAGCAGGTAAACGTTACTTTTTCGAAAGAAGACTTCGAGGAACTGGAAGAGTATTGCAAAAACAACGGAATCTCTAAAACAGCCGCACTGAAGTATGGTGCAGAACTTCTTCAGATCGACAGGGCCAAACAGACTCTCCCGGAACAGGCAAAATCGATTGATGCCTTTATGCTGTTCATCGGAAAAATCACCTCGGCTTATAAAGAATCCCTTGATAATTCGCTTTATGCTTATGAGGCTGCGGCATCAAAAGTTAAGGAGGAACTTAAGGGAATGGAAACCCTTGCACACACTAACAGCCGTCTCGAGGAAGAAAAAAACGACTTGCTTGCAGAGTGTGAAACAATCAAATCAGAACTCTCCAATGCCAGGAATGAACTGGAGAAGATGAAAAAGGAATTGAAACAGGTAACTGCTGATAGCGAAGAATTACAAGCGAGCAGGACGAAGTGTGCAGAGCTTACTCAGACTCTTGCTGAAGAGCGTGCTAAGCATGCGAAAGAAATAGCCGATCTTCAGACTGAGAACTGGGAAAAAATCAAGGAAATCATATATGCGAAATAGCGCTTGAACTCTCAATAAGCGGCTTACAATCGTGCTCGCATCTCTTCATTGATGAGGGGGAAAGCCTGAAGATTTCGGATGACGTAGCGGCTTTATTACTCTGGAATAAAAAAGGAACCTAAGTAAATGGCATTATACATTTGCCGATAGATATAGAAAATGCCTAGAAAACAACCATACATTCCAAAACCATTTGAATCCTCTAAGGGCCATGGAGATACTTCTGCAAATATCTACAGCAGCATGCAGAAACATCCTGCTTGGAAGGATTTGAGCCCAACGCAGAAGGTTCTTTATGGTGCCTGCAAGAACGAATACTATGGTAAAAGCCGGCATGATTTGGATTCTTTTGAGGAGGAATATCGTATAGATCAGTCAGTGTTTACCTTTAACAGATCAAAATGGTTGAAAGGCATAGACGGTTCATACGAACTGTATTCTAATCAGAATTCCTTTTACAAGGACATGGACAGTCTGATACTTCATGGTTTTATTGACTGCGTTATTTGTGGACGCTCCACAAGAACAAAAAGTCTGTACAGGTTTTCCTCAAGGTGGCAGTTATGGGGCACGAACCGCTTCACCCTTCCAGCAAGCGTTATGACGGATTCCCTTTTGCGTAAGCGGGTTCCAATTGAATAATTGGCTATATCAAAACTGTTACAAGTTTAAAGAGCATCTTATATCAAAATTGATATAAGATGCTCTCCGTAGTTTTTAGGGCTTATATCAGATCTGATATAACTATCCGGCATTATTCTGATAATGCTTATATCAAATCTAATATAGGTTTTAAAAAGTTATACCATACCAGACCTAAGAGAAGGAAGTTTTACATATTCACGATGTCGACAGAAGATAGCTTCAACAACTCTCTATCTATGACTACCAGCAATGAATTATTGCGTTATTTACTTGAGCGTGATAACCTCTCTTTGGATGGTGTGGTTAATGACATGAGAAATGCTAAGCGTAAACATATTATCGACAACCACCCATATGCTATATTTCAGACCAAAGACGGACGCTGGAGATCATGGCTTCCGGATAGCGAAAAGAAAGATGGTCGGAGGCAAATCGCTAAATCATCTTTGGACAAATTGCATGATGCTATCATCAACTACTATGAAGGGCAGGAGGATGGTTTAAGGCAATCAGTTATTACGTTAGAGAAGCTCTACCCGCAATGGCTCGAATTCAAGAGCCTTCATACGACTGCTGATTCCTATATCTATCGCATTCAAACAGAATGGGAAAAGCATTATAAGGGCACGTCGATTATCAAAAGACCGATCAGAGAGCTTACTAAGGTCGAGCTCGATGAATGGGCTCACAGGCTGATTCTCGACAATAACATGACCAGGAAGCAGTACTACAATACTACGATGATCATGAGACAGACGCTCGAATATGCCGTCGACCTCGAGATAATTGACATGAATCCATTCAGCAGAGTCAAGATTGACGCTGCTAGAATGTTCCGCAGAGTCCACAAGAAGTCAAGCAACACTCAGGTATACAGCAAGAATGAACTTGAAGCACTGTATGATAACGCCTGGGATGATTTCTATTCTAGAAAGCACTATAAGCATCAGCTCCTGCCATTAGCCATGATGTTCATGTTCCAGACTGGAATGAGGATATCTGAGGCTTGTGTGGTGCGTTATGAGGATATACTCGGGGATGAGATTCTTGTACAGCGTATGTATCTTGACTATAACGGCGAAATTGCAGATCGAACTAAAGGCTTTTTCGGTGATCGAGTCATTCCCCTGACCAGTATGGCTAAAGAGCTTATAGAAGAGGCTCGTACGCGCCAGCAGGATGAAGGCGTGAGTGACAGCGGATACATCTTCTCTATGACAGATGAACCCGTTCCTTATGGGGAACTCAGAAAGTCATTCTATAAGGCATGCAAAAAGCTTGGATTTGACCCTAAGAGTTCTCACAAGGCTAGAAAGACCTTTATTTCGACTCTTATCGATGCTGGTGTAAACATCAATACCATTCGCGAAATCGTAGGCCATAACGACGAGAGAACCACTTATAACAGTTATTGTTTCGACAGAAGCGAAAAAGCAGATCGTCTTGAAATAATAGACAACGCCCTTTCCGTATAAACTGTCACCAAATGCAACCAATTTCTTCGCAAGAGAAAAGCCTTGAAATCGTTGAAATTTCAAGGCTTTCAATGGCGGAGGACATGGGACTCGAAGAAGTCAGAAGCGTACAAACGTTGATTTTTCAAGGAGGAAAAGCGCCGTCCACGTTTGTACCCGGGATTGTACCCAGTAAAAAAAGGAGCTGTCAGCGACAGCCCCTTTTTTGAAGAGCATGCTATTACTTTTGGAAGATCGATATGTCAATGAACTGGAATTAGACCAAGTGTAATCACATGTCTTCGCTATTAATAAGAAAATAGTGCTTTTGAAACTAAACGTTATGTCTGTACTCGTAAGGCAGCACCTTGAGTCCGTTGAACTGAGGGCAGTCTCTTACCCATTCGAGGGATTCTTTGAGGATAGCAGTCTGCATTTCCTTGTTGTTTGGCTCACCTGCGTTCGATCCGATAGGAACATGAGGAGCGGTGATTCTAGGAGCACCCTGCTGACGGGCGATCGGTGGGAGTGCAGCGATAACGCAGCAGCTCATTCCCTCAGCCTCGCATGCTCTTGTTACGATAGTTGCAGATCTGTGGCATGTTCCGCATCCGCCTGTGCAAAGAACGATATCTACGCCCTGTGCTTTGAGCTTCTTAGCGATCTCAGGGCCGGTCTCTCCGCGGAACTTCTCTACGTTTCCGCCGCCGCCCATAAATGTATAAGTCTCTTCCGGAAGGGATCCGATGAATCCTTCTGCTACGAGCTCATGCAGTCTGTCAATTGGGAACATGGCGTTAACGTCCTTGTTGATATCGGAGTTATCGAAACCGCCGTGAGTTACCATCAGTTCGCTGCTCGGTGTGTCGAACGGAATAGTCCTGTAAGAGAAGTCTCCGGATGTATTGAACGGAGTCTGCTTCTTATTATGGATACCTCCTGCTGTAATAAATGCAACCTTGCATTCGCTGAGAGGCTTCTTAAGTTCTGTAAAAACAGGATCCGGAGTCACTGGTACGAAAATCTCCGAAGTCATTCCTTCTACTGTTGTAAGCTTCATTAATATTTCCTCCTATGTTTTAGATAAACATTGCCGGCAAATCTCTTTTGCCTGTAACATCCATGCAGCTGAAATAGAATTCCGCTTCATCACCTTCTTCAAGTTTTTTGTCAGTGATGATCCATCTTCTCGGAACAGTTATCTCGCCAAGGTCATCCATCACCCTGACTGTAACTGCAGTATCATTGACATCAATGACCTTGCCTCCGAGGAGAGACGGGAAGATCTCTTCCGCAGGATCCATTTCATTGCTGGAGTAATCATATGGGTCACTTACTATCTGAATGTAGCTGAAATAGAATTCCAGCTCATGGCCCGGCTCAAGTACGGTGTCCTGGCGGATAATACCGCGAGGGACCTTGATGACGCCAAGTCTTCCATGAAGATATATTTTGACCATTTTGCCATCGTCATACACTTCTTTGACGAGGCCACCCATTTTCACCGGGTTAATCAGATAATCGACCATCATATTAGTGCATTGTTCCGCTCTTAACCAGAACTGTCTCAGGGAGTCCGAGCAGTTTGTTGTTAGCATTGATTACATCGTTGTTCCACTTCTTAGGAGCAGGATTTACAGCAACGCCTGCCATCTTGTTCTTGAGCATCTGGATAGCACGTGCTGCAACTTCCTTGGTTACGCAGGATGTTCCGGCGATATCGTCCTCGAATCCGCCTTCGTCCATGTTCTCTTCTACCATAGCATCTGCGTACTTGTTTCCTACTACCAGCTGTCCCTGGTAAGCGCAGAAGGATACTCCTACTACAGGAATGCCTCTCTCACCGGCCTGTCCAATGTGCTGGATGAAGTCGATGTGGTTGTTTCCGAAGCCCTCAGTTGTGATGATGCATCCGTCGATGTCGAGTGCCTCGAGGAGCGATCCGAGTCTCTCAGATACCCAGAGTTTCTCGTCGTTTACCTGTGGTGAACCAACAAATACTACGCCGATCAGATCGAGCTCATCATCTGCTGCAAGTCCTTCGACCAGCGGCTCACGGATGTAGTGTCTGGTCATTTCCTTTGTAGCAGGTCCGATGCATGTCAGAGCGTGGATAGATCCGTCTCTTACCTGGTTAGGTGTCAGCATGATAGGAACGTTTCCGCAGTCTACATTCATCTGGCCGCCAGGGATTCCGCATGGTTCATTCGGGCAGATCACGTTATCGTGCATTGCGCCCTGTCCCATGATCTCCTTAACGAGAACTACTCTTGGATTTCCTTTTCTTCTAACGTCCTCGCAGATCTCCTCACGGACTACTTCACCGTCATACTTCTTGAGCTCGTCTCTGACTGCCTGAACGATGACATCCTGGCACTTGTGAGCTGCAAGAGGACCTGAACGGGACATTCCCTTGAGTCTCTCGATTACTGCATGGCATCTGATGATGATGTCATTGTCATCAGCACATCCAGGGTGACCGAAGTACATCTTTTCATCAAGCATACCCTCGGACGAACCGAACTCATGTACCTGTGTGCCGTCTTCATCAACACCTGTAAGCATGAATACGACGCCGTCAGCTACCTTTGTGACACCTTCGCCCAGCTTGCCTTCGATCTTTGTAGCGATCGGGCATACATCCATG
>JBGULF010000120.1:0-14790 GCA_045115935.1 Anaerovoracaceae bacterium
AGCTTACGCCAGATTCCGCAGATTATCTGATGAGATCTGCATCGAGAATGGACTGTCAGTTATTGAAAAACCGAAGGGTAAAACGCCCCGCCAGCTGCATTTTGCCGAGAAGAATGGTGAGCCCACTAAGTACAATCTGATGCGCGAAGCGATAGATAAAGCCATCTCGCTCAGCATAGATACTAGGTCTTTTCTACGCATTATGAAGCAGCAAGGCTACATTATAGATTACAGTTCGAGCAGAAAATATCCTACGATCCGCTCGTTCGATTCGAAAAAAGCTGTCAGGATGTACCACCTAGGAAGTGAATATGAGTTCAACAGAATCGCCGAAAGAATCTGGGAAAATGATACCGATGTGGTGCTGCGGAATCGCGCAGAGTTCCAGACACTATATAGATTTCCTAAGAAACATAGTGTACGTGTCAAAGGAACTAGAAGCTCAATGAAGAAGATCAGCGGCATATATGGTCTGTATCTTCACTACCTGTATCTTCTCGGTTATCGCCCGGAGAAAAAGCACCGACCGCTTTCGCCTGAAATGCGCGAGGCCTGCAGATGGTGCGATAAATATTCTGAATCCGTAAGGCTCATGGCACGCGAGCACATCCGCTCGACTGAAGACATTCAGAGATATATCGAGACTTCTGACCATAAGAAAAGTGAGCTGATTGGGTGCCGAAACAAGGTGATAAACCGCCTCAGGCGCGAGAAAATACCTGAAAGGATAAGTGAGCTGAAAGCGGAAAGAACTCGTCTCACAGGTGAGATCTCTGAGATTCGCAAGAGCATCAGGACTGCTGAATTCACGCTTGACCGCAGTGAAAAAGTCCGCAACGACATCAAAATAGAACTAAGTTATTGTCAGGGTAATATTCACCGATCACAAAAAAAGAGATAGCAAAAACCGTAGTGTTGGCCGGTGATTTTGCGCTTAAAAGGCATTATTAAAGTGCGCTGCTACACAGCCCCGCATCAAGCAGCACTAAAAAAATATTCAGAAAGGAGGATGCCGGAGCATGGCGGAAATAAGTGTTTTGCAGCATATGATGCCTTCTTCGGCATCTTTCAGTCCGCAGGAAATGTTGTCGTTCCTCTCTGCCAATGGTACTATTGACTTGAGTAGAGTGAGAAACGAAATGATAAAAACTCAAATTGATAAGCTCATTGAGACTACTCATACAAGTCCGATCACTCAGGGACCGGACGGCAGATGGCGCACTTCAGTATACGAAGGAAAAAAGCGCCGCCTGATAGCCAAGAAGTCCCTTGATGATTTGAAGCTTGAAGTCTATTGTTTCTACACAGGTATTTCAAAGGAGGACGTATTCAGGGAACATACAATTGAATCTCTGTATCCTAGATGGAAGGAATACAAAGCACTTCATACTAACGCTAAGACATATATCATCAGGATAGACAGCGTGTGGAACAATCATTATCTTAATGATGAGATCATCAGAATACCTATTTCCAAACTTGATAAACTTACCCTCGATACCTGGGCACACAAGCTTATCAAGGATAATGAATATACCAAAAAACAGTATTACAACCACACTATAATAGCAAGACAGGTCCTTGATTATGCAGTTGAGCTCAATCTCATTCCTTTCAATCCGTTCTCGCAGTTCAAAGTCGATAGCAGAGTATTCAGGAAAGAAAAGAAGCAGTCAAGTGAAACTCAGGTGTTCAGTCGCGATGAACAGGCTGCTATGGAGGCTCTTGCCTGGGAAGATTTTGAGAAAATCAAGCACCCTGTCAATCAGCTTATTCCTCTCGCTATGCTGTTCCAGTTTCAGACAGGACTGCGTATCGGTGAAGTCTGTGCTTTAAAGTATGAAGATATTGAAGGAGATAAATTTCTCGTCAGGAGAATGTACAGGGCAGCTACAAAAGAAGTCATTGATGATACCAAAGGCACCTTTGGCGAGAGAAGTGTGGTTCTTACCGACAAGGCAATGGAGATAATCGAGGCTGTCAACGACAGGAAACAAGAGCTTGGAATCGATAATGAATATATCTTCTCGCTCAAGGACCAGCCTGCTTCATATGATGCTCTCAAGGATCTTTATCCGAGCTACTGCAGTAAGCTTGATATCACCAACAGGAGCTCGCATAAGTCCAGAAAAACATTCGTATCCTCACTGATAGACGGAGGGGTCAATATCAATACCGTCAGAGAAATGGTCGGTCACAACGATGAAAGGACTACTCTCAGCTGCTACTGCTTTGACAGAAATACCGATGCAGAGAGAAAGAATATGATCCAGAATGCACTGTCTTCTTAGTTCTATTCTCGAATGCCCATGGGACTTTTCAGGGCAAATCTTAAAAATGTAACAGTTCAGATCCCATCTGTAACAGAAAAATCCACGAAAAAAGCCCGAAATCATTGAAATCTCGGGCTTTCTATGGCGGAGGACATGGGACTCGAAGAAGTCAGAATCGTACAAACGTTGAAAACCAAGGAGGTTAAAGCGCCGTCCACGTTTGTACCCAGCATTGTACCCAATTACTTGTTGTTATTTCAGTTTATTCTTTATTTCCTTTATTTGCGGCAGTTCGCACTTCAGGGCATCTCCCTTCAGGCCTGCCATCAGGATATCAGGATCCGCAGGGATCGCGGCAATGACAGCATCCCTGTCACGTATCGACTCTTTTATCATTTCAGTCTGACTATCATCCGCCTTGTTGATCACAAGGTATACAGGCTTGTCAATGGACCTGCCCATATCGCAGACCTTCTCCGACAGACGGATCGATTCATATGAAGGATCGATTATCATCAGGATCACATCGGCAAAGCTGTCAAGCCCCCGTCCGAAATGCTCCACACCTGCCTCAGTATCGGTGATCACTACATCGTTTTCCCCGGTATTAAGATTATCAAGGAACATCTTTGCAGTGAAACCCATGCCACATGCACAGCCTTCTTCCGCTTCGGCGATCTTGCCTATGGCCAGCATATGCAGATTGCCGTCTCCCGAAAGGAAATCTTCCGGGATGTCGGATATATTCCATCTTTTATCAAAGACATATCCTCTGTCATCAAAAAGCTGTCCGGCGCCTTTCTTACCGCCGAAATAATGAGTGAAATCTTCCGGCAGATCAAGTCCGAGCTGTCTGTGAAGCCCGTAGTTTGATTCGTCAGAATCGATCACAAGCACATTCTTTCCTTCCTTTTCATATGCTCTTGCAAGCAGTGCAGCAACCGTGCTCTTGCCACAGCCGCCCTTACCGCACAGTATAATCTTCATGCATTATCTCCTTTTCAGATCATTCCATGCAGCCAGGCACGATATGCACGGCCAGACCTCTTCATGATCAGCCGCCAGCCTAAGCATCCGCCCGGCGGGTTCATTATCTTCCACACTTTCATAATATACCGATAGTCCGTACTGGATGATTGCGTCGTCAAGTTCGCTTTGTCCGAACGATATATCCGAAGGATCAGTATATCCTGCAAACACGAGCATCGTCTTCTTATACGCCTCGTGATGGCCTGCATCCATGTCAGGATCGAAGTCGTGCAGCAGCTCCTGATCGACTCCCGCCCTGCAGCAGCTCAGAGTGTTCCAGTATATCGCGGATATATGTGACTCTGCGTCGTCCCCCGGATGCTTTGAGAAAAGTTCTGCCGCCCTGAGATAATCTCCCCGAAAATAGCTTGCTATCCCGCAGGCGAAGTAGACAGAGTCCGGGGCCGCTCCGAGTTCGAGCGCCCTGTAGTAGTGATGCAGAGCTTCCTCGATCCTGAACAGCGTGAGCTTTGTTCCGCCAAGCTTCGACTGTATCTTTGCAGACTCCGGTTCCAGCTCTGCCGCCTTTTCCATAACAGGGATCGCTTCCCTGTATCTGTATTGGGATATCAGAAGTCCGCCCAGCTTCATAAGAGATGATGCGTCCTCTGCATACCTGAGATCTGACATCTCTTCGCTGTCTTCGACAGTGCACGGCTCGTCGCCAAGCTGGCTCATGCGCGTCGCATGCATCCCATCTGTCGCCTCATGATGGTGATGTGAATGATCGTACTCGTGTGCTTTTTTCATGCGGTCATTTCTTTTACTATCTCAACTACGGTGTCCACGAATGTGGCGCACACCATGATATCGTTCTTTGCGATCTCCTTGCAGAGTATGCCGCCGTGTTTTGCTCTGAATCTCTCATACAATTTATCGACCATGGCTCTTGTCTTTTCATGGTCATAGCCCTTTCCTTTCGCATATGCGCTGAATGCATATGTGCCGCCTCTGAGCGTGCTGCAGGTGCCTCCGCAGGTCTCGCACATCACGCCGAGTTTTTCCTTTGCCTCGTCGGCATCGAAGCAGCACGCGTCTGCCAGATAAACGCTTATTATCTGGCAACAGTTATATCCCTGTCTGAAGAGTTCTGTCTTTTCAGGAAGCTTATCCATATTTTTCACCCGTAAATAATTCTGTGGTTTTTTCGATATTTCAATTGTACCTGCCTCCACGGCTCCTACAAGCCCCCTGCGGGGATGGAACCTCCATTTGCTCCACAAAGCAAAAACTCTTCCCATTTATTTCATGGTAAACAATATGTGCTCAATTAAATGCATTGCATATCCCCCTTAGCGGGTTGCATATGTATAATCCATATGTTAATTTATTGTCAGATATTGATAATTAATTATCAATATCGCCAATGAACAAACTGTATGAGTCAAAAGGTCGTTGGAACAATCAGGACAAGTTTTATCAAAATGCATTCTAAAACCCAGAACGTCAAAATAGTTTGCAAAACTGCTTTTTCCTGCACAGCGACCTTTTGACCCATACATCCTAATCCAATTAAAGAATTATACAGGAGGAATGATCATGCAGAGGTTTACCAATCCAAGAGACATTTATCATGGCAAGGGCGCTCTTGAAGCCCTTAAGACATTTGAAGGCAAGAGAGCTGTTATCTGCGTAGGCGGCGGCTCCATGAAGAGATTCGGATTCCTCGATAAGGCTCAGAAATACCTTGAGGAAGCTGGCATGGAAGTAAGAGTATTTGAAGGTATCGAGCCGGATCCGTCAGTCGAGACAGTAATGAAGGGCGCTGCCTTCATGGCAGAGTTCGAGCCTGACTGGATCGTTGCTATCGGCGGAGGTTCCCCAATCGACGCTGCAAAGGCAATGTGGATCAAGTATGAGTATCCTGAAACAACTTTCGAGGATATGTGTAAGGTCTTCGGTCTTCCTAAGCTGAGAACAAAAGCTCACTTCTGTGCAGTATCGTCCACATCGGGTACCGCTACAGAGGTTACAGCATTCTCGATCATCACTGATTACTCCAAGGGCATAAAATTCCCTATCGCTGACTTCGAGATCACACCTGATGTAGCTATCGTTGATCCTGAGCTTGCAGAAACAATGCCAAAGAAGCTCGTAGCTCATACAGGAATGGACGCTCTTACACACGCCATCGAAGCATATGTGTCGACAGCACGCAGTGAGTTTACTGACGCCGATGCTATCCATGCCATTGAGATGATCCAGAAGGATCTCGTTGATTCCTACAATGAGGACATGAACGCAAGAGACAATATGCACACCGCTCAGTGCCTCGCGGGAATCGCTTTCTCCTCCGGACTTCTCGGCATAGTCCACTCTATGGCTCACAAGACTGGTGCTGCATTCGCTGATTACGGCGCACACATCATCCACGGAGCTGCAAATGCCATGTATCTGCCAAAGGTCATCGCATTCAACGCAAAGGATGAGACTGCAAAGAAGAGATACGGAGTCATCGCTGATTACATGGGACTCGGCGGAAGCAACGATGATGAGAAGCTTGCCGCACTCATCGAGTTCATCCGCGGCCTTAATGATAAGCTGAACATCCCGCACGGCATCAAGTTCTATGGTGCCGACAGCTATCCGACAGAGCAGGGCTTCGTTCCTGAGGAAGTGTTCCTTGAGAGGCTCCCGGAAATCGCAGCCAATGCCATACTCGACGCCTGCACAGGTTCCAATCCGAGACAGCCGAGCCAGGAGGAGATGGAAAAGCTGCTCAAGTGCTGCTACTACGATACCGAAGTAGATTTCTAAAAAATACCTCCTTATAACAAAAATACTTTTATCTGCTGCATAACCAGCAGGAAAAGCCCGGAGCACCAACCAATGGTTCCGGGCTTTTCGATCTGCATAAAATGATTGTTATTCTCATATTTTCTCTCTGAGCATTCTTACAGCATCAGTAATTATCTCGTAGTGATCAAATGCAAGTTCATCCTTGATGTCTCTGTCATTGATAATCACGTCAGGACAGTCTCCTGTTATCCTGATACGGCCCCAGATGACATCCTTCGCATCAGTTCCGGCTTTCGGTCTTATTTCATTGCCATTGACTACAGCCATGTATGCTGCCGAAACGGTCCATCCCCTTGGATCTCTTCCCGGTTTGCTGTATATACCAACAAGCTTCATCCCGAGTCCTTTAACTCCTGTCTCTTCCTCAAGTTCCCTTGACGCAGTATGTTCTATAGTTTCGCCTCTCTTGGCAAAGCCTCCCGGAAGCGCCCAATATCCAAGAAACGGGTGCCCTTTTCTCTGAACAAGCAACAGTTCTGTCTGTTCAGTATCTGCATTCCTTTTGAACACTAATATATCTGCCGTCAGAGACGGCTTCGGATACTTGTCAGGATTGTAACTTGCGAGGAATTCCTCCTCTGTCAGTCCTTTTGAGTCTTTAGCTTTCATGGCGAAATAATTCCTCTCGTCTTTTTAATCATTATATACTGGCACCACGGACAACGCCAACACAAAAGCTCAATGGGTCAATGTTCCAACGGGTACAAAGAAAAAGACCGTCCTTTCGAACGGTCCTGATCTTGGAGCTGATACGAGAGTCGAAGTTCAACACTCACGCAATTCTCCATAAAGTATGAACCCCTATCTTATCACCTATATCATTTCCTTCCGTCAGTCAGCCCTATAGAGTACGCTTTTACTTCATTCATGAAAACCTCGATAAGAGGATTTCGGTTTTCTTTGAGATGGAAAAAACCGAACGAGAATCTGACTCGTGACCCTGCTACAGGGATGTATACGACTCCGGCACCATTTTGCCGCTTACAGCTTTCACCGGTAAGGTGAAATCCCCCCCTTTTTCTTATCAAAGAAGGCACCATTTCCAGATCACCTGCACTATAGCAATCAGTATATCTGACTTTATTCTTTTTCAGCATTGATCGTGTAACCCTGTTTGAGAATTCGTCATCACTAAGTTCTACAATAGGATGGCCTTCGAGGTCTTCGAGTCTTACCGAGGACTCTGCAGTAAGGGGATCTTCTTCCCGAAGGATAACGACCATACCGCTTTCAGATACTTTAACGCCTTCCATATCAGAAACATCTTTCGCATCTGAATAGAACAGGGTTCCGGCATCTACTCTCCCATTCAGAATGTCTTCATAGAGCTCCTGTGGCTGATAGCTTCTGCATTTCAACTGTACTCCCGGATATTTGCCCCTGAAATGGTCAAGTATTCCGGCATATACATCATCGATTGCATAATAAAGCAGCCCCAGTCTGAGGGTCCCGGTAATACTGTGGGTGTAATTGCTGTTCTTCTCCAGATACCTATCATACTCGTTTATGACATTGAGCAACGATACCGCTGCAAGCTTACCAGCATCAGTCAAAGTCACACCATGACTCGAAGTATCAAACAGTTTGACTCCCAGCTCTTTTTCCATGGCCTGTATATGTCTTGTTATCACAGACTGTGATGTATAAAGGTTTCTGGCAGCAATTGAGTAGTTTAACGTCTCCGTCACCTCAAGAAATTCTCTGATATGCTCGATTTTCATCCATAATTCTCCTATCCCTTACAGATTTCACGATATATCATTTCACATATTATATCCCTCAGTTGGCAGCTATGCAATTATGGCATAGCCATATTGCAAACAGCATAACTGAGTCAGTCCGTCCTGTAATAAACTCAAACTGCAGACAGATACATCAAGTTACAAGCATCAGCTCAAGGAGGAATATGATGAATCTTTTCGAAAAACTCGACATGAATGATGTCCGTGCAACATGGGGCGTAAAGGACAATACCGATCTTTCTTATTACGGCGGAAAGTTCCCGGCGTTCTCGCCAGCTGTTCAAGGTCAGGAAACAGGGATGAACCCTAACTCCGGAATTCAGCATTATTCGGCACTTCATAATGTATTCTGTGTTCATGAATTCACCGGATGGCAGGATGAATGTCTGGCAATCAACAAGACCGGATACATAGGAGACTGGTCATGGCTCAATAAGGTCCGCATCCAGGGTCCGGATGTCATAAAGTGCCTCCGGCAGAGCACTATCAATGGTTATAACAAGTACCCTATCGGCAGAGGCAGACATGTAGTGTCCGTTCTTCCTAATGGCAAGCTCATCGGCGACGGTATTGCTTTCCGCGAATCTGAAGACACCGTGCTTATGACCGGAGGTACAATGGTAGCAGAAGGATTAATGATCAGACCCGAAGGATGCGATGTAAAGCTGACCGATGTCACAGGTGAGATTTTTAATTACCATGTACAGGGGCCTGTATCAGCTCAGGTAATAGAAGATCTCTGTGGTGAGAAGGTGGACGATCTTGCATTCCTTACCTTCAGAGACATCACTATCGCAGGCAGAACTGTACGCCTTTACAGAGGTGGAATGTCCGGAGAGCTCGGATATGAGCTCTTTGGTGACACAGCTGATGGCAGCGTGATATGGGACGCTGTAGTAAAAGCAGGTGCAAAATACGGACTGCGTCAGCTCGGACTCCGCAGCCTCATGCTCAATCATCTGCAGGCATACTTCCCTACGATCTGGGTAGACTTCATACCAGCCATTGTACCTGGCGCTGAAGCTCTTCACCGTACTCCTAATGACTTTGGCTGGGACGGTCTCGTTGATAAAACCAGAGATTTCCCTGGTAAGGACGCAATCCTGGCAGAACGTGAAAACCCTACGACGAAATGTGTCACTCTCGAATGGAATACTGACGACTGCATAGGCATTTACACATCACTTTTTGACACTGACAACGAAGCTTTCGAGCAGATGCCAATGCCAGTGAATACTTCAGATTTTTCAGCCGCATTCCCGCAGTTTACACCTGCTTTCAATATGAAGGGCGAGATGATCGGTATGGTCTCCAACAGAGGTTACAGCTGCCAGTTTAAGAAGATCCTTTCTCTTGCAACCCTCGACGCAGCTTACACAGAAGAAGGTACCGATGTCATGGTTCTCTATGGATCAGAAGGAAAACGTCAGACCATGATACGCGCAAGAGTTGTACGCACACCGTATAAGCAGGATCTAAGAAAATAATCACCATAGAATTATGTAAATACAAAAATGAGGTGCTAATTGCTCCTCATTTTTTGTATTTTTTCAGTATACATACCCCTTCTGTGTGCCTCGCCATAGACAGAAAGAACGTTTTTGACGGGGCAGATGTATATAGAAAAAATACACTTATTTATGCATTATTTTGCGCCAATGCATATTGATGAATAAATATACAAAGGGTTGATTTTAGGTCTGTACTTGTCATAACAAACCCGTCATGTATGCCGGAATATACGTTATGCCATCTGAGAATTTCACATCTTTCGTATATATGATGTAGCGTTCCTGTACTTTGATAGGATACTTTTCTATAAAGTAGTCAAATGATTTATGTGATGAATAACCTGATGACTTTACCTCAATCGGGCAGACTTTTTTATTTTTTACCATGAGAAAATCTATCTCATATTTCTTCTCTTTGTCTGTCCCTTCAGGTGCGTATTTGTACTCATGGAAAAAAAGCTGTCTTCCGCTCGCGATCAACATCTGAGCAACTACATTCTCAAAGATCATGCCTAAATTTGAACTCAGTTTGTCATATATTAAGGCCCGGTAGATTCCTTCTGTTTCCTCTCCTTCTCTTATAAGCTGGGATACCAGCAGACCTGTATCTCCCATATATAATTTGAAATTGCTTCTGTCAGCATACAGTTCCAGCAGAACATCGGGCATCGTAACGTTAGCACAAAGATTGCCCATCATAGACTCAGCTACAAACTCCACAGAATCCACATAATTGACATATCTTGCATTGGCATTGATCTCAGAAAAAGTAAAGTGCATTTCATGATCAGAGAGTTGCTTTGGAATGGTCTTAAATACCAGCGATGCTCTTCCCCGCTCTTCATTATCGTACTTCTTCAGATCATCTTCATATAGTGACAGTATCCCCTGCTTGACGCGATCGATTGCAGAGTAGCTTTCCCCATTTACATAAGAAGCAACTGCCTGCGGCATCCCGCCAACTGCTATATATTCCCGGAAAAACTGCATGACTTTCCGATGTACAGAATCTCCCAGAGCTTTTCTGCTGTCAAGCGCAGCTTTAATGGCAGGCATCACTGCAGTATTTCCTTTTGCCCATAGGAATTCCTCAAAATCCATTGGATACATCTTCAGCTTTTCTTCTTCAGATGGTATCAGTATGTCTTTCACATTTCTCTTGATACTGATCAAAGATCCTGTCTCAATATAATCATATCTGCCATCTGCTACCAGATATTTTATCGCTTGACGCGCAGGCGGGAAAAGCTGCACTTCATCGAATATTATTACCGCCCGTCTCCTTGGAAGATCCTTTCCTTTGATAATAAACAAGTTCCTGAAAAACGCATCAAGGTCGCCGATATTATCTTCAAAGTTCCGCCGTATATCTTTGGTTTCCAATGCGAAGTCCAGCAAAATGTAATCATCATACTCATTCCGGGCGAACTCCTCTGCTATCGTGCTCTTTCCGACACGTCTGGCACCCTCAATCAGAACCGCGCTTCTGCCATCTGATAATTCTTTCCACTCCAGCAGCCTGTCATATATCTTTCTTCTGAAATACATGCAACCCCCTCCTTTGAGTCCATCTATCTATATAATAGAGGGGATCTTCGAATTCGTCAAATATTTTTGTCCAGTTTCTAACGAATTGCAAAAATCTTTATTAAGAAAATCTAACGAAATTTAAAAACATCTTCTAATATTGCTCGGTTGCTTCCATGTCTTGCTTTTCTTTGGGCGGATTCTATCGGAGGAGCATAGCCTCTGTAGATCGACGGTCTCATCATTGCAATAACGCCGTAATAATTAGTAGAGACCGTTATACTGCATTATTTCATTTTCAACCACATTACTGTGAAGATTTCAGTAGAAGTTTCATAAGTTCGACACTTTCTGCAGACGAGCAGGTAAACATTGTCAAACAGTATTTTAATATTTATACTGTTACGTTAACAGAAATGTAATATCGCCTCCAGGACTCCCCCTCCGATCGCCAGTGCTTTATCGGAACAAGTTGTGCAATACTCTTTTTTGCATCGCGGATCGACATCACCGCACTTCAGTCCTTCAGGTACGATTGTATCGTCAGCCATAAGGCCACGCAAAGTGCCTCGGATCTTCGCCGTGACAGGCTTGCCCGATACAAATGCCACTGTCTCACCTTGCTCAACGATATCACCTATCTCATGAACTGTATGAAAGACCCCCGCAGCAGGTGTTCTAAGAAGCCTTTCAACAGTGTACCCTCCAATGTTGCCGGGTGCTCCCGTGTCAGGGATCGCAGATCCTTCAGTTATGACCCTCCCAAGGGTGTGCCCCCTGTTGGATTCTATTACAGCGTGACAATCAAGGCCTGCAGTAAATCCCGGGCCAATGCCTATTGTGATCGGCGCAAACCCTCTCGTTGTTCCGAGGTTTTTCTTAGCGATCGCTGCATCCACAAACACATCCGGTCTCATAGCATGCCTGTACTCGGCATCAGGATCAACGATCACAGGAATATCTCCCCTTATGATCGCCTCCCAGGCATCCTGAATATCGTTTACATGCACTGCCCGAATCCCTTCGACCGTCGTTTCTCCGTTTCTGATCGCTTCCGAAAAGCAGACTGTGCGGCGTATGGAAAGAGGCTTCTCGATCTCAGTCATAATTACCTGGAATCTTGATCTGTGCAGTCTTACTGCTATGCCTGTCGCAAGATCACCTGCGCCTCTGATCATTACAAGCATGTTTCTCCTTTTAGCCTGCATTCTTCCGCAGTCATATATTTTTCATCAAATCTTTTGAAATCACTTGTTTGCCTGTGATATGTGCAGAGATAACACCAGCGATCGTCCGTGTTATTGTCAGCGCTGCCTGGAAAATAGTGCTTTTCCAGGGTCTGTGTTGCCCCGCAGATAAGACATTCTTTCTTTTCTTCTGTACAACTCATCTCGTTTTCACTATCCCTAATCAAAAAGTTTCTGTGTGATCATTCTTCCTGATCATTTTTCATAGCCAGAAAATGCCGGGGCTTTGCAGCCCCGGCATTTTTGTGAAGTACTTGAATTTGGAAGATCAATATGTCAATCGAACTGCTAATAAATCATATTGCCAAGTCTTCACGTATCTAAAGATAGTGCCATTTTGCAAAAGTATTAGACGTTATGTCTGTACTCGTAAGGCAGTACCTTGAGTCCGTTGAACTGAGGGCAGTCTCTTACCCACTCGAGGGACTCTTTGAGGATAGCAGTCTGCATCTCCTTGTTGTTAGGCTCACCTGCGTTCGATCCGATAGGAACGTGAGGTGCCGTGATCCTTGGAGCGCCCTGCTGACGAGCGATCGGAGGCAGAGCAGCGATAACGCAGCAGCTCATTCCCTCAGCCTCGCAGGCTCTTGTAACGATTGTGGCAGATCTGTGGCATGTGCCGCATCCGCCTGTGCAGAGAACTACGTCAACGCCCTGTGCCTTGAGCTTCCTTGCGATCTCAGGACCTGTCTCGCCTCTGAATTTTTCGACGTTTCCGCCGCCGCCCATGAATGTATAAGTCTCTTCAGGGAGTGATCCGATGAATCCTTCCTCTACGAGCTCATGTAGTCTGTCGATAGGGAACATGGCGTTTACGTCCTTGTTGATATCGGAGTTGTCGAATCCACCGTGAGTTACCATCAGCTGATCGCTTGGTGTGTCGAACGGGATCGTTCTGTACGAGAAGTCTCCGGATGTGTTGAACGGAGTCTGAGCCTTGTTATGGATTCCGCCTGCAGTGATGAACGCAACCTTGCACTCGCTGAGAGGCTTCTTGAGTTCTGTGAATACAGGATCCGGAGTAATAGGTACGAAGATCTCCGAAGTCATTCCTTCTACTGTTGTAAGCTTCATTAATATTTCCTCCTGTTATTTGTTAGATAAACATTGCAGGCAAGTCTCTCTTGCCTATGACATCCATACAGCTGAAATAGAATTCCGTTTCATCACCATTCTCAGGCTCTTTTGCGGTTATGATCCAGCGTCTCGGGACGGTGATCTCTCCGAGATCATCCATCACTTTTACCGTCATAGCGGTATCATTGATATCTATGATCTTTCCGCCGAGCAACGAAGGCGATATCTCTTCAGCAGGATCCATTTCACTGCTTGAATAGTCATATGGATCAGATATTATCTGTATGTAGCTGAAATAAAACTCCAGCTCATGTCCCGGCTCAAGCGCGGCATCACCGCGGATGATATTGCGAGGCACCTTGATTACTCCAAGTCTGCCATGAAGATATATTTTGACCATATTGCCATCGTCATACACATCTTTGACGAGGCCTCCCATTTTTACCGGGTTAATCAGATAATCTACCATAATTAGTGCAGTGTTCCGCTTTCTACAAGCTTTGTCTCTGGAAGTCCGAGCAGCCTGTTGTTCTCATTGATAACATCATTGTTCCATTTCTTAGGAGCAGGGTTTACAGTAACGCCCATCATCTGGTTCTTGAGCATCTGGATAGCACGTGCAGCAACTTCCTTGGTTACGCATGAGCAGCCGGCGATATCGTTCTCGAATCCGCCCTTATCCATGTTTTCTTCTACCATTGCTGTAGCATACTTGTTACCAACTACCAGCTGTCCCTGGTATGCGCAGAAGGATACTCCTACTACAGGAATTCCTCTCTCGCCAGCCTGTCCGATATGCTGGATGAAGTCGATGTGGTTGTTTCCGAATCCCTCTGTTGTGATGATGCAGCCGTCGATATCGAGTGCCTCGAGCATCGATCCGAGTCTCTCAGATACCCACATCTTCTCATCGTTGACCTGAGGCGAACCGATGAATACAACGCCGATCAGATCGAGTTCATCGTCTGCTGCAAGTCCCTCGACCAGCGGCTCACGGATGTAGTGTCTGGTCATTTCCTTTGTTGCAGGTCCGATGCATGTAAGAGCGTGGATGGATCCGTCTCTTACCTGGTTAGGTGTCAGCATGATAGGAACGTTTCCGCAGTCTACGTTCATCTGTCCGCCAGGGATACCGCATGGCTCTGTCGGGCAGATTACGTTATCATGCATAGCGCCCTGTCCCATGATCTCCTTAACGAGAACTACTCTTGGATTTCCTTTTCTTCTTACGTCCTCGCAAAGCTCTTCACGGACTACCTCACCGTCATAAGCCTTGAGCTCATCTCTGACTGCCTGAACGATGACATCCTGGCACTTGTGAGCTGCAAGAGGGCCTGAACGGGACATTCCCTTGAGTCTTTCGATTACTGCATGGCATCTGATGATGATATCATTCTCATCAGCGCATCCAGGGTGACCAAAGAACATCTTCTCATCGAGCATACCCTCGGATGAACCGAACTCATGTACCTGAGTGCCGTCTTCGTCTACGCCTGTGAGCATGAATACGACGCCGTCAGCTACCTTTGTGACACCTTCGCCCAGCTTGCCTTCGATCTTTGTAGCGATCGGGCATACATCCATG
>JBGULF010000121.1:0-216787 GCA_045115935.1 Anaerovoracaceae bacterium
GCATTGGAGGTTTTCTTCTTGAAGCTAAAGCTTTTTATTCACACCGGCATAGCCGGTGGTATATTCACGCTGAAGCTACAATGAAAAGAATGCTCCCGGTCTGACTCCGGGAGCATTCAGATCTTTCCTGCAGGGGCGGCTTATGCCCAGACATCCGTATGTTCAGGTTTCCTGCGGTTTCTGTGGAAAATGATGACAGCCACCGCAGCAAGGATCACTACAGCACCAAGGCTTCCTTCCACTCCGAAATTGACATTGTAGAACAGGCCGTTCGTTGCCGAAGCCGCATCCAGCCTGAACACTGAATAAGCTGATACGATCCCGCTGTTGGGCAGTCCGAATAAGATGCTCTGAGTGAAATTCCATCCTGTGTGGAAGGCCATGGCGATCCACAGACCGTTGTAATAGTATACGAGCATCGATCCGATAAGCCCGAATATCAGTATCTGCATAAGCCCCAGGAATGATATTCCCGGGTTGGACAGATGCATGGCCATAAACACCAATGAATTGATGAAGATCGCTATCCATGGAGCCTTATATCTTCTGCGGAGCTTCTGATACAGATACCAGCGGTCTGCAAGCTCCTCCGCTCCTGACTGGATGAACACGCATATAAGGAACAGGATGAACGGTACCGGTTTGAATCCGCTGAACTCAAGGTAAATGTCGCCCAGCAAGGCGGACATCAGGACGCAGAACCCGTTGCATCCGAATCCCAGGGCAAGTCCGATCAGCAGACCTTTCAGATTATTGCCTCCGCGCTCACGTGAACTGCAGTATTTCACTGCATTCAGCATCGGCCTGTTGCATTTGAATATGATGACCACAAGGAACATGCCTATCCATATGCTGATAAAGTCAAAATAATCCTTGAGGAACATCGCTGCATCAAAGTCTCCCTCGAGGATCCTTTCAAACGGCTCGATCACAAACCTTCCCAAAGGCAGCAGCATTACTGATGCCATCACAATCAGAAACGAAAGCACAGACGCGATAATAAACTGGTCCGTTATTTTTCGGCACGGCCGAAGGTGTTTCTCTTTAAAATCATTCATCCCTTTCCCTCTTTTCCTGTATCCTATTTAAATATCTGTCCCGGAAGTACCAGCTTCTCTTTGACCGGGAATGAACTGTCAAATTCTTCAACATCCCTGTCATCAACATAATAGCCGCCCGGTGTCTGATAAACACCTGTGACTCCGTCAAGATAGCCTGTGACCAGCTCTTTGCACAGAAAGAACGAGTCATCAGCGCCTTCAGGCAGATCATGGTATCTGATGCCAAAGCTGCGGGCATAGTCAAAGCCGCTCTTTCCGTAGAAGTCGATGTTGCCTTCAAACAGCACCGCGCCAAAGCCCATCTCTTTCGCTTTCTCCAGAGAATAGTCAAGAAGCAGTTTGCCGTATCCCATGCGCTTAAGCTCAGGTGTTATGCAGATCGGTCCCATCATCAGCACATCGACATCACCGCCGTCATCAGAATTGATAACGGTCCTCATGAACATGTTCTGCCCTATCAGCCTGCCGTCTTTCTCCATGACAAAATCAAGTTCTTTCACGAAAGCTGGATCATCGCGAAGCACGTGTATCACGTAGTGCTCGCTGCATCCCGGCCTGTAGACATTCCAGAACGACTCTCTTATGAGGTTTTCGACCTCTCTGTATTCTTCTTTCTTCTCCAAACGTATCGTAACGTCATTTATATTCATTGTTTTACCTCCTGAAAATTGTTGACTTCAATTGCTTTACAGCGGGAGGTTTGTCGTGATTGTCTGCAAACCTCCCGGTCAGCCGACAATCTCCATTGTGTCATGCAGTTTTCTCAAACAACACACTCCTTATAAAATAGTATTTATAGCAAGCCTTACGGCTTTAACAAACAAGTCCGGAACCGCTAATCAGTGCAAAAGCCGAATTCCTTGCAAAGATCAGCAAAGCGCGCCTGCTCCTTCTCTTTTATGGCTTTTGACAGATCGTTCATGCAGTGATGGATGACGTCTGCGTCTTTAAGCACCTCATCCATCGGTCCGTCTGTAACAAGCTTATCATCGTGATGATAGATGGCAGAGCAGATGGTCTCTGTCTCCTGCTCCTCCGTCAGTTTCAGCTCTCCCAGGATCTCTCTCGCAAGGTCGGCACCCTTATGCGCATGGTCGTCATATGATCCGCTCTTATACGCGTGAAGATCATGAAGCATGGCTGCCATCGAAGCGATCTCCCAGTCGAGTCCGCGCTTTTTTGCTATCATAGTCGCCGCAAGTGAAACGCCATAAAGATGCACGATCGCGCTGTTTCGCTTTTCTTCATCTTCCATTTTATTCAGTTCAGCATTTACATATGCCCGAAGATCCTTCAGTCTGCCCATGATGATCCTGTTCCTCCGCTTTACTGTTGCTCTTTAGTTCGTATATTCACTTTCCGCAGTAAGCTTTTATCGCTCCGGCTGCGAATTCTGCTGCACCTTCTCCGGCTGCTGCATTTATGTTCCTCGTGAATTCACCACCGCTTCCGTATGCTTCGCCAAGGCCTGAAAGGATCTCATCGGTGCAGGTGTAATAGTGGTCTGTGATAAAACCCTGAAGCTTTCCGACCAAAGCTCTCGCTGGAGCGGAATCTGCAGCCTGATCCTTTATTGTGCCGAACTCGCTAAAGATAGCCATCAATTCATCAGCAATTGCCTTATGGTCTTCCTGCGTATAACCTTTGGTTTTCTCTTCATACTCTTTGTATGCAGGAGTATCGCCCCAAAGCGTTTTCGCCTGCTTCTCGTATTCATTCATTTTCATCTCCTCAGCTTTTTCCGGGAAAAATATATGTCACTAATATGATACCACATATGTATAAGCTTGCATAAAATGAGTTCGTGTCCCATCTTCCGATACCATGTATGAGGCACGATTTTTTTCGTATCTGCCCTTCAATTTCGACATCACAATAACGAACTCTTTTCTATCAGTCCGGCTGCGGAAACCATTTGCCGCCTGCAGATCCGGCATTTTTAAAGCAGAAAGCAACCCAACCCGTGTTTATTACTGACCCAACGCAGATACTCCAAAATCAGCATAGGTGTATTATTCACGATTATGAATATACTTTCAAAATACCCCCTCTGGGCCAGATGTTTAGGAACCTGATTCGTTACGCACTTTAGATTATTCACTATGAGCAACGAACATCTTCGTATCTCCGGTACATTTACGGGCTCAGGAGCACGAACGCAGATTTAAGTACCCATCCGGTTCCCAGATGTCGCAAAAGCTAACAGGTCATTACATCTAATAACTAAAAAGCCGTTGGTTTCCCAACGGTTTGTGGACATCTGTTTTTGAATTGCTTATTTCTTTAATTTCCGGGATAACACGGTCCATTTCTGCTGCAGGTCCTTCAGGTAATCGGCCACATACACTTCATCTGAGAACTCCTGCATGTGGTAGTCCCGGGATCTTGTTAATGTACCGTCTTCAGCCTTTTTAAGGATATTTTGAACAAAGCCATCCAGAGCATGCAGGTATTCATCGGCAGTATCCAGCGAGAACATACCCTTCTCTGTCCGTTTTTCTGCCAGTCGAAAACTTACAGGCAGCATGAACAGGATCGTTACATCATCCAGCCAGTCAGATCTGAAAGGATAATACAATACCCTTTTCCAGCAATCGTCAGTCATGTCACTCTCCAAAAAGTCAACTGCGATCGCATAAGAGCGGAGAGCGTCTCTGCCATATCTCTTCTGTTCAAAGAATTGAGACAGATACTCTTTACGCCACGCCTGCTCTGTTTCCTCGGGTATGCAATAGCGGTCGTATTCATATCCGTCTCCGTTGAGGTCCATGTAGAAGCGGTTTCCGCTATATTGAATGAATAGTTCTTTTGCGCGTTCTATTCCGGTCTTCATTTTACCCTCACAAATTCCGATGTGTCGCAATGAATTGCAATACTATTCTCTGCTAGTCACGGCCGGCGCACTGCTCACACAGGGTTTTTCCCTTAAGGTCCGCCTTGTAAGCACTGTAAACACGGTCGCTGTTATTCAGCGCCGGGCAGTCTTTGTACTCATGATAGAATTCATCATCGACAGTGTAATACACCTTTTTCTCAAACGGCATATGAAATGTTACTCTTTCCTTGACCTTGCCGTAGCATGAAAGAGCCATCACAACAATAAGAATAATAATCGGACCCGAAAGAACTGCGTAAGCGATCACGGTGCTTATTAAGTCTCGAACATTACGATCTTTCCTTCTCATCACATTTCTCTTTCTCTTATCTGTCTATCAACACAGCCCTGCATGGCGATCCCTCAGCACCGGACAGATTCAGCGGTGCTGCATTTAACAGATAAACACCTTCTGAAACATCTTTCAGCCGGACTCCTTCAAGCAATATAACACCGGCACCCAGCAGTATGAGATGCACTTCCATCGGCGCGTCTTCAGGACCGACAGTCTGGGATTCGTTGCCAAGCAGTAACATCCCTGAGGATGCAAATACTTTTGCCGCTTCCGGAGAAACTTCCGCTTTTCCCTTGATGAGTATCCTCTTTGCTGCTTCGGGATCCTGTTTTTTCGCTTTTTTTATTATTTCCGCGGCATCATCGCCGGAAACAGTTCCCTGATGTTCAGCGACATATGCCATCCCCACAAAAGCGTCCAGGTCTATCTCATCCACGGTTTTTCCGTCTCTTATAAAGTGAAACGGCGCATCTACATGCGTGCCGTTGTGAGCGCACATGCTGAATGCGGACAGGTTATACGAGTCCCCTTCTTCCATTGAATTGAGTATCTGTTTCTCCGGAGCCGGATCGCCGGGATATACCTGACATCCGAATACTTCCTGGGAAATATCATGGATCTTCATTGCTTGTCCTCCGCCAAAAGTCGAATTTAACGGGATGCCAGCTTAAGAAACTTTTTGTCATTCATCTGCTCATTCGTAATATATTCTCCATCGCAGAACAATGCATACGTTGTGATCGGAGTTGGCGCATTCTGCGCCTCCTCTTTGCTCTGAATATGGATCGCATGGAAAGGAATATTGTTTTCTTCAGCTGTCTGCTCAACTATCGGAACATATTTCGCATTGAACGGGCACTGACTTGTATAGTACAGAACATATCCGGCTTCATCTATATGAGCACGTCTGGCACAGTCCCTGAACTTTGGCTTTACTGCATCCTGACCGAACGGCAGATACCAGAGCTGGACGCCATTATCCGCCTCGTCACAAACTGAAAAGCCTTTGTATTTCAGATATTTAGGATCTGCCAGAAAAGGCTTCTTTTTTGCTGTCGAAATGATACAGAGACCCTGCCTGCCTTTGCTCTTGCTATCCTCAATGCATGCGGACAGAAGATCGTTAGAATATCCATGTCCCTTGAATGATCCTGATACCCACAGGCAGTCTATGTACATATATCCGTCTGCTTCGATCGGATTCCAGGCATTTTCTGCCGGAATGTACTCAATGAAACATTTTCCGCGCTCAGTACTTTTCAGAAATACCAGCCCATCGTCAAAACGTTCGGCAAGCCAGGCTTTTTTTGATGCTACCTGCACATCTTTGTTATTTGAAATGGCACAGCAGATATGCTCTTCGTCAATGTTCTCTTTAGTTACTCTGATGTAATCCATATACAACTCTCCAAACAGATCCGAATGTGAATGAATTCTTATTCATAAGATGAGCTTACTTCAATTCATTTTTCAGGTCAATATTCCCGCGTTTACACATTCTTTGCCATCAGAATAAAACGCTCCGGCGGAACATAAACCGCATCTGTTATCTCCGGCATCAGCATATCTCTCCAGACACGTTCTACGATCCAGGCATCCTCATAACGCATGTCTTTGATGATACTTCCATCTTTCTGATCCTCAAAGCGCCATATCATGACGCCCGGAAACGGTCTTTCATATTCGCCGCCATACATCATCAGGAAGCCGCCCCACTGTGTTGCGAAAACTTTGCTTTTCAGGCGGTTTGTTGAAAGCAGACGGCTGATAGTCTGCAGATCGTTTATATCAACATCCGCCAGAATCACATCCTGCATTTTTGCCGTTTCCGGTTCAAGGGCGACATGCCACACATCATTACTCATCTGAAACACTCCTTTCTTAGTTTCCATAAAGAGTGCATCAAAAAGGCCCCATCGTCACGATGGGACCAGGTATCGTTATTATCGGTTCCATCGTTCAAGCTTTAGCACCTTGCCTTCCGGTAGGTTGCTGCACGGTCGCTGAGCTTGTCTCTCGCGTGCTCTTTATGGATCATATGTAATATACTGTATCAGTTTACCGCATTTTTTCTCATATATGCAAATGAAAGATCTCTGTCACCATGCTCCACCTTATAAATCTTATAGCCGAGCTTCTCGTACAGATTGATATTGATATAGCTTTTGGTGCATGTATAAAGTTCGAAGGCTTTTGCCTGTGTCAGTTCCTCGACTACTCTCATCAGGTCTGTCGCTATGCCACGGTTCCTGTGTTCCTGCGCCACCATGACACGGCCGATCTCGATGTGATCTCCGCCCTCCCTGTATCTGACAGCGCCTATGATTTTCCCTGAATCATCCCGCTTGATCAGAACTGTCCAGTTCCCGAAGTCTGCGTGATTCTCCTCATACGACTCCATCAGGGCAGGTACATTCCTGCTGCCGATCATCTCAGCCTCGCTTTCAAACGCACGCTGCTGAAGATCAAACAGCTCCTTTATATCTTCTTTTTTTGCAATTTCGTATTCCTTTTCCACTATTCCCCTCAAGCAGATCCTGATTTGCCGTTATGTACTGCAACATAAATAATATATCACATTTGAAGTCGCCCCTGTGACTCTCTGTCAATACATCCTGCCATCCACCTTTTGTCATCTATTTAGACCAATGTATACGCATGCATAAAATGAGTTCGTGCTCCATCTCGCTATATCGTGCATGAGACACGATTTTTTTCGTATCTACCCTTCATTTTCGGCATCACAATAACCAACTCTGTTATATCAGTCCAGCCGTGTAAAATATGTTTCGGCTACAGATCCGGCTTATTTCTGATGCAGATAGCACATCGGACCCTGTTTACCCTTGATCCAGCTCATATAAGATAAAAATTGAATAATGTAATATTCACAATTATGCATATACTTTCAGAATAACTCCTCTGGACCTGATGTAAAAAATTCTGATTCGTCATTCACATGGGAATATTGGCTATGGGATACGAATTTCTTCGTGTCTCTGGAGATTTATAGGCATAGAAGCACGAAGCAGGAACAAACGCGGGCAAAGAAAAAAGGCTTTCAGGATCTCTGAAAGCCTTGCAATTAGACTTGTATTTAGCCTTGTTATTATATTTTATTTGTATGCACTGTGGACTACGACCTGCGGGAATGGTATCTCTACACCGATCTCATCAAAGAGTATCTTGATGTCTCGAGCAAGCATACGCTGCCCGTCAAAAATGTTCTCCTCGGTTACATCAACAGCAAATTTCAGATCGATGCCGCTGTCCGCAAGCTTATCAACGCCCAGAAGTCTAGGCGGATTTATATAAAGGTCCGGATGTTCCTCTTTAAGCTTCGGCATTGACTCCGCGACCATTTTTTCCAGCCTGCGCAGATCTGTATTATATGACACTGCCACGATCACCAGCGCCGTCGAGATGTTACGTGAGCGGTTCTGGAAATTCCGGATATCGGAGTTGTTTACGACTTTCAGATTTCCGCCAAGGTCCTCGATCACAGTCGTACGTACACCGATGTTGCGTACAGTTCCGCGGAAATCATCCAGGATGATCACATCACCGACGCTATACTGGTTTTCGAAAATTATAAATGCTCCGGTGATTATATCTTCGATCAGGCTCTGTGCACCAAATCCCAGAATCAGTCCAATGATCCCCACTCCTGCCAGCACTGCTGTAGCGTTGACGCCGAGGATGCTCAGGCCCCACACAATTGCGACGATCACCGCAACATATTTCAGCAATCCGGATATCAGATTTATGACTGTCTGTGTTCTCCCGCCGCGAACGGCAAAAGCGTTAAAGATCAGTTTCAGGACCTGATATACCAGCCAGACGATAGCTATCGCCAGGATCAGGGTGATGATCTGTGCAATGGTCGTATGTGAATTGCTCTGGAAGAGCATGTGATTCTTCTCCGTTTCCTCCAGGCTTTCTTTCAGGCTTTGGGAAACAGGAAGCAGACGCGGATTTGCAAGAAACAGCACCAGGATCGCCACAAGCACGATGCCCGCATAGGTCTTTCCGTTTGTCTTTTTCATAGATCCATCCTCCTTATCATCGGCTTGCTTTCTTTCTAGCCCTTATTGAAAACGTAATAGAAGTCGAACGGGACCCAGCTGTTGTAAGAATCTTCGTCATACAGAGGTTTAGCTGAGAACCAGTATTTGCCATCCGGGAAAGGACTGTCAGAACAGTATTTGTAGAGCAGGTGGTATTTCCCGTCGGCACCGGTATAATGAGATTCCTCCAGCTCACTGTAAAATGTCCATGGATCGTCAAGCATCAGAGACTCTCCGCCGGCTTTGACCTTTTCCGGAACTACCAGTGAGCTGTCAACTATCACATCAACAGTTATGGTATATCTCGTCGTTCCCGTTACAGGATCAACTTCCTCGCCATCATTCCATCCGCCTTTTCCGTAACTTGTATCGATGCTCACATAGCTGCCCATATGGACAGGCCGTGTCTCAGTTTCGACCTTGCCTTTTGTTCCGTCAGGATAGACGATGTCGAAAACTATCTTAGCCCTTCCGGCAAGACCGCCGGATGCCGGTGCTTCTATTAAGCAACTGATCCTGTTGCTCCATACATCTCCGGTATCCGTGGCCGGATCATAGACAACGAACTCGGAATTTGTTTTATTAAGCTCCGGCTCGTAAAAACCATCTCCCGTATCCACGTAGATCCTTCCGGTTGCTTTTCCTCCCTTAAGATCATTGAGTGTCATGTCGAAGAAAAGCGTAGGGTAAAAATAGCCTTCAGGCTCCGGTCCCTCAACTTTAGTATCCAGAACAACAGTCGGCGCCTTCTTCACATCCGGTTCCGGATCAGGATCAGGATCAGGATCCGGCTTCGGATCGGGATCAGGCTTTGGATCCGGTTTCGGATCCGGGTCAGGCTTTGGTTTTGGATCGGGATCCGGTGTCGGGATCGGATCAGGTGTTGGTGTCGGGTCTATATCAGGATCCGGCTCCGGATCAGGTATCGGGACCGGCTGCGGCTGCGGATCCGGCTTCGGTTTGACCGGTTTGATGATCGCCGGTCTCAGGTCAGGTATGTTAAAGTCATGTTTCGGAGCCGGCATCAGGAACGCAAGCATGATAAGAACGCCGACGCCTGTCAGAAATCCTCTTCGCGCCAGGTCAAGCCGGCGCAAACGACGCATCTTAAGCAGTGCAGATTCATTTCCTTTCAGCGGTCCGTGCCGGTGTCTGCCCTTGACCGGTTCATAGGGTCTCGCATATTCAGGATACCGGTCATCGATCTCCAGCATCTGTCCTTCCCCCCAGCCCATCCTATATCTTATCTGGTAACTATAAGTATATATGAATATATTGTTAATCCCTAAAAAAATCCCATCTTGTTAAAAAAATAATTGTCCAAACAAAAGATCCCCCTGAACTCATTCAGGGGGATCTTTGCTTTTTGTCTATTTGTTGATTCCGGTCATCTCTGTGATGAACACCTTATAGGCTTTTACTGCTTCATGGATATCCGCCTTGCTGGACACTTCCATAGGAGCATGCATGCACAGGATCGGGAGTCCGCAGTCTATGACTTCCATACCGTAGTTAGCCATAATGAATGCGATGGTTCCGCCTCCGCCTACGTCGACCTTGCCGAGTTCTGCAGTGTGGAACGAAATGTTATTTCTGTCAAGAATATTGCGCAGCGCTGCTATGAACTCAGGGTTTGCATCGCTTGATCCGACCTTGCCCGCTTTGCCTGTGTACTTGTTGAAGACAACGCCCTTGCCGAGATATGCGGCATTCTTGCCTTCGAATACATCAGCATACAGCGGATCGAATCCCGCGCTTACATCAGATGACAGCATGGTTGAGTTTGCAAGTGTTCTGCGAACTGAAACCGCATCGTTATGTCCCATGAGTGCAAGAACTTCCGCAGTCTTGTTCTCGAAGAATCTTGACTGCATTCCGCTTGCTCCGACGCTTCCTATCTCTTCCTTGTCGACGAGCAGGCAGCAGGCTGTTCTCTTGACGGACTCTGTCTCGAGCATTGCGAAAAGTGATGTGAATGCGCAGATCCTGTCATCCTGGCCGTAGCCGACGATCATGCTTCTGTCAAAGCCAAGATCTCTTGCCTTGCCTGCAGGGATGATCTCAAGCTCAGCCGAGAGGAAATCCTCTTCTTCGATTCCGTACTTGTCGTTAAGTGTTTTCAGGATATTAGCGCTTATACGCTCTTTCTCATCGTTGCTGTCTTCCGTCTTTGCGCATGGCTCGGAGCCGATAAGAAGGTCGAGGCTCTCACCTTCGATTATCTTCGGCGCCGGCTTCTCCATCTGCGGTGCACCGAGATGAGGAAGTATGTCTGTAATCATGAATACAGGCTCATCAGGATTCTCTCCCACGCAGACATCCACTCTGGTTCCGTCCTTCTTTACAATGACACCGTGGATTGCAAGAGGAATCGTTACCCACTGATACTTCTTGATCCCTCCGTAATAGTGAGTGTCAAAATATGCAAATCCCGTATTCTCATACAGGGGATTCTGCTTTACATCGATACGCGGAGAGTCAACGTGTGCTCCGAGAATGTTCATGCCGTCCTCGATCGGATCAGTTCCGATGTTATAGAGAGCCAGTGTCTTCTCGTTGTATACTGCATACACTTTGTCTCCTGCACAAAGCTTTCCGCCCTGTGCGATCACGCTATTGATGTTTCTGTATCCGGCTGCTTCAGCCATTGATACGGAACGTCTGATGCATTCACGCTCAGTCTTGCATGCGCTGATGCAGTCCATGTATTTTACAGCAGTCTGTTCCATTGCAGCTTTGTCATCAGCTGTGATCTTGTCCCATATGTATTTTCTTTCCATCATTACTCTCCTTTCGTTTCTGAAGCTTAGTGATCTGCGCGATTCTCATATCTCCTGTGAAGTATGAGTGCGATCGCTGTGAAGAGCACAGGTCCTACAATGCTCCATACAGTTGTCTGCATATCGCCGTTGATAGCCGGCTCGATGATAGTGAAGATATTAGCAAATGCAACTGTTGCAGTTACCAATATGGTAAAGATCACAGTCAGCTTTTCGTTCTTGAATACTACGAACGACTTCTTGATGTTCTGATTTCTCTTGAATGCAATGAATGCGCCTGCGATGAATACATACGGCAGTGTCATTGCAACGTTTGTCATGGAAACCAGGACGTTGAAGAACTGAGCCATGGCATCTCCGCCCATTGCGATCAGGAGGTCCATGACAACTACGATACCGCACTGGATCCTCATGGCGTTCTTAGGCATTCCGTCTTCCATCTTGCAGAAGAAGTCAGGAAGAAGTCCCTTAGGGCTTCCTTCGATCAGCTGCTTGAGCGGTGCATAGATCAGTGTGAATACAGCGCCTGACAGTGAGCAGAGAATGGAGATTCCCATGAATCTTGCGATGGCCTTGCCGAATGTTACGCATCCTGCCTCGTTCATTCCGAATACGCTTCCGAGCTGATAGCCGAGGTTGTTCATTATTACATAGGAAGCATTTCCCTTGTGTACTGTTTCTGCAGAGAGAGTAGCATCCCAGTTTGTGAAGATTCCGACTGCGAAGATGCCGACAGCATATCCGATAGCAATGATGATCGCAGCGATAGTCAGTCCCTTACCGAAGTTCTTCTCCGGGTTCTCAGTCTGATCTACAAGACCGCCGACTGCCTCTGTTCCGCCGAATGCGAACAGTGCGTATACGAGGAAGCCGAGTACAGCGATCGGCGTAACGAATTCAGGATTTGGTGAAACCAGAATATCTGACATGGCAGGAACCGGCTGTAACAGCTTGCCGCCGTTGCCGATCCAGACGATCAGAGCGCCGCCGAGAAGCAGTACATTCAGAGCCATGCACGCAATGCCGCCGATAGTAGATACTGCCTTGATCTTGTCGAGGCCCTTGCTGCTGAAGAATGTAACTACCAGAATGAATGCAACGCCCAGAATGCCAAGTGTCTGTGGTCCGTTTAACCCAAACAGTGACCATTCAGCTGTTGTATCGGTTCCGAAGATAGCATTTGATACAGGAACCATGATTCCGGAAGAAATGTTTACCAGCCAGATAACATATGATGTGTACCACATGAATGTTGCAACAAATGCATACTTTGTATTTACGCTCTTCTCCATCCATGAGAAGATTCCGCCCTTTTCATCCTTGAAAGCTGAACCATACTCAGCGATCATGAAAGCAAAAGGCACAAAGAAGATGATTGCAGAAATAACATAGAACGGAATGGCGCCGTATCCCATCAGATAAAATGATCTTGGCATGTTGTTGAATCCGTATACGGATGTAAAGATCATCAGGATCAATGCCATCAATGAAAGTTTTTTCGATTTGTCCGACATAGAACTATTCTCCTTTTTTCCTTTACAAAAGTTCGCTTTGTTTAGTCCCATATAAAAATATAGATGAATGTTTAATATTTCACAAAGCCTGCCCCGTGTCTTGACACGACACAGTTTTCGGATTATAACCATGTTGGGACACTATATTGCAGAAAAAGGGGGTTATACGCCGGAAGGCATAGTTAACACCTGTTTTTTTATGCTTTTGTTGATTTTAAGGAAACGCAATTATGAGTGACAGTCAGAATATTCAGCTATATGTAGGTGAAAACATAAGAAAGATGCGCCTGGCCCGAGGCCTCTCCCTTGAGGAAGTCGCTGCCAGTATATTCAAGAGTAAATCAACGGTCTCAAAATACGAGCGCGGAACAATCGCCATCGATATCGCAACACTGGAAGACCTTGCTGAAGTATTCGATGTCCATCCGGCACAGCTTCTGATGACGCCTGTCCCGGAAAAAAAGCATCTTCTGACCCGTATGTCGCTGGACGAGATCTACATGTTTTCCTATGATGGCAAGGAGAAACGCATTATAAAGAGCGTTATAGAACGATTCCAGACAGATGAAAGCAACAGATTTTCGATCAATCTGTACTACGATGTCGCAAGCAGGAATGATCTTGGAAACTGTGTGGCCTTCTATCAGGGATCCAGCACAAAATACGATGTTCTCGAGAATTACACTCTGGAAAACACACGCCATCCTATCGAGCAGATCTGGCTCAGCTGTATCAGCGGTCTTTCGCAGAACAGCATGCAGGTCGGTTTCCTTGCCGGGCTGCTGAATGCCACCATGCTTCCTGCAGTGCGGAAGGTCGTCCTGAGTCCGAACATCATATCTGATGAAGAACTCATGGATCGCCTTGTTTTTACAAAAAAAGACTTGCAGACTATCCGCAAGTTAAATCTTTTTATTATTGATGAATTCATCGCCTGATCCGTGTAACCAGACACGGATCATGAATGTCTTCATCGACATTATATATTTCTGCTTCTGTCGCCCTGACTGCACCCAGACAATGGATCCTTACAACATCGTTATCATCAGTTTGTGCCAATTGCTGCAGCTGTGCTAAATAAGGTACTACAAACTCCGGCTTTCGTTTGCCGAGAACACGAAATATCTCCGGTGCTTCCATTCTTACTTTGTCATCTTCATCGTGAAGCAGTGTCTCAAAAACCGGCATGTGATCCTCATAAATATCAGGAGTATTTACAGCGATGTTTTCTGATGCCCAGATAAAACTCAGTCTGACTTTTGCATCCGTATCAGAGGCAAACCGGAACAGACTCAGCCAGTATGATTCGATCGCATGATAGCTGCCCCTGCCGATCCTGCCGAGAGCATTGATGGCGCGTTCACGCAGGAGCGGTACAGGACTGTCAAGGAAAGATGCTATTACAGTCACCGCTTCCTGTACTGCCGCAGGATAAGCAAGACCCATCTCGCCAAGGAGCCAGAGCGCCTTTGCCTTTATCTTTACAGATTCATGATTGAGAAGAGACGAAACATACGGGATCTTCTCTTTCCACCTGCCTCTGTCTTTCGTCAGCGCTCCAAGATCTTTATACAGATCCGATTCATTCAGCAAGTCACATACCATGATGTATTCATCATCGTTTTCCAGAATCGTCCGGAATCCGGCACGATCATACATACGCACTGCATAATTCGCTTTCTGTACTGACAGTGATATCCTTTTATATCCTTTTTCACTCAAAAGACCGATCAGTTCCTGAAGGAGATGCGTACCTATACCCTGTCCCCGATGATCTTTCAGCACAGACATCGCAAGTGAAGGCGTTTCGTCATCAATATGTCCGTAATCATCCATGATACGTGTCCATGCCGCGCCGGCAACAAGGCCATTATCATCAGCTACCAAACAATGATCAGCCGTCCCCTTTCCAAAGTCATCGTAGTACAAGGCAAGCTCCGGCAGCTCTATTATGGAGCGTTCCGGCGGCGTTTCCCCTTCCGGGATAAAGATCGCATCATAAAGAAAATTCTTCAGCAGATCGTATTCATCTGGTCTCAGTTCTCTGATAATCACACTTTACACCTATAAACTTGAATTTGAACGGCTCCCTTTTCAGGAAAAATATGCGAAAGCTGCGCCACGGAGCCATGCCGGGGACAACCCTGTCCGCAAGTGTCTGAAAGTGATCCTTACGCATTTACCTGTACCGCGACATCATAAATATATCATATTTGATGCAGCCCTGTGACTGCCTTGCGCCTGCCTGTCAGTACATCCTGCCATCTACCTTTTGTCATCAGGTTAGGCCAATGTATAAGAGTGCATAAAATAAGTTCGTGCCCCATATCGCGATATCGAACATGAGACACGATTTTTTTCGTATCTGCCTTTCGTTTTCGGCGTCTCAATAACCAACTCTGTTCATTCAGTCCAGCCGTGTATGATATGTGCCTGCCACAGATCCGGCATTTTTTGATACAGATAGCACATAGGACCCTGTTTATCCCTGATCCAGCTCATATACGATAAAAACTGAACAGTGTAATATTCACGATTATGAATATACTTTCAAAACAGCCTCTCCCAGCCAAATGTTCAAAATCCCGGTTCGTCATGCACATGGGAATATTGGCTATGGAATACGAATTTCTTCGTACCCCCTATATATTAATAGGCATAGAAGCACTAACAGGAGCAAAACCAGGCAAAGCAAAAGGCTCTCAGATTCTCTGAAAGCCTTGCAATTATCTGGTTGCGGGAATAGGACGTGAAGTTGCTCGAAGTCTGGCATTTTCAAGGCTTAGAGCTTATCACCTCACTTATTTATCCCCTGTTTTACTCCTTATCTATCTTGCACCTGAGCACCATGCATTATACGCTGCGTATACCAGTTCCTCTTCCGGATGATATGCCCAAGGAAAGCGATCCCATGATTTTTACCTCAAAACTTCATACTATCCAAGCCGCTTCACTTCTTCATCAGATGTCATATCCGGATACTTTAATAATTTCTCCGTCTTTGACATATACCTGCATAGCACTGGCTTCCAACATATCTGCAGTATATTCACCGGAGCTTTCAAAACCGAATTCAAACTGCCCGAAATAAGTATCTTCACCTATCGGCGAATATTTTGCGATTATTCTTCCGAAATGGTATTCCGCTGCGTAAGCAGAAATACTTTCAAACACCTTCTGATCATCCCTGTCTGCGTACTGGTCTCCCTTCAGCCACGGCACAAATTTCTTCAAAATGATCTGATCAATGCCTTCTTTATTTAGCACTGTATAGTCCTCTTCGATATGAGCTTTACTTTGTTCCGGATCAGATGTGATGATTATAGGAACACCTCTGTATTTCAGTCCAGAATCGATTTCCTGCGCACCAGGCATTTCTTTTACCGGGTCCTTCTTTTTAAATAAATCCTTGAATCCCATAACACTTTACCTAGTCAAACTGCCGATTTGTCGAGCCAAACTGCGACACCAATATGATATCACATATTGGAATTTCAACGAAGTTCAGTAAAAACAAAAGCTCCCGGAATCCTCCAGAGTCATTACCGCTCCGGCAGCAATCCCCTGAGATCTTAGCCCATTCCTCCGGTCCAAGGTCGTGGATCACCAGTCCCATAATCGCCCTACGCTATTGTTTGTTTCTGATGACATCCGCCATCGCCAGGAATCCTTCTGTCTTCATGACTGCAAGGCCCTGTCCTTCCTCACCGAGCACTATCATCTGATCGCCGGCTTTGATATCGAAGATCTTCCTGGCCTTTGCAGGTATCACGATCTGCCCTTTGTCACCTACCGTGACGACTCCGAAGATGTATTTGCCCTTAGGAGGCACGGGAAGTCCCAGGCTCTCGGATGGCTCGTAGTTTGTCAGATCGTCAAGTGATGTATCTAAAGTCTGCGCCAGAAGGCGCGCTTTCTCGAGGTCGGGAGATGTCTCTCCTGCCTCCCATTTCGCGATCGCCTGCCTGGAGACCCCTATCTTCTCCGCGAGCTCCTCCTGTGTCAGACCGTTTATTTTTCTTAATTGCACCAGATTATCCTTGAACATGCTTGTCCCCCTTTATTCCCAGTACCGCCCAGCGGAAGAACGGCAGCATTGAGATCACCGCGTTCAGAACGAAACTGACCGCAAATCCTGCGATCAGGCTGATCAGATATACAGCCGGAGCCGGCAGCAGACCGGGTTTCGCGATCCACAGAGCTACCGCCGAGATCCCAAGATAATGGAACACGTACAGACCAAAGCTCCTCTTCCCCATCCACCTGGTGAACGCATTCGAGAAGTCGCCGTATTTCGCCATTCCTCCGATCATTGCCATGCAGGCAGACCACGAATAGCACAGAAAGAGCGGTGACCGGTTTATCGGAGCGTCAGCGTAATTCTGCCCGAAATACCTTCCGCAGAATACGATCCCCAGGACCAGAGCGGCAGCAAGGAACAGCACCCAGCTCTTCTTCAGCCTTTCTACCACCTCGTCATGCGACATGACGAAGTATCCGATCAGAAATACCGCTCCATAAAGTCCGAATCTGTAGACGACGATTATCGGCGTATTGAGGATTTGCGCCATGAGCAAGACGGGGATCGCCAGCAATATGAGCGCCGGGACCCCTGCATGACCTCCGAGTTCCCACAGACGGTCTTTCTCGACCCTTCGGATCATTATCAGGAGGACCGACAGTACCCACAGCACCTGGATGAACCACAGGACGCCGATCCCGCTGAGTATTATGATCATCGCTTTGACCGGGACCGGGACGCCCGGCATATTCGAAAGGCCGTCATTCAGCATCACATTGATATATCCCTGGATGAACTGGAACGCGAAGAGCCCTGCCGTAGACGGGACAAGGAGCCTAGTCGTCCTGCTCCTCAGGAATTCGCGGTCTGTATGCCGCTCAAGATAGTACCTTGAGCACATACCCGCAACGAGAAACAGGACTGTCATGATCCACGGATATACGAAATACAAGAAGACATCATAGTACTGTGTCTCAAGCTGCGTGATCCTGCCGAGTCCGGTGGTCACACTCTCAGTCGCGTACATATAGATCACATGATAGAACACTACTACGACGACAGTTATCCAGCGGACGTTGTCTATATATGACTTTCTCATACCATTCCCACCTTTGCTATTATTTATAACATTATTGTAATGCTTCGTGCAAAGGCAGTCTATCAACCGCTGTTAACAATTCAGTGCCTGAAATGTTATGAAAAGTTGCATGGATATCGGCCGGACTCTGTATGTTTTCCGCTTTTATTTCCGGTAAAAACAAAAGCTCCCGGATTTACTCCGAGAGCCCTGAAAGTGGTTGCGGGATAGGGACTCATTATTATCTGAACCTCAGTATTTTCATGGATTACATTGCCATTCTTCAAAATCATCCCCTATTTTATCTCCAGATCTGTAGGTTTCAGTATAGTTCGAGTTGGTTTAATATATACTTACACAACTAAATCTATAACCATATACATTGCCTTACAACCGTCTTCAGCTGGTTGATTCTTTGTAATTCCCATATCCTCTTCTATATCTTCAAAGTCATGTCGTAGATATAGGCTATAACCCTCCTTAGTTGACTGTAATGTTACGAAAGAACAACCAATATGATTATTACGAATATATTTGATTCGCTCTAAGCAATCATCCAACAGCAAATCTGAAATATTAGCAAATTCAGTAACTGCCACCCCCTGATACCTTTGTTTTATTGCGAACTCATTAATATGAATAGCACCGCCCATCTTGTAACGATAACCGTCTTCCAGATAGTCTACGCTTCCTGCACTAATATTGTAAAACCCGATTATTTCATCACCAGATTCATTGAGCCATACATAGGTTTTACCAAAACTATCATCAAGTGCTTGAGCACTTCTGAGGAATAAATCTATGTATTGATTACCACAATGAAAGTCAGACGCAAGCTTTTGAAAGCTTGCGTCAAGAAGTTTAGTATCAAGTTTAGATTCAAATTGATTGATCATATCAATTTTCCTTAACATTAACGATTATATCGCCGTTAGCACTTGTATTTATGGAAACCTTATGGCTATCCATAAATTCTCTTACTTTTTTCGAGTGCTCGCCTTCTACTCTCTTAGTCTTCAATGGCTTAGTAGAAATAATAGGCCTATCTGTTCTTACCGAATAAACCATACAGTTTCCTCCTTTCCAATCAGTATTTTGTAAAATGATTATAGCATAAGTGTCAATTCAAAAGGTGAATTAGTAATCATTTTCAATTCATAGGTTATTCATAATCCCAGCTTTCCCATCTGTCATCACCAAGGGATAGCTCCAACAGTTCTGCCGCTACTATCGGAGACTTGATCCTAATGAGATTATCCCAGATATCATCACTTCCTAGAAGATTTACGCCTCCGTGCCATACTATTTCATCATCAATAACTGCGAAATGTTCCAACACCTCTTCCCTCGGAATAACGTTGATGCCATTGTTTGTCATTGTATTGATGAGTTCCATATAATAATCTGACGAACTGTCAAGCACTCGATCCGGATTTGTCGTGATTACAGTAATCTTTACCCCTGCTTCCTGTCGGCTGCGAACAATGTACAGGAATCGACTAACTTTCTCACGAAGAAGTACCGGGCTGGAAATTATAATTGCTTTATCTGCTTCTATAATATCCTGTTCAAATGTGTCAGAATAGTTGCCAGCATCATAGATGGCATTTGCCTGTTGCTTTTCGTGGGCAGCCCATCCGATTACACTGAAACCAATCTTTTTGTACAGACTCAGTCTCTTGGCATACATGTTATTGAAATAGCGTATATGCGAATCGACATAGTCATAGACTATGACTTCCTTCTTTCCCTCATAATCTCTATTTAGCCGCCCTACATATTGTTCAAGGTTAGAGCCTGAAGAAGAAACAGGAGAAGCAAGCATCAGTGTATCAAGTCGTGGCATGTCAAAGCCTTCACCGATCTTCTGCCCGGTAGCCACAAGTATCATGGATTCATCATCCGGAATTCCTTTCATTTCAGTTCTGGCTGCGCTGTTTTCTTTATCTGAATTGTCTCCATATATAAGAAATACATGATCAGCCTCTTCTCTCAGGTTATCGTAGAAATATTTTGCATGTTCTTTGTATCTTGTCAGGATGACAGGTGTTTTATCATCAGATATTGACTGCTTAACATCTGAGATTATCATCTGGTTACGATCAACACTTTTGCTTATAAGTGTAAACGCCTGATTAATATCGCTACGGCTTTCAATAGTATCAATAGTCCTCGTGAATCGTGGAAATACATAGTGTCCGATCCCTTGAGAGACAGCTCTCTGCTTTGATGTATAACTGTGACGCATAGGTCCGATCAGCATTGGAATCATCTTCTCAAGTTCGTCACTTCTTTTTATGGTTGCTGATACGCCATAAACATACCTTGCATTAACTTTTTGAAGTACCTCAACAGCTGTACTTGCTGCCGCATGATGACATTCATCCATGATGACCATACCATATGAGTTGATCAGCTCATTGAATTTGCCCTTTGCATACACAGAACCAACCATAGCTACATCTACTATTCCCGTAAGCGCTTTCTTCGATCCATGCAAAACTCCAATTACACTGTCTCTCTTTTTTACTCTTCCGGTTTTGGTTGTGTATTCCGGTGGATCCTCATCTATATCCAGAAATTTTTCGAGTTCATCTACCCATTGATCCAAAAGGTCTTTGCTTTGTAGCAGAATCAGACAATTGACTTTTCTCTCTGCAATAAGGTAACTGCAGACAACAGTTTTTCCGAAAGCAGTTGCCGCACTGAGCACTCCGTTGTCATATTCCAACATCTTCTGCGCTGCAAGATCCTGTTGTTGTTTAAGGGAACCATTGAATTTGACCCTTATCGGTCTTCCTTTTTCCCTATGATCTGTAGTGTCATAGTCTATTCCTGCTTTGTCACATGCTGTCTCTAATTCTTCCAGCACGCCTCTTGGCATACGAATATATCCGTCAATATCTTTTCCGAGATATAATGCGCTGAAATTATAATAATTTGAAAACCCAAGCCGTTTATTCTGAAAATACTTCGGATTGTCGAATGCTGTCATGCATCTTATCTGATTCTGCAATCTTGGCATAAGATTCAAGGTATCTACATAAACACCATCCGCCAACACAATATGCAACTTACCTATTACATCAGCCTTATTCAGGCGGTCAGTCTTTCTCCATGGTTTTGGTCTTGAGCCAGAGAATAAATCTGTGGCATTCACAACATTAGGATCCAATTCACTTGACCATTTGACCATGAGTTGCTCGATTTCCCTTTGAGAATACCTTGGTGTTCGGTTCACAAGAACATCCCACTGGTCAGTATATGCATTCCAGTTTTTATCGACAAAGGCACTATTACCATTATTCAATGCCCGGCCTTGTAGTGGTAGAGCAATAAGATTTCCCAGCCTGCTTGCCGTGTCCTGTGATGGATACATTCTGTCATAATAATGGAAAGACTTCATATTAACTGAAGCTGCTCCCCTGTCCAGAAGCATGAATCCAAAGTTCCTTGCAAGCGATGCCTGTATCGGCTTGTCAAAGAAGATCCAGACATGAGCGCCACGGCCCGATCTTGATCTTTCAACAAGAGGAATCACGCCGTTCTTTTCGCACATTTTTCTGAGTGCGTCTACCTCTTCATGCCAGGCTTCATCTTCATTTGCATAGTCGTTGGTTTCAGCACCTTTAACATGATTATCAAAATCGAACACGAGGAATCTGCATGTACCATCCGGAAACAATGGGTACACTCCAATCACATCTGTACCATCTTCCTTGTAGCCAATCAGATGCTGCATTACAGTTTCAGGTGTAAGCTTTATCCATTGATTGAACGCACACTCATCGCAGAACTGCTTTTCGCCATGCTGCTTGGGGCAAACATAATTATTCCACCTGTTAGCACACTGTGGGAAATAGCCACCCTTGCGTCCCCGTTTTGCATAAACGTCCTGACGTCCCCAGAACATTTTGAAAAATGCCTGTGCATGCTCCCTTGTAATAAACGGTCTGTATATTCTTGCACCCTGATCAGGATCATATTCTTCGTACTCTTCTATTCTGTCTGAAAAATAGTCCTGCTCGTTATAGGCCGCTCCGACCTGTCGCAGTTGCGCCTTAAGACTTTTATTCTCTTCCTGCAGTCCTCTGATTATCTTACGCAGGGAATCCAAATCATATGCTTCGATGTTCATAACATATTTCCTCGTTCACTTGACATGGATCATATAATGCTCTTTGTTGTTTTTTATATTATCACAAGGAGGTTAATATGCACTCAAAGCTTAACGATTCTCAAATCCTGTCAATACGCTCTGCATACTGGAGCGGAACACCGGTAAAAGAGATCTGCAAAATATATGGTATTTCGGAATCAACAGCATATTTCTGGATTGCCCCTAACCAATACAAGGAATATGCAGCGGATCTTGGAATGGAAATAATGATACATAAAGAGTTCTGTGATACACAACGCAGTATGCAAAAGCTAAGAAAGATCGTAGATATTCTCAATGACGCAAACTGTAACAGTGAATCGCCGCTCGAAGAAAAACTAAGTGAATTCGTGAGATTAAGTCCAATTTACGGAATCAACGTGACACTTGAGGCTCTTCATATTTCAAAAGGGACTTATCATAACAGGATAATCTGTAAACATAACCCGACTTGTTATGAGCTGCATCACAAGGAGATCAGCGAAGCAGTTCAGCACATTTTTGATGAAAGCGAGCAATGCTATGGTTCAGATAAGATTTTGGCTGTTCTTAAGAGACGTGGATACCGCACGTCAAAGAAGTATGTACTTAACATAATGCATGAACTTGGCCTCGAAAGCATAAGGATTCATTCAAAAAAAGATTACTACGCCCTGCATCGGAAGAACAAAGTCAAAAGGCAGTTTGATGTTTCTGCGCCAAATACTGTATGGGGCAGTGATATTACCAAATTCAAGATAAAAGGTATTTATTATCATGTATGTGTTGTTATGGATCTGTTTTCGAGAAAAGTCGTCGGCTATAAAATCTCTCCGAACGCTTCAACACAGATAGTAACCTCTTCTTTCAAAATGGCTTTCAAAGAAAGAGGCTATCCGGAGAATCTATTATTCCACAGCGACCAAGGATGTCAGTATACTTCCAAGGCTTTCCGCAAACTTCTTACAGGCTGCTCTGTGGATCAATCATTCTCACATACGGGTACACCCATTGATAATGCGGTAAGTGAGTCTTTCTTTTCGAATCTGAAGAAAGAAGAAATGTATAGGCATGACTATCGTTCAGAGCGCGAATTCAAAACCAGAATATCCAGGTATATCGCGCACTATAATCAGGATCGCCCGCACAGCTATAACAATTACAGATCACCTGATGAAAAGGAAGCTCAGTATTATACACATCTGACGGAATAAGAGGTTCAGGGCAGAACACCGACTCAGATTTTTGAACAAATGATTTCAAATGTTTGTAATCAGGCATAATTCTAAAAAATGTCTGAAAGTATTGATATTGCTGCAATAAAGAAAAAAGTCGGAATTCCGTGGTTCAGAATTTCGACTCCTTTTCACTTGGTTGCGGGGGAGGGACTTGAACCCTCGACCTCCGGGTTATGAGCCCGACGAGCTACCAACTGCTCTACCCCGCGTCATTTTATTAAGTTTTGGAAGGTGGTACCGGAGACCGGACTCGAACCGGTACGAGAATCACTTCTCATAGGATTTTAAGTCCCAGGTGTCTACCAATTCCACCACTCCGGCTTAATTTGTATAAAATGGCTCCGAGGGTGGGGCTCGAACCCACAACCTACCGGTTAACAGCCGGTTGCTCTGCCATTGAGCTACCTCGGAACGTCTGTCGCTTTATTGCGACTTGGTTATTATAGTTTAGAGTGTGCGCTGTGTCAACACCTAAATTCAAGCATTTTTGATAAAATGTGCCGGCGCAGTTTGATTGCACCGGCACACCGAGTATTTTTCATAACTTCCCGCGTCTTTTTTATCCAAAGGCGCCCGGAAGACGCCCGATCAGGAGGCGCTTTTGAAGATCAGCTCATTTCCCCTGTATCCGAGCATTACCCCATTATCTTTCAGAGCGTAGTCCAGTATGGCATACTTTCCCTTGCCCTCCGGCTCCCAGCCGTCAGGCATTCCCTCGTACAGGTCTTCGTCGATCTCCACAATAACGATACCCTTCTTCAGATACATGATGCGGCCTTCAAACCCCGGATTCCCTGCTCCGACGTCATAGACTGACAGATAAGGACCTTTGTCTTCAAAGTCTTCGTCTATGAGCAGATGCCAGTAGCTGCCCTCAACGTCATAGTCACCCAGAAGTTTCTTGAGGTCCTCCATATCGACATCCTTCTGCCTCTGATTGGTCAGATAAGATGACGACTTCGCCTCATTCTCTTCTTTCTGCTTCTCATTGCTGATAGTCAGCGCGGCAAAAGTGCCTATGCCTATCGCCATGATAAGGGTTATTATGAGCCATTTTGCATAATGTCTTCTGAGTTTCATGTACCGATCAACCTCTCATAACCGATGCTACTTCTTCATCAAGAGCCTTGCACTTTTCGCGGAGCTCCTTTATCTGCTTCACGATCTCCTGCTGCTCGGCATTTGCCTTCTTCACGAGCTCCATGTTGTTGTACGGAACAGTGTCTCTTACGTCTGCGTCGAGCACTCCGCCGTATATAGGAGCGTTGTCAGTGAAGAGTCCCCACTTCTCATCGCCGTAGTCGAAATGCCACCACTCTGCAGGGAAGTTCGTGAATCCGACTTCCGTCATTACATTGTAGAGCATCCTGCGGTTGTCTCTGGCGACGTCGTTGACGCCCTCGCCTTCTTCTCCGTCTTCATAGTATGTCGTCCATGCCCTGTTGGAGAATTCGTCGAAACCGCAGCCCATGTCGAGCTCTTCCCCGTCCGGTCCTACTATTGTAAGGTCAACGGCTCCGCCGGTATTGTGGAGCGATGGAAGCAGGATGTTGTACGAAGGGAAAGATACGCAGAACAGAGTCTGATAATCGATCTCCTCCGGTGTGGCATCCGGGAACTGCTCGGCCTTTTTAGCCCTGTAATAATCCCAGAGGGACTGCTGGACCGAAACCGGTCTGTAAGCGTCGTAAATCGAAAATTTATAGCCTTCAGGCAGCAGTGCTTCTGCCTTCTCCACCATCTCGAATACAGTCTTGCGGCACATGATGCTCGGGCTCGAACCCGGCAGCGGATTGCCGTTATCTTCAGGCCACTTGTTGTACCACGAATTGCAGATGAATCTGTCATCCATGTATACCATAGGCTCATCCGAAGGATCAGCTACAGGCAGCTTGTTCGAAAGAAATTCGATCTTCGGGATAGGCTTCTTGTAATCTACCATTGTGATTCCTCCTCTTTCAGCTTTGAGATCCTAGCCAACTACTTCCTTTACGATCCTGTGGAAGTTCCTGAAAGCGATCTTCTCGATCTCGTCCTCTCTCATGCCTCTGTCCCTGAGGATGTCGAAGAGATGCGGGATCTTGCTCGCGTCTTCAAGTCCCCATGTGACTGCATCCATGCCGGAGTATACTTCCGGATCATTAGGATCGCCGAGGAATCCGCAGAAGTCGAATCCGCAGCCGACGTGATCGATGCCCATAACGTCGATCATGTGCTCGCAGTGGTCTGCCAGTCGGTTGATGTCGCCCTTCATAGGATCGTTGTCGAGGAACTCGTTCCATGCGTTGAGTCCTACGCAGCCGTTGGCGTCTCTGATGGCTCTTAGCTGGTCGTCAGTGAGGTTGCGCGGATGCTGGCTGAACTTCATGCAGTCTGAGTGCGATGCGATGAACGGACGGCCGTCCATGATGCGCGCGATGTCCCAGAATCCTGCCTCGTTGAGGTGCGATGTATCCACGATCATCTTCTTGTCGACCATATGGAGAACAGCTTTCTTTCCGAGGTCGCTCAGGCCTTCAGTGCTTCCGGATGCTGCGCTGTGACCGAAGCCGTTTTCTTCGTTCCATGTCAGCATGCCGTGCCTTGCGCCGAAGTCATAGTACTCGTCGAGTTTTGCGAAGGTCGGATCATAAGAAGCATATGCCATTCCCTCAACGCCGATCATTATATAGAAAACTCCGTCTTCCCTGGCCTTCATCATCTCGCCGTAAGACTTTACGATCCTGAAGTCCTTTGCCTCTGCGATCTCGTCCGTAACGCAGGTGAAAAGCTCCTGAGTTCTTTTTACATAGTCCCTGGTGTGAGGCGGATCTACCCACAGAACGAGGATCGAACCTTCGACTCCGCCCTGCTGCAGCCTTTCAAAGTGATGGTTGTGAAAGACATTGGTCTCGCCCTTCATTCTTTTGATAGTAACATCTGTCCAGATGTCGCTGTGTGCATCAAAACACTTCATAATAATCTCCCGTCATTAAAACGCATAACAACGATTTAAGGCGCTCCGGTCAGATCCGGAGCGCCTTCTGTGGATCAGTAAAAATGTTACAGTCCGAGGGATACGGCTACGATGGTTCCGAGATAGTTACCGATAACGTAACCGAATGTTCCTGTCAGCATAGCAGGTCCTACGAGGTCGACCCAGCCCTGTGAAATGGCCATGCCGGCAGCTGTTGTAGGTCCGCCGATGTTCGCGTTCGAAGCGATGATAGCGTCCTCAAGGTTGAACTTGAAGACCTTTGCAGCTCCGAAGCAGAAGATCATGTTTACAAATACCATGATTGCTGTGAGTACCAGGAAGAGCGGGCTCTTTGTAACAACGGTGTAGATGTTTGCAGGAACACCGATTACGAAGAGGAACAGGTAGATGCAGTATGTACCGATCTCCTGAGATCCGTGCATTTCCTTTACTGTCTTTGTCATGAATGTAGCAACGAGTACGGAGATGGTTGTGATCCATACGTACTGTGATCCGAGGAACCTTACTACGAAGTTCATGAGGATTCCGTTTGGCTCGAATCCGCCGAACAGGCCTGCGATCAGTCTGGATACCCATACAACTGTTGCAGCATAGCCGACGTTGATAGCGATATCCTTGAGGGAGATGTCCTTGCGGCTCCAGAACTGAGCAGCAAGTGTCTTTGCCTCTTCAAGGTCTACCTGGCCGGACTCTACCTCATCGATCAGAGGGTGCTTGAAGTTCTTGCGGAACCAGCTGTTTCCTGCGAAGAAGATGAGTACGAAGAAGTAGATAGCCATCAGCAGGTTATCTGCTACTGTAGCAGCAGCTGTTACGTCCTCACCTGCAGCATACTGGGATGCCATAGCAGCGAAGTTTACACCGCCGCCGATGTAGGAACCGGTCATCATCGAAGCAACTCTTGCGAGGTCCTGAGCATTGCCGTAAGGTCCCTTGAGCAGGAAGTAAGCAATATATGCGCCTACTACGGTTCCGACAGCACCGATCAGGAAGATTACCAGCATTCTTCCGGTCTCAGCCCAGATCTTCTTCAGGTTGCACTGGAGAAGCAGCATAGGGATACCGAGAGGAACGATGACGCCCCATACGATGTCGTCATAAAGTACACAAGATGTAGGAATAACTCCGAGGTTGGCGAGTACCATAGCGATGATCAGCGCGATGATAGCTCCGGAAACCTTGGATGCCCATTCGTACTTCTGCTCCAGCCAGATGGAGAAGAATACGCCCATGGTCATGACTACGAGAAGTCCCCACATGTCATCGGCTGCGATCAGTGACTCACGGCCAACCAATCCCATCCATAAACCAGTCATTGTTAAAACCTCCTTACCATATAAAACGCGTAATGACCTTTTGCCGGTCATCAAAACCATTATACTCCCATGAATTGTTAGCGCAACCGCATATTGCGAAATATTTAACAAGACACCGGAGCAGGATAAACAGTTTCCTTTTTCCTTGAAAAATAAAGGACGGGAGGTCCCGTCCTTATCTCTAGCTATATAGATTATCCGCCTTCTCTTCTTCGAGATTCCTGTTGATGATACCTATCTTGTTTCTGTACTTTGCGGCATTCACGCTGTCGCCCGTCGCCTCGTACAGATGAACCAGCTCTTCCATAGCGTCGATGTTGCTCGGAGACAGCCTGAGCACCCTTTTGAATGCATCGATGGCTGCATCAGGGTTTGCAAGCGATGATTCCGCTATGCCCAGATAGTACCAGAGCGGCCACCACTCCGAGTATCTGCCTTCCTTGAAGCGTGCAAGCGTGTCCCTGCCGCCCACGAAGTCTCCGCCCATGATCTTGTTGCATCCGAGCTCGATCTCGACCGGCTCTTCAAGCTCCTCGACACGCCCCGAGATCTCCTCTCTGAGCGATGCAAGCAGCTGATCGTCCATCTCATGCGTCTCCATCTCGCTGCCTGCGGAATGCTTCAGGAAGTCCTGCCATGTGAGCTTTGCCTTGAGATAAAGGCCCATGTTGAGGTATGCGTAGCCGAGGAAGTAGTATCCCATGGCGAAATCCGGATGGATCATCGTGAGGAGCTCGAATGTCTCCGAAGACTCAGCCTTGAACATTCCTGTCTTGGTCTCGTCTCCCATGCCGTCAGCAGATTCTTCCTCGTAGATCTCCTTGCAGACTCTGGCGTAGAGGTAGAGCGCCTCTTTTGACTGAGGTTCGATGCGCAGAGCCCCTCTCAGGAGCATGCATGCATCCTCGAAGTCTCCCATGTCAGCGGCGTGAGCGCCTTCGGACACCAGCATAGGCGCGGCGTTGTCGCCTGTCGCGTGCTTTATGAACTCAACATACTTCTCTGCAAATACAAAGTACGGATCTCCTCCGATCACCCTGCCCATATTGAGCACGATGTTCTTCAGATCCGTCTCTCCCCTCGCATCGCTGCCTTCTATGCCTACAGGCACAGGGATGCCCGAAAGTATCTCAAGGGCACCTGTCCTGGAAAGGTAGTCAGGCGAAAGCTCCGCGAACATCATGTTCTGAATTCGCGGAGAGAGGTATTTGCTTATTCTGTCTTCGTTTTTTACTTCGCTCAATCTGTTTCCCAGCCTTTTCTGTCGAATTTCTTCATGGCGTCTTCGCCGACCATCGCTTCAAGGTCTGCATAGATGACATCTTTCAGTATCTCATGTTTCACCTGATCGGCCAGCTCTTCATAAAGACTGCCTGTATATGCGTAAAGGATGCGTGCAAGGTGCTCCTTCTTGCGGGTCTTTCCCGAAAGACCGTTCTTTGCGATATATGCGGTGAGCCTGCTGAACAGCTCGTAAGGCTTAATGCCGGTGTCGTTCAGTATCCTCGGGAACGTCTTTTTGAATCCGCCGTCTCCGATGTATCTTTCAACGGTGCGGGCGATCGCTCTTATGCGCAGCAGCTCATCGGAAGTCATGCTGCCAGTAGCTATCACTTCGTATGGGGCATCCTCTGCGTAGATGTAGCCGAACTTGTGCGCCATCGCTCTGAGCGCGGTTCCCTTGCTCATGAATATGCTGTCGATGTGTACCGGCATGCCTTCTGCCATTCCGAATGCCTTGTTGAAGGAGCGCGCAAACATCTCCTCTGTCTCCATCGGCAGTCCGGCCTTCACATGGATCTCAGTGCGCACCTTTCCGCTCTGAAGCAGCTTTGTGGTGTTGTACATGAGGCGGTAGATGTTCTCTCCCTTGCCGCATGCTGCGAGCACCTCTGCATTGGTGCTTGCGATATCCATGTTGAATACGATCTGGCCTTCCCTGGCCTCGGCGAGGAGCCTGATGCACTCTTCATCGAGCTCATCTCCGTTGATATTGAACTCAAACGACGTTACGCCGTTGTCGTTATTGATGATGTATTCGAAGATCCTGTACGCCCTGTCGCTGTTGTAGTTGAACCATTTGTCGAGAAATACTACACGTTCAACTTCATTTGCGAGGAAGTATCTCAGCTCAGTGAATACCCTGCTGAGACTGAGCGCCCTGACTCTGGCGTTCGGGAGGAACTGCGAATATGCAGTCCTGTCGGATGTGCCTCTTATGGTCTCGTAATAGACTGTACCCTTGCCGGCCTCGAATCTCTCGTATGGGAACGGCAGGGCTTCCATTTCTACCGGAACGTCATACGGATTGACTATTACCTGATCGCCATCCCTGAAAGCAAGACCGGCGATGTTCTCAAAGTCAAACTCGTATTCGAGGACCGATTTAAGGAAATTGAAGAGCACGCTCTCCGCCTCTCCTCTTACGACATAGTCGACACAGTCGTTCTGCTGTATGAACGAACGCGTTTCGAACGAGACTTCCATGCCGCCGAAGATCACGGCAATGCTCGGTACGGCTTTCTTTACCATGTCCGCAACACGCAGCAGCTGCCTGATGTTGAGGCTGTTCGCCTGGAAGTATACGATGTCGTACTGGCCTGTTGCGATCTTCTCGAAAATGTCGGTGTAGAGATCGTTGCGGCCGAAAGTTTTCAGCTGCACGTCAAGCGGCGAGTCGGAAATGACGCTGTAGATCGATTTGAGCTCCAGATCGGTGCGCTTGCAGTCTGATTTGATTGTTGTCAACAATAATTTCATATCCGTACACCTCGCAGCAACGACATTCAGTCAGTTAAAAGTACTTTTATCAGTAAAAGCTGTACTACATTCTCTCAGGTGCAGCTATGCCCAGAAGTCCCAGACAGTTTGCAATTACTGTCTTTGACGCCTTTACGAGAGCCAGCTTCGCATTCCTTTCATCCTCATTTTCAACCAGGATGTGCTCATCGTGATAGAACTTGTTGAATGACTGTGCTATATCCACCAGATGACGTGTCACGATGGACGGCTCGTACTTATCAGCAGCTTCCACGACTACCTCAGGTACTCTGTAGATGAGCTTGGCAAGCGTATATGCACTGTCGCTTCCGAGGTATTCCGTATCGATCTTACCGAGCTTTTCTACGTCCACGCCGGCATCCTCTGCCTTGCGCAGAACGCTGGATGCTCTTGCATGTGTGTACTGAACGTACGGACCTGTCTCGCCGTCGAAGTTGAGGACCTTGTCCCATGAGAACGTGTAATCCTTGATCTTGTTGTTGGAGAGTTCCTGGAAGATAACAGCTCCGATACCGACTTCCTTTGAAACTTCGTCGATATCCACACCCTGTGCGTCCTTCTCGCGCATTATCTCAGCTGTCTTTGCAACTGCAGTGTTGAGTACGTCTTCAAGGAATACTACCCTGCCTTCGCGTGTCGACATCATCTTGATGTCGTCTCCGTCGGAGAGGCTTACCAGTCCGAACGGAACGTGGATGCAGTCCTTCTCCCACTCGTAGCCCATGAGCTGCAGGACCTTCTTCCACTGCTTGAAGTGGAGGTTCTGCTGCGATGCGACCACGTAAATGCACTTGTAGAAGTCATAGTGCTCCTTGCGGTATACGGCGGCTGCGATGTCTCTTGTTACATAGAGGCTGGAGCCGTCGGATTTTGTGATCATGGCTGCTCCGAGTCCGTATGGCTCGAGGTCGACTATCTGCGCACCCTGCGATTCGATGAGGAGGCCCTTGTCCTTGAGTTCCTGAATGAATCTAGGCATCTTGTCAGAGTAGAAGCTCTCGCCTGCATAGGAATCAAATGTGATGCCCAGCATGTCGTAAACGCGGTTGAACTCCTCAAGGCTCAGTGTTCTGAACTTCTCCCAGAGCTCGAGCTCTGCCGGCTCACCGGCTTCGAGTCTGACGAATGTTTCTCTGGCCTCGTCTTCGAGTTCAGGATGCTCTTTTGCCTCTTCGTGGAATCTTGTGTAGTAGCCGAGTAGCGCCTTGATAGGCTCCTTTGCGAGCTCTTCTTCGCTTCCCCACTTGCGGTAAGCGACGATCATCTTGCCGAACTGCGTTCCGTAGTCGCCGAGGTGGTTGATCCTTACGACATCGAAACCGACTGCATCGTAAAGCTTGTAGAGCGCGTTGCCGATAACGGTGCTCCTGATGTGGCCGATGTGGAACGGCTTGGCGATGTTAGGCGAAGAGTACTCAACGATGACCTTGCGGCCTGCTCCGCCGTCCGATCTTCCGTAGCCGGTGCCGAGCTTTTCCACTTCGTCGATGACCTCGCCTGCGAAGAAGGATCTGTCGATGAAGAAGTTGACGTAAGCGTTTACGTTCTCGACTTTTGCAAAGGCTTCAGCATCGCCTGCCTTGGCGGCGATGTCCGCAGCGATCAGCTGCGGAGCCTTGCGAAGAGCCTTCGCAAGCCTGAAGCACGGGAAAGCATAGTCTCCCATCTTCTCGTCGGCAGGGATCTCGATCATGTTCATGATCTCATCCTTCGTAAGTCCGAGTTCTTCACTGTAAATTGAATCTGCTATGAGTTCTTTGAAATCTACCATTTATATTTCCCAAACACTTTCATGAAATGATTTTCGTCGCAGATCCTGAAATCATCTGCGAACACTCTGTCTTCTGCTTCTATTGCCGCATTTGCTCTCTCTTCAAGGCAGGCATCTATCAGCTTGTCGGTGAACATGCCGTTTCCGCCTGTCAGCTTTCCGCTGAACGTTCCGTCATAAATGACGCCGGATCCGCACGACGGGCTGTTGGCCTTGAGGATGGCTCCTTCTATCCTGCATGTGCCGTGCTTTCTTGATCCCTGCTCAACGAGTACGGAATTGAGCGAAAGCTGCGCGCCTTCGTCGAAGGCTCTTGTGAGGTCGTTTCCGGACTTATCAAGCACTTTGAAATACTCGTCGTCTATCGGAACGATCTCTGCCGGCTCACGCGGAACAGACAGTCCTGCGGCTGTCTCAGGGCATATTGTAACATAATCATGAGTTTTGCAGAACTCTATGACATCATCATTTTTGTTATTACCGCCATTGTATTTGCAGTCAAATCCAAGAAGGCATCTGCTTACTATAAACATATCGCTTTACTCTTTCCTTTTTATGTTTTTGCGCTTACGTGCGGTCGACGAGCGTGACTATGGTATTGCCCTCTCCGCCCTGGTCATACGGCGCTGATTTGTACGACTCAACATGCTTGTTGCGTCTGAGTTCGGCCCTGAGGCCTTTTCTGAGTATTCCTGATCCCCTGCCGTGTATTATATTAACAGTCTTGAGTCCCGCCAGGAAGGCGTCATCAATGTATTTGTTCATCTTGTCCGTGGCATCGTCGAGATTCATTCCTATGAGATTGATCTCCGTGCTCACGGTCTTTGTTTTGCCGAACGACAGATTGCCGTATTTGGCCTTCTTCTTTTCCTTGTTGCCCTGAGGCTCGGACTCTGCGATCACAACATCCTTGACATTGACGGTCATGTGTATGGACCCCAGTCTTATCCTGAAGTTGCCTCTTGAATCCGGCAGGCTCTCCACGTCGCCCGTCTGGTCGAGCTTGGTGTACTTGACCCTCATGCCGACCTTAAGGTCTTCCGGATCAGGCATCTTGCCTGTCTGTATGGTCTCCACCTTAGGTGCTTCCGCAGGCTTCAGGGCGGACTCTGCCTGTCTGAGCTTTCTGCGACCTTCGGCTGCTCCTCCGGCTATGTGGCCTTCGTTGAATCCGGCGTTTTTCTTTTTATGCTGTATGTCTCTCAGCTCGCTGGCGATCTCGTCTATCGTTCCCTGAGCATCTCTCAACATCACGCCGGCCTTCTTGCGGGCCTCTTCCACTATCTTAGCCGCTTCGGCTCTCGCTTTCGCGAGCTCCTTCTCGGCTTCGCTCATGGCCTCCTGTGCAGCTTCCCTTTCTCTGCCGGCCTCCGCCAGCCTCGCTTCCGCGGCAGCCTGGTCGGCCTCGACCCTGCTCACGGCTTCTTCGAACTCGAGCTGCTCCTCGCCCATGAGCTCCGCCGCCCGCTCGATTATTGATTTATCGAGTCCGAGCTTCTCTGAGATCTCGAAGGCGTTGGATTTGCCCGGAAGTCCGACTCTGAGCCTGTACGTAGGCGAAAGAGTCTCAACGTTGAATTCCATCGAAGCGTTCTCGACTCCCGGAGTCGAAAGCGCGTATTTTTTGAGCTCCGTATAGTGCGTGGTTGCAGCTACGAGAGCGCCTGCTTCTTTCAGCCTCTCGAGCTCCGCTATTCCGAGCGCGGCTCCTTCAAGAGGGTCCGTGCCTGCTCCGAGCTCGTCGAGCAGCACCAGGCTTCCCTCGCCCGCATTCCTGAAGATCTCAATGATGTTCTTCATGTGGGACGAGAAGGTACTGAGGCTCTGCTCTATGCTCTGCTCATCGCCTATATCTGCGAATATCTCCTTCAGCACCGGCAGGCTCGTCCTCTCATCTGCAGGAACATGCAGGCCGCTCTGAGCCATGAGGCAAAGAAGACCGATGGTCTTGAGCGTTACGGTCTTGCCGCCCGTGTTAGGTCCGGTTATAAGGAGAGTCGTCCAGTCGCGGCCGAGCTCTATGTTTGTAGGCACCACCTTGTCCGCCGGTATCAGCGGATGGCGCCCCGTCTTTATGTCTATTATGTTCTCCTCGTTCAGATGCGGCTCGGCGCCGTCCATCATCACTGAAAGCTTTCCCTTGGCATTGATGAAGTCGAGCTCGGCCATCAGTCTCTGGTCGTTCTGCAGGCTCTGGTGGTGTTCGCCCACTCTGCTGCTGAAGAGTTCGAGTATCCTTACGATCTCCGCCTGCTCGTCCAGCTCCAGCTGCCTGAGTTCGTTATTGAGAGTTACCACGGCCTGCGGCTCCACGAAAAGAGTGGCTCCCGTGGATGACTGGTCATGCACCATGCCCGGGAACAGGCTTATGTACTCTCTCTTGACCGGTATGACGTATCTGCCGTTGCGCATCGTTACGATGGCGTCCTGAAGGTGCGACTTTGCGGAAGATGAGCTTACCATCTTCTGAAGACGCGACTTTATGAGGTCGTTCTTGTTGCGCATGTCGCGCCTGATCGACTTCAGCACAGGCGATGCGTTGTCTGACATCTCGTCTTCGCTGATTATGGCGTCGTAGATGTCGTGCTCGAGCTTTACCTGAGGATCGAGAAGCCCTGCTATTTCCGGGATGATCTTCAGCCCTTCAGGCATGTCTTCCTTAAGGAAGGTCTTTACCGCACGCGACGAGGCTATGCTCGTGCGCACCTGCAGCAGCTCTCTCATGCTGAGGCATCTGCCTCTCCTTGCCATGGATACGATGCTGCTGATATCTCCGATCTCTCCGACAGGAATGCTTCCCTTATGAACAATAACGGAAACCGCTTCAGTAGTTTCCGTTAGTGCATCCTTTGCCATGCGCATGTTGGTCATCGGCTCAAGCTGCTCTATTCTTTCCTTAGCGAGTCCCGAGCCTGCCTGATCGCGCAGGAGGTCAAGTATTTTATTGAATTCGAGGAGTGTCAGTATCTTAGAATTCATCTTCGCTGCTGTTCAGTCTCTTGATTGATTTCAGCTCGTTCTTGAGGTTGACGTTCTCCATCTGAAGGTCGAAATATGCGTTCTCCATCTCCACGAGCTTCTCCTGAAGCTTCTTCTGGTCTTCGGAGTTCTGGGTCTGTCTGTCAAATTCCGAGGACATCTTGTCCTTGAGATCTGTGACCTGCTTTTTCGACTGCTCCCACAGCTGGATGTAGTGCTTCACATCGTTATCGAGCTGATAGTTCTCTGTCTGGAGCTTGAGCGTCATGTCTGTGTTATCCATCAGTTTCTCTGCGATATTAAGTGCTGTCAGTACCGCAGCCTTGTAATTCGGATTGACATTGAGCGCCTTGCTTACTGCTCTGAGCTCCTCATCCACCATCTTAGCGATATCCTTGATGCGCTCCTCGCTCTTTTCGCTCGAAAGCACATAATTGGTTCCGCAAATGATTACATCGGCTCTGTTCTTTTCCATTTCTTACCTCGCATTGATCATTATTGTTATCTGCCGCGGACGGCTTCATACATCAGTATGGCTGCCGCGACAGCTGCGTTCAGAGATTCGATCCTTCCGCGCATAGGAAGTGTGACCTTGATGTCCGCCATTTCTATCATGCCCGCGGATACACCTCTTCCCTCGTTGCCTATTATCAGGGCTATGCCCCTGCTGAGGTCCTCTTCGTAGTACGGCACGCCTCCGTCAACAGCGGTGACGGCGATGCGTCTGCCTGATTTTCTGAGGATCTCCCTGAGCCTGTCTTCACCTGAAACATAAATCACAGGGATCTCGAAGATCATGCCCGCGGTCGCTCTGAGCACCTTAGGTGAATAGATATCCACCGTGCCGCTCATGGCGATAATTGCCTTGTAGCCTGCAGCGACCGCAGTCCTTATCAGTGTGCCCATGTTGCCCGGGTCCTGTATGCGGTCGAGCACAAGCAGGTTGTCGTCTGCATCCAGACTGTCGATGATCTCCGGGCCGCATGCCTGCTGTTTGACCACAGCCAGCATACCTATCCCGACTACAGCATCCGTCAGAGCCGAAAATTCGCGCTCCGGGATCTCGCAGACGGTCATGTCCGGGGATTTGATGCAGTCCTTTATGAAATCCGGCGCGTCGTCCGCTGCTCCCGCAGGGATCATAATGAAATCGACGTCGAGGCCCCTTTCAAGGACCTCGCTGACGAGATTCCTGCCTTCGACAGCAAAGCGCCCTTCAGTAGTACGGCCTTTGCGGGTCGCGAGCTTTCTGACGAGCCTGATCCTGCTGTTGTCACCTGATGTTATCCTGATCAGCATAGTCTGGCGTACGGATCGGTTTCTTCCGGTTTATTTGAGGAATTCCGGAATATCGAAATCGTCGGCTCTGCCCCTCGAAACGCTGCTGTCATCGAAGAGCTTGTCGAGTTCTACTTCAACGGCATCGAGTCCGTCGACTGTGATCCTCTTTGCAGTTGCAAGAGTGTCCTTCTCAGCCTGCGGAGCGATGGTGATACCATCCATGCCTGCAGTGTTGCTGAAGTCTGTAGCGATGATTGTTACGGAGATCTTGTCTGTCATATCCTCGCTGATCGTAGCACCGAAGATGATGTTTGCATCTGCGTCTGCCTCGCTCTGTACTCTGTCGGCGATTGTATTGATATCGAGCATTCCCATGTCATATCCGCCCGTAACGTAGAGCAGGATGGACTTGGCGCCTGAGATGGAAGTCTCGAGCAGCGGGCTGTGTACTGCGTTTGTGATCGCATCTTCGATCCTGTTTTCGCCCTCGCCCTGTCCAACGCCCATGTGAGCGATGCCGCGGCCTTCCATGATCGTTCTGACGTCTGCGAAGTCGACGTTGACGAGTCCGTACTCGGAGATCAGATCGGAGATACCCTGTACGCCCTTTCTGAGAACGTCGTCTGCCATTGCGAATGCTTCGAGCATCGATGTGCTCTTGTCGCTTGTATCGATGAGCTTGTCGTTAGGGATAACGACGAGGGAGTCAACGAAGTTGCTCAGATACTGGATGCCCTTTGCAGCGCGGTTCCAGCGCTTCTTTCCCTCGAATGTGAATGGCTTTGTAACTACAGCTACTGTGAGAGCTCCGCAGTCCATCGACGCCTTTGCGATGATCGGTGCTGCTCCTGTACCTGTTCCGCCGCCCATTCCTGCAGTGATGAATACCATGTCGGCATCCTGGATATTGGAGATGATCTCGTCGATGCTCTCCTCGGCTGCTTTCTGGCCTACCTCAGGGTTAGCTCCGGCACCACGGCCTCCTGTGATCTTCTCACCGAGCTGTACCTTGATCTCAGCTTTACATCTCGAAAGTGCCTGTCTGTCTGTATTCACGCCAATAAAGGTCACGCCCTGCAGTCCGGCGTCGACCATGCGGTTGATCGCATTGCATCCGCCGCCGCCGATTCCGACGACCTTGATTATTGCGGCATTGTCCGGTTCGGAAACAAAATCGGAAACGAATTCCATAGTGAAGTCCTCCTCAAATAAATATACTTATAAAGATATATGGTAATAGTAACATATGAAAACCCCGAATGCATTAGTTTTTTGGCAAAAAACACAATATTTAGGGGTAGTTTGCTTTACACGACACAATTACTTGTAAACTAGAATATCGGCATGAATGACGCCGAGCCATCCTCGTTGAATGTGATAGTGCCTCTCTCGATGCCGTCCTTGAACAGCTGCTCCACCACCAGATGGAGTTTTCCGTTCTCCATATTGGTCATCAGAGTGTCATAATCCGTCTTTACGATGAGCGTATTGTAGATATATGCCTCAACATTTTTCACGTTCGAGATATCGATCTTCACAAAGTAGAGGTCTGACTTGATCATCATCTTTATGAGATCGAGCGCCATATCCATGCGCGTGTTGTTCTCTGTGCCGATCTTCTCACCCAGCTTGATCTTGCTTACGACCAGGCCCTGAACGATGGTCGTCTTAGGCTTGTTCCTCGTCTTCTTCAGGAGGATGCCGTCTTCGTCCATCACGAGATAGTCGTCATCGTATTTGAACGCCATGCGCTCCTGCCTTTCGGTGACCTTTATCACCAGCGTTGACGGCAGCTTGCGCCTTACTTCGGCGTGCTTTATATACGGGTTCTGCTCAAGGAATTCCTTTGTCTCCTTGATGTTTGCCTGGTAGATGATATTGTGCCCGGATGTGGCATGTCCTATGTTGATTATTTCTTCCGCCGTATAGTGCGAATTGCCCTTTACCTCTATCGCGTCGATGGTGAACAGTCCGGAGTTAGACAGTATGAGCCATAATATCAGGACTATCACCGAGGTCATCAGCACGTAGAAGCGTGTCCTGAAGCGGTTTTTCTTTCTCTGCTTGTAAAGCCTGCGCTCTTCCTGTTTATGGGCAAGCTCGCCCATTCCCGGATGGTTGGCAGGAAGCCCGTAGCGTGTCCTGTCCGAAGTGTCCTCAGCCGGCAGCGTTCCCGGCGTGCGCTCCATGACTTTCGTCTCCGCAGAAAGTATCTCCGTACTTCCCGGCGGGATCTCTCTCGCAGCTCTCGCGATGGCCCTTTTGGCTCTCTCGGCTTCCTTTGCCGCGCGCTCCTCTTCCGGATCAGGTTCCTTGTAGATCTCTCCCTTAGGAACTACGAAAGTATAGGTTATGTCGTCATCGTATGGAAGTCCGGTCGCATCATATATCGGCGGTTCGATGAAAGTCGTTCTTCCCTTCGGATCTGCCGCCTTGTATGACTCGAAGAACTCATCTCCGGCATCTGCCTCTGCAGCATCCTCAAGAGCGTTATTCACCGCCTCGGTAAAGCTCCTGTGATCAGCCACGATGGTCTTTTCAGGCTCAGGCTCGATTATCACCGGCTCAGGGATCGTCCCCTCAGGCTCGCCTTCGACCGTCTCCTCAGGTCCGCCTTCGGCCGTCACTTCCGGCTCTCTGTAGACCTCGCCTTTCGGCACAACAAAAGTGTACTGGATGTCATCATCCGTCACATTGTCAGCAGCCGGCTTCGTCTCTTCAGCCTTCGTTTCGATGACTTCTCCGTTATTCTTTTCGATAGCTTCCCTGTTATCTTCCAATACGTTACCTGTATGTCTTTACGACCGTGTTGTAGATTATGTCCGTAGCGTCCACCGGAGCGATGCTGCGGCTCGCCTTTTTCATGGCTTCGAGCCTCTCCCTGTCCGCATCGAGTCTGCGGACCTCCTCCATCACTTTGTCTGCGGTTTCTGCGTTCTCTCTTACTATTATTGCCCCGCCTGCATCGGCAACAGCCTTTGCGTTGTAGTACTGGTGATCGGCTGTTACGTTAGGTGACGGGATGAATATGGCCGCCCTTCCGGCCATGGTGACCTCAGCTACCGAGAGCGCTCCGCTCCTGCTTATCGTGAGGTCGCATGCCGAAAGCTGAGCCGGCATGTCGTTTATATATGCGCTGATCCTGACGTTTGAAGGGCTGAAGCCCTCTTCCGCAAGACGCTTGCTTATCGCTTCGTAATATTCCCTGCCGGTCCCCCAGATCACGGTGTATCCTTCTTTACCGGCATATTCCCTGGCGATCGCCTCGCCTATGCTGTTGGTGGTCTCGGACCCGAGGCTTCCCCCGAATACCATTATGACGAAGTCGTCTTCAGGTATCCCGAGAGCCTTTCTGTCGGCCGACCTGTCCCTGCCGTCAAATTCGGCTCTTACAGGGTTGCCGCTGTAGATTATGTTGTCTTTGTTTTTAAAGTGCTCACGCGCGGATTCAAAGCCCAGAAATACCTTCTTTGCATTGCGCGCGCCGAGTCTGTTTGAAACGCCCGGGAATCCGTTCTGCTCATGCAGATATACCGGAACTCCGAGCCTTCTGGCAGCCAGCACTACAGGCACGCTCACGAAGCTTCCCGTGCTTATGACCGCATCAGGTCTGAACTTCCTCATGAGCTTTATGGCATCGCGCCTGCCGTTCAGAGTCCTTCTGATGGTGGTCGCGAGCCTTATCGGATTGCTGCGGTCGAACCATGTGGAATCGACCTCAAACAGCTCATATCCGTGAGCCGGTATTATCTGCCTCTCGAGGTCCTCGCCCTTGGCGATGTAAATGACCTCGCCGGACGGATCCTCCGCCCTGAATTTGTCGCCTATTGCAAGCGCCGGATAAATGTGGCCGCCCGTGCAGCCTCCTGTCAGAACGATCTTCATGCAGCTGCCTCCGCTTTCGTTTTTAGCTTGCCCTTAGGCACCCGTTTTTTGGACACGTTGAGCACTATGCCCATGGCTATCATGAATGCCCAGATGGATGTGCCTCCGTAACTGATGAACGGCAGTGTGATACCTGTAGCAGGCATCGATGAGGTAACTACCGCAACGTTGATGACCACCTGCAGTCCGAGCATTACTCCTACGCCCGTTGCAAGGTAGAATCCGAGTCTGTCTCTGGCCTTGAGCGCTACCATGAATATCCTGAACAGCAGGATTATGTATACGAGCATCAGGACCACGACTCCTATATATCCCAGTTCCTCACCGATAACAGCGAGGATGAAGTCGTTCTGAGGCTCAGGCAGGTAGAGGTTCTTGGCGATACTGCGGCCGAAGCCGAGGCCCCTGAGACCTCCGTTGCCGAGTGCTATAAGTCCCTGGGATACCTGATATCCGCTGCCCTGGAAGTCCGCGAACGGATCCTGGAAGCTCGTTATTCTCTGATACCAGTGAGCCGGAGTCTTCGCCGCCATGATGTACATGTAACCTGCGACTATACCGCCTGCCGGGACAGCAAGGAACAGATAATTCAGTCCCGCTACCAGCATGATGGCCAGCATGATCGCAGCGATTACGATAGCCGTCGACAGGTTAGGCTGGATTACGATCAGGTAGAAGTGTATGCCCATTATCGCCACCAGCACTATCAGTCCCTGAGGCGTCCGTATATTGCTCGGGTTCTTTATGAGGAAGCACGACGTGAACACGATCATAGCTACCTTCGAGAACTCACTCGGCGTTACACCGATGCCTCGTATGCCTCGCTGAGCTCCGCCGACGGTGGAACTCGTAAGGATTACGAGCACGAGCAGCACTATCGATACCAGTACTATCAGGTAATAGAGCTTCATGTATACGTGATAGTCGATGTTGGCAACTATGAGCATTACGAAGAGACCGGTGCCGACCCACAGCATCTGCCTGAACAGATAGTACGTCGGATCCGGATGTGCCGTATTTATGGTCTGGTAATAGCCCGCGCTGAATACCATGGCGACTCCGAAGAGCGACAGCACTATGACCATCACCACTACTCCGAAATCGTAGCCGCTCACTACCCTGCCCAGGCCGCGGCCGAAGTCCCTGGCCTCGTCTACGGCGCTGGCCTTCTTTTTATCGCGCCTGTTGCGCCTTATGGCCCTGCGGGTAGCGGCCTTCTCAGACCTTGTCATTTTGTTTTCTACTTCAGCATCTCGTTTATGCATTGTTTGAAGTGTCTGCCTCTTTGTTCAAAGTTAGCGTACATGTCCCAGCTTGCGCATGCAGGCGACAGGAGAACCTTCTCCCCCGGTCTTGCCAGTTCAGCTGCCTTGCGAACGCATTCAGGCATGTCCTTGCAGTTATAAATGTTGGTGAAGCCGGCTTTTCTGGCGGCTTCTTCTATTATCGGCGCATCCCTTCCGAGAAGAATGAGCGCCTCTACGGCTCCTTCAAAGTGCTCGGCCAGCTCGCCGAACTCCTGCCCCTTGCCGTCTCCGCCGGCAATGAGGATTATTCCGTCTTTGAGAGCCTTGAGGGCGATGACTGCTGCGTCAACGTTGGTGCCCTTCGAGTCGTTGTAGTAATCTACCTCGTCGACTCTTCCGCAGAACTCGATGCGGTGCTCAACTCCCGGGAATTCCTTTATTACGGAGCTGATGACATCAGTTCTGATGCCCGCGTAGAATGCGATCGCCGCTGCAGCAAGCACGTTCTCAACGTTGTGATCGCCGATTATGCGGAGATCCGACTTGTCGCAGATGACGTGTTCGACTCCGTTGAGTCCCTTAACGATAATTTTTGTACCGTCAAGATATGCTCCTCTGTCGAGTTTTTCCTTTCTGCTGAACGGGATGATAGTCGCCTTTGTGTTTTTGGAGAGCTCAAATGCCTGCTTGTCGTCCAGATTGATGACGAGGAACTCGTCTTCGGACTGATTTGCAGCGACCTGAGCCTTCGCAGCTCCGTATGCCTCCATTGTTCCGTGCCTGTTAAGGTGATCCGGTGTGAGGTTGAGTATTGCCGACACCACAGGCTCGAAATCCACGGCTGTCTCCAGCTGGAATGACGAAACTTCGGTCACGAACCAGTCATCCCTGCCGCTGTCCATGGTCTGGGCAACCACCGGGCTGCCTATATTGCCTACAACGGCTGTATTTCGCCCTGAAGCCTTGAATATCTCGCCTACAAGTGTAGTTGTCGTCGTCTTGCCGTTTGTGCCCGTAATGGCCACGAAATTGCCTTCTCCGAGTCTGTAAGCGAGCTCCAGCTCACCTATGATCTCGACGCCGGCATTTCTCGCTTCCTGAATGTAATCCAGGTAAGGAGGAACTCCCGGGCTCAGTATGAGCATGTCGTATGCACTCATGTCTTCAGGCACGCTGCCGAGATATGATCTTATCTCTTCATTCTGCATGTACTGGAGGAACTGAGTGTCCAGCTTGTCAGGAGTCTTGGAATCCTGGATGGTGACTATTGCGCCGGCCTCTTTGAGGGCTTTTGCAGCAGCCTTTCCGGACTTTCCGAGACCCACTACGAGAACATTGCGTCCTCTTAAAATCTGTTTGTAAGTGATTCCTCTTCTCATAATGCGTTGCCTCTTATCTGATTATCAGCGGACCGAGAGATATGCGATGACGCAGCACACTAAGGTGAATAAGCAGAATACGCGTACCACCTTTGTCTCGTGCCAGCCGCCAAGCTCAAAGTGATGATGGATCGGCGCCATCCTGAACACTCTCTTGCCGCCCGTCTTCTTGAAATATGTGACCTGGATGATCACGGAAAGCGCCTCGATGACGTAGATGAGGCCGGCGATCGGCAGCAGCCATTCCATGTGGCCTACTATCGCCATTGCCGAAAGCACTCCGCCGAGCGCCATCGATCCCGTGTCTCCCATGAATATCTTTGCCGGATAGTGGTTGTACAGAAGGAAGCCTATGAGCGCGCCGAACACGGCCTGGCCGGCAACGGCCATCGGCTCGTTGCCGCCGTGCACGGTCATTCCCACGATGGCGAACGTGCACGCCACGATCGACGAAGTGCTCGCGGCCAGGCCGTCAAGCCCGTCAGTAAGGTTGACAGCATTGGCCATGGCTACCTCTATGAATATAACGAATGGAATGTACATGATCCCGAAGTCCACGGTCTTGCCGAAGAACGGGATCAGCATTGTAGTGCCTGCCTTCGCCATCATGAAAACGGCGAGTGCAGCGCCGAACACCAGCTGGAGTATCAGCTTCTGTTTCGGCGTGAGTCCTTCATTCTGCTTCTTGGCTACCTTGTTGTAGTCATCGATGAATCCTATCGCGCCGAATGCGAACATGCTGAGGAGTATGGCGATCTTCTCGGTCGTCATGCTTCCTTTCATGAACATGCTTACCACTATCGCAACCGTGATTCCTACGATGAACGCTATTCCGCCCATCGTAGGCGTTCCGGCCTTGCTCAGGTGGGCCTGAGGGCCCTCTTCCCTGATGAACTGCCCGAACTGTCTGTGCTTCATCAGCGGTATCAGTCTTGCTGTCACAAGCATCGATACTGCAAATCCGATCGCCGCTATGAGCGCGTATTCAATTATTCCGTGACTGGTAATCATAAGTTTTATTATTCTCCATTCTGCCGCGCGTTACTCGCTGTAGATATAAACGACCGAGTCTTTCTGTACTCTGGTGCCTGCCTTCGGATACTGGTCGATGACCACGAATGACTGATTGCTGTGATCCTCCGGTATGACTGTATAGTTAAGTCCGTACAGCTGGATGTTGCGGATGGCATCCTTGCTGTCCATTCCGGACACATCAGGAACCTCTACGGTCTCCTTCTGTGCGGCTGCCTTTTCCTCCTTTGTGAGCTTGCGCTCCACACCCAGGTATTCGAGTGATTTCTCGGTTATCTCCTTGACTATAGGACCGGCAGTATAGGCACCGTACTGGACCTTTGTAGGCTTGTATACGATACAGATCATCGAGATTACAGGGTCATCCATAGGCGCCATTGCCACGAATGATGTGTTGGTCTCTTCGCTGTACTTCTGGTTTGCCACACGGTTAGCAGTACCGGTCTTGCCGCCTACCCTGTAACCCGGGATATATGCCGTGGTTCCGCCGGCATCGGATACGTAGTATTCCATGATGTCGCACATCTTGGCGGCTGTCTCCTCGGAAATGACCTGTCTGACCTCGGTGTCAGGGATCTCCTCTACCACCTTGCCGTCTGAATCAACGATCTTGTCCACGATCTTAGGCTTCATCAGGATCCCGTTGTTTCCGAGACTGTTTACGGCAGAGAGTATCTGTATAGGCGTGATGGCGATACCCTGGCCGTATCCGGTCGTTGCCAGGTCTACATCGCTCATCGTAGCCGGATCCTTGACGATGGAGAGGCCTTCACCCGGAAGATCGACTCCCGTCAGGTCGTTGAATCCGAACAGATCGATGTAGTTATAGAAGGTGTTCGCTCCCATATCGAGGGCAACCTGTGCAAGCGCAGGGTTGCAGGAATTACCTACGGCTTCCTTCAGATCTTCTTTTCCGTGTGTGAACAGGCAGTGCAGATAGTAGTTGTCTACCTTTATCGCTCCCGTGCACTTGTACTGGGAATTCATCGTAGCGCTTCCCGAATCGAGTGCAGCTGCCGCAGCTATAAGCTTGAAAGTCGAACCCGGCTCGTACACATCGCTTACAGCGGTGATCTTCCACATGTTACTGAGGTATTCGGTCTTCTCCTTGTCGGACATCTTCTTGAATTTAAGCTTTTCCTTCGGATCAGCCGGTTCATTGGAATCGTTAGGGTCGTATTCAGGAGTCGTGGCCATGGCCAGGATGTCTCCGGTCTTCGGATTCATTACGATGCACGTGATGGCATCCGCGCCTGTCTTCTTCATGCCTGTCACCAGGGCGTCTTCAACGAAGTGCTGGATGACAGAGTCGATTGTAGTAACGATGCTGTAACCATCCTGAGCCTTGTAGTATCTTGTTTTACTGTTGGACAGCGTATCACCGTTATTATCAGTCGTCCTGACCGTTCTTCCCTTTATGCCGGCGAGCGTTGAGTTGTATTCGTATTCAAGGCCGGATCTTCCGACATTGTCCTTGTTTACTCCGCCGAGCACCTGGGCCGCGAAAGCGCCGTTAGGATAATACCTTGCGGCACGGGTCTTGACTATAACGTCGCCCTCAAACTCCTTCTCTGCTTCCTCTACCTGCTGTCTGGTGAGTCCTTCGCCGAGGCACACGAGGTTCTCTTCTCCTTCGAGGAGCTTTTTCACCTCTGCAGGTTCCTTGCCTGTTATGTCGGCAAGTCTGAGTATCCTCTTTGCCTTGTCGTCTGCGCTTATGCTTTCGTCTTTATATATATACTGCGTATACGCGTAGAGCTCGTATTCGGTGACCGTCTCCGCAAGCGTATTCATGCGAGAGTCGTAGATGGCGCCTCTGACCGGAGCGATCTCGGTGTCTACCTTCTGCATGTCGGCAGCCATCACCTTGAGTTCGTCGGATTTATATATCTGCCAGTATCCCATACGGAAGATAAGCGCAAAAAGAAGCACAAGAATAATGCCGAAACCGAACGCAAGACGGTTGCGGTTTCTGGCGGTGATCAGGTCACTGTTATCCTCGAGAGCTTTTCTTCTTATTTTTTCTCTTTTCTTATCTGTATCCATACTTCCTCATTTAAGCATACATATACGGATATACTATACCACATGTAGTATAAGGATTCAAAGGGCGATACTGTATTTAGGAAGAAGCAATCTATATAAAAATGCCACCGAACCGTCGCCGGGTCAGTGGCACTCAGATATCTGCCTTATGCGTTAATTGTAGGCTTCACTCCTTATGGAAGCAGCAAGATTTTTCACCTCAGACTCCACGTTGCCCAGCTTTACCACATTATCAGCTGACGGATATACCATGCCGAACTGCTGAGTAGCTACGTTCTCTATTCTGGTTACCCTTGTCTCATCGACCAGCTGGCTCTCCAGCGAGTCAATCTCCGCCTGGAGGTATTCGTTTTCCCTTTCGAGTATGTTGTTCTCGTGCTGGATGATCGCAGCATATGATCTCATGCCCACGAGTACGAATATACCGATCATGATTACAGTCAGTATCCTGACTGCGCTTTTTCTGTCAGCTCTTACTCTGTCTGCTCTGATTCTCTGTGCTCTGCTTTCCATGGTAGTGTCTCTTTCGAAGTGTGTTTTCTAGGTGGTGTTACAGTTTCTCCAGCACTCTGAGTTTTGCGCTTCTCGCCCTCGGGTTTGTTTCAGTCTCCTCTTCCGAAGGTGCTATCGGTTTTCTCGTTACCCTTTTTACATCGGCTACCTTGCCGCACACGCATACCGGAAAGTCTTTCGGACATGTGCACGGGTCGAGCCTTCTTTCAAACTCCGTCTTTACTATCCTGTCTTCGAGTGAGTGGAAGGTTATTATCGCTATCCTTCCGCCGCTCTCGAGCAGATCCGGGAGTTTTTCGACCGCCTCTCTCAGGTGGCCGAGTTCGTCGTTGACTTCGATCCTTATCGCCTGGAAGGTCCTCTTCGCCGGATGAGGTCCGGTGCGTCTGGCCTTTGCCGGTATGGCCGCCTTTATGATCTCTGTCAGCCTGCCTGTTGAATCTATCGGGGACTCTGCCCTCTCCCTGACGATGAATTCGGCGATCCTGGATGCCCAGCGCTCTTCGCCGTATTCCCTTATCATCCTGGTGAGCTCGTCCCTGCTGTAGCCGTTCACTACGTCGTAGGCCGTGAGTCTGTCGGAGTCATCCATTCTCATGTCGAGCGGAGCATCCTGCATGTAGCTGAATCCTCTTTCAGGATTGTCCAGCTGGTAGGAGCTGACCCCCAGGTCGAGCAGTATGCCCTGAACCTTTTTGCCTGCGGCTTCGGCTATAGCTTCCACATCGCTGTAATTTGCATGTACGAATCTCTTTTCGCAGCTGTACTCTTCGAGTCTCTTTTCTGCCGCTGCCAGAGCTTCGCGGTCTCTGTCCACTGCTATCAGTGTGCCCTTCTCTGTGAGCCTCCGGCAGATCCCTGAGGAGTGTCCGCCGCCGCCCACGGTACCGTCGACATATATGCCGTCCGGTTTTATATCCAGGGCTTCCATCACTTCGTTAAACAGTACCGGTACGTGTTCGAATTCCATTTGGAGCCCCTCAGATGCTGAATTCCCTGAGCTTGTCAGTGAATCTGCTGTCTTTCATCTTCTTCGCCAGATCGAAGTCCGCTTTCGTCTCTGCGCTCCAGATCTCCACTTTGTTCATGGCGCCTGTGGTGATCAGGTCCTTTGTGATATGGGCGTAGTCCCTGAGATTCTGCGGGATCTTGATCCTTCCCTGACCGTCCAGTTCACAGAGCTCCGAATTACCGAAGAAATCTCTTATGAACTCACGGAAGTCCGCATCCGACTGCGGAAGTGCAGCTATCTTGGCTGCCATGACTTCGAAATCCTCCATGGTATAGATATAGAGGCACTCATCGAAGCCTTTTGTGAGCATGCACTTACCGCCAAGCTGGTCCCTGAACTTTGCCGGGACTGCCATGCGATTCTTATCGTCTATTTTGTTCTGGTAAGTGCCTAAAAACATTTTTCCTTGTAATTTCAGGGCTTTGCGGCCTCTGTTTAATAATCTGATCAGGTGGTGTCAAGTAGATTTTACCCCACTTTTCCCCACATTATCAAACGAAAATCTTATTTTTTGTTATGTTTCCCCCACTTTTTTGTGTAAAGTTACCTTTACAAAGCTGATTTTTAAAAAATAAAAAAAAGCAGACACAATATGTAGTGTCTGCTTTACATTTTCTGTACTATATGTGGGTAAAGATTTCTTTACATTTTTTAACCTTGTGCCGGCCTGCACACGCTGCCACAAGATGTAGTCAGGCCTAGATTATGAGGCCTCCGTTGACCCCTATCACCTGTCCCGTGATGAAGGATGCATCGTCTGACGCAAGGAACATCATGGCCTTTGCGACATCCGCAGGAGTCCCGGTCCTGCAGAGAGGTGTCTCGTCGACTATCATGTCTGTCGCCTCTTCGCTCACCGAAGCGTTTATGTCGGTATCGATCATTCCCGGCGATATGCAGTTGACCCTTATGCCGGAAGGACCCACCTCTTTCGCGATCGCCTTGGTGAGGCCTATGACGCCTGCCTTTGCGGCAGAATACGCAGCTTCACAGGAAGCTCCTACTTCTCCCCACATAGAGCCCACAGTGATTATGCATCCGCTCTTGCGGCTTATCATCGCCGGCAGCACGTATCTGATGCAGTAGAACACGCCGCTGAGATCGGTGTTTATGACCTCTTCCCATCTGCTTATGTCTATATCTGTTATGAGACCGTAGTCCGCGATCGCCGCGTTGCAGATCAGCACGTCTATATGTCCCATCACCGATACGGCTTTGTCGACGGCTATCTTTACCGAATCGTGGTGCTTCACATCGCATCTCACCGGTACCGCGCCCGTCTCCTGTCTGAGCCGGTCCGCGTCAATCTCGGACTTAAGATACGTGAACACCACTTTGTGCCCGGCCGCAGTAAACTGCCTGACGGCTTCAGCGCCTATGCCGCGCGATCCGCCTGTTATAAGAATATTGGCCATGACTTCGTCACTCGCCTCCCTCCAGGAACTTATCGATCTTATCCATTGCCTTGCCTGCGACTTCGCTTACATCGTTCATCTCGAGCTTGCCGTCGCCCAGTGTGCTCGGCTTGCCGCCTGCAGCGATGCGTTCCTGCTCCAGTCTCTCCTTCTCAAGTCTGGCCAGTTCTTTCGCCTTTTCCTTCCTTGCCTTTCTTATGCTGTGTCTGATCATAAGGAAGATGATCAGAAGGACGGCGATAATGGCTCCGGCCACGGTGAAGCCGAAGCTCGCCTCAGCCTTGAAGCGCCTCCAGTTGAGCCTGATAAACATGAACGCTACGGCTATTGCAATCAGCGCGAAGATTATCAGATATACTGTAGCATTGCCCTTTTTGTTGTTTTTCATACGAGTTCTCCGCGGTCAGCCTTCTCCTGCTCTTCCTTAGTCATTCTGGTAACAGTGATGCCCATGAATGCCATTACAAGGCAGATGATCGGCATGGAATAATTGAATACTGCCCAAGGAGCGTATACGGCCCAGCCGACTCCGAGAGTCTTTGCGATGAACAGTCCGCATGTATTCCACGGTACTAGACACGATGTGACCGTTCCTGCAGATTCCAGCGCGTTCGACAGGCTCTTCGGATGGAGTCCTCTCTCCCTGTAAGCCGGCGCGTACATTCTGCCAGGTACCAGGATGGAAATGTACTGCTCAGGCATGACCACATTCGAGAGCACGCATGTTGCCTCTGTAGCAGCCACCATTCCGGCACCGCTTTTGATCCTGCTCGATACTGCATTGATGATGACAGCCAGCTGGCCGGAGCCTTCCATAATGCCTCCGAACATCATCGCGATCATGGTCATGAGAATGGAGCTTGCCATGTTCATGAGACCGCCGGTCGAGAGCAGATCGTTAAGCGATTCAATATCACTTACCATCATGAATCCGTTAAGCGATACATCCAGTATGCCGCCGAGGCTTACTCCGCTCTGTGAGAACGGCGCCATGATTGCAGCAGTCAGGAATCCGAGTGTTATTCCCGGAATAGCCGGGACCTTGAGAGCAATCGACAGAATTACGACCAGAGGAGGCAGAAGCAGTATAGGGCTTATCCTGAAAGAGCTGCTGATGCCGTCCATGATCAGTGTTGCCTGCGATGTGTCCACATTGCCGCCGGTAACATGCATGAAGCCGTAAACTCCGAAGAACAGCAGCGAAAGAACGTACGCCACCATCGTGGACTTCAGCATGTATTTTACATGTGTGAATACGTCTGTTCCCGCCATGGCAGGTGCGAGGTTCGTGGTATCCGAGAGCGGTGAAAGCTTGTCGCCGAAATAAGCTCCGGCAAGAACAGCACCTGCAGTCGGTCCGACAGGCATTCCGAGACCCTGTCCGATACCGATCAGAGCGAGTCCCATCGTACCCATTGTTCCCCATGACGTTCCTGTAGCCAGCGACGTGATCGAGCAGATAAGCACTGCAGCTACCAGGAAGATCTTAGGGCTGAGAAGCTTGAGTCCGTAATAGATCATCGTAGGGATGGTACCGGATATCAGCCACGCTCCTATCATCATTCCGACGATAGCAAGTATGAGTATGGACTGCATGGCCTTTGAGATGCCGTCTACCATCATCTTCTCGATCTGGGCCCAGTTGTAACCCAGATACATCGCCATTACTGCTGAGATTATTACGCCGATAAACATCGGTATATGAGGATCGACCTCGAATACTATGATGCCGACAGCCATAACGGCTATCAGTCCGCCGAATGTTATCAGGGCATGGATCAGCTTAGGCTGACGTATCTCCCTTTCTTCAATAAAAATGTTCTTCATGTATTATTCTTCCCCTTCTAAATATTTTCTATAATGTCCTATAATACATAAAACTGTGTATTTATGCAACATTTTGTATTTATATTAATTGCGCCAAGTTTTTTCCGCTCACTTGCGCGGTCCGATGAACTCCCTGAGTATGGCGTTGTCAGGAACAGCGTCAGTAGATTCTATCTTATCGAAGTACTTAATGAAAGTCAGAATTCTCTGAGCCTCCTCATACTGAGGACTCGATTCAGGGATCGCGAGCAGCAGAGGCTCTGCAAATGTCTTGAGCATGTTGGTCTCATAAATCGTACTCGAATTGAATACAACGTCAGCCGATGAGCTGTACGGGAATATGTTGACGCTCTCTCCCGCTCTCACCTTCGGCCACATATCAAGTGTACGCTCGGCACTATAGCCTCTGAACTGGTTGTCTCTTACCATGCGGCGCAGCAGTCTCGCATCTGCAGTGGATATCCTGTTGTGTCTGTCGATACCTATCTGTGTGAGCGGGCTGATGTATATCTTGTATTTATCTTCTCTTGGGATATTCTCTGTCAGAACGTCGTTCAGGCTGTGGATGCCTTCTATGACAAGGACCTGATTCCTTTTGAGCGTCGTTATGCGTTTTCCGAACACCTTTGTGCCGTTCAGGAAATCAAACTCCGGAATATCCACTTCCCTGCCTGCAAGCAGGTCTTCCATCTGCTGATTGAAGAGCTTGAGGTCCAGACAGTTGAGACCTTCAAAATCCGGCTTTCCGTCCGGACCGATCGGGCTGTCCTTTCTTTCGACGAAGTAGTCATCCGTACCGAGATAGATAGGATCTTCTCCCGTGAGTCTGCTGATCTCAGCACATATCCTTTTGGCGGTAGTGGTCTTGCCGCTGCTCGACGGACCGGCGATAAGCACCACCTTCTTATGCATTTCCACTACCTGCTCAGCGAATTCCTCGATCTGTCTTGACTGCAGCCATTCGCTTGCCCTGATGATCTCTTCTGTATTCCCCTTTCTGATCTCAGCGTTGAGATCTGCAAGGTAAGATATACCTGTATATTTGCGCATGCGCCTGCAGTCCGCATATGCCTCGTACAGCTTGTCGTCATCCCTGTAATTAGGGATGGTGTGATTGTGCAGCGCATTAGGAAGCCTGAGCAGCAGTCCGTTCCTGTACGGTCTGATGTCGAACAGGTCGATGTATCCGGATGAAGGAAGCATCTTGCAGTACATGCAGTTCCTGTAATTGTGAAGTTCTGCCATCTCCACTTCTTCGTCGGCAGGACGGCCTTCAAAAAGTTCGGCTTTCTCAGGACATCCGTACTTCCTCCACTTTTCCGCAGCCTCAGCCGCCGTATATTTTTCCATGACGATTTCGTTGTCGTGCGCTATTATCTTCTCCATCTTGTCTCTTATCTTGTGGATATCCGATGAAGTCAGTTTTGCACCGTCCAGATTTACATATGCGTAATAGCCCTGATTGAGAGAATTTCCGATGGTAACATCCGCATGCTCAAAGGCGCTTTTCACGGCCTTGAGGAATATGAGAATGGCTGTATTGTGGTATGCACGTTCTTCAGTGAACGTCTTTATTCTGAATCCCTTTGACATCTTGTTTTCTCCTGTTTTTCTCTGCTATCCCGTCATCGTATTTTACCACTATTCAATTGACTAAAAACACCCCATGATTTAAAATGAAACTGATATTGGACATTCAGTTTTTTGATGTGCATTTTTATCAAATTGTAAACCAATGAGGCCAGTTTTTTATTCTTAGGGAGGGATAATAAATGAAGAAGGAATATGAACCTCTATTCACCCCTTGGAAGATCGGCAATGTAGAGATCCCTAACAGGATCGTTCAGACATCCATGGGCGGAACATCGCTCTTCGGATGGCTTGAGCCTTGCCACTTCGACAAGGAAGCTGCTCATCACATCCTCGGACGTGCACAGGATGGTGTAGGTCTGGTACTTCCGGGTATGCAGTGCGTAAGAGACACAATGGGCAGAAGATGGCTCTATCAGAACAAGAAAATGTTCAAGGATCTCGCTGAGTGGATGCCTGAATTCCACAAGACAGGCTCCAAGCTGTTCATCCAGCTCGCAGGCGGATTCGGACGTTCGATGGCCATCAACGATATGTTCGTTAAGATGCTCGAGAATAAGGCATTCGGCGCTATTTCCAAGCCGATAGTAGATATCGAATACTGCTGCGCTTCCGCAGGCGAGACTCCAAACAGATGGTATCCTTCGATCAAGTCGAGAATGATGACCATCCAGGAGATCCAGGAAATGGTAGAAGCTTTCGCAAAGACAGCAAAGCTCTGCAAGGATGCAGGTGTTGACGGTGTTGAGATCCACGCTGTACACGAGGGCTACCTCCTCGACCAGTTCACGATCGCAAACATGAACTACAGAACTGACCAGTACGGCGGTTCCTTCGAGAACAGATTCAGATTCCCTGTTGAGATCGTTCAGGCTATCAAGAGAGAATGCGGACAGGACTTCCCTGTTGCTCTCAGATACTCCGTAGTATCCAAGACTAAAGGCTGGCTCCAGGGCGCACAGCCGGGCGAAGAGTTCGAAGAGTTCGGACGTGACATGGCTGAATCCGAAAAGGCCATCAAGTATCTCGGCGACATGGGATATGACATGTTCAACTGCGACAACGGTACATACGACGCATGGTACTGGGCTCACCCGCCTGTCTACATGCCGGATAACTGCAACTATGAAGACGTTGCCCACATCAAGAACTTCACTGACAAGCCTGTCGTATGCGCAGGTAAGATGGACATCAAGTTCGCTGCAGAGAAGATCAAGGAAGGCAAGATCGATGCCCTCGGTATCGCACGTCAGAACCTCGTAGACCCTGAATGGGTAACCAAGCTCAGAGAAGGCCGCGAAGAAGAGATCAAGCCATGCATCAGATGCCACAACGCTTGCTTCAACTTCGCTAAGTCGAAACACACTGCAAACACACAGCCTCTGTTTGACTCGCTCCAGCTTGCACGCTGCGCTCTGACTCCTTCGACGATGCAGCACAACAAGTACAAGATCGTTCCTACAAACAAGCCAAAGAAAGTCGCTATCGTCGGCGCTGGCTTCGGCGGACTCGAGGCTGCTCTCGTACTCAAGAAGAGAGGCCACAACCCTGTCGTATTCGAGAAGAGCGACAAGATCTTCGGTCTGTACAACACAGCCGCAGCAATGTCCTTCAAGGATGCTGACAAGCAGCTCATGCAGTGGTATGAGAGAGAGCTCAAGAAGTGGGATATCGATATCAGACTCAACAGCGAGGTCAAGGATATCAACTCCCTGCTCAAGTCGTACGATGATGTTATCGTATCGGTAGGTACATTCCCTAAGGCTCTCAACATCAAGGGATTCGACAAGACTATCACTTTCACTGATCTCCTGATCGGACCTAAGAAAGACGACTTCAAGAAGATCGTCTTCCTCGGCGGCGGACTTTCATCCTGCGAAGCTGCATATGACGCAGTACTCGCCGGCAAGAAGCCTGTAGTAGTTGAGTTCCTCGACGACCTTATCGTAGCTCCTGGCACATGCCTTGCTAACTCCTCGTTCCTGAGAGAAGCTCTGCCGTTCAAGGGAGTTCCTGTACATCTGAGAAGCTCCGTAACCGAGATCGGCGACGGATACTGCATGATCAAGAACTTCGAGACAGGCGAAGAATGGAAGGAAGAATGTGACTGCGTAGTCAACGGAATCGGATTCGTTCCAAACGACCAGTTCGCTTCGGTCAAGAACAAGCACCTCCACAGAGTCGGAACATGCGTCAAGTGGGGAGCTCTGAGAGAAGTAATCTGGAGCGCATGGGATGTAGCAATGAAGATCTAATTGCAAATCACATAAGACGTAAAAAGGACTGCCAATGGCAGTCCTTTTTTTATTTGCGGCCCTGCGAAACATCGCACTCGACCGGCTCCCGCCTATCGCGTTTTAACGCAGCGGTACTAAGCTCTGACTTCGCAGCCAACAGCTTCTCCTCGGCTGCTCGTCAATCGCTAAGTGCCGGCTAACGCTCAGTCTCGTGCTCATGTTTCGCAGAGCCGCTCTTAAAAATCAGTCTTCATTCCAGATATTTTTGTACTGCTTATATTTGCCTAAATCGTTGTTTGCATTCCACGGTATGAATCCGCCTTCAAGTCCTGCGTCGTTCAGGCCGTGTATCTGGGCTTTGAGCTGCTTTTCGCCGTAGTTTTCAGTCGGTGCCCAGTAAGGCGTATTGTAGCCGGTTATCCATGTGCGGGCGGCCGCAGGATGCTCAAGATAGTCCTGCCCCTTCTTTGCCCGCTTGCCCCATGTCTTCATGGTGTTGTACGGGTTTTTCCAGGCGGTCTCGCCTCCCATGTGGTCCGTGTAAGGCATGGCGCTTATCGCATCCACTATGTTCGAGAGACCCGGCCAGTACTGTCCGTATGCGGTCATGTAGCCGTAAGCGCTCTCTCCGAAAACGTCTATTGAGAAATATGCGCCGGCATCGTGGATCTGATCGGCTGCGTAGAAGCAGAAGTTCTGTATCGCCTGCCCTTTCTCCTCGTCGTATTCGTTGCGGAACTTCGTGCTGCTGGTCCTCGACATTTCATATGAGTTCTCCGGGAATCTCACGTAGTCGAACTGGATCTCATTGAACCCGAATTCTTTTATCGCTTCCCTTGCAAGTCTTACATTGTATTCCCATACATTGCGGGAGTAAGCGCTCGGCCAGTATGCCCTTCCGCCGTACTTTATGCAGTCCTCAGGATGATCCTTTGCGTATATAGGATCGTTGAACACGACTATGCGGCCGATCGTGTAGACTCCGGTATCTTTGATCTTATCTATCCCCTTCTTGTACTTTTTGTATGAAGTATAGGCTGTCTTATAAGACTTCGGCGACCACTTTTTTGCGGTCTTTGCCGGCCACGCCAGCACGCCGTCCTTTATGTCCACTACCACTGCGTTGCAGTCTGTATCTTCGATCAGCTTTATGTAGCTGTCCGGGTTTGCCGCCGCTGCGCAGTTGAGATACATCGCCCTAGCATCGGACATGAATTTATTGCCCTCGATCACAGGCTTTTCATAAGGATAGTAGTCGAGGTTCTTTGCCTTGCCGCCGTACAGATTGAATCCGTAGTTATCATCCTTGACCTTGTCGTAAATGCCGTTTTCGTTGTATACCTTGTCGGCTTTTTTCTGAGTATCGACCAGATACTTTCCGTACACATATCCTTCGGCAGTCTTATTATTGCTCTTCTTATACTCGACCTTATACTTATAGACCGAGCCGTCATCGAGCATCCTGTCGTAGCCGGTCACCTTGAGGCATGTGCCCTTTGGCGCGAACGACGCTATGGATGGTCCTGTTTCCTTTGAATAAATGGTTACCGGGGTCCTCACGTATACTTCGGTCTCCTGTACTACCTGATCAGGTGAAGACACCAGGTTCTCCTCCTTCATGTAAAGGTCTGCGACCTCCTCGAGACCGGTATTGCCTACCTTGCAGTATCTGACACCGTCAACGTCTTTGTATCCCAGCAGCCTTTTAACCGAAGTGCCGCGCACGAGCTTTCCGACCCTGACAGCCTTTGCAGACGATCCGTCCTCATCATCCTCAGCTGTTTCTTCTGCCGCCTCTTTATCCTCAAGCGGTATGCCTATCAGATAGACAGGCACGTCCTTCCGTGTGCTGCCGGCATAAGCATACTCCGGTTCAGGAGTGATCTTGCTGACCGTGCTCACATATATAAATACCATTATCATGCAGGCAAAAATCACCGCACAGTCCCTTACTCTTAAAAGACGTGCGGCTTTCCTTTTTTCTGCTTCCTTCTGTTTGCTTCGTTCTACTCTTGACATTACTTTATGCGGTACCTTTCCCACTCCCCAATTAAACATCATTTGACCGGTCTGTTCAACCGAGAGTATGTGAAAATATCAAATGGCATGGGGTAAAAGTATGATAAAACGTCCCCGCTATAATGTATAATCTTGATGTATGCAGCAAGGAGGTGCGCATGGGCAAAATCGATCTGACACCTTTTATAAGGGAAGATAAAGGCTCTGAGATAATCATCGATCTTCCGTGCAAACAGACGGAAAGAGCCTACTTCAACGGTTATCAGACATGGACCGCCTCCTATGAGGTCAGGCCTTCTGATACGCACAACGGCATCAGGAAAATATTCAGACGCATCGGGGCTCCGTGGGGCATCACCAAATACGGCGATCACTTTTTCATGAATTACTCAGGCAGGCCCGGATGTTTTCACGGCTTCACATATTTTTACAAAAGATATGAGGACACTTACCTCCTCATAGGCTCAACAGACGAGACCAACGGCTATACGATCTTCGAGTATGACATGCTAAAGGGTGTTCTGAAGATCAGAAAGGACGCCGGCAGCAGCAGGTTTGACAGCAGTCTTCACATCGCCGCTTTCGAAGGCGGTCACGACGAGGTCTTCGACGGCTGGTTCGCGGAGTCAGGCATAAAGCGCCGCCCTGCCGGACCGATGGCCGGATACGGCAGCTGGTATAACCACTATGACAAGATCAATGACGAGACCATAACGCGCGATCTCGAAGGAGCCGCGGGCATACTCGAGCCGGGAGATCTTTTCCAGATCGACGACGGCTGGCAGGTGCAGGTCGGTGACTGGGACTGCAATCCGAAGCGTTTCCCGCGCGGCATGAAAGCCTCTGTAGAGGATATACACGACAAGGGATTCAGGGCAGGCCTCTGGCTTGCTCCGTACTCAGCCCAGTGTAAATCCCGGCTTGCCAAAGAGCATCCTGACTGGCTCCTGTATCATAACGGCAAGCCATGGTACGCCGGCTGCAACTGGGGCGGATTCTTCGCACTGGACATAGATCATCCGGGTGTGCAGGATTATCTGAAGCGCACCTTTGATAAAATATTCAGCGAATGGGGATTCGACCTCGTGAAGCTCGACTTCCTCTACGGTGCCGCTCCGTGGCAGACTTCCGGCGGCGAGTTCGACGGCGAGAGCCGCGGCGGGCGCATGTGCAGGGCCATGGACTACCTCAGGGAGTGGTGCGGCGACGGGCTTATTCTCGGATGCGGAGTGCCTCTCGGAGCTGCTTTTGGGAAGGTCGAGTACTGCAGGATAGGATGCGATGCAAGCCTTGACTGGAACAACGTGCCTCTCATGAGGAACGTCAACAGAGAGTACCCTTCCACGAAGCACGCCATACTCAACACGTTCTACAGAAGAGGTCTCGACGGAAGAGCCTTCCTGAACGATCCGGACGTGTTCTTCCTGAGGAAGGACAATATCAAGCTCACCGAGGAGCAGAAGGATCTCCACGCAAGGGTCCTGGCGCAGTACGGGAGTTTCTTCCTCACCTCCGACAACATGGGAGACTACGACAGAGAGCAGCGCGGGCACTACAGACAGCTCCGTGAGCTCTGGCAGAAAAAGGACTGGACAGACCGGCACTTCCTGGACCGGATAAGTCAATACAAGTAAGATAACGCAGCAATCAAAAGGGAAAACGAAAATGGGCAAAAACAAAGAAAACGCCGTCTCGGCCGGCATCACAGAAAAACAGGCGAAACGCAATCTGTGGTTCTTCCCTCTCGGAACGTTCGGGAGAGACATGATCTACAACCTGTTCACCAACTTCATTCTTGTCTATGTACTCTTCACCCACAATCTGACGCCTGCACAGCTTATGGCTATCACGGGCATCATGATCGGCGCAAGAGTATTCGATGCCTTGAACGACCCTCTCATGGGCAATATCATTGAGCGCACAAGGACTCGCTGGGGCAAGTACAAGCCATGGCTGGTCATCGGCATCCTCAGCACTTCCATCGTAGTCTACCTGGCATTCAACGTCAGGCTCGAAGGATGGGCGTTCATATGGTTCTTCGGCATCATTTATTTCGCGTACAGCATCGCCTACACCATGCACGACATCTCCTACTGGGGCATGATACCGTCGCTCAGCAAGGAAGGCAGCACGCGCGACAAGCTGACGGCCATGACTAACCTCGCGGCAGGTGTCGGCGGAGGTCTTGCCGGACTCCTCATCCCGATGCTCACCACGGGCTCGGGTGCAATAGGCGGAAACGCGCAGACGGCTTACGGAGTGGTAGCACTCATATTCTGCATACTCGCGCCTCTCTTCCTCTGCTTCACCATCTTCGGCGTCAGGGAAGACAGGTCATACATGGACACCACACCTCCTCCGGTCAGCTTCAAGAAGATCATCTCGACTATCATGGGCAATGACCAGCTGTCGTGGATGTGCCTTATCTTCCTCCTCCACCAGATCGGTGCGGACCTGATCGTCGGAGGAATCGGATCGACATACATCTACTTCACGTACGGATACAAAGGCGGCCTCTACTCGCTGTTCTCAACGATCGGCCTCTCGGCCTCGGGAATACTGCTGATCGCATATCCGTGGCTGTCTTCAAAATGGAGCAGAAAGAAACTTATGAAGGGTTTCGGACTGATCATGACAGCCGGCTTTGCAATGATGCTCGCAGCAGGACTATTCATGCCGGCCACGATGCCGTCCTTCTGGATCACCACAGTCGGCTACATGCTGGCCCAGCTCGGAATGAACTGCTACTACGTGATCATGATGCTTTCGATCATCAATACCGTTGAATACAACGAGTACAAGAACGGTACGAGAGATGAGGCCATAATCGCTTCGATCAGACCATTCTTCACCAAGTTCGGAAGCGCTCTGTGCGTGCTGCTCACTACAGTCTCGTACCTCATATTCGGAGTCACAAAGTACACTAACCAGATAAGCTCGCTCGAGCAGGCTGCAAACATGGGCTCCATCACGGAAGCCGAAAAGCTCACGCAGATCGATGCTGTTATCAGCTCGGTAAGCAGCGGGCAGAGCCACGGCATACTGCTCGTGATGGTACTTATACCTCTCCTGATGATGCTCGGCGCTTACCTCCTCTACAAGAAGCACTACATCCTCGATGAAGAAGAGTATGACCGCATCGTAGAAGAGCTCGGCCATAAAAACGCATAACATTTAAATGAATTAAATAAAATATCACGCTTTCCGCCGGATCCCGGCTCATAAGCGTGATTTTTTGTTTTCCGGTTTTCACATGATATGTGTTCACATATTATCTGATGATGTTTTGAAAATGCGGTCTGCATTCTTCTGAAGTGCAGTGCAAAGGATCTCTCCGAGTACGAAGCAGCCTGCTATCTCGCCCACCATGATCTGGAACATCAGTACCGGTATAGCTATATCAACTACACCATAGCCGTACCTGAGAACAAACGGAACGATGAGTGTGTTGGCTATGATTGCCGGCAGCGGTACGAGCCAGCGGTTGCTGCGGAGCATGTATCCTAAAACTGCTCCGATCAGTGTGGCAATGCTTCCGAATATCACGTCGAGCATGATGCCGCCTCCGATGAGGTTGGCTATCAGGCATCCGATGAAAAGTCCCGGGATCGCTGCAGGGGTGAACATAGGCAGTATGCAAAGTGCTTCAGCTATTCTCACCTGTACAGGACCGAAGGATATCGGTGCAAAAACCAGAGTGAGAACCACGTAAAGAGCGGCAATAACCGCGCCCTGAGTGATTCTCAGAACTTTTGGATCTCTGTTTTTCATTAAGTTGTTTTCTCCTTTGGTTTTAGTATTTTAGAAGCAGGATATCGGACCCGAACTGCTTCGGACGCCTGTTTTCTGCGGACGTCCACGCAGGATTGTACAGTAAGCGCAGGGCTATGTCCAGCACAAATCTATTTATTCACCACATTTACCGGTTCTCCCCTCTCCCAGGCGCGGATGTTATCAGCGGTAATATCCATTATCCTCTGTCTGGCATCCTTTGTTGCCCACGAGATGTGCGGGGTTATTATGCAGTTTTTGGCGGTAAGGAGCGGATTGTCCGCCTTTATCGGCTCGGTGGATACTACGTCCACTGCTGCTGCGTATACCTTGCCGCTTTCGAGAGCCTCAGCCAGATCGTACTCATTTACGAGAGGACCGCGGCTGTTGTTGATCAGAATAACGCCGTCCCTCATCTTGCTGATGTTCTCCTTGTTTATCATTCCCTCCGTTTCAGGGAAGAGCGGGCAGTGGAGGAAAATAACGTCCGATCGTGCCAGCAGCTCGTCGAGCTCAACATATTCTGCCACAGCGGCTCCCGCTTCGGATTTGAACGCGTCATAAGCGAGCACTTCCATATTGAGTGCGCCGAGTATCTTCGCAGTGGCCTGACCTATCCTTCCAAGACCTATGATGCCTGCAGTCTTGTCTGCGAGCTCTATCAGAGGATAATCCCAGAAGCACCAGTCGACGTTGCTCTGCCATCTGCCCTGCTTTACAGCCTGATCGTGGTGCCCTATATGCGAGCAGATCTCCATCAGCAGGCTTACTGCATACTGGCTGACATTCTGAGTGCCATACGTCGGAACATTGACAACGTCTATGCCTTTGCTCCTTGCGTACTTCACATCAACGATGTTGTAGCCTGTAGCAAGCACGAACACAGCCTTGAGTCCCGGGCACTTGTCCATAGTGGCAGCGCTGACAGGCGTCTTGTTGACGACAGCGATATCCGCGTCGCCTATCCTCTCCGCGATCAGATCCGATTCGGAATATGACGTTCTGTCATACACCGTCAGCTCGCCGAGTGCTTCCAGCGGCGCCCAGCTCAGGTCTCCCGGATTCTCGGTATATCCGTCAAGTACGACTATTTTGTGTTTATTCATTGCACTTCCTCCGTCAGAAACAAACAGCCGCCACACGCGGCGGCGACTGTCCATAAAATTCAATTGAGCATACTACTCTGTAACTTCAGGCTCCTCTGCTGCAGGCTCTTCTGCCTCAGCTTCGCCTACTTCCGGCTCTTCGAGTTCTACTCCGAGGTCCTTGAGGATCTCTCTTGCCTTTGTGCATGCAGGGCAGTCGCAGAATGTCTTTCCTTCTGCCTTCATTGCTTCAGCGTGAGCCTTGATCTGTGCAGCTGCTTCCTCGCCCATTGCTTCCTTCATCTCAGGCTTGCTGAAAGTGTCGATTACTTCGTCGAGTGAAGAAATACCTGCCTTGAGCTGCTTTATGAACTCGTTCTCCGTGACCTTGTCTACTACAGGAGCTGCCTTGCCCTTGAGGTCTTCTACTACAGGAGCTGCCTTGCCCTTGAGGTCTTCCACTACAGGAGCTGCTTTCTCAGCGAATTTTTCGGCACTTTCCCCGAGCTTTTCGCTTACTTTCGCGAGCTTCTCTCCGACTTCGATGGATTTCTCAGAATATTTTTCAGCATATTCTCCGAGTTTGTCCAATGCCTCGCTGCCCTTTCCCTTGAGCTCATCGAACTTGTCGCCGTACTTTTCATCTGCTTCTGCGAGCCACTTCTCAGCAGCTTCCTTGAGAGGGCCATATACATGACCATCGAGCAGGGCTTTTACTTTGTCGACTGTTTTGTTATCTGCCATCTTTTTACCTCCTGTAAAAATATAAGTTAACCGCTTGATTCAAATCGTCAAACGTTGCATATCAGATGTTCTTTACAAGTGTAAGAATATTGCTGCCGTCCTTGTACTCATATTCCACGGCGTCCATGGTCTGCTTCACCATGAAGATGCCGAGTCCGCCGATCTCCCTCTCGTCAGCCGAAAGGGTCACATCCGGGTCATCCTTCAGGAGCGGATCGTACGGCTTGCCGTGGTCAATAAATGTGATCTTCACCTGAACAGGCTCTTCAGAAACTGCTACACGCACCACCGCTCTGCCCTTGTCAGGGTGATAAGCGTACTTGCATATATTTACGAAGATCTCCTCAGCCGCTATATTGATCTGCATCTGAGACTTCATTGAGCATCCTGCACTTTCAAGGTTTTCATCAATGAAAGCCATGACTGTGCCAAGGTTTTCCTCAACAGCGTCTATATCGAGTTCCTTATGATCATCTGCCGTCTTAAGATCATTTTCAAACATAAGCGTATCTGTCTTATCAAGTAACTCAATAAGTTCCTTTGTCCAGAGATCGATCTCGGCTCTGCGGTCTTTGTCCTCGAGACCTCCGCGCCTTATGAATCTTCTGATCAGCCTTGTGTAACCGATGATCCTGGCCTTGTCTTCAACGCTCCTGATTACTTTCTTATCTTCCGTACCGAGGTATTCGGCGAGCGTCTTATACCAGAATTCCTCTGCTATCTCATAGCTGAAATTCTGAAAGGCCATGATCGCATCGTGATCCAGCTCAAAGAATCCCCTGTATGCGTTGAACATCGAGCCGAGCTCAAAAATCGGGTGACCAACCGCCAGCGTGTCCATATCGATCAGCAGGACTTCATCGTCCTGGACCACAAGGTTCTTCGTATGATAGTCACCGTGGATCATGTGATCGTCGTGAGGCACGGCTTCAATAAGAGCGAGAAGCTTTTTGCCCGATTCGTCAGGCAGGTATTCCTGCATGAATTCCGCCCACGAAACGACAGTCTCTTTCATGTCCGGAAGCTTGCCTTCAGGGACCTCAGTGCTGTGGATCCGCTTCAGCATATCGACATACTGCTCGACGCACCAGTCGAGCTTCTCAGGCTCGGTCGAAAGGATATTGGAGAATGATCTGGCATTCAGCAGCTCAAATACCGATCCGTAGCTGTCGCCTACCTTCACAACATCATAGGAGATCGCCGTCGGTATCCCGAGGATCAGCGCCAGCCTTGCGACTTCACGCTCATGCTGTATATCAGCAAGGGCGTTCGGGTTGTTGTAGATCTTGACGACATTGTCTTTGTCTATGCGGTACAGGCTGCCGTTTGCTCCGCGTCCGATCTCCTCACACCCCTCAATGGATACTCTGCGGTATGCCTTCTCAACGGTCATCATCTCGGTGAACCCGGTCATTTCAAGGATCTCAAAAACATCGGATTTCACATTGATGATCCTGAGGTCCGGATGCTTCTTGCGGAGACGGAGGATGACCCTGAGTCCTGCGCTGGAGATGTAATCCAGCCCCTCTGCATCAAGCACCAGAACAGAAGGAGATTTCTCTTTTATTGCCTCGCTGATCTCATTCTCAACTGCTGCGGCATTGCCCGAGTCTATCCGTCCTTCAAGTCCTATAGTAAGTTTTTCGTTGTCCCAAGATGTTTTCATCGCCCTTTCAGGTCCTCTACTCTATAGTCAGAATATCCGAAAAACCGGTAACGTCGAAAATTTCCTGGATCTCCTCAGATACGTTCTTAACAACCATGCGCCCCTTTTCGTTCATGGTCTTCTGCGATGACAGAAGAACGCGGAGACCGGCGCTGGAGACATAGGTAAGTCCGCTGAAATTGAAGATCAGATCGGTTATCCCGTCAAGCGACGCCTTGATTTCCTCTTCCAGCTGCGGAGCTGTAATGGTATCGAGTCTGCCGTCAAGTACGAATTCGAGCTTTGATCCATCCAGATTTTTCTTGATATCAAGCATATACAGTTTCCTCCTTTGCCTGTATATTCAAGCTATATTCAGCCGGAAAGACCTTCTCCGGCATTTTATCTGCTTATTCCGATATATTATACATCAATTTGACCGTGTGTATCTACATGCTGTCTTAATAGATAAGGGTCTTGTCACCGGACGGAGCTTTCACCACTCTGTGCGCTCCACCCTTTCTGTCCGTGAGTTTCTTCTCGTCTACAGGATGCTCCGTGATCATGAGCGGTATGCCTCTCTCGTCGGAGACGCCCGTCTCATGTGAAGGCATGTAGATCTCCGCTCCGAGCTCTTCGTATGCGAGCACGGCCTGCCTGTTGAATACATTGAGTCCGTAGTCTCCGTAGACCTTTACTCCTGCATCCCTGAACCCGGAGATCCAGCCTGCATTGCCGCAGAGTATGCCGCAGTCCCTGCATGCCTCTGCGATCTCATCGAAATGCATCTCGATGAACCTGTCGAGGCTTCCCTTGGAGACGTTCATTATGTACGGGACCGATCCCGGTCTGAGCTCACTTTTCTCCGTTTCCATGAACCGCTCAAGGGACACCGGCCTTATGCCGCTTTTGTTTACCCTGCGCTGCCAGTCGTCAGCGCTGAGGGCTCCCTTGCCGAATCCTTCCGCCTCTCTTATTTCAGCTATCTCATCCTTCGTAAGAGCAGGTCTCCTGCTTTTTATCACATGCTCCCTGCGCCTCTTCATGAGTTCATCAGCCGCTTCGCGCCTCATCCTGTTGACCACGGACAGAGGCATCATTATTCCGTCATCTATCTGCACGTCTATTCCGGTGAGACCCGGAGTATAAACGGTATCTCCGAGCCTGTCGAGCGAAGCTTCTATCCGTTCGCTGTCAGTCGCCACCTTTTCGGCGTACTCGACCCTGTGGTCTGACACTATCTCCACGCTGTTGCCGTTACGTACATCGGTCATCACCAGAACAGGGAACTGTCCGGCGCGCGCCGTAAACGCCATGGTCACAGGCAGTTTCTTTTCAGGCACGTCGAGCGCTTCTTCAAGGAGCTTCCTGTCAGTCACCTTGCATACCGTATCGCCCGTAAATGCGCCTCTTTCGAAGTCTCCGACAAGCATGCAGCCGAGTCCTATGTCTTTCACATATGTGACGACTCCTCCCGCAGGAGAACTGACGAGGTAATCCGCGTCCTCCCTTATGAACTCTATTCCGTCGCCGTTTTCAAGGCTTATGCCCTGTTCGCCGGCGTCACGGGCGAGTTCTATGCATACCAGCTCCCTGCCGCGCCTCAGAGCGCCTCTGGCAGCTGCCTTTTCGTCTCTCTCGCTCACTTTGTTCTCGCTGTCTATCACAGCGATCACGCGGCCGATGCGCAGGCCCTGATTTTTAGGGCTGGATCCCGAAAGAAGGTCTTCGCCCGGATTGCCGTACAGATATCCCTCAGTGAAATCCCCGCGGTTGAATATCTGCCTGAGCTCGAGCATGTCGTTCTCTTCGACGCTGTAGAGCTCAGCGGCCTTCTCCGGTCCGTGCTCAGCAGCCAGCTTCAGGAAAAGGTCGATGTATTTACGGTATATCCTGGTGACTACCGCCACATATTCAGGCGTCTTCATGCGCCCCTCGATCTTGAACGAGGCAGCTCCGGACATCACCAGTTCAGGTATATGTTCTATGAGGCAGAGGTCCTTAGGGCTGAGAGCATAGTATGTCTCTCCGTCATCGCCCCTGTATGCCTGTCTGCACGGCTGCGCGCATGTACCGCGGTTTCCCGTGCGGCCGCTTCCGCCGCCGAGCACCCTGCTCATCTGGCACTGTCCCGAATAGCACATGCAGAGAGCACCGTGAACGAATACTTCCACATCGATCTTCGGGTCGAGGGAGCTGCAGTACTCTGCGAGATCTGTTATCTCTTCGAGCGTAAGCTCTCTTGCAGGCACCACCCTGCAGAAGCCCATCTCCGCGGCAGCCTTAGCTCCGCCTTTGTTGTACAGCGTTCCCTGTGTCGACAGATGGAGCGGAAGATCCGGCAAATACTTATGAAGAAGTCTTGCAAGGCCCACATCCTGCACGATGACTCCGTCCACGCCCAGTCCGTAGATGTAATTGCAGTAATCGAACGCTCTCGCCAGCTCATGGTCTGCTATGAGAGTGTTTATGGTCATATATACTTTTACGCCGTGGGAATGGGCGTAACTGATAGCATCAGGAAGCTCCTCGTCGCTGAAATTATCAGCGAATATCCTGGCATTGAATGCCATGCCTCCCATGTATACAGCATCGGCGCCGTTATTGACTGCAGCAATAAGATGCGCTTTGCCTCCCACAGGTGATAAGAGTTCAGGTCTGTCCATAGTTTTATCCTCCCATTGAAATATTAGCACATATTTCAAATAAGTACACAACTTGTATTATTTGATGTCCACATTGTCAACTGTCTTGATAAAGCTTTTTCGCGGTATTACACTTTAATTAATCAAAGCTAACTGTAAAAGCTGGCTGTAGAAATCCGTAAATATTGCGGCATTTAAGGAGAGCGGAGCAATGAGTACAAAGGACACGGTCCTCGCTTTGTTTGAGAAAAATAAGGGCTTTTTCATTTCAGGAGAGCGCATAGCAGAAGAACTGAATATTTCCAGAACAGCTGTATGGAAGGCTGTAAAAAAGCTTCAGAGCGAAGGTTATGAGATCAAGGCCGTGACCAACAGAGGCTATTGTCTTGACAAGGAATCTGACGTGCTTACGGTGCGCGGAATCCGCAGTCATCTTGACGACAGCAACAAAGGTCTCAGGCCTGAGGTATTCGTCAGAGTCGAATCGACTAATACGGTATGCATCGAAAAGGCTGAAGCAGGTGAACCTGAAGGCTATGTTGCCATTGCCGGATCCCAGAGTGCAGGCAGAGGCCGCAGAGGAAAGGCATTCTTCTCCCCTGCTGAAAGCGGTATTTATCTGAGCATACTTCTCAGACCTGTCGGGCTGACAGAGAATCAGGTACTTCATCTGACAACAATGGCTGCAGCTGCTGTAAGCGAAGCCATCGAGGCTGTTTCGGGCAGAGAGGCAGAAATAAAATGGGTCAACGATATATTCATTGACGGCAAAAAGGTCTGCGGGATTCTGTCTGAGGCATCATACGGCATCAACACGGGAAAACTGGATTACGCCATAGTAGGCATAGGCATCAACGCATATGAGCCTGCAGGAGGATTCCCTTCCTCGATCGCCGATGTAGCCGGAAGTGTATTCAAGGAGCCTTCGATCGGCCTCAAGAACCGTCTTGCGGCTGAGGTCCTTAACCGCTTCATGGAGTATTACAGGCACCTTCCTGAAACTCCTTATTCCGAAGAGTACATAAGGCGTTCGATGCTCACCGGCAAGGACGTGACCGTACATAAAGGCAAGGAAATGATCAAAGCACACGTTCTGGGAATAGACGAAGAGTTCGGACTCAAGGTACGTTACGATGACGGAAGCGTGGAGATCCTGAGATCAGGCGAAGTAAGCATCAGGATATAGAAAAAAACGCGAAGCCGGTTGCAGTTGACAACCGGCTTCTTTGATTATACGATTCTTTTTGCTGAAAAATGACACCGGAGGGCACAGATGAAAGACTTCACACCCGTTTACATACCGGTCGGCGTGCCGACTTTTCACCTTGAGAGCGCAAGGGACCTTTTCGAAAGGTCCATCAGGATGCTGCGCAGCATCGACCCGGCTTTTACCGTTCCTGAGGACATGCTGCTCTCAGTCGATGCCATGAGTGAATACATCTCAGATCTTGAGCCGGATCTTATCGTTTTTCAGAATCTCACATTTGCCAATGCCGCATATATGTCTGAAGTCGCAGCCAGATTTGACTGCCCTGTTCTGCTCTGGACTCTTCGCGAACCGGTGATCGACGGTACAAGGCTCCGTCTCAATTCTCTCACCGGTGCATACAGTGCTGCAAACGCCATGCGCCTGTCCGGAAGGACAGATTACGAGTATGTTTTCGGATCACCGGAGGAAGACGCCGTAATAAGAAAAGCAGAAGCCTGCGTCAGGGCCGCCCGGATAAAGAAAGAGATGAAAGGCCTCAGGCTGGCTACTGTCGGAGAGCCTCCTCAGGGATTCGGGTTCGGACGCGCTCACGAAGACGAACTCATGGAAGTCTTCGGTGCTGAAATAGTATCGATACCTGTAACGGAAATGATTGAGCGGGCAAAGTCCTGCACGGATGAACAAAGCGAACCGTACCTGGAGCGCTCACACGAGCTTACAGCCGGTCTCGACAAGACTCCTGAAAAGAATCTTAAAGATCACGCCCGCCTGTATAAAGCTTACAGCGAATACGTGCGCGAAAACGGCATCGGCGCCCTCGCCTCCCGCTGCTGGCCGGATTACTTCACCGAGTACGGAACACCTGTCTGTGCAGTGCTCTCGATGCTCAATGACGACGGCACTGCGGCAGCATGCGAAGCAGATGTATACGGTGCCCTTTCGATGTGGACCGGCATGAAACTCTCATCCGCTCCGGTATTCTTCGGGGATCCCGTAAGCCTCAATGAGGAAGAGAATACGCTGACTTTCTGGCACTGCGGGACTGCAGCATGCACGCTCGCACGCAAGGACACAGGCGCTGTAGTAGGAGTCCATCCTAACAGAAAGATCGGTCCTGCGATGGACTTCGGATGCGAAGCTTTCCCTGAAGCCACCATATTCCGCATAGGCCGCGAGCCGGACGGAAGCTACCGCTTCTTTATACTTGAAGGTGAAGCTCTCGACAAGCCGAAACAGTTCACCGGCACTTCGATAGTAATAAAAACAACGGCCCCGGTACGCGAAGCCGTTGAAAACAGTGTGCTTGACGGCTTTGAACCTCACTTCGTCGTTATGAAGGGCCATCACGCGGAGACGCTGAAAGTCCTTGCAAGAATGTTCGGATTCAAAGCTTTTGTATACTGATAACTTTTATATGTAATTAAGAGCTGCCCTGAGGCAGCTCTTCTTTTTATGCTTCAGCAGCCCTTCTGAACAGTTCTTTGAAGCTGCTTTCCGTCCTGTAAAATACCGGTATCCTCCCCAGAGGAGCCTTCACCCTTACCTCTGAGCCTCCTTTATACGGCTTGCCGTCCCAGAATCCGGTCCACTCTCCTTCAGGCAGGTGAACAGTCCTTTCAGAGGCGTTCTTTTCGATCACCGGGCACACATACATGTCGTCACCGAATAAGTATGAATACTCATCCCTGCTTGCCGCATAGTCCACGGCGTTCCAGAAGTCCGGTCTCATCACAGGTATGCCTTCGGCAGTCTGTTCCAGACAATGCTCGATATACGGCCTGAGAGCGGCATGTATATTGGTAAGACGCACGGTATGCGGAAGCACGGCCGGAGCGTCGAACTGGCTGTTTGCCCACGGCCTGATCGACTCGTGGCTCCTCATCAGAGGCGAGAATGTGTTCATCTCCATCCAGCGTATGAGCAGCTCATCGTTACGTTTAAGCTTGCCTATCGAGAAGAATCCGCCTATGTCGCTGTGCACCAGCGGCACTCCCGAGAATCCCAGTGAGAAGGTCGCCGGCATAACGCACGGCATGCCGTAATCCCTTGTAAGGTCCGTATGCTGATCGCCGTTCCACATTATTGGCGCATAGCACTGCTCCCCCAGATACCCGGAGCGTGTGAAGAACATGACATCCCTGTCGCCGTATTCCTCGACAGCCTCGCGGTTGATCTTAGCCCACAGCACAGGCCACATATTATGCAGCTCCGCAGGATCACCATCGTGCAGAACGCAGTCTGTCGGCAGGTATTCCCCGAAATCCGCCATCCAGCCCTTTATGCCGATGTCCAGCATATTCTTTTTTATCAGGACATCCTTGATGAAACGTACTGCTCCGGGATCGGTCAGATCGAGCATGCCTGCGTCGAAAGTCGTGGACTTCATATGGCATATGCTGCCGTCCCTGTTGGTTATGAGCCAGCCTTTTTCAGCACACTTCTTATACAGTCTGCTGCCCTTCACCAGGTAAGGATTCAGATAAGCGATGAACTTCACGCCCCTGCTCTCAAGCCTTCTGATGGCTTCAGGCAGATGGTGATAAAGTCTGTCATCGTATTCGTAATTCCACCATACCTGCTTGCCCATCACAGTGCGGTTCTCACCGCACCAGTCCTGGCTCCATACGGCGCTTATCTTTGCCCCTGCATCGAGCATGGTGAAAGCCTTGGATATGACCTTATCCGTCCCGCCCTGCACTGCGATCATCATTCCGTCAAGGCACCAGTCCGGAAGGTACTGTCTCGGCGGGTTCTTCTTTGCCAGTGCGCGCATAAGTGTATCGTAATCATCTGCATGCAGCAGCATCAGCGAGCGGGGACATTTGTCAAATTCGAGCCTGTAGTTGTGTATGCCAAATTTGGAGATGCCGTCCGACGCCGTGTCGAAATAGAAAAGCCGCCCCTTATCCGTGACAAATACGGGCATCGGTGAATAGCTTCCTATGCTCTCGGCTGTTTTTTCGCGGTAACGATGATCTGGCAGTATCACCTTTTCCATCAGCGTACGCGCGGTTATGTGCTCGGATACGAAATTCATGATCCGCTCTCCGCGGAGATTCGTCTGACGGTACTGCTCTCCCCCGCCGAAGACCGCTTCGCCTTCTATTGCCGGCAGCCTGAACTCGTAGGCCCAGCCCTCTTCTCCTTCGAATAAGAGCTCGCAGCCGAGTTCGCACTCCTTCACTTCCATCTTCAGGGAGTGTCCGTCTCCGGACATCACAAAAGTGCTGCCGCCCGTCCTCTCTATGTCGTTGAGGCGCGCGTGCTCCAGCTCGACTATCGACTCCTTTACCGTTCCGCGCTTCGTGCTGTATGTCTTCTCGTGCCTTATCGCTGAAACGAAAGGAGTGGACAGGAGTTCAAACCCGTCCACTGTCAATCTCAGTTTTTTGCCGTCAAATTCAGTCTTAAGCATCCGTTGTTCCTTACAGATCCGCGAGATATCTTCCGAGCTCTTTGTTCGAGTCTGCAACGACTTTCTCTTCGTCGACACCTGTTATGGCACCGTGCTCGACTGTTACCTCACCGTCGATCACCGTGTAGTCTACAGCGCCTCTGAGTCCTACAGTACCGAGTACCGACTTAGGATCGTAGCACGCACCTACGAGTTCGAGGCGGCCGGAGTCCACCATGAAGAAGTCAGCGCACTTTCCAACCTCGATGGAGCCGATCTCCTTGTCCCTTCCGAGCAGCCTTGCCGATCCCATCGTAGCTACCTTGAGCATATCGTAGCCCGTAGGCGCCAGCCTGCTGGAGTTGAGTCTGTGCAGGAGGAATCCCACGCGCAGCTCTTCGAGCATGTCAGAGCCGTCGTTCGAAGCCGAGCCGTCGACTCCGAGTCCTACAGGGATTCCCATCTCGAGCATTTCAGGGATGCGCGCGATGCCTGATGAAAGCTTCATGTTGGAGATCGGGCAGTGGCATACGCCCGTGCCTGTCTCCGCAAGGAGCTTCAGTTCTTCATCGTTGAAATGTATGCCGTGGGCGTACCAGACATCATCGCCTATCCAGCCCACTCTCTCCATGTAAGCGAGAGGACGGATGCCCTCGCGCTCGAGCATGTAGTTCTCCTCATCCTTGGTCTCGCAGAGATGTGTGTGCAGGCGGACGCCCTTCTCCCTTGCGAGTATTGCGGATTCACGCAGAAGGTCTTCAGATACCGAGAACGGCGAGCATGGCGCGAGCGCTATGCGGCGTTTCGACCTGAACGATCTGTCGTGATATTTATCTATAAGATCTATGCTGTCCTTCATGATCTCGTCTACGGTCTGCACCACGCTGTCAGGCGGAAGTCCTCCGTCCTTTACAGAAAGGTCCATCGAACCGCGCGAGAAATGCATCCTTACGCCGAGCTTGTCTGCTGCCGCAGCCTGTGCGCCGATGAGGTCGCCTGCTCCTGCCGGGAATACGTAGTGGTGGTCAAAGACCGTTGTGCAGCCGTTCTTCATGAGCTCGCCCATGCCGGTCAGCGACGACAGGAAGACCGTATCTTCGTTGAGATTCTTCCAGATCTCATACAGAGTCTTGAGCCAGTCAAAGAGCTCCATGTTCTGTACTTTCTCGAGATTGCGCGAGAACACCTGATAAAGATGGTGATGGGCATTTACTAGTCCCGGATAGCAGAGCATGCCGCTTCCGTCGATCACGGTATCCGCATCGTGTTTCTCAGGTCCGATGTATGAGATAAGGCCGTCCCTGCAGAAAAGGTTGACGTTTTCATAAACAGTATCCTTGCCATCGCACGAAACGATCGCACGTATGTTATTTACAGACAATGTACTCATATCAGGCTCCTTTCATGGATCAGCAAACAATCGTCCGTTTTTAATGATCGCGGTTTTTTCTCATGGTCAGCATCAGCGCTGCAAACAGGATTATTATCACGGCTGCAGCCGCCGACCATATGCCTCTGTCAGGCAGGAATGATGTAGTTCCGTCTCCGTTAACTATAACATCTGCGTCCCTTAATATCCACGCTCCGAGTGCAGGTCCTATAAGCCCCGGCACAAAAACCTGGCCTATTATCCTGACGCCCTGGAACTGTCCGGCCCTGCCCTCAGGGATATTGTCTCTGATCATGGCGCCGAACACCGACATACCCGTCAGATAGCCCGCCATCATGAGAAGCGATCCGATGAATACAGGCACAGTCGTCGTAGTGAAGTAAAGGATCATGTATCCCGCGATCAGCATTGCGATCACAGGCATTATGCTCTTCATGAATCCCATCCTGTCGTACAGTCTGCCGTAGAAGACGGTTATCACGGCAGCCAGAAGTATCGCAGGTGCGAATATGAGAACATAGTTGTCCATCCCCAGCGTCTTCTCGTAGTAAATGAGAAGGTACGGCATGAATACCTGGATGGAGATATTGAATATGGCAAAGTTTGCAAGCGTAAGATACAGCCTGCTGTTGTCTTTTGCGACGGACGGCCTGAAGCTGTACGCCAGGGTGTTCCCGAGGCTCTCCTCTGTCTTTTTAAGTCCCGGAGCATCCTCTATAAGGAACCATCCCGCGATGCCGATGCATGTCGTAGCTATGCCGATGATGTAGTAAATCGTCGTCCATGCCTGATGCGTGTCGAGGTCAAAACTCATGAAGCCTCCGAACACGACCAGTATGGCAATGAGCGGCATCATGGAGTTTACGCCTTCGATCTTTCCCCTGTTGGTGGAGTTTCCCCTGTCTGTGAGCCATGCGTTGTACGCTGCATCGTTGGCGGTCGATCCGAAATATGTCATAACGCAGTCCATCACTATGGTCAGCATGATGCTCTTTATATACGCGAAACTGATGATGCTGATTCCCCAGATTATGTATCCGGCGCTCATGAAGGCCTTGCGCTTTCCCACTTTGTCGGAAACGGCTCCCATTATGATTGTCGTCAGCGCTGCAGTCACGGCGCTCGCCATTACCATGGCGGAGATATCCGCCGGCTCCGCGTGGAACATCTTGTAGATGAACACATTGAAGTACATGTTCTCAACGACCCACGCCACCTGGCCCATCAGGCCGAATATAAGCATGGATATCCAGAATTTCCTTCCGAGTTTAGTCTGCATCTTTTATCAACCTCTCATCTTTTTATTGTCAGGTCTTACCGTTATCCACACTCCGATGAACACCAGCACTATGCCTGCCATCTGGCGGACGCTGATGTGCTCGCCGAGCATGAGGAACGAGAACAGCGCCACGAACACCGGCTCCGACGCGTATATGAGAGTCGTATGCGATGTGGGGCTGAGCTTCTCCGCGGATGTCTGGAAGATGAATCCCAGGGCACCGCAGCCAAGTGCCAGATACAGCAGCTGCCACCACCCTGCAGGGCTGACCGGCAGCCTGAAGCTGTCCTCAAAAATAAAGGTAAAAATGAATCCGTATACGGATACGAACGCCAGCTGAAGCGTGCCGAGAACTATAGGGTCGTGCTTATGAGCATAGCGTTCCGTGTACAGCATCTGGAATGAATAGAAAAAGGCGCTCATGATGCATATGGCATCACCCATATTGAGGGACAGCCCTTCCGACAGGCACATGAGTCCGACTCCTACAAGAGTGATGATGATGCTCACGATCTGCACCCTGCCCGGCACTATGTGCTCCTGCACCAGTATGATGAGCGGAGTAAAGAACGCCACCAGACTCATCATGAAGCCGGCATTCGAAGCCGTAGTGTACTTGCAGCCCAGTACCATGCAAAGATATGAAATAAACAGAAACGTTCCCAGCACTCCGGAGTGCAGGAACGTTTCTTTATCCAATCTGCTGTATCTTTTATGAAAAACGGCAAGGCATGCCGCGAAGGCAATCAAAAATCTGAGCGCCACCATGTTGAACACTTCAAGCTCGGCGAGTATCTGCTTAGAGAATATCGTCATGGCTCCGAAGATCATGGTGGCCGCGAGCATCATCAGATCACCATATGCGATTTGTTTTCTGTCCACGGCCTTGCCCTGTTCTGTTTTTATCTATCCCGTTTACGCCTCTTTCTGATTATATATCAATTTCTCCCCGTCTGAGTCACAAATAAGTGAATGACCGTCAAGAATCGTGCCTCTTATGATGCCGGATGCTATCTCGGTCTCGATGTGCTGCTGCAGGTAGCGCTTTATCGGTCTTGCACCGTAGTGAGGATCGTAGGCCTCATCTGCGATGAATTCGAGCGCCGCATCGGTGACGCTGAGCTCGATGTCTCTGTCCTTAAGTCTGTCAGAGATATCTCTGAACGAGAGCTCGATGATGCCCTTGATCTGCTCCTTTGTGAGCGGGCTGAAGAGAATGATGTCGTCGATACGGTTGAGGAACTCCGGTCTGAATCCTGCCTTAAGCTGATTCATTACCATTGCTTCAACTGCAGGATCGATGGTGCCGTCATCCTTCATGTTATCGATGAGGTCTGCACTTCCGATGTTGGAAGTCATGATGACTATAGTGTTCTTGAAGTCTACAGTGCGTCCCTGATTGTCCGTGAGGCGTCCGTCATCGAGCAGCTGCAGCAGGATGTTGAACACATCCGGATGGGCCTTCTCGATCTCATCAAAGAGGATCACGCTGTACGGTTTGCGGCGTACTGCTTCGGTCAGCTGACCTCCCTCGTCATAACCGACGTACCCCGGAGGCGCTCCTACCAGTCTCGATACGGAGTGCTTCTCCATGTACTCGGACATGTCGATCCTTATCATGTTGCGCTCGCTGTCGAAGAGCGATTCCGAAAGAGCTTTTGCGAGCTCGGTTTTGCCTACGCCCGTAGGTCCGAGGAAAATGAACGATCCGATAGGTCTGTTCTCATCCTTGAGACCCGCTCTGGCGCGCAGTATCGCCTCTGAGACGGCTTTTACGCCCTCATCCTGACCGATGACCCTCTTGTGCAGGATATCCGGCAATCTGAGGAGTTTATCGCGTTCCGTCTCCACCAGCTTGCTTACAGGAATGCCTGTCCATCCGGAGATGACTTCCGCGATCTCCTCTTCGGTGACTTCCTCCTGGAGCAGCCTCTCCTCTTCTCTTTTGTCTGCTGCAGCCTTCTTTTCTTCGAGCTGCTTTTCGAGTTCTGGCAGGACGCCGTATTTCAGCTGCGCGCCTTTCTCGTAATCCGCATGCCTCTCGGCATCTTCGATCTCGAGCTTTATGTCTTCGATCTGCTGCTTGAGATTCTTTACTTCAAGGATCTCAGCCTTTTCGTTTTCCCACTGTGCTCTCATGCCGGCGCTCTTGTCCTTGAGTTCAGCCAGCTCCTTCTCGAGTATCTCGAGTCTTGCCATGGAGCCTTTGTCTTCCTCTTTCGAAAGCGCCTGCTTCTCGATTTCGAGCTGGGTTATCTTGCGGGATATCTGGTCGAGTTCTGAAGGCATGCTGTCGATCTCGGTACGGATGCGGGCTGCAGCCTCATCCATGAGGTCGATGGCCTTGTCAGGCAGATATCTGTCGCTGATGTACCTGTCGGACAGAGTAGCACATGCGATCAGCGCGCTGTCGGTGATCCTTACGCCGTGGTGGATCTCGAACTTCTCCTTGAGTCCTCGGAGAATGGAGATGGTGTCTTCCACGGATGGCTGGTCGACGAGCACCTTCTGGAATCTTCTCTCGAGAGCTGCATCCTTTTCGATGTACTTTCTGTATTCATCTAGGGTAGTGGCGCCGATGCAGTGGAGCTCTCCCCTTGCCAGCTTAGGCTTCAGGAGATTGCCCGCGTCCATGGCACCCTCTGCGGCTCCGGCTCCGACGATATTGTGGATCTCGTCGATGAACAGGATTATCTTTCCCTCGGATTTTTCTATCTCGTTGAGCACTGCCTTGAGTCTTTCCTCGAACTCGCCCCTGTACTTGGCGCCTGCGATGAGCGCACCCATGTCAAGCGCGTACACGGTCTTGTCCTTGAGTCCTTCAGGAACATCGCCTGCAAGTATTCTCTGTGCGAGTCCCTCGACTACCGCGGTTTTACCGACGCCCGGCTCACCGATGAGCACAGGGTTGTTCTTTGTACGTCTCGAAAGGATCTGTACGACGTGCCTTATCTCGGCATCTCTTCCGATGACCGGATCGAGCTTGCCTGCCCTTGCCATCTCAACGAGGTCTCTGCCGTACTTGGCGAGAGCTTCGTAATTGTCTTCAGGGTTCTGGCTCGTTATCCTCTGATTGCCTCTCACCTTTGTGAGCGCTTCGAGGAATTTCTCTTTTGTAACACCGTATCTGAGGAAAATCCTCTCGCTCGGTGTTCCCTTTTCTGCGAGAAGCGCAAGATAGATGTGCTCCACGCTTACGTATTCGTCCTTGAACTGATCAGCGATCTCCTCGGCGTCCATGAAGATCTTGTTGAACCTGCGTGTGCCGTACATGCCGTCACCGCCGCCCGAAACTTTAGGGATCTTGTCGACCTCTGCCTGGACATCCTTTGTCATGGCAATGATGTTGACTCCCATCGACTGAAGCAGCTTAGGGATCAGTCCGTCCTGCTGCCTGAGCAGGGCAAGATGTATGTGCTCACCGTCTACCATCTGGTTGCCCATGGCTACCGCGATGTTCTGGCAGTCAAGCACAGCCTGCTGTGCATTCTGAGTGAATTTTTCTATGTTCATATATTTCTTTACCTCCTGATACGAAGATTTATTAACCTGATCATTTTTTGCAAAAATGACTTCCTTGTCATTTTTACAAAACAACAATAGCACACATTTCAACGCTTGTAAAGAAAAATTTAGCACTCATCAGTAAAGAGTGCTAATAATTTCATGTTGCCGGCCGGCTGCAATTCGCAGCAGATAAATTCCCCGGGAAACATTTGCCATAAAAAAACGCAGATGGCGTTCCTGAGCACCATCTGCGCTGATTCAAAATCATTCTTTGATCAAATGACTTATCTTCTTATGATCGGTTTTTTATCCGTCATTTTTTTCTTTTTTTCCTTGCCTCCTGCAGATCCGTCTCCGTTCTCTTCAGCCAGTTCTTTCAGAAGGTCGACTATTTCGCCGGCTCTTTCTTCAGCAGTCGGCTGGTTTTCGCCGTTCATCTCGGCTACTTCCTTAAGCGCCTCAGCGACCTCGGCTTCTCTTGCCGCTCTTGCTTCGAGTTCTTTCTGGTATTCCTCCTCGAATTTATCCGTGAGGTCATCGATAGTGATGGTGGAAAGAGTCTCCTCATCCACATCCTCGAGGGCCGAAACTCTCGCTGCCTGATTGGCGATGATCTTCTCGAAAAGATTACGCACCTCACGGGCGTTCGCGAAGTTCTCGCCCTTTGAGTCTTCGAGTCTTATGATCTCCTCGCGAACCGCAGCATCAGCCTCATCGGTGAGATTGTACTGATACTTTTTGCACTGCAGCTCAAAGATCTGCTGGAGCTCTTCCACCGTGTAATCAGGGAACTCAAAGAACTTGTTGAACCTGGATTTGAGTCCCGGGTTGCTCTCAACGAAGTCCTTCATGAGCTGGGTGTATCCGGCAACTATCACTATGAACTCATCGCGGTGGTCCTCCATCGCCTTCAGGATGGTGTCGATCGCTTCCTGACCGAAGTTTTCATCCTTCTGATTGAGCATGTATGCTTCGTCTATGAACAGGATGCCTCCCATGGCTTCCTGGATCTTCTTCTGCGTCTTGATCGCTGTCTGGCCTACATATCCGGCAACAAGTCCCGAACGGTCAGTCTCGATCATCTGTCCCGTGGAAAGGATGCCGATCTCCTTATAAAGCTTGCCGAGAATTCTGGCAACAGTAGTCTTGCCCGTGCCCGGATTACCCGAGAAAACAAGGTGAAGCGACATAGGGACGGCCTTCATGCCCTTCTCCTCACGCATCTTCCTTACCTTGGCCAGTCCTATGAGCTCCTCAACATCGTGCTTTACCGTCTTGAGTCCGACGAGCTCATTAAGCTCCTCCATGCCGGACTTCTCAGGCTCCTTTGGCTTTTCAGGCTCTTCGCCCGGAGTTTTATGAGCCACGGCTACCGGCTTTCTCTCGGCCTCTTCCATCGTCTCAACCTCAGTCTCTATGCTGAGCTGAGCTTTTCCCTCGTTTGAAAGCTGATTGATTTTTTCTCTGACGTTCCTTTCCCTTCTCTCCTTCGAAGTTAAGGAATCATCTGCAGGTCCGTAAAAATCGTTGTACATATCTCTGAATCCGTCAAGTGACATTATGTTTACCTCTTATAATTTCGCGTTAGCGAGAATGTTCGTATCAAATGTGAATGTGAGAGAGTCTTCGACGCGCGCTCTCTTCAGCGCAAGCTGTATCATGCGGTCGAGCAGCTCCTTATACGGAACACCAACCGGCTCCCACAGGTAAAACGAGAGCGATCCCGGGATCGGGTTTATCTCGTTGAAGTAGAGCCTGTCTTCCTCTTCATCTATCATGAAGTCTATGCGCGACACTCCGCAGCAGCCGAGAGCCTTGAACGACTTTACGGCGAGTTCGCGGATCTCCTCGCGCTTCTCAGGACTGAGTTCAGCCGGGATCTTTCTGGAAAGGTTCGCCATGCCTGCTCCCTTGGAGCCGCTTCCGCCTTTGGCGCCGCCCTTCTTGCCTCCGCCGTTGACGTATTTATCCTCATAGCTGAGGATCTCGCCTGATGTCAGAGGCTCCTCGCACTCGGATGCCGAAGCCTCATTTTCATCGCCCAGCACCGAGCAGTTGATCTCCCTGAGCTTCGATATGGCATGCTCTGCCATCACGCGGGATGCATATCTGAACGCGTCATCGATCGCATCGATGAGCTCGTCCCTGCTCTTTGCAACGCCTATGCCCACGCTTGAGCCGAGATTTACCGGCTTTATGATGACCGGGTAACCGAATGCCTTCTCGATGTCATCTGCGATCTTCTCAGGATCCTCGTAGTCAGCCATCGTGTATACCGCCGCATCGAGCACAGGAACGCCTGCCTCCTTGAGCACGGCTTTGGTGATGAACTTGTCCATGCTTATCGCGGACGATGTTACATCAGGGCCGACAAACGGGATGCCGACCGTCTTGAGGTAGCCCTGAAGGGCTCCGTCCTCAACATTAGTGCCGTGCACCACCGGGAAGGCGATATCTATTGCGACAGGCTTCTGACCGCCGAACATCTTTGCAGGATAAGGCGCGAGCTGCACCCTGCCGCCTTCGTTCACCATGATCACCCTCTGCGAGCGCTTCAGCAGCGCCGGGATGTCACGGTACGATTCGATCTTTCCGATATCAGACCCGATGTACATGTCGTTCTCTTTCGTCATGTAGACCGGGATAACTTCATATTTGTCCGTATCCATCGCCTTGAATGCCTGGATCCCGGATATTACAGATACTTCGTGCTCAACGGTCTTGCCGCCGAACATCATAGCGACTTTCGTCTTCATGTCCAACTCCTAATAGTTATCAGGTAAATCGTTCTCGAGCAAAATATATTTATGCTGATCGGTCTTTACCGCGTAGGCGCGGCTGATCGCATCTTCTACCTTGTCGAATACTTCGAGATGCTTCTCAGGGAAGCCCTTGCTCAGTATTCCCTCTTTTATAGGCTCGGTGTGCTTCCTGCCGACAAGGAATATCCTGTCGCAGCAGTCCGCAGCGTATGTACCGAACTTCCTGTTGTATTCCGCCTCGTCCTCACCGAGCTCCACCATGCCCGGCGTGATGAGTATGCGCATTCCGTCCATGATCGCAAGTGTTTCAACAGCCGCTTTTGATCCTATCGGGTTCGAATTGAATGCGTCATCTATGATCGTAACATCACCGTGGTTCTTCATCTCCATGCGGTGAGGCACGCTCTGTATCCTTCTGACAGGTATGCGGAGTTCAGAAAGCGGAATGTCAAACTCATGGGCAACGGCTATCGCGCCCATTACATTTATGACATTGTGCATGCCTACGAGCTTCATCGAGAAGCGCTCCGTCTCACCGTCCGGAGCATTCACCGTAAAGTCAGTGCCGTGGTTCGTAATGACTATATCCGATGCGTAATACCCGCTGCCTATCTTCTGCGAATGATACATGACAGGGTCATCGTAGAGCGGTCTGCTGCCCTTTCTGCGCTGCAGCTCCTCTTCGATATATTCATTGTCTCCGTTCAGGAAGAGCAGTCCTCCGTCAGGAACAGCATCGGCAAGCTCGAACTTCGTCTTCTGGATGTTCTCCAGGCTTCCGAAAGTATCGAGGTGCTGAGGTCCGATCGACGTTATGAGACCGTGATGAGGATGCACCAGGTCGCAGTCCTCCTTGATCTCGCCCACATATCTGGCTCCCATCTCGCACACGAAGATCTCGTGTGTCGGTTTGAGGAACTTTCTTATCGTTATTACGATGCCCATCGGAGTGTTGTAGCTCTCAGGCGTTACGAGCACTCTGTACTTCGCCCTGAGAAGAGTCTCGAGGTAGAACTTGACGCTCGTCTTGCCGTAGCTTCCGGTGACTCCGATGATCGTAAGATCAGGATTCTCCTTCAGGATGCGCTTTGCATCGTTTATGTAGTGGTTGTTCACTCCCTTTTCTATCGGACGGTTGATGCTGTTTGCCAGCATGTTTTCGCCGAGCTGAAGACCGACTGCCGCAAGCAGGAAGCCTCCGAGCGGAGCCAGGTTCCATGCTTCGATCCTTCCGTTCCTGATAAGGACAGATGCGTAACATGCCAGAATGATGATCACATTGACTGCAATTATCGTCGCTACCATCCTCTTCACTCTCGGGGTGAATTTGAGCGGCTTCTTTGAGTTCATCTCAATGAGCAGCCTGTATACCAGTATTATGACTATCAGTGTGATCCATACCAGCACATCGGTCAATGCAGTCAGCCAGTCCAGGCCTGCAAGAGGCACGAACATCCTGACAGCGCCGAGGGCAATGGCAAAATACAGTATCCACTGGAGATGTCTGTTTTTCGCGAGCCATGCGCTCTGCTCGTTGTTCATGTAAGTGTTGAGCTGGAACATGTGCATGTTGAAGCGCATGGTCAGCCAGAAAGCAGGAACAGCAAGCGCAAGTGTGATCAGAGTGCGTATTATCATGCCGCACCTCCGATCCCCAGGAATGCCCTCAGGATATTCCTGAACTCAACAGGCTTGTACAGGAAGGAGTAGTGATCCGTTCCTTCCAGCACCACAAGCGCCGCATTCGGCATCTTCTCTTCCATTTTGTGAGCATCGCTTATCGGCGTGTCGAGGTCGAGATCGCCCCATACCAGCAGCGTATCCTGCTTCACAGCCGGCATGAGATGCTGAAGGTCTTCGTTTACGGCCAGAACAAGGCACCTCTTCATTACCGGGCTCGCGTTTCTGTAATCTTCCGATCCCTGCTTGCTCATCCAGTAATCGATGACCTCAGGGAACATGGCGTGCACCGGTTTGCTCATGAGGAAGGTCCTCTTGATCTTGTAAAGTTTTACTTTGAACTTCTGCGAGGCGCTGCGCTCAGGCATCACGCCCGCGCTGTCGACAAGCACGATCTTATCTATCTCAAACGGAAGGCTTTCCCTGGCAGCGAGTTTGATAATGACTCTTCCGCCGTAGGAATGGCCGAGGAGAGTTGCCTTCTTTATTCCAAGCGCCTCCATGAAGCTGCAGAAAAAGTCCGCATAGGCATCCACGTTCCACGGTTCAGCCGGCTCATCGCTGGCGCCGAATCCCGGAAGGTCGAACTGGACCACCCTATATCCGTCGATGACTGCAGCCGCGACCGAATCGTAGAGCTCCATTGTTGTGCCCCAGCCCTGAAGCACCACAAGAACAGGAGCATCCTTGCTCCCGTCCGGGCCGCTTATCTTATAGTTTATGTTTAATCCGCCTATATTTATATTCATTCGTTGTCTGCTTTATTACTGTTCGCGGAACGTGATCCCGTCATCTGTCATCTCATCGATGATGGCGAGGGACTCGATCCTGTAGCCCTGCTCTCTGAGCCTGTCTCCGCCCATCTGGAAGCCCTTCTCGATCGCTGCTACGCATCCCACAAGAGTAGCTCCTGCCTGATTGACTATGTCGATAAGACCTGTAAGAGCGCTTCCGTGAGCCAGAAAGTCATCTACTACGAGTATGCGGTCTTCAGGTGTAAGATACTCTTTTGTAACTACTACATTGTTGGTAACTCCATGCGTAAACGACTTGACAGGAGTCGAATAAACATCTCCGGAAACGTTCGATGACTTGTTCTTCTTAGCGTATACCACCTTGACCTTCATCGCGAATCCTGCTGAGATGGCGATAGGGATACCCGACGATTCAATGGTGAGTACCTTGGTGATGCCTTCGCCTTCATACAGACGCGCGATCTCATCTCCGATCTCCTTCATGAATTTTGTATCCACCTGCTGATTGAGGAAGCTTCCCACCTTGAGCACTCCGCCCGGCAGCACTTTACCCTCTTTCAGTATCATTTCTTCCATTTTTTTCATAGGTTTTCCCTCTCTCATTTTACTCGTTGCATAAAGTTGCCCATACATAGTGAGAATATCATAAATAAGGACGTTTAACAACAAAAGTCCTGCACACTTGCCGAAGATGCGGGACGGACGGGTCCTTTCCCGTAAAAATGAAACTCCCCGTCAATGACGAGGAGTTCGTTTATCTCAATGCCGAGGGCATTGCACAGTATCAGCATGGTTTCAATGGCAGGGATCGACTCCCCTCTGTACCACTTGTATACCGCCTGCTCGGTCGATATGCCGGTGATAGCCATGATATCTCTCACGGAGTAACCGCTTGCTTTTATCAGCCTTCTGATATTGGCTCCGGTCTTCTCCATGTTTATGGAGATATCCACCCGTTTAACGGGTCTTCTTCTCATCGTATTCAGTTGTTCCATCTTCGCATCACCTCTCCTGATTATGCTTCTGTAACTACTGCAGTAGCACATTATACACAAAACTTATGATGATGTGAACTAAACTTTCAGTTCAGTACGGGATTTTTGAATGCAGCCTGTAACCGTACCTCAGCTGCAGAAGGTTTTCGCACCGTCCCGTCTTCATGTCATGTGTATAAGATCACTGCCTTGAACCTTTACAGATAACGGATAACTCAGAATATCTGTCAAAAGCTTTAACCTCAACACTGAACAATTACGGTTACGCGCCGATCCATTGAATACTGTTTTACAGACATTCAGAGAGGACCGTACCGGAAAAAGGCAGATGCACTGCCTCTATGTCAGCACAATGTCGATTTCCATGGTCTCGCCGGAGTTTGCCCTGTCAAGAGCCGTCTGAAGCTTCCTCAGTCTCTCCTGCTCTGAGCGGTACATCTGCTCCGCTCCGGCGATATTGTAATTAGCGATTTCATAGTCTATTATGTTGCTGCCGTAAGACATCGCTCTCTCCCTCGGCAGCGCAGCAGCCATAAGCTTGAGCTTGCTGACTCTGTTGGACAGCTGCGGCAGATAGACCAGAGCCTGGTCTATAGTCAGCTCATCAAAGTCCGGAACGGTATGAGTCACATTGAACATGTTTATTGCGTGCTTTACAATGCGCACATCCTTTTCCAGAGCAGCTATCTGCTTCTGTGTTTCTTCAAAATCGTATGCCGGTCTGAGAACTTCCGGGTCCTCTGTGGAAGCCGCATGAAACGAGCGGCTCTTCTTTTCCTTGTTTTTGAGGTCTTCTATTCTTGCCTCGATGCCTTTGAGCAGTTTGTTTGCCTCTGCTGATGTATATCTCATCGTTTTCTCCTTTATCACTCTTTTCCCGTTTAACAAGTCTGATGATATAACCGGGTCAGGTCGTTGTCACTTAACCCGCAGTTCAGGCAGCCTTCTTCTTTTTCCCGGAAGGTTTCTTTTTTCTGGTCTTGCAGAACTCCCGTCTGAATCTTTTCATCACGGCCTCCATAATGCACAGAATCTGTTCGTAGGATTCTTCAGTGGAGATCATCTCCGCGATTTTGTACTCTGCAGGGTAAGCGAATTTATAGGTCTCTATGCAGGTCCTGTAAGCCTTTACATACTGCATCGGAGTGATCCTTACTCCCGTCTTCATGCCTGTCTGTTCCAGTGCGTCGAGAAACAGTTCCGACTGTTCATTTGCCCATCTGGTTCTTTCTTCCATGTAGTTTTTTGTTGAATGGTCTTTCATAAGTTTTCCTTTCCATGCACAGCATGCTGTTAAAAAATCAAGGTACACATGTCCGTCAGGGCGCAGTTATCCCCCCGCGAACACAATGTACCTCTAATTTTTTTAATCTTTGCTTATACATGAAACTGTCAGCGTCATAATTGTAGCAGACTGTTTCACTTATGTAACTGAACCGGCAGTTTAGTTTTATCCGCGTTCGTTATAGTATTTTACCTGAACGCCTTCTTCTAATATCCTCAGCTCTATATCCATCTCTGCCGCACGCTCTTTATCAACAAGACTCATATTCCTGACAGATACGAGCATCTTACGTGCGTATTTGCCGCCGAACCTCCTTGCGACTGTCTCAAGCTCATATATCGCGTCCTTGTTTGCCTGATTGCCGCACTTGCACGAAACGATGACCGGTACAAATCCGTCCAGCGCTATGACATCTATTTCATTCACGACATCATATCCCGCGTCTACGGCACCGTCCCAGTCTATGACGACTCCGGCCTGGGCCTGCCCGTACTTTTTCCTCAGCTCCAGGCATGTCATGATCTCTAAAGCTGCGCCTTCCTCCGTAAGAGTTGCTTTCACGAAATCACCGGAGAAACGGAACCAGCCGTCATCTTTGTCCCCGCTGACCGCTTTTATCATGCCGCAGTCCCGAAGCTCACTTAAGAAATCCCTGAACCTTTTCACAAAAGACGGATGGTAACGGCAGGCAGCCTTGTCAAAGTCGATCCGGTACACTCCGTTTCCGAATTCATCAAGGCAGGTATGCATTGCAGCGATCAGCTTCGACCATTCCGCAGCATGCTTTCTGAACAAGGAAAGAACTTCCTCTTCAGATCCCGGGTCATTCTGATCGGGGTCCTTATAGTTCTTCATTGCTGTCGTCCTGACCGCTCCGCCCCTTAGCTCAATGAGCATCTCAACAGTAAATTCTGTTTTCCTCCTCGGAACAGCCTTGCTGATCTCAAGTTCAGCCCCGTCATCCTGTTCCACAAGCTTATTTCTGTCTATATTGAATATGTGCATCGGCGTATCGGTTTCAGTAGAAAGTATGCCGAATGCGACAAGCGGAATGGCTTCGCCTCCCGTAATATCAAAAAACACCTCGTTATCCCTGTTTTTTTCCGTCAGTACGGCATCGCGCATTATTGCCAGAGTCTCTTTCAGTTTTCCTTTAGGTACCTGTATGAACTCCGCTTCCTGCCCTCCGCAATGCTTTTTCAGGAACGATCCCAGTGTTTCACTGTATTTCCTTATGGAGTCTGCATATCCGAAATATACGGTCTTATCTATCTGAAAATTCAGGCTGGTAATAACGTTTTCTATTGGTTCATTATCCAGAAAGTCAAAATTAACTATCATTTTTCCTTTGTTCTCACCATGCTGCAGTTCTAATAAATACAAACGTATTATACAACTTCAGTCCGTAAATATGTATCTGCACTGAAAAAGTCCGGGGGATATTGCCCCCGGACCTGCGTATTCTGTAATACTGTATGGCTCCTATTTGATGTCGTTGTTTGTCTTGCCCTGACGGAACTGGCTTACGTCACCTGTCTTCTCCTGGTCAGGATACAGAGGAATAGCAGCAGCGTAGAGAGCTGCGCATGTAACGAGGTCCTTCTTCCATGTGATCTCGTTAGGAGCGTGTGCCTGGCTCTCTGCACCAGGTCCGAATCCTACGCAAGGGATACCGTAACGGCCCTGGATGGATACTCCGTTTGTGGAGAATGTCCACTTGTCGCAGAGCGGACGGCCGTCTCTGAGATGCATGGCGCTTGGCGAACCGATTCTCTTATCTCCGAAGAGAGCCTTGTGTGCCTCTACGAGAGCCTTGACGTGGGCTGAGCTCTCCTTGTTGATCCATGTCGGGAAGTAGCACTCTGTCTCATATACTTCGCCTGTCCAGGACGGACGGTCATACATGTACATCGAAACCTTTACGTCATCGCCGTACTTCTGTACGCTAGGCAGCTGTCTTACCTCTTCGAGGCAGCTGTCCCATGTCTCGCCTGCTGTCATTCTTCTGTCGATAGAGATAGCGCAGGAGTCTGCTACCGCGCAGCGGCTAGGCGATGTGTAGAAGATCTGCGATACAGTGCATGTTCCGCGTCCGAGGAATCTCGCGTCTTCGTAATGATCCGGATTGAACTTAGGGTCGAGCATCTTTGCCAGTCCGCGGATCGAAGTGCTCTCCGTGCAGTCGTTGTTGTTGAGTGCTCTTACATCGCTGATGATGTCTGCCATCTTGTAGATAGCGTTATCTCCTCTTTCAGGAGCCGAGCCGTGGCAGGATACTCCCTTTACGTCTACCCTGATCTCCATGCGGCCTCTGTGTCCTCTGTAGATGCCGCCGTCTGTCGGCTCTGTCGAGATGACGAAGTCGATCTTGTTTCTTGCATCTTCAGGTCCGTCGAAGTACTTGTTGACGATGTACTGCCAGCACATTCCGTCGCAGTCCTCTTCCATTACGGAGCCGACTACCATGATCTTGTATCCTTCAGGGATGAGGCCGAGATCTTTCATGATCTTTGTGCCGTATACAGCCGAAGCCATTCCGCCTTCCTGGTCGGAGCCGCCGCGTCCGTAGATGATGTCGTCTGTCTCATATCCCTTGTAAGGATCGTCAGTCCAGTTGTTGATGTTTCCGATGCCTACTGTGTCGATATGGGAATCGATGGCGATGATCTTGTCTCCCTCGCCCATCCAGCCGATCACGTTGCCGAGGCCGTCGACTTCTACCTTATCATAGCCGAGTTTTTCCATCTCAGCCTTGATGCAGGCTACTACTTCGCCTTCTTCAGCGCTTTCGCTCGGATGCGAGATCATGTCTCTCAGGAATCTGCTGATCTCCGGTCCGTAATTTTCTGCGGCTTTCATTATAGCTTCATAATCCGGAATCATTTCTATCTACCTCCGTGTTCGTAATGAATAATTTTTATTGTCTAAAAAAGTTTTTGTTGTTAAAATGTATTTGTATTTTTTACAAAGCGTCATACGAAAGTGAGAGCATCATATGAAGCCTGATAAACGATTTGAGTTCGCAGCTCATGTGGCCAGGGGTCTCGCCGGCCAGTTCGGCCGCAACTGTGAAGTCGTGATACACGACCTCAGAGGCGAGGACCTTGAGCACACGATAATCGCGATAGAGAACGGTCACGTTACCGGCCGGTCCATTGGTGACGGCCCATCGCACATAGTTCTTGAATCTCTCAGGGAAAACCCTGAGATGATCGAAGACCGCATCTCATACCTTACAAAGACCTCTGACGGCAGAGTGCTTAAGTCCACCACCCTCTTCATCCGTGATGACGATGAAGGAGTGATCGGCCTCATGGGCATCAACTACGACATAAGCATGTTTGTTGCCGTGGATGATGCCATACGCGCCTTTACCGGACAGGATGATCCGGGTCAGGAGCCTGAAGCGATCTCCGGAAACGTTTCCGACCTGCTCGATGAGCTGCTCGACCACAGTGTAAAACTTGTGGGCAAGCCTACAGCTCTCATGAGCAAGGATGAGAAGATACGCGCCATCAGGTTCCTCGATGAGCACGGCGCCTTCCTCATAACCAAGTCGGGTCCTAAGGTATGCCAGTACTTCGGGATATCTACCTACACGCTTTACAGCTATCTCGATGAGATCAGATCATCAGACGACTGATATCATGAAATGCTGCGCGCCTGTGAAAGGCGCGCTTTTTATTATGCATGGATGCGGGTTCCGGTCTTTCCGTTGATTCCGTCCCTGGCTTTCTCAAGCAGAGTGATAAGAGCTACTCTGCCAGGTTTCGACTCAGCAAATTTTACTGCAGCCTCTACCTTCGGAAGCATTGAACCCGGAGCGAACTGTCCTTCTGCGATATACTTCTTAGCCTCTTCAGTCGTGATGTCTCCGAGCTTCTTCTGGTCAGGTTTGCCGTAATTGATCATTGCGTTTTCAACTGCAGTGAGGATGATCAGGAAATCGGCATCAAGCTCTTCTGCAAGAAGTTCCGATGCGCGGTCCTTGTCGATCACGGCAGGTGAACCCTTAAGGTGATTGTTCTCCGCCTTTGTCACAGGAATACCGCCGCCGCCTGCAGCTATAACGATGTGACCTGCATCAGCAAGTGTCCTGATCGTATCGATCTCGATGATCGCCTTCGGTTCAGGACTTGCAACAACTCGCCTGTAGCCTCTGCCGGCATCCTCGATGAAGACGTGATTTCTCAGCTTCTTCTTGGCTTCAGCTTCCTCCTTTGTCAGGAACGGGCCGATAGGCTTTGTAGGGTTATCGAAAGCTGGGTCGTCAGGATCCACCAGTACCTGAGTAAGTACACTCGTAACATCCTTTTTGATGCCCCTGTCAAGGAGCTCCTCTCTGAGCTTATTCTGGATATCGTATCCGATATAGCCCTGGCTCATGGCAGTGCATACTGACAGAGGGAAATGAGGATGCTTTTCAGGATTTTCTCTTGAGAGAAGTGTCATCGCATCCTGGATAACTCCGACCTGAGGACCGTTTCCATGGGAAACCACCACTTCATAGCCTTCCTCGATGAGATCAGCGATCGGCTTGACCGCATCAGTAACGGATCTCATCTGCTCTACCAGATTGCTGCCCAGGGCGTTGCCGCCGAGCGCGACTACGATTTTCTTATTAGCCATTTGCCTCATCCCTTCTTTTAGAATGATCTTCTTGGATTTGCTTCCTCGTCAAGTTTTTTGAGTGCAGCAACAGGATCTTTTACCTTTGCAAGGAAGATCATTGCTGCGATGATGTAAGGCTTGTTTGATGCTTCTTTGTACAGAGAGTCACGCGCGTGGTCAAATACCTTTGCGGTAACTTCGCCGTGTTCGCAGGAAATTCCCTGGATGTCAGCAGGAAGCGGATGCATGTACAGAGTATCGAGGCCGTTCTTTGTCAGCTTCATCATCTCGTCATCAACGAGCCAGTCCTGATGGGTTGCATTCTGCGCAAGCAGTTCCTTCTCAAGCTTGTCGATGCCGTCGAAGTCGCCCTTGCCGTAGAGATCTGTACGTACTTCCATTGCTGCGAATGGCGCCCAGCTCTTCGGATATACGACATCAGCGTCCTTGAAAGCTTCCTTCATGTCATTTGTGATAGTGAAAGTTCCGCCGTTTTCAGCTGCGTTCTTCTTTGCCACCTCGACTACATCGCCCATTACTTCATATCCTTCCGGATGAGCAAGAACGACGTCCATTCCGAAGCGGGTCAGCAGTCCGATGATCCCCTGAGGAACCGAAAGAGGTTTGCCGTATGATGGGGAGTATGCCCAGCTCATTGCGATCTTCTTTCCCTTCAGGTTCTCTACACCGCCGAACTCGTGGATGATGTGCAGAGCATCGGCCATTGACTGTGTCGGATGATCGATATCGCACTGCAGGTTGACAAGTGTCGGCTTCTGCTCGAGTTCTCCATCCTCATGTGCCTGTGTGACAGAGTCCATGAACTCATGCATGTAAGCGTTACCCTTGCCGATATACATGTCATCACGGATACCGATGACATCTGCCATGAACGAGATCATGGTAGCTGTCTCGCGCACGGTCTCTCCGTGGGCGATCTGTGACTTTTTCTCATCGAGATCTGCAACCTCAAGTCCGAGCAGGTTGCAGGCACTTGCAAATGAGAAACGTGTTCTTGTTGAATTGTCACGGAAGATAGAGATTCCAAGTCCCGAGTCGAAGATCTTTGTGGATTTGTTGCGTTCCCTCAGGTCTCTCAGCGCATCTGCTACAGCGAATACCGCTTCGATCTCATCATCTGTCTTCTCCCATGTCAGAAAGAAATCGTTCTCATACATGTCTGCGATGTTAAGCTTCGCGAGCTTTTCTGCCAATTCTTTTGCCTTTGACATAGTTTCTCTCCTTGTGTTCCTCAGTTATATCTTCCTTAAAATATTTTTGCTTTCCTTAATTTATTTTATTATATACCTGTCGCCAGGCATATCAATAGCTTTGCGGGTAAAAACTAAAATAATTTTAGTTTTTGGAAAATGCAGCTTTTATTCTGCAAGAATGCTCTCTCCGCGCTTAAGATAATTGCCGTCTCCGCGCTTTCCGAGGAACTCTCCTTCACTTACGATCTCTTTTCCCCTGAGGAATACCCTGTCTATGCATCCGTCCAGCTCCATGCCTTCATAGCAGGAGTAGTCCGAAGCTCCGCGGATATATTCCTTATCGATCAGAGTCTTCTTCTCCGGATCGATGATGACTATATCGGCGTCCGTACCCGGTTCCAGACTTCCCTTCTTAGGATACATGCCGAACATCCGGCAAGGATTCGATGAACTGTACTTCACCACCTGAGGGAGGCTTATGCGTCCTTTCATGAAACCCTCAGAGAACAGCAGGATCAGTCTCTCCTGCACACCCGGTGCTCCGTTAGGGCACTTGGTAAAATCGTCCTTCCCGTATTGCTTTTCAGCTTTGCCTGCCCTGAAATGGAACGGGCAGTGGTCTGTAGCTACAGTATCTATGGTGCCGTCCGCGAGAGCCTGCCACAGCTCTTCTCTGTCCTGATCCTTGCGGAGAGGCGGCGACATGATGGCCTTGAGTCCCTCCTCCGGATCTTCATATTCTTTATCTGTAAGCACCAGATACTGTATGCAGGTCTCAACACCGAGATTAGGTCTGTGCTCGGATCTTGCCTTCTGCACTTCGTGAAGGCCCTCGGCACTTGACAGATGCACTATATACAGAGGCGCATCTCCTGCCATGGCTGCCAGGTGTATCATCCTGTTTACAGCCTCGGCTTCGCATCTTGCAGGCCTGCTGAGCGGATGGTACTTAGCTTCGCACTTGCCTTCTTCAACAAATTCCTTTCTGAGCTGTGTTATCACTCCGTGATTCTCGCAGTGGACGGTTATGACTATGCCGGCCTCTTTTGCAGCTCTCAGGACCCTGAATATCTCGTCGTCATGCAGTCTGTAATCATAGGTCATGTAGACCTTGAAGCTGGTTATTCCTTCCTCTTCTTTGATCTCCTTCATCTCTTCCAGAGTCGCATGGTGCAGGTGCTGGAAGACTCCGTGGAAACCGTAGTCAACGACTGCATTGCCATCCGCCAGACGGTGATACTCGTTCACCTGATGCCAGAGGCTGCAGTCTTTGGGGCCGAAGGCCATATGGTCAACGATCGTGGTAGTGCCGCCGCATGCTGCTGCCACCGTGCCGTCGTAGAAATCGTCTATGGCCCTTGCAAATCCAACGTCCAGGTCCATGTGCGTGTGCACGTCAACAGCTCCCGGAAGCACGTATTTGCCCGAAGCATCGATTATTTCGGCACCGTCAGCGCAGACGCCGCTTCCTATTTCGATAATCTTTTCTCCGTCAATCAGTATGTCGCCCTCAAAGACTTCCGTATCGGTAGCGATCATTCCGTTTTTTATCAGCTTTTTCATGTCGGTCACTTCTTCTTTTTGCTATAGAATGTGTTCTCCAGCGGGAGCTTTGTCCTCAGGACTCCGTCTCTGGCGTAATATGCGCCGGCGATCGCAGGCGCCGCAGGTATCGATGTGATCTCTCCTACGCCCTTTGCTCCGTATGATGCTTCAAGAAGCTCATCCTTTTCCACATGTATCGCATGGAGCTCCGGGATGTCAGTCGAACGCAGCAGCCCCAGAGTTCCGTACTTAGCCGTAGGTACGCAGTTGTCAAGAGGCCAGCTCTCAGTAAGCGCATATCCCATGCTCATCAGCACTCCGCCCTCTATCTGGCCTGACATTGACAGCGGGTTCACTACCTTCCCGGCATCAAACGCCGCATATATATCCGTGACCTTTCCTTCTGCGTCAAGCACGGCCACGTTAGTAGCAAAGCCGTATGCGATATGGCTCTTAGGATGAGGCTTGTCCGAACCCAGCTTGTCCGTAGGCTCAAAGTACTCATAGAAAAACTTTCTGCCTTCCAGTTTATCCAGCGTATCTTCAGTGACACCCTCTTCATCCATCGCCTTCCTGAGCATCAGGGCGGCACCTCTTACAGCCTCGCCCGTTACCAGAGTCTGCCTGGATCCTGACGTTGTTCCTGAATTAGGCGCGTTTTCCGTATTGCTGTTACCGATCCAGATCTTTGTTATAGGCAGATCCGTTGCCTGGGCAACATCCTGAAGGAATACAGTCTGGCATCCCTGGCCTATATCTGAAGCAGCGGTGAATACCCATACCAGGCCGTCCTTTACCCTGAGTTCCGCCCTGCCTTTATCCGGAAGTCCTACTCCGACACCTGCGTTCTTCATTGCGCAGGCTATGCCTACCCTGTCTTCCGGCGCATCGTCAAAGTACGGCTTCACGGCTACGAGAGTTTCCTTCAGCGCGGTCGATACATCCGCGATCTGTCCGTTCGGGAGTTCAAGACCCGGCTCGATCGCGTTGCGGTATCTTATCTCCCAAGGGCTGATCCCTACCTTCTTTGCCAGCACGTTCAGGAGCGACTCAAGAGCGAACTGGCTCTGGCATACACCAAACCCCCTGAATGCTCCTGCAGGAGGATTGTTTGTGTAATATCCGAATCCCCTGATGTCCGTGTTGTGATAATTGTAAGGGCCTACGCTGTGTGTGCATGCTCTCTCAAGAACAGGTCCGCACAGGCTTGCGTAAGCGCCCGTATCGAAATTGATCTCACAGTCGAGGCCTGTCAGTATGCCGTTTTCATCGCAGCCGACAGTGAAGGTCCCTTCCATGTAGTGTCTTTTAGGATGTACCCTGAGGGACTCCGCACGGCTGAACTTCATCTTCACCGGCCTGTTGAACTTCAGCGCTGCCAGAGCAGTCAGGTGCTGCGTCGTTACGTCTTCCTTGCCGCCAAAGCCTCCGCCGATGAGCTGGTTCTCTACCACGATGCGTTCCTGGCAGTCCTCCCAGCCGAGCATGATAGCCACCTCGTGCCTGGTGTCATAAGCACCCTGGTCTGTCGAGAGTATCTTGACTCCGTCTCTGTACGGGAATGATACGGCGCATTCAGGCTCAAGGAAGGCGTGCTCCGTGAACGGCGTTGTGAACGACGCCGTCGCAGTATATGCTGACTCCGCCAGCGCCTTTGCAGCATCACCGCGCGTGACGTGTCTGGTCTGGCAGAGATTCCCGCCTGAATGGATCTTCGGCGCTCCTTCAGCTCTTGCCTCGGAGATGCTCTTCACAGGCTCGAGCACTTCGTATTCTACCTTTACTGCCTTCTTTGCCTGCTCAAGTATGTAAGGTGATTCAGCAACTACGACGCATATGGTGTCGCCCACCATCCTTGTCGTATCGCCTTCCGCTATCATGACATCCCAGTCCTGCTGTATATGGCCGACCTTGTTGTTCGGCACGTCAGCTGCTGTCAGAACTCCGAGAACGCCCGGCAGCGACTCGGCTTTTTCCTTTATTATTTTCTTTACTACCGCTCTCGGATACTGCGCGCGCACAGCCGATGCGTACGCCATCCGAGGCATGTCCGGATCGACTGCAACGCAGATGTTAACGAGCGGCTCGTCTTCCATGTATATAGTCTTACCCGGCTTGATAAGGCCCTTTGCAGCGGCAGCAGCATACTTTTCTTCTCCCCAGCCGGTCTGTTCCATTATCAGGTCAGGTCTGTCCACAGGTACGAAGTATTCAGGTCCGATATCGTCCGGATACTTTCCGTAACCCAGCACTTTTTTCCTGACGTCGATACGGAACACGTTCTGTCCCATGCCGTACTGCGGGCTGTTGCCCCTGTTTTCGTAGTTTGCGATTCCCGAAGCCCGTTCAGGATCGTAGCTTGAGCCTACGACCGAGATGAATTCATTCTGTTCAGGCATCATCTTGCCCGTAAACTGGCTTATCTGCCTGACCTCTTCTTCGCCGCGCAAAATGGACGCGGCTCTCCTGATGCCGTTAATGATTTTCTTGTAACCGGTACAGCGGCATATATTGCCCCTGATGGCTTTCTTTATTTCATCCTCCGTAGGATCCGGATTGCGGTCAATAAGAGCCTTTCCGGCCATTACCATGCCCGGTATGCAAAAGCCGCACTGCACTGATCCCGCTGTTCCGAAAGCATAGACAAACGCTTCCTTTTCCCGCAGGCTGAGGCCTTCCACCGTGATGATATTTTTGCCTGCAGCCCTGTCCGTGGTGAGGACGCAGGCTTTTACGGCATAGCCGTCCACAACTATGGTGCATGTGCCGCATGCTCCTTCCGAGCAGCCGTCCTTTACCGAGTACAGCTTGAGATCATCCCTGAGATACCTGAGCAGAGGCTTCTTTTCGTCGGTAGTTCTTTCTATTCCGTTTACTGTAAATGTGTAAGAAATGATACTCACCTCCTCTGCCGGATCAGTCAGCGGTCATGATACCGTTGGAATCCCTGATGACTCCGCGAGGGCACCTGACTGCACACATGCCGCAGCAAATGCAGGCCGCAGGGTCGATCACGGGTTTTCCCTCTGCAACAGTGATCGCGCCGGCAGGACATTCCCTCTCGCATATGCGGCAGGCGATGCAGGAATTATCACATGCCTCGCGAGCGGTCTTCCCGAGGTCGCGGTTGCTGCATTTCGGCTGTATGTTTCTGTCCGGTAATATGATCTCAATGAGATTCTGCGGGCAGGCGCGCACGCAGAGGCCGCAGCCGACACATTTTTCATTGTCGATGACCGGAGGGCCTCCATCCACGACCCTGATGGCCGCAAGGTGGCAGGCAGCTTCGCATGAGCCGCCGCCGAGGCATCCGTATCTGCACTTGCTTATCCCATCCGGATACAGCTGCAGTATCGCGCTGCAGTCCCTTGGAAACGACGCTCTGTCGATACCTTCAAGAAGCGGGCTGCCGCCCCTGCAGCGGACATATGATTTTTTTCTGATCCTTTTAGCCATATTCTGTCTCCGGATCCTCAGAGCCGGTCGCCGGCATATGACAGGATCGCTTCAAGGACTCCGCCGCCTATGGACGCAGCCTTGTCAGATACCGTCATGTGATCGACCGTGGCACCTCTCGGATCTATATCTCCTGATTTGAGGCCTTTTGTTACAGGTACGCCGTCCTGAAGCAGCCCTCTGATCTTACCGTCAATCAATGCATATACAGGCGCACCGTCAACATTTCCGACACAGTCCCCTTCTTTGACAAGGTCCCCTATCTCCTTTTCAGGATGGAAAGTTCCGTCAACAGGCGCCTTCAGCAGCCTTTTTATTGTCTGGCCTCCGACGTTTCCCGGCACGCCGGTATTCGGAATGGCAGAACCCTTTTTTATGACTCTTCCGAGCGTGTGACCGCGTTTTGTTTCTATTACTGCATGGCAGTCGCTGCCGGCAGTAAATCCCGGACCGACACCGATCACCATCCTTGCATCATCGATCGACGTTCCCGTATTTCTTTTGGCGAGGATCGCGTCTATGACGACCTCCGGCCTCATGATCTTAATTATCTCAGCTTCCGGATCTGCCAATACAGGGATAACTCCCCTTTTCAGGCAGTCCCTCACCTCTTCTATATTTTCGGCTCTTTCAGCCTTCACATCTTCAACTTCAGTACTGCCAAGACGGATGGCTTCCGAAAAAGCCACCGTCCTGCGTACCGCCAGAGGCACCGGCAGATCCGTCATGACCACATCGATTTTTGAGTGATGCAGTCTCAGAGCTATCCCGCTGGCGAGGTCGCCGGCGCCTTTAATTACAACCAACATTAACTAAACCTTTATCCTTATGCTAATAAATATGCGTAGTTTTCTTTTACTGCCTTGATGAATGCAGCTATGCCTTCAGGCAGAGCGCACTTCGGATCCGCCATGTCGTAGTCTGCAGCATTTCCGAACAGTCTCACGCGTACCTTCTCTCCTTCGAGCGGCAGGAAGCCGTTGTTCTCGCTGTCTGCGAAATCTTCCTCGCTCCAGAACAGAGTGAATTTGTCCTTGTACGGACGTCCGTTGTATGGGCAGAAGATCGCGCAGTTGCCGCACTCGTTGCACATTCCGTCGACGTGCAGGATCTGCGGTTTTTCGAAGAACGGTACTTCAACGACGAAGTTTGCTCTGTTCGGACATACATCTGCGCAGACCTCGCAAACCGTTGAGCATCCGAGACATCTGTCATCCGGCTTGTCTGCAGGAGGATCGACGAGGTCGCCCTTCCTTGCGAGCAGCTTCTCCATGTCTCCCTTTGCATCCAGATCAGCATACTTGCTGAAGTCTGCTCCGATGATCGCTGTAGCTATGGTCTGTGCATCTGCGATGGCCTTTACTACTGTTGCCGGTCCTCTGCGGCAGTCGCCTGCAGCGTAGAGTCCAGGTACTGTTGTCATGAGGTTCTCATCCACAACAGGCTTGCCCCTGCCGTCGATTTCCGCACCGGCTGCTTCATACAGGCCGGTCTTAATTCTTTCACCTACAGCGCAGATGACTGCAGTTGCAGGTACCTCACAGAATTCGCCTGTTCCTACAGGTGAACGTCTGCCGCTTGCGTCAGGCTCTCCGAGCACGTTCTTCTCGCATTTCAGCTTGCCGTTCTCAGCGCCTACAGGTGCGAGGAGTTCCATGAACTCAACTCCGTCCTCGATAGCCATTACCAGCTCTTCTTCGTCAGCCGGCATGTTTCTTCTGTCTCTTCTGTATACGAGACGTACATGCTCAACTCCCGGCTGAATCTTCGCAGCTCTTGCAACGTCCATGGCTGTATTGCCGCCGCCGATGACGACTACGTCAGTGCCGAGGTCGATCGATCCCGGTGCAGCCTTTACTGCTTCGAGGAATTCGAGAGCATCAAACTCTTCGCCGTACTTCAGAGCCTTGCGGCCTGGTGCCCATGCTCCGATAGCTACGATGATGTCTGTGAATCCCTCATCCTTGAGTTCCTGTACGGAAGCGATCTCTCTGCCTGTGACCATCTTTGCGCCGAACGCCGAGCAAAGTGCCACATCCTTGTCGAGAGCATCGTCGCCGATCCTGAATCCAGGGATCACATAGCGAGGTACGCCGCCCATCTTGTCGTTCTTTTCGAAGACTGTTACGTCAGCGCCTGCTCTGCTGAGGAACGAAGCTGCTGCAAGTCCTGCAGGACCTCCGCCGATTACAGCTACTTTCTTATCTGCAGCTGCTGCAGCCTTGAGCTCAGGCAGTACTTTGTCAAATCCCGCCTCGGCAGCCATCAGCTTGACCTCGCGGATCCTGAGAGCTGATTCGTAGTGGTTTCTCATGCATCTGTCAGCACATGTGTGCGGGCAGATCGTTCCTGTTGTGAACGGCAGAGCGTTCTTCTCGAGGATGATCTTGAGAGCATCTTCTACTCTGCCCTCTTCCATTGCCTCGAGGTATGCAGGAATATCCTGCTCGATCGGGCATCCGCCGCTGCAAGGAGCGTGGAAGCAGTCGAGCATCGGCAGATCTTCGCCGTTCTTACGGTTAGGAAGCGGCTTGATCGGCTTACGGTTCCTCGGTCCCTGAGACATCTCAACAAGAGCTCCGACCTTTTCGATATCCACTCCGCTGAATCTCTCACTGCCGCAGTCCATGAGCTTCTCGCCGATCTGCGACATTCTCTGATATCCGCCCGGTTTCAGGATGGTTGTAGCCATCGTGATTGGCCAGATGCCTGCTTCGAAGATCTCCTTGATGTTGAAGTAGTCAGCACCGCCGGAATAGCTGATCCTGAGCTTGCCGTCGAACTGTTTCGAGATCTTTTCGGCAAGATAGATGCTCAGAGGGAACAGGCTGCGTCCGGCCATGTACATCTCTTCCGAAGGAAGCTCGCCGGCCTTTACATCTACAGGGAATGTATTTGTCAGTTTAACTCCGAACTCGAGTCCCTTCTCATCGCAGAGAGCCTGCAGTCTCTCAAACATAGGAACTGCATCCTCCCACTGAAGGTCTTCGAGGAAGTGGTGGTCATCGAATGCGATGTAGTCGAATCCGAGTGAATCCAGACGCTTTCTGGCGAATTCGTATCCGAGCAGAGTCGGGTTGCACTTGATGAATGTGTTGAGGCCCTTCTCTGTGATGAGATAGGAAGCTATTCTTTCGATCTCATCAGGCGGGCATCCGTGCAGTGTCGACTCCGTGATGGAATTCGAGATCCTTGCAGGTATCGCCTTGATGAAGTCCTCATCAACGTTCTTGAACCTGCCGTCCTTTGCCGCCTGGAGCGATACCTCTATGGCGTCCTTGAACACATCGGTTTCAGAAGCATCCTTCATCTCTTCGATGTATTTATTGACCTTAGGTGTCTTGATTCCTTCAAGGTCATATCCTACGGACATGTTGAATACGAAGCCGTCAGGATCGCCGAGTCCGAGTTCCTTTGAAAGGATCTTGCAGATGACCCATGCTTTTACGTATTCCTCGTAAGCCTGAGGCACGTAAAGCTCTGTCGACCACTCGCAGTTGTAGCACTCGTCATGAGCAGTGATGCATGGCTTTGCTACGCACGCCGCGAGCTCAGCTCCGTCCATGACCTGAACGGTCTTGAGTTCGAAGAATCTGGATCCGGCAACATATGATGCGATTATATTCTGTGCCAGCTGTGTATTAGGGCCGGCAGCAGGTCCGAACGGCGACTCGATCTTTTCATCGAAGATCGGAAGAGCCTGGCCGTTTGTGTGTTTTACCAGCTTGGAAACACCGAAGATGCTTCCGTTTTTTTCGTACTCGTCGAGTACCCAGCCCAGAAGTTGCTTAAAGGGCATCGGTCTCATAATGTCACTCATAGTCATCCCTCCTCAACAATTACTAATACTCTCTGTGATTGAGCTCTCCCCAGAGCTTCTTGCTCTGCTCGAGAGTCCATGCATTGATTGCTTCCTCATCTATATCCACGAATTCTCTGTCCTTATACAGGACCTTTCCGTTGATGATCGTTGTTCTGCAGTTCTTGCCCATCATTCCGAAGATCATGTGGCCGTCGATGTTCTCGTCTGAGAACGGTGTGAACGGCTTGTAATCCATTACGATGACGTCGGCTGCAGCGCCCTCCTTCAGGATGCCCAGAGGTTTCCTGAAGTACTTGGCAGCGATCTTTCTGTTGTTCTCGAAGAGCATCGTGACGTCCTCGCCCCATGCTACATTCGGCATTGCTGCGTTGTGTCTCTGGATTATCAGGAAGACCTTAAGGCTCTCGAGCATGTCGTGTGTGTATGCGTCCGTACCCATGCCGACTGTGATGCCTTTTGCCATCATCTGGAGCACAGGTGCGCAGCCTACCGCATTGCCCATGTTGGACTCAGGGTTGTTGACTACCATGGTGCCGGTCTCCTTGATGATGTCCATCTCGGCCGGGCTCACATGGATGCAGTGTCCGAGCAGGGTCTTATCTCCGAGCAGTCCGTTGTAGAGCAGTCTGTTGACAGGTCTGCATCCGTAGTTGCGGAGGCTGTCATAAACATCGTTCATGCCCTCGGCGATGTGGATGTGGAAGCCTGTCATGCCGTCGTTGGCCTCAACCATCTTCTCGAATGTCTTGTCCGAAATGGTGAAGAGAGCATGTCCGCCGAACATGGCTTTGATCATGTCATCATCTTCCTTGATAGCCCATTTTGCGAAATCAGCGTTCTCCTGGATGCTCTGAGCAGTCTTCTCTTCTCCGTCTCTCTCGGATACCTCGTAGCAAAGGCAGGATCTCATGCCCAGTTCTTTGGCAACATCCTTGATCGCGAACAGCGAACCAGGTATCTCGCAGAAGCTTGCATGATGGTCAAAGATCGTTGTGACACCGTCTCTGATGCAGTCAAGTATCGTAGCATATGCGCATGCCTTAGTCCCGTCTATCGTCAGATGTCTGTCGATGTTCCACCAGGTGCCGTCGAGTACCTCAAAGAAGTTTGTCGGATTGTTTCCTGCGATCGCCAGTCCCCTTGCCAGCCCTGAATAAATATGTGTATGGGCGTTAATGAGTCCCGGCATGATGATGCCGCCCTTTGCGTCAACGAATTCCGCATCCGGGTAAGCTGCCTTCATATCTGCGAACGAGCCCACCGCCTTGATGACTTCTCCGTCGATGACGACAGCGCCGTCCTTCAGATAAGGAAACTCAGGATCTCTTGTAATTAATTGTCCGTTTCCGATTAAAAGCATGTCTGATCCTCCCTTCCTGTTGTTACTTTATTTTTCCAAGCTCTCTGAGTATCTTTTCAGGTGTCATAGGCCAGCTTCTCACCCAGACGCCGCAGGCGTCGTGGATGGCGTTTCCTATGGCAGGAGCCGCGCCGTTGCACGCGATCTCCGAAATGGACTTGGCTCCGAACGGACCGTCCGGATCGTCCACATCTATGAGCACTGCCTTGAAGTCATCAGGCTGCTCGGAGATCATAGGAACTCCGTAGTCAGTCATTGTGGCATTCACGCAGCGGCCGTCTTTATCGAGTATCATGTCCTCATACAGGCTGTGGCCTATCGACTTGAGTGCCGCGCCGTACATCTGGCAGAGCGCCACCTCAGGATTTATAGGTGTGCCCGCATCCTGTAAGGCATAGAACTTCTGGACCTTGATTTCTCCGGTCTTCACGTTCACGGCGACCTGAGCGAAGTGTGCTCCGTATGGTACGGACGATGCCGCTGTAGTGAAGCTTCCCGGAGCGATGAGGTGTCCGCGGCCTGTTCCCGAAGTAGCCGTATGGATGATATCGTAATACGATAATTCCTTGCCCGTCTTCTTCGACCTTGCCACTCCCGGCCAGTCAAGTTCTATGTCATCCTTCTCTTCTCCAAGCTGATATGCCGCTTCGTCCAGTATCTTCTCCTTCAGGTTGGTAGATGCGACGACTGCCGCATTGCCGCTGAAGAAGGTTCCCGATGAAGCGTATGAACCTGTATCAAAGGCTCCTGAATCCGTATCGCCGGTAAGCACTGTTATCCTCTCCATAGGGACGCAGAGGATATCGCTTGCCACCTTTGCAATGATGGTATCGAGGCCGGTGCCGATGTCAGCAGCTCCGGAAAGAACGATTATCGATCCGTCCATCTCGAGCTTGGCTATGGCATTTGCGTGATCGAGTCCAGGGAGTCCGGAACCCTGCATTATCATTGCAAAGCCCTTGCCGATCTTCCAGTCAGGGTCGTCGCTCTCTTCCTTCTTGCCCCATTCGATCATATCGCAGCCCTTTTCAACTGCTTCTCTGAGTCCACACGATCCTACCGGCACTACATTTCCTTCGCGGCCTTCGCCGAGTCCCTTGAGGATCTCGAGCATGTAGCCTTCCTCGACATGGTTCTTCAGTACCATCTCCTTGTAGTCGACGCCCAGCTTGTCTGCGAGCTCGCACATGGCCATCATGAGACCGTATGTGCCCTTCGGCGTTCCGTATCCCTGATAAGCTCCTGCAGGAGGAGTATTGGTGTAGTAGATCGTGAGATCGTATTTCATGTTGTCGCACTTGAACAGTGGCAGGGTCTTGGAGCAGCTGTTCATAGGCACTGTCAGCGCGTGGTTTCCGTAAGGTCCCGTATTGGCGTCTACCTTCATGTAGATGCCTGTGATGGAACCGTCCTTCTTGCCGCCCATCTTTACGTGGACGCGCATCGGGTGTCTCGTGGAGTTGGCGATGAACTCCTCTTCACGGGTATTGTGATAAAGCACAGGTCTGCCGGTCACGAATGAAGCGTAGCCGGTCAGGTCCTCTACCAGGATGTCCTGCTTGGAGCCGTATCCGCCTCCGACTCTGGTCTTTATTACGTGTATCTTGTTTTCCGAAAGTCCGGTGACCCAGCTTACGATGCGGCGCACGTGGTAAGGAACCTGTGTGCTCGCATAGATGATGAGTCTTCCGTTCTCGATCTTTGAGAAGCAGATATGTGTCTCGAGCGGTGTGTGCTGGATCTGGCTTGTCTGGTACGTAGCCTCGACGACTGCATCAGCCTCTTCAAAGGCTTTGTCGACATCGCCTATGCCGCCGTGGTTGGCAGCTGCCACGTTATGCAGGATATCTCCGTGGAGCGGGAACTGGTAAACGACCTTGCCCTCTCTCTCGTCTCCCGACAGCTTTGCGTTATACTCATCCAGATCGGCCGGAGCTCCGGCGTTGTACTGGACTCTGCCGTTGTGTACAAGAGGAGCGCCCTCTGCCATGGCCTCTTCGACCGTGAATACGGCGTCCAGAGGCTCGTATTCCACTTCGATGAGATCACGTGCCTTTATCGCTTCTTCGAGCGTCTCAGCGACGATAGCGGCCACACGGTCGCCCACGTGCCTTACCTTCTTATTGAGCAGTTTCCTGTCATGAGGCGACGGCTCAGGGTTTCCCTGTCCGGCTGACATGTATGTCGCATCCGAGCAGTTATATGCAGTGATGATCTTTACAACGCCCGGGAGAGCTTCTGCTTTGGATGTATCTATTTTGTTGACATAGGCCTGAGCATAAGGCGAGCGGAGCACGACCATGTAGCATGTGTCATCATCCACATAATCCTCAACGAACGCCCTCTCACCCGCAACGAGCTGAGGTGCATCGATTTTCGGCTTTACCTTGCCTACCGCCTTCAGATGCGGCCTGAACTCAGGCGCTATCTCCGAAATGTATTTTCCCGTAGCGATCTTTTCCTTTATGAGATCAGCTGCCAGGTAATAATGCTCGTAGCCGGCATCTCTTATGAATATGCCGGAAAGCACATCTTTTACTTCTTCCCTTGAAGGATTCGGGTTGTTCTCGAACAGCCATGTCATCAGGAGCGCAGCTGCAGGTGCGTTATACGCGCTCTGTACGACTCCCGCGTCTATGAGAGCCTGCTGCACTACCGAGAGATTCATGGAATTTCCCAGGCTGTCAGGAGTAACGATGCTGCAGCCCTCGGCTTCGCCTGCAAGGATCAGGTTCGAAAATACCGGCATGCCGTTGAGCAGCACGGTATCACTTCCGCAGAATCCCTCAGCGTCATCGCTGTCGCGCACTGCGAAGTTGCCGTTCATCAGCAGCATCTCACGCAGTCTCTTTGTAGGGTCGATATCGAATGACCGTTTTTTGCCGTTTATGGTACAACTGATCATGTCTATACCTCCTTTCCTGCGAGTTTGCTGTGCAAGCCGAAAGCGGTCACACCTATCAGATAGCGTTTGTATGCATCGCTTCCGAACATGTCATCCGCGGTCTCGAGGCCTGTGCAGACTCTGACCATCTCAATGATCTCTTCTTCGCTTATATCCGGATTCTCGCGGAATGCTTTCTCGAGGTCGCAGAAGTACAGCAGACCGACGTTTTTGACTGCACCGTAAAGTGAGATCCCTTCACCGGTCATTGCTGCGCTCATGGTGAGCACCGCGTGGCTCTGTGCGGTATTCGCATAGCGCTTTGACACTACCTTGATATCCTTCGGGACACATACTGCAGTTATGAGCATATCTCCTCCTGCTTCCGCGGCTTCCATATAGGAATATGCAGACATGCATTCCTTTCCTTCTGCCTTGAGAATTTCCAGCTCAGCATGTACCGCGAAGAGAACAGGAAGCAGATAAGAGTCGTCTCTGAGTGCAGCGATATTGCCTCCGATGGTTGCCATGTTGCGCTTTGTGCGCGAAGCCATGAAGTGAGCTGCTTCCTTCAGATATGCAGGTGCAATATTGGACTCGACGATCTGCTGGAAAGTGCACATCGCTCCGATGCGGATCTTATCGCCGGCGTCTTCGATCTCGTTGAGGCCGGCGCATTTTTTGAGAGAAATCAGCGTATCAGCAGCTGCTGCAGCATCAGAACCGAGACGGTTGACCTCGGTCCCGCCCGCAATGAAGACTGCAGACGCATTCTTTGCGCCGATCGCCTCTTCAGGGCTTTTTGCCATTAACAGTTGAGTTGCCATAGTTTATCTCCTTTAGCTCCTACCCTATTTGAAAGGCATCGGTTCAGGATATTCCGTGATGCCCTGCGAATTGACCAGTTCAGCTTCCTCGAATTTTCCGAGGTGTCTCAGCATGGTCTTCTTGACCGCGCGGAAGATGTTCTCATATCCTGTGCATCTGCAAAGATGACCCGACAGAGCCTTCCTGAGCTCGTCATCTGAGTATTCCTTTCCTGAATTTACTATCTCCCAGCTCGTCATGATGAAGCCCGGAGTGCAGAATCCGCACTGGATGGCTCCCTCGTCGACGAATGCCTGCTGGATGTCCGAAAGCTCTCCGCCGGGACCCGTGAGTCCTTCGAGAGTCCAGATCTCCTTGCCTTCTGCCCATACTGCGAGATAGATGCAGGAGTTGAATCCCTCGCCGTTTATGATAACGGTGCAGGCACCGCACTCACCGACTTCGCAGCCCTTCTTGACTGATGTCAGGTGAAGGTCATTGCGCAGCATGTCAGTGAGCGATGAGCGTACGTCAACGATCTGTTCTATCTCCTTGCCGTTGACAGTGCAGTGGACCACTTTATACTGTTTAGCCATTGACTTCACCTCCTGCCAGAGTTACGCACTCGCGCAGAGCACGTTCTGCCATTACTACCGAGATGTGCTGACGGAGGGCCTTTCCGGCACGCCAGCTGTCACGCGGATTGATGTCCTGAAGAACTGTCTGTGCAAATGTCTTTATGTTTTCGTCAGTAATTTCTTTTCCGTTTATGAAAGCCTCAGCGCTCGGTGCGCGTACAGGGATAGGCGACGCTACGCCGTAGCCTATACGGACTCTCTCGAAGGTCTTCTTATCCTCGCTCAGTCTAACGTTAACGGAGCATCCCGTAGTCGCAATATCCAGAGCGTTACGCATCGAGTATTTGATGTAGTGGCCGTAGCATCTGTCATATGACTCCTTCGGGATCAGGATCGCTGTCTGGATCTCTCCCGGCTTTATGTCAACGACCTTTGCCTTGATGTAGAAGTCCTTGATAGGCACGCGCCTTACGCCGTCCGGACCTGTCAGCTCCATGATGGCCTCCCAGGCTGTCAGCGTAGAAGCGGAATCAGCTGAAGTAACGCCGTTGCAGGTGTTGCCTCCGATGGTTCCGATCGCCCTGATCTGAGGGCCTCCTACCATGTCTACGGCCTCGCCGAGTACGTTTATGTATTTCTGAATGATAGGGTCATTCGTGATGTGTGAAAAGCTTGTAAGCGATCCGATGCGGATGTTCTCCTCTTCGTCGATCGATACGCCTCTGAGCTCATCGAGCATGTAGATGCTGACGAATTCGCATCCTGCTCTTCTGCCCTCACGTATCTGGACGAGCACGTCCGAGCCGCCCGCCAGTATCTGTGCTTCAGGGTGCTCCTGCAGCAGCCTGACGGCATCCTGTACGCTTTCAGCTTCATACAGTGCTTTTATGTCATACATACTACTTGCTCTCCTTTCCCTGCTCCTGTCTCCATGGATCGTTTATGAGTCCTGCGTCCGTGAATTCACGGAAGAGCGTATGCGGCGACAGCGGAAGCTCATTGATATAAAGTCCCGTTGCCTGTCCGATCGCATTTCTGATCGCAGGAGCTACCGGGCATACCGGCGGCTCGCCGAGGCCCTTCGTTCCGTATGCGCTCGTAGGCTCATAGTTCTCTACAAAGTCTGCCACCAGTCTAGGGTGATCCATGAATGACGACATCTTGTAGTCGAGCAGATTGTTGTTCAGAGGTCTGCCTGTCTTCGCATCCCACATGAGCTTCTCTGAAAGAGCATAGCCTATGCCCATGCTCTGGCCTCCGTGTACCTGACCTGCTGCGAGCAGAGGGTTGATGACCTGTCCGCAGTCATGCACGTTCACTATATTGAGAAGTCTTACGCGGCACATCGGTATATCTACCTCTACCTCCGCGAAGCAGACTCCGAAGGAGTAAGCGTTCGACTTTATCTGATAAGTGGACTCGGCAGTCAGGTGCTGCGATCCTTCAGTTGTATACAGCTTCGAAAGAGCAAGCTCGCCTATGGTCATCAGCTCGCGTCCGTCCGTCGTTCTGATGATCTTTCCGTCGACCAGATCGAGGTTGTATACAGGCATGCGGGTGAACTGATGAGCTGCCTCGAGGATCTTCTCTTTAAGGAGCAGTGCAGTCTGTCTCACGGAGAAGCCCAGAGTGTATGTTCCTCTTGAAGCGTATACGCCGGTGCCGAACGGTGTGATATCCGTATCCTGGCAGGATACAGGATGTACCATGCTGAACGGGATACCGACTGTATCGGCTATCATCTGAGCAGCGACCGTATCTGCGCCCTGGCCTATCTCAGTCTCGCCCAGCTGGAACTGTACCGAGCCGTCCTGGTTCATTACGATTCTGCAGGATGAAGTCTCAAGGGCTATAGGATATACAGCCGTGTTGTACCAGAACGTCGATGCCGCTATTCCGCGTCTGATGTCGCCGGTCTGGTTCGCATATTTCTTTACTTTGTCGTAGTATCCGATGATCTCTGCGCCCTTATCGAAGCACTGGTTGAATGTATCCGAATACAGCTCGTTCTTCGAGAACGCATGATAGAATCCGACCGGCATCAGGTTCTGACGGCGGAACTCCAGCGGATCCATTCCCATCGCTCTTGCGCAGTCCTCTGCATGGCACTCGAAAGCATAGCTTGCCTGAGGCATTCCGTAGCCTCTCATAGCGCCTGCTACAGAGCGGTTGGTGTATACCGTCCATGTCTCGCCATCGATGTTGTCGCAAGGATAAAGCTGCGGGAATGCGTTGAGTCCCTTGGCTGCGATAGCATGACCGTGGGAGCTGTACGCGCCGTTATTGCACCATGCCTTGAAGGTACGTGCAGCAAAGCTTCCGTCAGGCCTCATCCACGATGTGATGTGGTATCTGATGGCGTGTCTGATACGGTTGCTTATGAAAGTCTCCTCACGCGGAACATCCAGTTTTACAAGGCGTCCGCCGAGCTGCATGCTTACCCAGGCACACAGAGGTTCGTACAGAACGTCCTGCTTGTTTCCGAAACCGCCTCCTACGTAAGGCTTGATGACTCTGAACTTGCCCCAGTCCATTCCGGTCGCCTGGCCGATGACACGGCGTGCGATGTGCGGGATCTGAGTCGATGATACGATGACTGTTCTGTCACCCTCGCCGTACGCATAGCAGATGAAGTTCTCTATGTGGCAATGCTGTACCGGCTGTGTTTCATACCAGCCCTCGACCTTTGTGAGTCCCGGCTCCTTGATCGCCTCCTCGACGCTTCCCATGTGGATCTCGGTGTGAGCGAGCACGTTGTTCGGGAACTTCTCATGGAGCAGCGGTGCTCCTTCTTCCATGGCCTCCTGTGCATCGAGCACGAAAGGCAGTTCCTCATACACAACGCTCTTCTCAAGCACGCTGAGCGCCTGCGATGCCGCCACCTCGTCTTCGGCTACAACCGCGCCAATGTCATCACCATAGAACAGCGGGTGATCTGTCATGATCAGCCGGTCTGCTATATCCTGGTGATGGGGGTCTGTTGACCACGGATGTCCTGCAGTCGGATAATAGTGCTTTTCTTTAAGGTCGAAGCATGTGAAGATGCGGACTACGCCGGGGATCTTCTCGGCCTCACTCGTGTCAATGGACTTGACGATACCGTTGGCTACGGTCGAATGGAGCACCCTGATGACGAGCGCGCCTTTATCACACAGATCGTCTGTGTATTTGATGCGTCCCATCGCCTTATCGTGTGCATCGAGCCTGGTCACCGCCTGTCCGATGTATTTGTTGGACATGCTCTGCCCTCCTTTCTGAGAATAGTGCTTACTCTCTGTTGATCTTGATCATAACCTTTGTAACAAAGCTGTTCTTATCTGCTTCAATGAACTGATCGATAATATCGATACATATCTCGGTGTCGCTCAAGCTGCAGCCTTCGTCGAGTATGCCGTCAGCCGCGGCACGCATCCTCCGGAATGTCTCACGGATCCTTTCATGCGGCCCTTTGTGATAACCAACCAGATATTCATCAGGTGTAAGAACGCGTATCCGGTCGCTGTATTTGTCGAAATTAGCGGTCTCTTCACCCGGGATCATCACCGCAAATGCGGTTTTATCTCCCGTGTAGAAGACCAGCGTCGGATACAGATAGAAAAGCTCATTTACGAAGATCTCCTCGATCCCGCCGATCTCGATATAATAGATATCTTCTTCAGAGCAAACAAAAACCTGATCGAACGCAGCATATTTCATCTCGCGATTGACCATAGCAAATCTGTCGTTCATCACTGACTCCATCTTGAGTAGCTTCTCGTAATTCGCACGGATCATCTTCATGCGCCGTCTCAGGTATTTTTCAGTATTATCCGGGTTGCGTCCCGGCATGAAAGAACCGATATCCTCAAGCGAACAGTCGAGCTGTCTGAGGAAGCGGATCATGCCAAGCGGATATATCTGGTCGTATTTATAGGAGCGCCAGTTATTATGCGGATTCCGGATCTCCGGCACCAGCAGTCCCTCTTTGTCATAGTGTCTGAGGAGCTGTACATTTATGTCGAACATCCTGGCAAGTTCGCCTATTTTCCATGTCCGGTCATAGTAGTTTTTCATCAGTCTACCCCGCATAAAAAAACACCATATTATAGTTTCCCAATTCAATTATAAGAGCTTAATTGTACCAAGACAAGAACATATCGGCAAAAACCTAAAATAATTTTGGGTTAACATTTTGTCATGCGGAATACGGGGCGGCAGGCGACACTCAGGCACATAAAAACCGGCAGCAAAAAGTGCTGCCGGTCACGCTTTTTTCTTCTGATTTTTTCCGGTTTACTTTTCTTCGTTCTGATTGTGCAGGAGTGCAGGATCAAAGTCAATGCCATCAAGGCCATGCTCTACGTATGCTTCGTACTTTGCAGGATCTTTCGGCAGCAGGAGCTCCATTATTAGTCCTACCACGAACACTCCGGCTACCATGTTTCCCGCGAAGATCTCGCCAAAGATCGAAGGCAGATAGTCAAAGAATCCTTCTACCTGGGTAACACCTACTCCAAGGCAAAGTGATGTTGCAGCAATCAGCGTATTGCGGTTGTCGAGACCTGCATCGATCATCATCTTTACGCCTGCCATCATGATGGAACCGAACATGATGACCGTGCATCCGCCGAGTACGCAGTCAGGCAGTGTCGTGAAGAATGCTCCGATAGGCGGGAAGAGTCCGCCGAGGATCATTGCCAGAGCTCCGAACATGATGCAGAAGCGGTTGACTACATGAGTCATGGCGATGAGTCCTACGTTCTGGCTGAACGAAGTGATTGGCGAAACACCGAATACTCCGCCGGAAATAGCCGACATGAATCCGTCGCAGCAGAGGGATCCGGAAACTTCCTTTTCAGTGATGTCCCTGCCAAGTCCTCCGGTACATGCCGCCGTCGTATCTCCGATGGTCTCTACAGCAGATACCATGAAGACCAGACAGAACGATATTATGGCGCCAGCCTGGAATTTCGGCTTAAAGGCAAAGAGTTCAGGAATGGAGAATACTCCCATTTCCTTTATAGTGTCACCCATTGCCCCGAAGTCTACCATTCCGAAGAATATCGAGATGATGTAACCAAATATCAGACCGAAAAGCACGTACATCTGCTTCGCGACGCCTTTCATCTTTATGTGGAACACCAGAGCAGCTATGAGTGTCAGAGTGGCGACCAGGAGGTTCTGCCATGCTCCGACCGGATACTTGCCCGATGATGCATAAGACGATACACCAACGTTAAGAATGCTGAGTCCGATCGCAACGACTACGCATGATGAGAGCAGCGGAGAGATGATCTTTCTCCAGTACTTTGCGGTAAGACCGAGAATGCCTTCAAAAATACCGCCGACTATAATGGCTCCGACCATGATGCCGTAATCCTTTGAAGCGGCAGACATGGCAGCTGCAAGGAAAGTGAACGACAGTCCCATGACGATCGGCAGACCTGAGCCTATTTTCCACACAGGATACAGCTGCACCATTGTGCCGATGCCGGCTATAAGCATGCAGTTCTGGATCAGTCTGGCTGTCTCTACCGCGCTGAACGGCTGTCCGTCATATACCGCAACGGAAGCAATGATGATCAGCGGAGCTACGTTTGCCACGAACATTGCGAGCACGTGCTGAAGCCCGAATGGGATCGCCCTGCTTACAGGCACTCTGCCTTCAAGGCGATATACATTTTGTACACTTACGCTTGTGTCTTTTACTTTTTTCTCTTTTTTCATGATACCTCCTTCCCCATTTTCCGGATGGCCTCATAACCTAATATGATTTTATTATAGTCTCGTTGACCGGCAAATACCATAACTGTAAAATACAAATATGGAATTATGGAATTTCAGAGGAAAACAAAACAATATCACTGATGCCCTGCAGATCAGACTGCCTGAGCATGCCGTGATCAGTATCGTAGGCGCCGGCGGCAAGACCTCGCTTATTTTCGCGTGGGCACGCGAGCTGGCTGCCGCAGGAAAGAAAGTCTTCATCACTACAACGACCCACATGTACCGCCCTGAGCGCATGGAAGAAGAAGGCATCCGGATAGTTGCGCAGGATGATCCGGAGAGACCCGGCAAAGTCATGGCGCCTCCTTCCGATGTCCTCGACAGTCTCAGAGAAACAGCGGATGTAGTGCTTATAGAGGCTGACGGATCCCGGCGCATGCCGCTTAAGTGGCCGGCTCCGTGGGAACCTGTCATTCCTGATTACACGGATTTTACAGTCTGTGTTGCAGGTCTCTCGGCACTCGGGCGCAGAACGGCTGATGTCGTATACCGCGCTGACGAACTGCCTGACAGGCTGAAGCGCGAGACAGTCGACATGAACCTCATGCACGCCCTTTTATCATCGCGGGACGGAGGCCAGAAAGGCGTCCGCGGAGAATTCCGCGTGTTCATGAATCAGGTCGATGATGATACCGACAGGCTTGCTGCCGCGTTCAGGCTGCAGCAGATATTTGCAGTGCTGGGTATACAGAGTGCATGGGGCTCACTGCTTGAAGAACCCGGGATCGCAGTTATACTGGAGGCTGCCGGCAACAGCAGCAGATTCGGAAGCAACAAGCTTCTCCACATCATGGACGACGGACGTCCGATGGCAGCATCCATACTGGAAGCCGCGCGTTCAGTAAACGCATATAAGAAGATCCTAGTCACTCAATACGATGAAGTAGCTGCAATGGCTCCTGATTTTGACGTCGTGATCAATGACAGGCCGGACCTCGGCATCTCACGCAGCATGCAGCTCGGGCTCATGGCAGCAGGCGATGCTGACGCATACATGTTCTGCGTGTGCGACCAGCCCGGCCTCACCAAAGCGACCCTCGAAAGGCTCATCAAAGCATATAAAAAAGGAACTGCCGGCATCGTTTCCCTCGCGTGGCAGGGAAAGATGTGCAATCCCAAGATATTTTCATCCCGTTACAGGGAAGAACTTATGGCTTTGTCAGGTGATACAGGCGGGCGTCAGATAATCGCCTCACATGCGGATGACATCTTTCTCGTTGAAGCTTTGAGCGAAGATGAGGTCAGGGACATCGACAGCCTGTAAATTTCCTGAAAATCAGACGATCTCAAGGAGAACTTCTATCGCTCCTCCGCATATCATTCCGGATTCGGCAACATCCTTTCCGGTCATGTCTACGTTCATTATCACGGGGCCGCCGGCCTCGTGTTTTTCTTTGTAATTTCTTATCACTTCTGAAGCATAGAGTATGACTGTTGCTTCGGCGCATCCTCCTCCGATAGTGCCGGTAATGGCTCCGCCCTCCTCTACGAGCATGCGCGTGCCTGCAGCTCTCGGCGAAGAACCTTTCTTCGATATTATCGTGGCGAGCACGGCAGATCCCCTCTCATCAGACATGAGAGCTTTCATAATATCCGCCGGTATCCCGGTGCTCTTTCTCGTTTTGTTCTTGACTTCTATGATCTCGGCAAGTATCGCGACCGCGATTTCTTCAGGCGTCTCAGCGCCTATAGCCAGACCAATCGGGGTATGAACTGAATCTATAACATCCTGAGGAATGCCGTTGTCAGCAAGCATCTGTTTCACCAGACCCACCTTGCGGCGGCTTCCTATCATGCCGATATACGCATGAGGCTTGTTCACGGTGCTCAGAAGGCATTCCGAGTCTGACATATGCCCTCTTGTTACAATTATGAAGAATGTATCAGGATCTCCCGGGATATCTGTAAGAGCCTCTTCGAATCCGCTGCATATGCCCTCGTCTGCGCCGTGGTCCAGAGCGTTCTGTACGAACTGCTCCCTGTCATCGATTGCCGTTACGTGAAATCCCAGCATCTTCGCTATCTCAATAACCGGCATGGAAACATGACCTGCCCCGCAGATGACCATCTTCTTTTCATTGCACAGCAGTTCCGCAAATACTCTTTCTCCGTCTATCACCGTCAGACTTCCGTCTTCAGCTGCTATAGCTTCCGATGCGTGCACTGAAAAGAATCCGGACTCATCACTCATCCATACGGGCCTGCCTGCGGAGACTATCATTTTTTCTCCGGCGTGATCCCCGTCACAGACCGTGAACATGCGGTTTTCCAGATTTATATTCAGTTCGCAGATCACATCATAAAAGTTCACTAGATCCCAACCATTACAGAAGTTGCTTTAACTACAGCCTTAGCTTCCACTCCCGGCTCAAGGCCGAGTTCCCTGATAGCTCCCATGGAAATAGTAGAAGTCATTATATTGCCGCCAAGGACTTCAATCCTGACTATTCCGTTCACCGCTCCCTCTTCGACAGAAACTATCTTTCCCGGGAACTGATTACGTGCGCTGAGGCACAGATCGCCTTTGCCGATCATTACTTCCGTTGCCTTGATGACTGCGCAGGCTTTGACCCCCGGAGCTATACCGAGATTCTCTATAGATCCCATCGAAATCGTAGCAGTTACCGGAGTCCCGTTTACATCGATAACAACTATCCCGTTCACAGCACCTTTCTCAACTTTTGTTACTGTGCCTTCCAGCTGATTTCTTGCGCTCAATGCGTATTTCATATTCTTATACCTCTTTCCTTAGTATTACCGTTTTATTACTTAAGAAGCAATACATGCTCCTCTTCTATTTTCAGATAATCGGGCAGTCCGTTTTTTTCCAGGATCCTCTGCTCTTCCCCCTGTACGAACCAGCACAGCGGAGCATCATTGTCGAGAGTACGGATATAATAGTTCTTTTCAAACGGCAGGTCATCAACTCTCACCAGATCGAATCTGATGCAGTTTTCCTGACTCTTACCCCATACCGGACTGAAGTTGTGAGCTCTGTATCCTATCGTTGTTATGTCTGCAGGAATTTCCCTGTCGAGTTTTATTATGACTCCCCAGTCAGTTGCTTCAACCGTATGCTTATCCACAACTTTTGCTGTGGAGAAATTCTTGCAGCCGGTCAGTCTGGCGGCAATGGTGCTTTCCGGTTCCCTGAAAACCGACCTGGTCCCGCCGTGTTTGATGATACTGCCACTGTCTAAAATAAACAGTTCATCACTGAACCTGTAAAGCTCGTCCCTGCTGTGAGATACCATCACAACCTGGCCTGAATAATCGTCGAGCATCTCCAGCATCTCTACCTGCATACGGTCTCTCAAATAACTGTCGAGAGCTGAGAACGGCTCATCCAGGAGTATAAGATCCGGCTCAGTCACCATGATGCGTGCCAGAGCCACTCTCTGCTGCTGTCCTCCGGACAGTTCACCCGGAAGTTTATCTTCATAGCCGTCCATGCGGAACCGTCTGAGCATATCAGCAGCCTTGTTCCTGTTCTCTTCTGTCTGCTTTCCGAGTCCGGCCATTACGTTTTTCATGACATTCATCGTCGGAAAGAGCGCATAGTTCTGGAACATGTATCCTACATTGCGCTTCTGAGGTTTCAGGTCAGTCTTATCTGAAGAATCGTACAGCACTCTCCCATCGACTTCGATGTGTCCCGAATCGACCTCTTCGATACCGGCTATGCTCTTCAGAGTCATGCTCTTGCCGCTTCCGGATTCACCGAGGATGCCTATCCTGGATGCATCGCTTTCGATCATTACGTTAAGATCAAATCCGCCTATTTTTCTGTGGATGTCCGCATAAAGCCTTTTCATGCTGCGCACCTACCATTTTCTGACGTTCTTCATGTGTTTTCCCGTTATCATGTTGATCAGGAATATCGCGAAGAACGCAATGATCAAAACGATGACCACCCAGAATCCGGCTGTGACATAATCCCCGTCCTGGATCACCATGGCTATTCTCTGAGATACAGTGCCTGTCTTGCCCGGGATATTACCGGCAAGCATTGAGGTAGCTCCGTACTCACCCATCGCCCGTGCAAATGTCAGTATCGTACCGCTCGCTATGCCCGGGCCGGCAGTTGGTACTACTATGCGCCAGAATATGGCGAACTCCGACATGCCCAGAGTGCGTCCTGCGTATACCAGATTGGCATCTATCTGCTCGAATGCCGCTCTGGCATTTCTGTACATCAAAGGAAAAGCTATTACAGTCGCAGCAATAATGCATCCCAGCCAGGTGTGGACGACCTGTATGTCAAATGTATCGTTCAGGAAGATACCGAATGCCCTTCTGCGACTGAAGATAAGAAGCAAAAAGAAACCCGCTACAGTCGGAGGAAGAACCATAGGAAGAGTCAGTATCCCGTCGAGGATCGACTTTGCTCTGTAATCTTTCTTTATGACATTGCGGGCAGCCCAAAGGCCGAGGAAGAACGATATTACGGTCGCTACTACCCCGGTCTTCAGGGATATCCACAGAGGACTCCAGTCCAGTGTTTTTGCTAACTCAATAAAGCTGTTCACTTACCCTTTTGTTATTCTACATCAGTATCAAATCCGTACTGCTGATAAAGTGCCTTTGCGTCATCGTTAGTGATGAAGGCGATAAAGTCAGCTGCTGCTGCAGTCTCAGCATCATCAGCATCCGGATTGGCGATCTGCGCTACCGGATAGATGATGTTTCCTGTAACATCATAGCCAACAGTCTCAAGGATCTTTATGCTGTCTTCATGTCCGACAGTGTCCGAAAGATATGTGGTTCCGACTTCGCAGGATGCTTCCTCAACTGCTGAAAGCACCTTGCTCACGTTGCCCTGCTCACTGATCTCGACTCCTCCGAGCTGATCGGAAACTTCCTGTGTCGTGATCGATGCAGGGTCTTCAACTTCTGCAAGGAGGCCAAGATTGATCATAGCCTGTCTTGTGTACTTACCTACAGGAACGCTTCCATCTGCAAGAGCAATGCTCTTTGCGTTACCGATATCAGCAAGTCCCGTAACAGCAGTATCGCTGTCAGGCTGAGTAACGACCACGAGCTGATTGTTTACGACATTTGTCCTTGTGCCCTCAACAACCATGCCTGCACCCTCAAGTTCGTCCATCTGCTTCTGTGCTGCGCTGAAGAAAACGTCGCATGGAGCGCCTTCCTGTATCTGAGTGAGAAGCGCGCCTGAGCTGTCAGCATTGACAACTATGTCTACATCCGGATTGGCTTCTTCATAAGATGCCTCAAAGTCCGCCATTACAGCGCTCAGTGATGCAGCTGCAAATACGTTGACTGCAGTTTTTTCTGCCGGTGCAGCTTCTTCGTTATCACTGCTTCCGCCACCGCATGCTGCGAGAACAAATATCATCGCAAAAGCCACGGCAAATACCAGTAATTTCTTCTTCATAATAACCTTCCTTCCGGGATTCCCAGCATATGTGGAAATCAGTAGCGATAACAATATTTATGCTAAGATCCTGCGCGCCATGGATCATAACATCATTTCTATTTGCCGAATCCGCAGTTCGGGAAAGTGCATATCTCGCAGCTGAGACAAAGGCCTCCCTCTCCGAGTATGTCAAAGTCTTTCTTTTCCAGTATCTCCCCGGTCATCACCCTCGGGAGCACGATATCGAATATGGTTCTTCTGGCATACATTACACAGCCCGGAAGCCCCATGACCGGAATGCTGTTTTCACCATAATACGCGAGCATGAACATTGCTCCCGGAAGGACAGGCGCACCGTATGTAACGGCGCTGCCGCACACGTTTCGTATGGCGAGCGGGGTCCTGTCATCAGGATCCACACTCATTCCTCCCGTACATACGATCAGATCGCAGCCCTCATCGATAAACGCTCTTATGCATTTCTCAATGTTTTCATTGTTGTCGTCAGACACTCTGATACCCGCGACTTCAGCGCCGTACTCCTCGAGCTTTTCCCTTACAACAGGTGTGAACTCGTCCTTTATACGCCCATAAAACACCTCGTTGCCGGTACTTACTATTCCGGCTCTGCGGAATATATAAGGCTCTACTTTCATGATCGGCTCATCGCCTGCCACCGCTTTTACCTTCTCCATCTTCTCTTTCTCGATAACGAGAGGTATTATGCGTGTGCCTGCAAGCTTATCTCCCTTCTTCACAGGAAAGTCGCCGTGTCTGGTGGCGATCATCATCTGCCCGAATGAATTGACGGCCATCAGCTTTTCGCGCTCGATCCTGAGCAAGCCGTCGCATTCGGCTTTGAGCTCGATCTTGCCTTCCTTGACTTCGCCGCGGCTCATGTTATCGCCCTTGCAGATGGTACAGAGCACCTCAGCAGCTTCATTCTCGTGCATCATGGTCTCGTCGTTTTCCCAGACGTAGATGTGGTCCTTTCCTACTGACAGAAGTACCGGTATGTCCTCTTCAGTGATTATATGTCCCTTGCGGAAAACAGCGTCTTTGGTGACACCTTTTATTATTTGCGTGATGTCGTGGCAGATGATCTGCCCCACGGCATCCTCTGTTCTCATAAGTTTCATCTCAGTCCTCGATAATTTGATAGTGCTTAACGGTTATCAGGAATTAAAACCGTTGTATAATTATAGGCGCAATTTCTGTCCAAAATCAATAAAAACAGCCCGATTCGGGGCTGTTTTTTGTAGTTTAAAACTAAAACCATTTTAGTTTATACTGCCAAAGCTGACGCACAAAGCACCGGAACCGCCGTCTCAGCGTAGTGCGGATCGATACTGAATGCAGGATCGTGCCACGGAGCACATTTTTTATCCGGTGTTCCGCTGCCTACCCAGTAAAAGAAAGACGGGATATGTTCTCCGTACACCGCGAAATCTTCAGAAGCCATACAGGCCATACTGTCAGTAACATGCTCCTTGCCCACGGCTGCTTCAGCGGCACGCAAAGCGATGCGATACATTTCATCGGAATTGTCGACTGCAGGTACCGCATGTACAATGCTCAGACCGCATTCACACTCGTAAGCTTCGGCAGTGCTTTCCGCCAGCCTTCTGACCCGCTCTTCCATGCGCAGATGCGTTTCATGATCGAACGACCTGAAATATCCGGTAATCACGGCTTCACGTGGCACCGGAATGTCCGGACGGCCTGTAGTAACGCTGTTTACCGTACAGATAACAGGCTTGAACGGATCAACATTACGGCTCACCACGGTCTGAAGACCCGTAACGAACGCTGCTGCCGCAACTATCGGGTCGATGCACTTATGAGGCAGCGATCCGTGCCCCGGCACGCCCTTATATGTAATGCTGAATATGTTTTTTTCGGACATCAGCGGACCTTTATGTACCACCACTTCGCCGCAGTCTATTTCAGGCCTGTTGTGTATGCCGAATATGCGTACGGGCTTTTGAGGTATCTTCTCCAGAAGGCCATGATTCAGCATGGCTTTCGCGCCGCGCGTCCCCTCCTCTGCAGGCTGGAATATGAACAGAACATTATACGGCAGCTCATTCCTGACAGCGCACAGATAGTGTATCGCTCCCAGCATCGTTCCTGAGTGAGCGTCATGTCCGCACAGATGCCTCGGCCCTTGTTCTGTCGGCAGTGCATCTATGTCTGTCCTTAATGCTACTGTCTCATCACGCCCGGCATCAAGATAACAGACCACACCGGTCTCCATCCCGATGTCTATCAGTTTCAGCGGATAAGCTGCGCAGGCCTCCCTGATATATGCTGTAGTCCTGTGCTCTTCAAATGCACTTTCCGGTATGCTATGAAGAACCTTGCGGTGTTTATCCGCAAGGTTCACAGCTTCAGTCATTATACTTTTATCGAACATTTCCTATTTTATGAATCCGGATCCTTTATCCGATACTCTGAAAAGTCCCCTAGGTGTTATGCGGAGCTCAGGGATAACCGTGAGCGCCATGAACGAAAGTGTTATGAACGGGTCGAAGTCCTTTGAAACGCCCATCTTATAAGCCTTTGCTTTCATAACCGCCAGCTTTTCATTTACTTCTTTGAAGTGAACATCCGTCATGAGGCCCATGATAGGCAGCGGCAGTGTTTCATATACCTTGCCGTTCTCGACAACGGTATATCCGCCCTGTACGCGCGCTATCTCATTTACAGCGATCGCGATGTCTTCATCGTTATCGCCTATTACGATGATATTGTGCGAGTCATGTGAAACTGATGACGCTATCGCTCCTCCCTTTATTCCATATCCCTTGGTAACAGCAACGCCTATCTTACCGCTGTTCTGGTGTCTTTCGACAGCAGCGATCTTAAGGAAGCCGTCATGCGGAACGAAATTGTCAGTCTTAGGGAAGTGAGCAACGATGTGGTTGGTCACGATCTGCTTAGGCTCCATTCCGATGACATGAGTGCTGTTTGATTTGATCGGAAGCGCGAAATCTTCAGCATGTACCTTGCTGATATTCACCGTATGTTTGAGATGCGGCGGGCACTTTTTGACCTTCACAGGAGCATTTCTGTCGATGCGTTTGCCCTTGAAGTAAACATCCAGCACATTGAAGTCCTTCATATTGTCGAAGATGACGAAATCAGCCTGATATCCCGGAGCTATAGCGCCCATATGCTTGAGGCCGTAGCACTTGGCGGTGTTGATGGTGGCCATCTTGATTGCCTTGAACGGGTTGAGGCCCAGCTCAACTGCTCTTCTGACGTTATATACGATATGTCCTTCCCTGAGGATGTCCTCGATGTGCTTGTCATCAGTGCAGAAGCTGAAGTGCTCGGTATCTATGCCGGTCCTCACTATGCCCTTGATGATATCATCCACATTATGGGCTGCGGAGCCCTCGCGGACATGAACGTGTATGCCTCTTCTGGCTTCCTCAAGTGCGTATTCAAACGATGATGCTTCGTGGTCGGTATCTACTCCTGCAAGCTTGTATGCAGAGAGCTTTCTGTTCGGCAGGAATGGCGCATGGCCGTCGATCGTCTGGTGATCAAAAAGCGCGAATTTCGCGAACATCCTCGGATCTCCGTCGATGACTGCATCGTCATCCATGACCTCGCCAAGTCCCAGGATCCTCTCATTGCCTACGAACGGATACATATCATTTGCAGCGAACATGCAGCCGTTGTCATCGATATTGGTTGCCGGCACGCATGAAGGAAGCATGACGAATACATTGGCATTGGACTTCTCAGTCTGGTCAAGTATGTATTGTATGCCGTCAGCTCCGGAAACATTGCACGCCTCATGCGGGTCTACGATGAATGTAGTCGTACCGAATGAAGCAGCCGTTGCTACGAGTTCTGCCGGTGCAACCATCGTTGATTCAAGATGCAGGTGGGCATCGATGAATCCCGGAGCGATGCATGCGCCGTTAAGATCTATCTCTTTTTTGCCCTGGAGCGATCTTGAAACGCCTATTATGATGCCGTCCTTTACACCGATATTCCCCTCGACGAGTTCGCCTGTAAATACATCAACGATTCTGCAGTTTTTAAAGATAAGGTCAGCCTTAACTTTTCCCAGCGCAGCAGGCGCAAGTTTTTTATATGTTTCGTATTTCAAGATTTCCCCCCTTTCTGCTTATGCAGTGAAAGGCGCAGTTATGCGCCTTTCCTGTTTTGTTATCTGCAATAATGATCTGTTATCGGTCTTCTCTGAAGTAAGGCAGTCCGAGAGCTTCAGGCGGCTGATTCTCATGTTTGTTTCTGAGGCTTATAGCGATCAGTACGATGATCGTTACAATGTACGGGAGCATCTTATAAATCTCTTTGACAGCAAAGTTTGCTCCGGTAGGGAGGTACAGATAGAGAATGTATAATCCGCCGAAGAGCATCGACTCCCAGATAGCCCAGCTAGGGCGCCAGATCGAGAAGATTACCAGTGCTATAGCCAGCCATCCTCTGTCACCGAACGCGTCGTTCGACCATACACCGCTCGCGTAGTCAAGTACGTAGTAAAGTCCGCCGATTCCTGCGATCATGCATCCGATGCAGATCGAGAAATACTTATATCTGTTGATATTGATACCGGCGGCATCTGCTGTCGCAGGGTTCTCACCTACAGCTCTCAGCTCCAGTCCTGTACGTGTTCTCTTCAGCACATATGCCGTGAAGATAGCGATAGCGATAGCCACGTATGTCATAAAGCTGTATGACAGCAGCAGTTTGCCTATCGCTCCGGCTTTTCCTGCAAACGGCAGCGGTGTCTTGAACGCCTTACTGGTTGCTGAAAGAATGATGGAAGGAACTTCACTTCCGGTCAGCTTCATGATGGATCCGCCGAAGAAGTTTCCGAAACCTACACCGAACGTCGTCATGGCAAGTCCTGTTACGTTCTGGTTTGCCCTGAGAGTTACGGTGAGGAAGCAGAACAGCAGTCCCATCAGCAGTGAACCCAGCATACAGCATAGGATTGGTATCAGCAGGCCTATCACAGGATTGAAATGAGCTGCTGAATTTTCATAAATAAACGATCCGATTACACCTGAGATTGCGCCTACATACATGACACCCGGAATACCGAGGTTAAGGCTGCCGGCTTTTTCGTTTAAGGTCTCACCTACGCAGCCGAGCAGAAGCGGTACACTCTGCACGATTGCTCTTGGTATAAATGTTATCAGACTAAACATTTGCAGCCTCCTTTCCGTGCGACTTACGGAAATGCACCTGGTAATTGATGAAGAACTCGCTTCCGATTACGAAGAACAGGATGACTCCGGTAAGGATATCTCCGAACGAGTTGTTCAGTCCGAATGCAGTGGATATCTCAGCACCGCCGCGGCTCATGAATACCATCAGCAGTCCGGAAAGTATCATTCCGATAGGATTGAAGTGAGCCAGCCATGCGACCATGACTCCGAGGAAGCCTCTGCCGGCTTCGATCGTGGTTGTCATTGTATGGTCAGTACCGGCAACAAGCATCCATCCTGTAAGACCGCAGATCAGTCCGCAGAGCACCAGCGTACGGACTATTACCTTTCCTACGTTGATACCTACGTATCTCGCGGTGTTCTGGCTCTCACCTACTACCGAGAGCTCGTAACCCTGTTTACTGTACCTCAGATAGATGTACATGAATATGGTCACAAGGATCGATACCAGCACCGGCAGGAGATACTGCTTTCCTGCTACTACAGGGAGCCAGCCGGCATTAGTATTAGGATTGATGATTCCGATCTTGCCGGAGCCCTTAGGATTCTCCCAGATGATGATGTAGTACGCTACGATCTGTGTAGCTACGTAGTTCATCATCAGTGTAAAGAGGGTCTCGTTGGTGTTCCATTTTGCCTTGCAGAATGCAGGGATGAATGCCCAGAGAGCGCCTGCAGCAAGGGCTGCAATAAGTGATACAAGTATGAGCGCTCCGTTAGGAAGTTTATCATCAAGCGTTATCATGCATGCGGCAGTGGCAAGTACGCCTGCCATTACCTGGCCGCCGCCACCGAGGTTCCAGAACTTCATCTTGAAAGCCGGAGCCAGCGCTACAGAGACCATCAGCAGAATGGACAGTTCCTTGAGAAGTGCCCACATCTTTCTCGGGCTTCCGAAAGAGCCCTCCCACATAGCGCCGTATACGCTGATAGGGTTCAGATGTGTAGTGATGGTTGTGATGAACGCGCAGACTATGAGAGCGATCAGGATACTGCCGAGACGGATGCCCCATTCGTGCGATTTCGAGATCGCCTTTCTCTTAGTGATATGGATCAAAGGTTCTTTCTTTTGCTTATCCAATTTCACCACCTCCGACTTTTGTCATGAGCAGTCCGACGCTGTTCTTGTCAGCCGTCCTGCCGTCAACGATCCCGCTCACCTTGCCTCCGCACAGAACCAGAATGCGGTCACTGAGCTCGAGCAGTACGTCAAGGTCTTCTCCGACGAATATTACGGCTACTCCGCGTTCCTTCTGCTGGTTTATAAGATCGTAAATGGTATAAGAAGCATTGATGTCCAGTCCTCTGACTGCGTATGCCGACATAAGCACAGTAGGGTTCATGGCTATCTCACGGCCTACGAGCACTTTCTGGACGTTACCGCCGGACAGCCGGCGTACCGGAGTCTCGATTCCCGGTGTGACGACTTCAAGTTCTTCAACGACCTTCTCCGCAAGTTCTCTAGGTGTCTTACGGTCTGTGAAGCCGGCGATGCTTCCCTTTCTTCTGAATGACCTGAGCATCATATTGTCTGCCAGGTCCATGTTTGCTACAAGTCCCATACCAAGCCTGTCCTCAGGAACGAAAGCAAGTGAGACGCCCTTGGTGTCGATCTCGAGCGAATCCATGCCGACGAGGTTCGTTTTGGAACCGTCATCTTCGACGTAAAGGATCTCGCCCTTTTCGATTGGCTGAAGTCCTGCGATCGCCTCAAGAAGTTCCTTCTGTCCGCATCCGGATATTCCGGCAATGCCGAGCACCTCTCCGGTATTTGCAGTGAAGGTTACATCATCGAGCTTAGTGATCCCGTCCTCAGTCTTTACCGTAAGGCCCTTTATCTCGAGTCTTGGCTTGACGTTCTTAGGTTCAGGTCTGTCTATGTTCAGTTTGACCTCACGCCCTACCATCATGTTGGTCATTTCCTGAGCGTTGGTCTCCTTTGTTATCAGTGTTCCGATATACTCGCCTTTACGCAGTATCGCGACTTTATCAGATATCGCCTCTACCTCGTGCAGCTTATGTGTGATGATGATGACGGTCTTTCCGTCTTCTCTCATGTTACGGAGGACTTTGAAAAGTTTCTCCGTTTCCTGCGGAGTCAGTACAGCCGTAGGCTCGTCAAGAATAAGGATATCCGCACCCTTATAAAGGACCTTGACGATCTCTACTGTCTGCTTCTGAGATACCGACATATCATATACTTTCTGATTAGGATCGACATCGAATCCGTAAGCATCGCAGATCTCGCGAATCTTCTGCGAAGCTTTTTCAATATCGAGCTTGCTCCATCTCGGTATCTTCTTGCCTTCTGATTCACTGATACCCAGAATAATGTTCTGTGCTGCAGTGAATACGTTGACCAGTTTAAAATGCTGGTGGATCATGCCTATGCCGTAATCATAGGCATCTTTCGGGGATGATATCTGAACAGGCTGTCCGTCAATAAAAATCTCACCCTCGTCAGGATAATAGATACCTGAGAGCATATTCATCAGAGTAGTTTTACCGGAGCCGTTCTCGCCGAGAAGAGATAAGATCTCACCGCGGTAAATGTCCAGATTGACCTTATTATTGGCGACTACAGGTCCGAATGTCTTTGTAATGTTTCTCATCGAAACTGCGGGTGTTCTGCTGTCCTGCAAAATAATCTCCCCTTTCCGATATCGAATCTTGTTTTTTATAATTTGACCGGTCCCGCACGAAGCGGGACCGGTCATCACTATTGAAATGCCTTCTTAATTAGTTATGGTTTAGCCGAAGTTTGTATCGAGCAGGTTGATTCCATCGATCTGCAGGTCGAAGTATGGAGCCGATCTGTACTCAGACTCATGGAAGTATCCGTCAGAGATAACCTCTGTCTCGTGCTCATAGTTCTCATCAGCCTCTACGTCTGCCTTGTAGGAGTCAAGTGTCTTGCCGTCTACTGTGAATGTGCTTGTGTCGAATACGTGGATCGATCCGTCCTTCAGGCCTGCCTCAACCTCTTCGAGCTTCTCAGCAGTACCCTCAGCAGCAACGTTCTCGTTGAGCTCTGTCAGCTGAACCGAACCTGTGTCGAGTGTGCCTGTCCAGTTTGTGTCAAATGCCTCTCCATTCTGAACTGCTGTGATTGCATATTCATAGAACGGTGACCAGTTGATCTTGGACGAAATGATGTAGGAATCCGGGCAAGCTTCCATTGTGCTTCCGTTGTAGGAAACGTCAGGGATACCAGCCTCTTTGCATGCTGTAGGAGCTCCCATGGAGTCAGCGTGCTGTGAGATGAGGTCGCATCCGCCCTGGATCAGCTTGTTAGCGCCTTCCTTCTCAGCTGTCTCATCATACCATGAACCTGTGAATGTAACGTCCATTACGACGTCAGGGCAAACGCTCTTTGCTCCGAGATAGAAGGATGTGTATCCGGATACTACCTCAGCGTATGTGAACGCGCCTACATAACCCATCTTAGGTACGTCGCCCTTAAGCTTGCCTGCCTCTTTGATCTCGTTGAGCTTCATGCCTGCAGCAACACCTGCAAGATAACGGCCCTCATAGATCGAAGCGAATGCATTGTGGAAGTTGTCCTGATTTGCAACCAGAGCGTTGTCGCCTGTGCAGCTTACGAACTGAACATCCGGGTTGTCTTTAGCTGCCTGGAGCATGAATCCCTGATGGCCGAACGAGTCGGAGAAGATAAGTGAGCAACCCTTATCTACGAGCTCGCCTGCTGCATCATAGCATTCCTGTCCTTCAGGAACATTCTTCATGATGATAGCTTCTACTCCCATCTTATCGCAGGATTCCTGGAATGCATCGAGGAAGTTCTTATCGTAAGTGGAGTTCTCATCGTGAAGTGTGATCAGGCCGACCTTCATTGCAGCAGCATCGCCGCCCTCATCACCGCCGGCAGAATCTCCGCCGCCGCCGCAGGCTGCCAGCATTGGCATCATTACCATTACTAAGCAAACCAATAAAGCAATAAGTCTTTTCTTCATAATCATTATCCTCCCTGTTATATAAATACACAGAAAACTCTACTGAATACATTTTGAGTATAGTATCCTAACGTATCAGTAGATAGGTTTATGATGAATTAATTATAATTCTTAGCATCTGTAAAGACAAGAAAAATAAGCAAAATGGTTTTATGTTTCAAATGTATTTTTACTCTTATTTATATAAACAAAAGGAGGCTGTCCGTGACAGCCTCCTTTGTGTTTTTTGCATAATTTTCAGGTGTTTTACAGGTTCTTGAGCAGTCCTGTAGCCTCGTTGAACTCGTTGATGAGCTCGTCGACTTTCTCTCTTTCCTTTCTGAGAGCGCCCCATGTGTTGGCTTCGTCATACCACAGTGCATTGATCTCATCAACAGTCTTGCCCTGCTGCTCGACCCATGTGTAGTACTTGAGGTTGTGGATCCTCTTGCGGTCAACATATCTGAGCTCGAGGAGGTTGTCTGCCTTCTCGTCGAGGATGTGCTTGTTGTAGTGGAGAGCAGCCTTTTCGTGTGTGTACTCGCCCTGCTCGTCCTGGAGCTCTTTGATCCTGGACTGGTACATGACTGAGGAGTCTGTCATTACTGTTGCCAGTACGTCGTTCTCTGTCAGCTCATAGTACTTGGCCATCTTGATGCAGCAGAGCAGGTTGGCTATGCCGCTGATGCCGAAGTATCCGAGGAGATCAACGAGTTCAGGATCGACTCCCTGCTCCTTGAGGTAGTCGCGTCCGACCTTCTCGTTGAAGAGTCTGAGGAGGTTCTGCGAATCTTCGTCGTCGATGGCGATGACCATGTCAGTGTTCTTGATGTTGTGGATCCATGGAACATGCTTGTCGCCGATACCTTCGATCCTGTGTGCACCGAATCCGTTGTCGAGGAGTGTCGGGCACTGGAGTGCTTCGCCTACTGCAAGCTTAGCTGTCGGGTAGAGCTCTTTCAGTCTGTCTCCGGAAGCCATGGTTCCTGCTGAGCCTGATGTGAAAGCTGCGCCGGCGAATCTGTCGCCAGGTCTCTTCATCTCTTCAAATGCCTCAGCGATAGCATTACCTGTTACATTGTAATGCCACATGTAGTTGCCCATCTGCTCAAACTGGTTGAGGATCCATACGTCTTCTCTTGTAGCTCTCAGCTCGTGAGTCTTGTCAAAGATTTCCTTAACGTTGGACTCTGTTCCAGGTGTAGCGATGACTTCGCTGGCAACGTTCTTGAGCCAGTCAAATCTCTCGCGGCTCATTCCCTCAGGAAGGATGGCGATCGAGTAAACTCCGAGAAGTGCGCTGTCGAATGCGCCGCCTCTGCAGTAGTTGCCTGTTGAAGGCCATACTGCCTTGTGGTAGCCGGAGTCGAACTGACCTGTAACGAGCTCAGGTACGAGGCATCCGTAGGATGCGCCTACCTTGTGGCAGCCTGTCGGGAACCACTTGCCGATCATGCAGATGATGCGGCACTTTACGCCCGAGAGTTCAGGCGGAATAACGATATAGTTAGGACCGTGGAAAAGTCCGCCGGATTCTTTCTGCTCGTTCTTCCATGTGATACGGAAAAGGTTTACAGGATCGATGTCCCAGAGGCCTGTCTTTTTAAGCTTCTCCAGGATCTTTTCAGGAACCTTTTCAGGATGCATCTGCTGATCGATAGTCGGCAGGATGATGTTCTGGGCTTTCGCACGCTCGATGTTGTTCTTTAAGCCCTTTTCATAAATAGTGAGATCAAGCATTTTGTACCTCCGTGATTTTTAACAATAAACAGTATATTTCAATGTGACATTAATTTTTCTCGTATATTTTTATGATGCCAAAAAATTTTTTATCTGTCAATAAATATATATGTTTTCGCAGGTATCTTTTTATTTGTTCAGCTCTTCATAGTATGCACGGAATTTGTCGATATCCGGCTCAAGCTTTACAGGCTCACCTGCTGCCTTGATCCCGTTGGCGGTATCCTTAAGTCCGTTACCTGTTACTATGGCCACGACGCTTGCGTCTGCAGGTATCTTTCCCTCTCTGCAGAGCTTTGTAAGTCCTGCCATGCCGGTCACGCCCGCTGGCTCGCCGAACACACCGCATTCTCTGCCCGTGACTCTCATTGCTTCAAGGATCTCATCATCGGTTACTTCAACCGGTATTCCTCCCGACTCGAGTATCGCATTGATAGCCTTGTCAGGGTTGCGCGGTACGCCTACCGAGATTGAATCCGCAAGAGTGTTCTCCTCCATTGGTTCCCAAGGCTCGCCGGTACGGGCAGCCCTGTTGATAGGGCATGTGTTGACCGACTGCACTGAGATGAGCTTAGGAAGCTTGTCTGTAAATCCTGCATTGTACAGGTCCTTGAAACCTTTCCAGACTCCGCCGATAGTGCATCCGTCACCGACTGAAAGAGCGACGTAGTCAGGGATCTCCCATCCCAGCTGCTCGGCTATCTCAAGAGCAACGGTCTTCTTGCCTTCCATCAGATAGCAGTTGATGGCAGCGTTTCTGTTATACCAGCCATATTCGTCAATAGCTGCTTTTGAAAGTTCGAATGTCTCCTCGTAATTGCCCTTGACCGAAACGACATTTGCTCCGAATATCAGAAGCTGTGCCACTTTGCCGATAGGAGCTCTCTCAGGAACGAAAATGTAGGTCTTGAGTCCTGCCGCTGCTGCATTGCCTGCCAGCGAGCTCGCAGCGTTTCCTGTCGAGGAACATGCTATCGTATCATAGCCCGCCTCGATAGCCTTAGCTACTCCCATGGAGCTGGCTCTGTCCTTGAGTGAAGCTGTCGGATTGAGACCGTCGTCCTTGAGCCAGAACTTTCTGATACCGAGCTTTTCTGCCATTCTCGGCTCCTCGTAAAGCGGCGACCAGCCTACTCTCAGAGGCGGCTGAACTGTGTCCTCCTCCACAGGGAGGAACGGGCGGTAACGCCACATCGTGTAGTTGTCACTGGACGATATGTCGTCAGGAGTGAAGTTTTCCCTGATGTAATCATAGTCATAGATAACATCGAGGATGCCTCCGCATTCGCACGTAGTTGCGTCAGGAAGAGCTTCGTATTCCTTTCCGCACTTTATGCATTTAAGACATTTAACGTTTTTCATGGATGCCGTGCTCCTTTCCTAATATTAAAACTGTCTCAATATATCTCTTGCCACGAACACGCCGCTTGCAGAAGCGTGTGAAAGTGAGTGAGTAACGCCGCTGCCGTCTCCTATCATGTAGAGACCTGCATGCTTTGTCTCCAGACGTTCATTGACGCTGACTTCCATGTTGTAGAATTTAACTTCCACTCCGTAAAGAAGCGTATCGTCATTTGCCGTACCCGGAGCGATCTTGTCGAGAGCATATATCATCTCGATAATGCCGTCGAGTATCCTCTTCGGGAGCACCAGGCTCAGGTCGCCCGGTTCCGCCTTCAATGTCGGTGTAACGAAGCTGCCTGCCAGCCTCTTGTAGTTGGTTCTCCTGCCTCTGATGAGGTCGCCGAACCTCTGCACGATGACTCCGCCGCCCAGCATGTTGGAGAGTCTTGCGATGCTCTCGCCGTAACCGTTGCTGTCCTTGAACGGCACCGAGAAGTGCTTCGATACCAGCAGGGCAAAGTTGGTATTGTTTGTCTGCTTTGCGGGATCCTCATAGCTGTGGCCGTTTACCGTTACGATCCCGTTCGTGTTCTCATTGACGACACTTCCGCGCGGGTTCATGCAGAAGGTCCTCACCTTGTCCTCGAATTTCTCGGTCCTGTAAACGATCTTGCTTTCGTAGAGTTCATCTGTCAGGTGTGCGAACAGCTCCGCAGGCAGTTCGACTCTGACTCCTATGTCGACCCTGTTTGACTCCGTAGGGATGTCGAGCTCGCGGCAGACCTCCTCTATCCACTTGCTTCCGCTTCTTCCTACGGAAACGACGCATTTTTTGCAGGTGAAGTTCTCTTTGGCTGTCTTTACCAGATAGCCTCCGTCGACAACCTCGATGTGCTCCACCGGAGTCCTGAATCTGAAATCGACTTTGTCCTTGAGTTCTTCAAAAAGATTTCCGAGAACCACATAATTGATGTCCGTTCCGAGATGCCTTACGGACGCATCGAGAAGTATCAGGTTGTTCTGACGGCAGAGTGTCTTGAATGATGAGTTAGCTGTTGAATACAGCTTTGTTCCCTCCCCGCCGTGAGACATGTTGATCTCGTCAACATATTTCATCAGGCTTATGGCTTCATCCTTGCCGATGTATTCGTGAAGTGTGCCTCCGAAATCGTTCGTTATATTGTATTTGCCGTCGGAAAAAGCTCCGGCGCCGCCGAAGCCGCTCATTATCGAACAGCTCGGGCAGTTTATGCAGCTCTTGATCTTTACTCCGTCTATCGGGCACTTTCTCTCCTCAAGTTTTTTGCCCGCTTCGAATACGGCGACCTTAAGTCCGTTATCTTCCTTCGTGAGCTCATACGCAGCGAATATTCCGCCAGGTCCTGCTCCGACGATTATTACATCATAGTCCATGCTTTACCCCTCTTATTTCTCATCCTTGCTCGCACCGTTGAGCAGCACCCAGAATACGGCTGCCGCTGCGGAGAAGCCTATTATCGCGTAAAAGTTTGTGTTGTAGCTGCCTCCCGCCGACTCAAGGAGAGCTGAAGAGATCATCGGTCCTATTGTGGCAGCCGGTATGAGGCTGAAGTTTGCGATACTGAAATTCGTCGGGAAGTTGGCAGGCCCAAAGGCTTTATTTATATATGCCGATGTGATGGTCGGGCAGCCTCCGTAAGCAAGTCCGACGAACACGAGTCCGCAGAGTATGAATATGTAAGCTCCTGTCATGCCGCCCAGTGTCAGAAGTACGCCGGCGACCAGCATGAAGGCATTGTTTACGAGAGTCGATGTGAATCTTCCGAATCTGTCGAAGTTGTTGCCCGCGATGATACGTCCGGCTCCGTTAAAGAGCGAAACTATCATGCCCAGTATAGCAGCGCCTCCGAAAGCAACAGAGATATTGGCGGCACTGTTGATGACCAGAAGACCTGCCGAGTTGAGCAGTATCGCCCAGATCGTGAAGAACCAGAACTTCGGAGTCTTCAGCATTTCTCCTGCAGAGTAGTTTCTGACGTTTGCCGCAGCCTTTTTACCTGAGTCCTTACCTTTCGATGCGGAAGCAGCCAGGGCAGCAAGTTCTTCAGCGTCCTCTGCATCCGGAGCCTTGATGATAAGCGCTGCGAGCACGCACACGACGCAGATGACTATTCCCAGTATCCTGAACACAGGGAGTATGCCCATGGATCCTATCATTGAGTTCACTACCGAACCCAGAACGAGTCCGCCGAGTCCGAAGCCCATGAGCATTATGCCCGATGCCAGTCCGACCTTGTCCGGGAACCACTTGTTAAGGGTACCGATGACTCCGTTGTAAGCGACTCCAACGCCGCCGCCTCCGAATACTCCGTAGAATATATAGAGCATCGTCAGGCTCGCTCCCGGAGAATCCGTTTTTACAGTCGAAACCATAAAGAATCCGATCAGCAGCATGACAGCGGATATCAGCATCCTTGCTCTTATGCTGAGCTTCTTGCTCATCAGTCCGCCTGCGAATCCGCCCAGGCAGAAGAATATCATTGAAATGGTGAATGTAAGTGACAGCTGTGAAATGCTCCAGTCAGGAAACAGCTCTCCTATAGGCGTTCTGAATATCGACCATGCATAAATAAGTCCAAGGAACAGCAGTGTGAGCGTTCCCATGCCGAGATATAACCATCTTTTACTGCTCATATTTTTATAAATGCCCCCTCTGTGTTTAATCTCATACATAGTTATTTTAGCACATTCAGTGTCTGATGTGGTAAAGTATACGACAGTAAGAACATTTAAGAGCAAAGGGGTTTACGGTGACCGGCAGCAGCAATCGCGACATATTCATGCAGGGATACAGAAACGGCATTCCGATCGGTTTCGGATACTTTGCCGTTGCTTTTTCTTTGGGAATAGCTGCCCGCGATTACGGGTTCAGCGCGTTCCAGGGATTCTTTGCGAGCATGATCACTTATGCTTCCGCAGGTCAGTACATGGGCTTCGCCCTTTACGCCACAAACACTACCCTGATTGAGCTCATGGTGCTGATGTTCATCATCAATGCCCGTTACATACTCATGGGATTCGCTCTCAACCAGAGGATGCCGGAGGGCACTCCTCTCAGGACGCGGCTTCTTGTAGGCACCTGTATCACTGATGAGATATTCGGTATAACCATAGCAAGGCCCGGTGTCCCTACCCCTTACTACACATTCGGAGCTCTCATAGCCGCAGTACCTATGTGGGCGCTGGGCACGGCACTCGGCATATCCATGGGCAACATACTGCCGCTGCGCATAGTAAGCGCGCTCAGCGTTGCTCTTTTCGGCATGTTCATCGCAGTGATAATACCCCCTGCGCGCAGGGACAAAGCCGTGCTTGCAGCAGTAGCCGTGAGCTTTTCGCTTTCATACGCGTCAGTTCATCTGCCGGGTATTTCGGCAATGTCGCAGGGCAACCGCACCATACTTCTCACCATTGTCATTTCCGCTGCCTTCGCGGCTCTGTTCCCGCGCAGGACCGAGGATACTGAAGGAGGTGCGGCAGATGCAGATTAACGCCTATATATACATTCTTGTAATGGCGTTCGCCACCTGGCTCATGCGCGTGGCCGCGTCACTCATAATGAAAAAACCGGTCAAAAACCGGTTCTTCCAATCATTCCTTTATTATGTCCCTTACGTGACCCTTGCGGTCATGACATTCCCGGCGATCGTTGAGGCGACCCAGTCACCTCTCGCGGGAGCAGCGGCTCTCATAGTATGCATAGCCGCCGCCTGGTTCGGTCAGGGACTCTTCACCGTTGCAGTACTCGGATGCGTCACGGTACTCATCCTGGAACTGTTCCTGTAACAGGACTCATTTTCCGAGTCTTTTCATTACATGCATGATACGTCCGGCATTTTCTCTGAGCTGCTGCACGGAGACGGTGCCGTTTTTAAGTCCCTTGATTATCTGATCATAGTCTCCTTTATGGCCCGGCATGAACAGGCTGCAGCCCGCTGCCGCCACTTTTGCTGCATCAGGCGTACCGTATTTTGAACCCTTCATGAGCAGCATGTCTCCTCCGACAACCCAGTCGGTCATGATCAGTCCGTCAAATCCGAATTCTCTGAACAGCACTTCTGCGAGTTCCCTGCTCTCCGAAGTGTGCTCCCCGTTGAGCAGATTGTAGGAGGTCATGACCGCCATAGGGTCTGACTCCCTGATGCAGATGCCGAATCCTTTGAGATAGATCTCGCGGAGCGCCCTCTCGCTTATGATGCTGTTGTTGGCATAGCGGTTGGTCTCCTGATTATTGGCAGCATAGTGCTTTATGGTGACGCCGCGTCCCGGATGCTTCTGCACTCCCCTCGTGAGGGCTGCAGCGAACCTTCCGCTGATAAGCGGATCTTCCGAGAAATACTCGAAATTGCGTCCGCAGAGGATATTTCTGTGTATATTAAGAGCCGGAGCGAGCCAAAAGTCGATGCCGAAGATGTCCATCTCTCCTCCGACTATGTCTCCGCACATTTCTGCAAAATCAGTGTTCCAGCTCTGAGCTATCGCCGTCGCGATCGGTATTGCGGTACAGTACTGTTCCCTGAATACCCTTCCTTTTTTCGCCTTAGGCTCCCTGTCAAGGAGCTTCCTCAGGAATCCCGGGAACATGTCGAGCATGGTCTCAGGCAGGGTCGATCCTATGGAGTGCTTTCCCTTTGCGTCTTCATAGTAACGCTTTGAGATGCGCACTCCGGCAGGGCCGTCAGCCATAACGATGCTGTCCACGCCCATGTCCATGAACCTCCTGCAGGATTCGCCTGCTGCGCCGGCAACGCCCTGTGAAGCCTCCCCTATGACGAACGCTATCGACAGCCTTTTGGACTTGAAGTCTCCGACATTCATGACCGCCAGGTCTTCAACAGTAAGTCCGTCCGGGACCAGAGCAGCCATTTCAATGCTGTTCCTTTTCCCGAGTTCTTCTGTCCTGCATCCCGAGAGATCGAGCTTATACGCCGGGACCTTGTCAGCATCTATGTCCCTTGAGTCGAATCCCCTGAGGTCGTTGAAGTCAGCTCCGTCAAAAAGACTCTCTGCCTTCAGTACTGTAAAGTCCTCATCAAGAGTCAGGACAGCTGCCGGTTTTGCACCTGCGCTGTCTGTACCCGCCAGTACTATGTATTCTCCCTTTTCAAGAACGTAGGATGCGCTCTTTGTATCGAAGCCTGCGAGGTCCCTTATATCGAACCTTACTTTCAGCGTCTGGCTCTTTTTAGGCTCGAGTTCTCCGGACTTGGCAAATCCGGCAAGGCTCTTTGATTCCCTGTCGAGCTTTCCATGCGGGCATGAAACATACACCTGCAGGGTCTCCTTGCCTCTGTATCCGCCTTTGTTCGTGATCCTTGCAGATACTTCCACCTCCGGGCCGTTCACTTTTACGCTTGCTTTTCCGACGGAAAAGTCCGTATACCCGAGTCCGTATCCGAACGGGAACAGCGTGTCCAGTCCGAATGTGTCAAAGAAGCGGTATCCGACGTAGATGCCCTCTCTGTATCTGGTGTCATCCCTGTCACCGAAGTCTCCTGCGGTGCACTGGTCTTCCACAGCCGCCCATGTGGTTGCAAGCTTGCCCGAAGGATATGCCTTTCCGAGCAGAATGTCCGCAAGAGCAGCTCCGGTCTCGACTCCAAGCTGGGAGAGCACCAGGATATTGCCCACTTCCATTACAGGGCTGAGGTCTACCGGACCTCCTGCATTTATCACCAGCATGAACCTGTCATAGTGCTTATTGAGCGCGAGTATGTCCCTCACCTCGCTGTCGGTGAGCATGAAGTCTCCCTTTTCAGCCAGCCTGTCATTGCCCTCTCCGGATATCCTTGACACCACATAAACCGCGGCATCTGCGGAGTAATCGAGAGGAATGAAGTATTCAGGCTGCTTCATGACGGCGCCCATTGAAGCCGATATGATGTTCGTCTTCTCCCTGCGCGCTTTTTTTCTTATTCCTTTTACGAAATCCCTGCGCGCCTTCTCCTTGAAAGCACTGTACATGTCAGGCCAGAACGGGTTCGTAATGGTGAACCCTGCGTCCTTAAGGCCCTGTTCTATGTTCACGAAATATCTGGAGTTCACTTCTCCCGATCCGGTGCCGCCTTTTACGGTGTCTCTGACTCCGCTTCCGGCTGCTGCTATTGAGCACGGACCTTCAAGTGGAAAAGCACCGTTCTTTTTAAGAAGAACGGTACATTCCGCGAGATAAGGTCTCAGTCTTTCGATGTTTTCTTTTTCGTATCCGTTCATTTTTTTAGTCCCTTTTAAAAAAAATCAGTATCCGACGGCGAGTCCGAACATCAGGATCGCCGACGTAAGAATGAGGTTCAGAAGCTGGAATCTCCATGAATATCTGAACCACTTTCCGTAGCTCACGTCGGAAAGTCCGAGCGTGATCAGAAGTCCGGCGTTGGTAGGATATATCACATTGCTGAATCCGTCGCCGAACGCAAACGCCACTATCGCGAGCTGCATGTTTATCCCGAAGAGCTGCGCGAGAGGCGCGATTATAGGTATGAGCAGGAATGCCTTCGCCGAGCCCGACGATATGAAGAAGTTCATGACAAGGCATATCGCGTAGATGAAGAGCACCACGCCTGCCTTTGACATTCCTCCTGCCATCAGCTCTGCCCTGTAGAGCAGAGTATCGAGTATCTTTGCCTCGGTCATCGTATATTTGATGGACGAGGCCATGAGTATCATCAGTATGGACGGAGCAATGGCTATTATCCCGTTCAGGAAGGTCCTTCCGAGCTCCCTGAGCCCTGTCCCTGATATGAGCACCGATGCTATTCCCGCGGAGAGGAACATCAGCGCCACTATTATCATAGTGTAGTCCTGCAGCGCCTTTATGAATCCGGAGCTGAGAACTATGAGTATTCCTATGCCGAGTATCACGGCAAACACCCTGAGGCCTTTGTCCATGCGGTCATCCTGCATGTACTCAATGCCGGCGCCGCCTTCCTCAACAGGCCTCTCGACTTTTTTCGCATGGCTTCTGATAAACCAGAGCAGCAGCGCATAGATCAGAACGAAAGACAGCACTCTGAGCCACATGCCGCTGAACATCGGAAGTCCTGCCAGGCTTTGCGCGACCCCGATGGTGAACGGGTTGGCTATGCCGGCTGCAAAACCGCAGCCTGTGGCCAGAAGCGAGATCGCCACACCGGTGACTGCATCCCATCCGAGAGCCATCGACAGCGCCACTACTATCGGCGCCATAGGTATCACCTCTTCAAATGACCCCACCAGCGAGCCGAGAGCCATGAAGAAGAATATCAATATGGTCATGAGCCTGTACTTGACATTGCCGAACCTGTCGACGATCTTGCCGAGCATGTAGTTCATCATCCCGCAGGCAGTCAGCGAGTTGAACACCCCTCCTATGACCAGCAGAAATATCAGGACGGCGATGATGGTCCCGGAGCCCTCTGCCCCGAGGACAAGAAAAGGAGACAGGAGCCACTTCCAGAAAGGTATTCCTCCCTCCGTATAATGGAACCCGGCCTCCGTATCTATGACCATGTTGCCCGACGCGTCCTGCACTCTGGCGTATTCACCGCCGGGCACAACAAGAGTAAGTATATATGTTGCCACCATCAGGACGAAGATGATCCCGATGGCTATCAGAAACGACCTGACACCTATATTGATGCCGTCGCTGTTGTCTCTCCTTCCCTTGCCTGACATGGCTGCATTCTCCCTTTATCAGACATTCTGATACATGAATCTGTAAAAATCGACAGCCGGCACGAGCGTATCCGTCGAAACGTACTCGTTGATTCCGTGTATGGAATCCAGCTGCTCCGCATCGATGGTGAACGGCAGGAACCTTATGCACTGGTCTGTCAGTCCGTCGAAGAACCTCGCGTCCGAACCGCCGGTCATGACATACGGTGTGCAGTCATCGACACCAGGCACACAGGTCCTGACAGCCTGTCTGACGAGCAGGAAAGCCTCTCCCCTGAAATCCGACAGTCTGGACTCAGGCTCTCTCTGGATCACTTCTGTCTCAAGGCCGAACTTTCCGGCTATCTTAGTGATAGCTCTGATCGAATCTTCCTGGCCCTGATGATGGGAACATCTCATGTCTCCTATCACCCAGGCTTCGCTCGGTATGACATTGACGGCCTCTCCGCCTCCGCACATGGTGAACGCTATCGTGGTCGATACCATCGCTCCGGCAGTCGAACTGATCGCAGGGAGCAGCCTTGCAAGAGCTTTTTCCCTCTTGCCTGCCCTGTCAAGGATCTTGCCGGTCCTGCCCATGTACTGTCCGAGTATTTTCAGCATTTCCGCTACAGGATGAGGCATGTCCACGTCGAATACCTGATGCCTGTCGACATAAGCCATGAATTTTCCCAGTCTTGCCAGAGGAGTGTTCTTCTCAGGAGTGGAAGCATGTCCGCCTGTGGATCTTGCCGTGAACTTCAGGTTCACAACGCTCTTTTCGCCAACGCCTATCATGGCGAAGGTCCCCTTTGCTCCTTTTATAGGTTCACGGACTATGTCGCCGCCTTCATCCAGCACCATTCCGAAGCGCATTCCCTGGTCTTTCATCCATGAAGCCACGGCCTGCGCACCTGTTCCGAAGGTCTCTTCGCTGTTGTCAGCTTCGAACCAGATGTCTGCTCTCGGTACGAATCCTTCTGAAGCGAGTTCGTTTGCAGCTTCAAACATGGCCCAGAGTCCGCCCTTGTCGTCCAGCGTTCCTCTTCCCCAGATCTTTCCGTCGGCAACTTCAGCTGCGAACGGAGGGTATTTCCAGTCTTCCGCTCTGGCAGGAACCACATCGTAGTGGTTCATGAAGAGAACAGGCATCCTGGTAGGATCGTTTCCCTTCCATTTCAGGAGCAGCGCGCCGTCAAAATCCCTCAGCTCGCAGACTTCCTTCAAAGCCGGGAAAAGCTCCCAGAGAAGCTCACGGAACTCAGCAAAGTTCTCGGCACTGCTGCCGCATTCAGGATCAGATACTGTTTCTATTCTGATCAGCCTCTGCAGGTGTTCAATATATTTAGCCTGTCTTTCTTTATCCATGATACCCCCTGTCTCTTCCTGTAATCCGGAAGTATTACTTCTTCTCCTTCAGCAGGTCGCGGATCTCTGTCAGAAGCTCAACATCAGCAGGAACCGGTTCAGGCTCTGCAGGTGCTTCTTCCTCTTCCTTTACAGCTAAGGACTTTGCCTTATTGAATGCCTTGAGGATCAGGAACAGTACCAGTGCGACCAGCAGGAAGTCGATGATAGCCTGGATGAATGCACCGTAACCGATCACTGCATTTCCTACTTTGACCGACATGTCTGCAACGCTCTTGCCTCCGCAGATGATACCGATAAAAGGCATAAGTATCGAATCAACGAGAGCTGTGACGATCTTCGTGAAAGCTCCGCCGATGATGATGCCTACTGCCATGTCCATTACACTGCCTTTGCTGATAAATTCCTTGAATTCCTTAATCATTTCTTTTCTCCTTTTTCTCTATCCTGTTCTGCAGGCACGCAGCCTGCACCGGTTAACAAATATAAGTATACTACAAAAGCTCCTGCTATCAGTCGATGATCTTGATGGATTCGATGACCGGCTGGTCTTCAGGCGCCACGGTTCCGTTGTCGTCAACAGGAACAGCATCTGCAGCGATCTTGTCTACCACATCCTGTCCTTCCGTCACATGTCCGAATGCGGCGTACTGTCCGTCAAGATGAGGCGCATCCGCCACCATGATGAAGAACTGTGAGCTTGCGCTGTTCGGATCCTGCGCCCTTGCCATCGAGATAACGCCTTTGGTGTGAGCGATGCTGTTTGCATATCCGTTCGCTTCAAATTCTCCGACGATATTCTTGTCTGATCCGCCGGTTCCGTTGCCGTTAGGATCTCCGCCCTGGATCATGAAGCCGTCTATTATGCGGTGGAACGTGAGTCCGTCATAGAATCCTGCGTTAGCGAGGTCCATGAAGTTCTGTACTGTTATAGGAGCTGTGTCCCCGTCGAGTTCAACTGATACAGTGCCGTAGTCCTTTATAACGATCTCAGCATGATGGATGCCTATAGGATCCGCTGTTACCGCTTCTTCCGTTGCTTCAGACTCTGAAGTTTCAGGAGCTTCAGTCTGTTCGCTGCTTCCCCCGCCGCAGCCCGCGAGCATGATGAGTGACAGTGCCATGAGTGCCACAAGGATGTTTCTGATGTGTCTTTTCATTTTTCCGCTTATCCTTTCTGTTTACTACCAATGCTTAAAAATAGCACCGTGATGTTAACAAATCAATCGTTTCTCCTCAGGTGATCTCTTATTTCCTGCTCCGTGCGAGTCAGTTCCGAGAGGAATTCGCGGGAGGATATCCTCAGAGCACCGTGAGTGAACGCGTCCTGCTGTACGAGGCTGTCCGATGAGACTACGTAGATCTGACGGTCTCTTGCCGAATCGGTCATTATTCCCATCCGTATGTCTGCAGGTTCGTTCTCCGCAGTAAAGACCACGTTTATTCCGTTGCGCTTCTCCTCACGCACTTCACCCTGAGCCACGTTATATGCATCGAATACTACCGTTACCTCGAATCCCGTGTACCCGGCATAGTTGCTCAGCCTGTCCAGGAGCTGGTCCCTGGCCGAGCCTCCGTCTCTTGCGAAGAGATCCTTGAGGTACCCATCTGCGAAGATGATGTTATAACCGTCGATCAGTATCATTACAGGTTTGTCTTCGCTCTTTGCCGTTTTATGCTCACGGCGCGCCTTTATCTCCTGATTGCGGGCTTCATTCCTTGCAGCCTCCTCTTCGGTAAGCTCCGGCCTGATCCTGTAATCTTTTTCGCGCGCTTCTCTGTAGCGGGTCTTTTTCGAAGCGCCGTAGGTGCGCTCGAATATGTTTTTCAGTTCTTTCTCGGCAGCTATCCGCCTCTTTGCTTCTTCTTTCACATCGAGACTTCCGGCTGAAGCTGTGTTCAGCTGCGGAACCCGTCCGTATGCCGGAGATGATGCCGCGCGTTTCAGAACGCTTCCGATGTGCATGTGCTCTGCGACATCGTCCCATTTTACGATGTCGCTGCCGCTGTGATTGACGAACACGGAATCAGCAGGGTTTTCAACGTCCCTTTCAGGATCATATCCGCTTTCTTCAATAACAGACGCTGAGTTGTGGCATTCGTCATAACCGCACGGAGTGCACGAGAGGCGGCCTGTACCCGAGGTGTATCCGTTGAGCGTGAGCTGATATCCGGAGACCTCGGATGCAGGCACACGTCCTTTTATTTTTGCGGTGTCTTCTGCCTGCTCAAGATCATCCTGGCTTCCGCCCATCTGCCTTATGTCTGTCATCGCGCGTCCCACGCTGCGCGCAGGCAGCTCTATCTCATACTCGCACCACGGCTCGAGCAGCAGCGCTTTGCCGTCAGCCCTCGCCTGCATCAGGGCGTTCCTGACGGCCCTGTAAGTGGCCTCGCGGAAATCCCCTCCTACGGTGTGTTTCTCATGAGCTCTTCCTGCCGCCAGGGTTATGCGTACGTCTGTCAGCGGAGACCCTGTCAGGACACCGGTATGCTCTTTCTCATAGAGATGAGTCATTATGAGTCTCTGCCAGTTGACGGCCAGCTCATCTTCAGGGACGGAGCTGGTTATGACCACTCCGCTTCCCCGCTCGCCCGGTTCCACTATAAGATGTACTTCCGCGTAATGCCTCAGAGGCTCGAAGTGACCGACTCCTTCGTATTTGCCGGCGATCGTCTCCAGATAGAGCACGCTGCCCGTGCCGAAGCTGACGTCATAACCGAATCTTTCTTTTATTACGGTCTGCAGCACCTCGAGCTGTACCTGGCCCATGAGCCTTATATCTATGCTGCCGTCAGGATTTCTCGACACGTTGAGCATCGGATCTTCCTCTGCGAGCAGTTTCAGGTCTTTCATCAGAAGATAAGGGTCCATGCCTTCCGGTCCGTTCACCGAGTAGACCATGAACGGCTTTATCGAAGCTCCGCTCAGCGGCGGCTCAACGCCAAGGCCGTCTCCCGGCAGGGCCCGGTCGGGCCCCGTCACGGCGCAGACCGTGCCGGCCGCTGCGGAATCGACAGGGACGCAGCGGCTGCCGGAGAACAGCATTATCCTGTTCACCTTCTCTTCGCCGCCGTCCTCATCTCCCGACGCACTGTTTATCTTTACTTTATCTTTTACTCTCAGTTCACCGCCTGTGATCTTGATGAAGCTGAGCCTCTCACCTTCATCTGATGCCGCGGTTTTATATACCCTTGCGCCGAACTCTTCTCCGTATACAGGCTCTTTAGTATACCTTCCCAGCACCTCAAGAAGCCCTTCAACGCCTTCCATCTTCAGGGCCGATCCGAACATGCACGGGATCAGTTCCCCTCTGAGCACCGCGTCTGCTATCTGCCCGTCGTCAGGCATCTCACCGTCGAGCACGATCTCTGCGAGATCCGGCGAATACAGAGTTATGGCATCCGTGAACCCCTCCGATCTTTCATCAGCTCCGCTGAAATCGACCAGTCCGGCATCAAGGTCATCCGCAAGTTCTTTCAGGATATCCTCTTTTTTCCTTACGGCTATGTCCATCTTGTTCACAAAGGCAAATACCGGGATCTTTCTCTCCTTCAGCAGGCGGTAGAGAGTCTTTGTGTGCGCCTGCACGCCTTCAGAGCCGCTGATGACAAGAAGAGCATAGTCTATTACTGAGAGAGACCTCTCCATTTCAGCTGCGAAGTCGACGTGGCCCGGAGTATCTATGAGAGTGACCTCGGTTTCACTGTCATCTGAACCCTTGATGCTGAACCGCGCCTGTCTCGAAAAGATGGTTATTCCCCTGTTTCTTTCAATCGGATCGTCATCAAGAAAAGCGTTGCCGTGGTCCACCCTGCCCGGCTTGCGGATCTCGCCCGTAAGGTACAGCAAAGCCTCCGACAAGGTAGTCTTGCCGGCATCTACATGTGCCAGTATTCCAAGAGTGATTTTTTTCCTGTCCATCGGCGCTCCACTGGTCGGTTTTTATTTGCTTGTGCAAAAATCGTGTGGTATAAGTCTATCAAAAGATATTATATATATTACTACTTTTTGAGAGTGAGGCAACCAAGTGAAAATCATTGTGATCGGAACCGGAAAAGTCGGCAGTCTCCTGATCGAGCAGCTGGCTCAGGAAGGTCATAAAATAGTCGCAATAGACCGGAACGAGAAAAAACTACTGGACATACAGAACAGTCTTGATGTTCTCTGTCTGGCCGGAAATGCGGTGGACAGGAATCTGCTCATTGAGGCAGGTACCGGAACAGCCGATCTTGTCATAGCTGCCACAAACAGCGATGAGGTAAACATGATCTGCTGCCTGCTTGCGAAAAAGCTCGGTGCTTCTCATACCATAGCCCGTGTCCGCAAGCCTGAGCTTGCCGATGAGATAGATGTGTTCTCAGAAGACATGGGGCTTTCCATGACGATCAACCCTGAGCTCTATGCGGCTCAGGAGATATTCTCCGTGCTGCGTTTCCCGGGCCTTATGTCCGTGGAGCCGTTCAGACACGGTCTGTTTGAGATCGTGGAATTCCGTCTGGCGGAAGACGGTCCGGTCACATCGATGACACTGCAGGAACTTGCACTCAAATACAGTTCAAAAGCTCTGGTATGCGCGATCAGAAGAAATGGTTCAACTTTCATTCCTGACGGCAATGCAACGCTCATGAAAGGCGATGTCATCAGTTTCGCAGCAGAGCCGAAAGAGGCCGAGCACTTCCTGAAACTCTGCGGCATCAAAAGCCGCATGCCGAGGCATATCATCATTATCGGCGCCGGCATGATAGCGTATTACCTCATCCGCATGATGCACGGGATAGGCATGAAGCCGGTGATACTCGAGAAAGAAACCGATATTGCAGAAGAATTCAACCAGCTCCTGCCTGATGTTCTGGTCCTTAATGCCGACGGAACGAACCGCGATGTCCTTGATGAAGAAGGTCTCGATACGGCAGACGCTTTCATAAGCCTTACCGGAACAGACGAAGTCAACATACTTATGGGTATGTACGCGGAGCGTGAAGGCGTTCCTAAAGTCGTAACGAAGATCTCAAAGAACAGCATGATCGATCTGATCGATGCAGACAGGGTCGGCAGCATAGTATGCCCGCGCGACATAGTTACGAGCCGAGTCATAAGCTACGTGCGAGCTGCGGATAGTGCGGGAAGCAGCAATGTCGAGACTGTTTACCGCATATCTGAGCAATCAGCCGAAGCTCTTGAATTCATAGTTAAAGAAAAGCATGATGACCTTACCGGCATCCCTCTCAAGGATCTCAAGTTCAGGGAAGGCATCCTTATATGCGCAATCCTGCGCAACCGCTCCGTGATCATCCCTCGAGGCAACGACACCATCGAGCAGGGAGACCATGTCATCATAGCAACAACATTAAAGCAGCTGACGGATCTTTCCATGATCCTCAAATAGTTCATGAAAACCAAAGTAGTATTACATACAGTAGGACAAATATTGTTAATAGAAGCAGGCCTTCTTCTGATCCCCGTGGTCGTTGGCCTGATCTATCACGAGCAGGCTTCTGTCAGTGCGTTCCTGATCACGATCGCCATAACTGCGGCAGCAGGCGCGCTTCTCAGCCTTGTAAAGCCGGGAAAGAGCAGCATCTACGCGCGTGAAGGATTCGCCATCACAGGCCTTTCATGGATGCTTCTCAGCTTCTTCGGCTGTCTGCCTTTTGTCATCAGCAGGCAGATACCGGACTTCATAGATGCATTCTTCGAGACCGTTTCCGGATTCACAACGACCGGTTCGAGCATACTTACGGACATAGAATCGCTCGACAATGCCATGCTCTTCTGGCGGAGCTTCACCCATTGGGTAGGCGGCATGGGAATACTCGTATTCAGCATGATAATAGTCCCGCTCGGCGGAAAGCGGAGCATGTATATTCTGAGGGCTGAATCTCCGGGTCCTTCCTCTGCCAAGCTGGTCCCTAAAATGCGTGATACCGCAGTGATCCTCTACGGTATCTATTTTGCGATGTCGGCGCTGCTCCTGGTACTTCTTCTTGCAGGAGGAATGCCTCTGTTTGACTGTCTTATCAATGTGTTCGGAACTGCCGGTACGGGCGGTTTCTCGAATCACGGCGCCAGCATAGCCTACTATGACAGCGAATACTTTGAAGTCGTCATCGGGATATTCATGCTTCTCTTCGGTGTCAACTTCAACATTTATTATCTGATCTTCCTCAGAAGGGTCAGATCTGCTTTCAGAAGCGAGGAACTGCACTGGTATCTGGGCTTTGTAGCGTTTGCAGTCATCACCATTGCGGCAAACATAAACAGCCTGTACGGATCTCTCCATCAGGCTGTACGTCATTCGTTCTTTACCGTTGCTTCGATCATCACAACGACCGGCTTCGGGACCATGGATTTTGACCAGTGGCCGGAGTACTCGCGCACCATCATCGTCATGCTGATGTTAATCGGCGCATGCGCAGGAAGCACAGGCGGCGGTCTCAAGGTTTCGAGAGTCATGCTGCTGCTCCGCACGGTCAGAAGAAGCATGCGCCGGATGATCCACTCAAGGTCAGTGGAAAGCATCCGCTTTGAAGGAAGACTCGTTGAAGAAGAAACACTCAACACCTGCCTGATCTACCTTACCGTCTATTGTCTTGTAACGGTAGTCAGCGTTATCCTGGTATCACTCAACAATCTTCCTTTCGAGACCAATGTCACAGGCGTCATCGCCTGCATTAACAACATCGGGCCGGGTCTCGGCATCGTCGGTCCGGCGGGAAATTTCGCGTCGTTCTCCGGCATCTCGAAACTGGTGCTGTCATTTGACATGCTGGCCGGCAGGCTCGAGCTCTTCCCTGTCCTCTTCCTCTTCTCGGTCAGGACATGGAAGCGCTGATATCAGCTGTTGCCCAGCTGTCTGGCGATCTCGCCTATGAGATCCCACGCGCGGTCATGATATGCCTTCTGGGCTTCAGTCATGTCATCGTACTCACAGATCATAGGATTTTCGCGCTTATACGGATCCTTTACCTGACCGTATTCCCAGTTGTAATACGCATAGAAGCGCACCCATCGCGCATGTTCTATCCTGCGGAGCATATCGAGCTTTGCAGGATCTTTTTTCGCCTCGCAAAGCGAATCATACGCAGCCTTGAAGGTCTTATAATCCAGATCTGTTATCACCTGATCATTCAGAAGCAGTCTCATCTTTATGATTAGATGGTCGGCTGCAGCTATCTTGGACTGCTTGAGCCTGTCGTTCAGTTCATCCCAGTCAAGGCTTTCCTTCACACTTCTGCGGTACAGGTCGTTCATCAGCCTTGCTGCATCATTGAGCCTTGTACGGATTATCTGATTAACGGTATAGATCTGTTCATCAGTACCGAAATAGTTTCCGCCCGGGGATACACGGTTGCTTCTGATATGTATCCTGTCCTTGTTCTTGTAGAAACGCTGTATCTGCCAATAAATATCAAGGCCGGTCTCCACTTTGTCATCGCAGATTATGATCCTGTCCGCATGCCTGATAAGATCATGCGCGCTCTCCCAGTTTTCATCATGGAAGTATATGCTGTCATGACCCGGATGCTTCTCATTTATTCCCATTGCAGCACCGAGGCTGACGTGAGTCTGTCTGAAGCGCGTGCTGTCACCGAAGACATGGTACGATACATCGAATTCCGAGTCGTTGATGTTCATGAGGATAGCACGCTCAAGCAATGCCGTCCCGTATTTCCCGAAGCCGATGATCACGATTATGTCTTCCATGTGATGCAGAGGATGTTCTCTCCAGTAGCTTCTGGCGCAGCAGTCGTAACTGTGAAAGAAATGCACATTCCCCGACATCTTCTCCGTGCCGCTCATGGTGCGGGCATATACATCAGCATCAAGCTCATGGACATTCAGGGCCTTGAGGTTTCTGCCGATATCATCCTCTTCTAGGAAAAACAGCTTGCACCTTTCACCGATGCCCTTCTTATGAGCCACTATTCTTGCCGGAGATACGTTTATGAAATAACAGGAATAGTCCGGCTTCTCTATCTCCATTTCCTTGTTTATACCGAAAATAATGACGCCGTCGGGATCCTCGCGGAGGATATCCCTGGCAAGCACGTCCGCTTCAGAGGTGAAATCCGCAAAATAGTACCAGTTACTGCGTCTTCTGAACCTCAGCCTGAGCATCGGAAGCCCCTCACTGGTGAGCACTGATACGACAGATCCGAATAACGCTACCAGTATTCCCATGGACATCAGGAGGAAGATGACTCCTATAATATGCCCTTCCGGCGATACCGGCGTGACATCTCCGTATCCTACCGTGGAGATCGTGACCAGCGAATACCAGAGCGCATCGGCGAAAGTGTGTATATGCGCATCCGGCTGATCCTTCTCGCAGAGGACGAGCACGGCAAGCAAAGCCGCATAGAACAGTAAAAATATAAAAACGACAAGCAGGTATTGTCTTCTGGTTTTATTTTTCATCTAGGATCCCTCCCGTACCGGATCTAAAGATCTGTTATTACCGTATTCATCCACTTCTTTGAGAGATAACGTTTTGCGAGGATCGCGCCTCTGATTATCATTTCCGTCCTGGTCACCAGCAGAGCCATATGAATAGGCAGATGCCATACAAGCGATGCGGTGAATGCCAGCGGCACAGCTATGAGCCATATGCATGCGCTCTCGGAGATCATTGCGAATTTCGTATCCCCGCCTGCCCTCAGGATGCCGGCTATCTGCAGACCGTTGAAGAGATCTGCTGCCATCGTAGCGCCGAACACAATAAGGATGTATTTAGTATACATTTTACCGGCTTCGGAGAGTTTGAAAATGCCTGACAACGGTTCTGACAATAATATGGTTATTGTTCCAATTGCAAGTCCTGCAAGTATGCAGGCTTTTACGAGATGCTTAGAGAGCTTCCATGTGTATTCCATGTCGCCCTCACCCAGTTTTTCTCCTATGAGTATCAGAGCAGCATCTCCTATGCTGAAGGCTGCAAAGTTGAATATGTTGAAGATGGAATTTGCTGCCTGATAGGCTGCATATGCAGTGGTGCTTATGCGGCTGAACGCTGCCACATACATCGTCTGTCCGAAGCTCCAGAAGAACTCATTTATGGTAGTCGGTGTCGCATTCTTTATTATCCTCTTTATGAGCTCACGGTCCCATCCGAAATAGCTCCTTACCTTCCCGCAGAATTCGTTCCGTGCGCGGAAAGCGAAAAACGAGTTCATGAGAACTTCTATGATCCTTGAAGAGACCGTTCCTATTGCGGCACCTGCAACACCCATCTTCGGGAAACCGAGCTTACCGAAGATGAGAACGTAGTTGATGGCGATGTTTGTAAAGAAAATGACGTTGCTGATGAGCATCGGTATCCTGACCTGCTGGGTCGCCTTGAAAGCCATCTCAAGAGGCGAAGATACCGCGAGAAGCAGGAACGAAAGGCTGTTGATCTTCACGTACTGCATGGCCAGCGCCTTTACGGCAGGATCTTCGGTATATACAGACAGTATGCCTTCAGTGAAGCAGTTCACCAGTACGAATATCACCGCTCCGAGCGCGGCAAGGAGCGTAAAGTCAAAACCTATGACCTTGCGGATATTTGCCATGTCCCTCGTGCCGTAGAACTGCGCCATAAAAGTCGCAGAACCGGAAAGTATTCCGAACAGCACAAGATAGTGCACCATAAACAGCTGGGACCCCACGCCTACGGCTGCAAGCTCGGTTTCTCCCAGGAATCCCACCATAATATTATCCACCATGGAAAGGGTCGCCGAGACTATACCCTGTATGGCTATGGGAGTCGCTATTTTTACAAGTTTTCTGTTGAGTGCTTTTTTATTGAATTCCAATATGGTCCTGCCTGTGGCTAATCAGCGGGGATTATTTTATAATATAATACACTTAATCAGTTACCGGAGGTATTGTTTTTATGACAAACATCACTGTTGATGAAGCCCGTGAACAGCTCATGGCGCTGCAGCGTAAAATGGCTGCTTATGAGCATGCAATGGGGCTTATTTATTATGACGGATGCACGACTGCTCCAAAGGAAACAGCTGCCAACAGAGCTGTTTCAATGTCTGTCCTCTCTGAGGAGATCTACAGGCAGAGCACATCTGACGAGGCAGTTGAGCTTCTTGAATTTCTGGACACTAACAGGGACGGGCTCAGCCCTGACGAGAAGCGTATGGTCTATCTGATGCTCAAGGACATCCGCAGCATGAAGAAGATCCCTATAGATGAATACATAGCCTATCAGGAGCTTATGGTAAAGGCTGAAGACGTATGGGAAAGAGCAAAGAATGCGTCTGATTTCAATATGTTCTGCCCTTATCTCGAGGAGCTGTTCGCTTATCAGAAGAAATTCGCGAAATACATCGATCCTGACATGGATCCTTACGACCACTGCCTCAACGAATACGAGGAAGGCCTCACCATGGAGACATGCGACAGGTTTTTCGAGAGGCTCCGCGCAGGCATAGTTCCTCTTCTGAAGCGCATTCAGGAAGCAGAGCAGATCGATGACAGCATCAGGCACGGCTGCTTCCCTGCCGCAAAGCAGGAAGAACTGGCATATCATCTCATGAAGCTGATCGGTCTCGATCTCGGCCATGTAGGGCTCTCAACAACCGAGCATCCTTTTACAACGAGTCTCGGTTCGCACCATGACGAGCGTATCACCACGCATTATTACGAGAATGATTTCGCATTCTCGATGTACAGCGTGATCCACGAAGGCGGACACGCACTTTATGATACCGGATCTGCCGACGGGATCGCCTACACGGTGCTTGACGGCGGAGTGTCGATGAGCATACATGAGAGCCAGAGCAGGTTCTATGAAAACATCATCGGCAGGAGCAGAGCTTTCTGCCGTCTAATATTCCCTGAACTCGTGCGCCTCTTCCCGGAACAGATGGAAGGACACGACGCAGAGGAATTCTACCGTGCCATGAACAAGGCGCAGCCTTCGCTCATCAGAACCGAAGCGGATGAACTGACTTATTCCCTGCACATCATGGTACGCTATGAGCTCGAAAAGCGCATAATGCATGATGAACTCGAAGTAAAGGATCTTCCTGCGGAATGGAACCGCCTGTACAGGGAGTATCTCGGCATCGATGTGCCTGACGACAGACGCGGTGTGCTGCAGGACAGCCACTGGGCGAGTGGTCTTTTCGGATACTTCCCTTCATATGCACTCGGAAATGCATACGGCGCGCAATTCCTTGCCAAAATGCGTGAGACAGTTGACGTAGACGCGTGCATAGAGAACGGCGATTTCGGTCCCGTTAATGACTGGAACCGCGAACACATCTGGCAGTACGGCGGAAGGTTCACGCCGGCAGAGCTGCTTTCCAGAGTATACGAAGCGGAATTTGATCCGGCCTACTATATAGATTACCTTGAAAAGAAGTATAATGAACTGTACGGACTTTAAAGATACAAAAAAGGGGGAATAAAAATGAGAGAGCTTACGCTTGGAGGCACCGGTATAACAGTGCCGCAGAACGCTTTCGGAGCGCTTCCTATCCAGAGGAGAAGCACCGAAGACGCCGTTGCATTGCTCAGAAAGGCATATGAAGGCGGCATGCGCTATTTCGATACTGCAAGAGCGTATACGGACAGCGAGACCAAGCTCGGCATCGCTTTTGAAGGAATGCGCGACAGGGTCTACATCGCCACGAAGACCGCCGGCACTACAGGAGACAAAGTCAGAGAAGACCTTGAGACTTCTCTCAGGGAGCTCCGCACGGATTATATCGATCTGTACCAGCTTCATATGGTAAGCCAGGTCTATGCTCCAGGCGACGGCACAGGTGTTTATGAGGCTCTGCTTGAGGCAAAGGAAGCCGGTAAGATAAGACATATCGGCGTCTCCGCACATAAGATCGGCGTTGCTTTCGACATTGTGGATTCAGGTCTTTATGAGACGCTCCAGTTCCCGTTCAGCTTCCTGGCTGATCCTAAGGACTTTGAGCTTGTCGAACGCTGCGTCGCGAAAGGCATGGGCTTCATAGCGATGAAGAGCCTTGCGGGCGGTCTCATCACCAGATCTGAAGTAGCCATGGCATTCCTCGAGGATTATCCTGACGTGCTTCCTATATGGGGAGTCCAGAAAGAGAGCGAGCTTGACGAGTGGCTTTCATACATGGACAACACGCCTGTTCTCACCGATGAGATGCGTGAATACATCGAGGGCGAAAGGAAAGCTCTCGCAGGAGAATTCTGCAGAGGCTGCGGATACTGCCTTGCCACCTGCCCTATGGGGATCACGATCAACCAGTGTGCGAGGATGTCTCTCATGCTGAGACGCGCACCTTCTGCAGCATGGCTCAACGAGCACTGGCAGGAAGAAATGAAAAAGATCGAGACCTGTATTGAATGCGGACAGTGCACCGCACACTGCCCGTATGAGCTCGATACTCCTAACCTTCTTAAGAAAAACTATGAGGACTACAAGAAGGTCCTCGCAGGCGAAGTCAAAGTTGATTAAACAGCCTTTTGAGATATGATTGACAGTAACTACTATATCGTTAATAGACACGCACAGCGTTTCAGCACGATGAAACTGACCCCAAAGGCGGCCATATTCCTCAATGAAGAAGGCCGCCCGGTCGATTTCGGCGTGCTCGCTCTTGCCGGTTCCATATATGCCGTGGTCTACTGTGACGAGGTTCGCAACATCACCTTTATAACGGACAGAAGCGGCATACACGATGTGGTCACGATACTATGGAATACGGAAGAGGGGTACCGGGAAGGTTTTGAAACGCTTCGCAAGGCGTGTGGAAAGACCTTTTACAGGCAAAACAAAAAGCTCAACCGCTACGCCGAATCGATAGCGGAAAAGCTCGATATAGGTGTCAGGATACGAGTCACCGATGAGGTAGACGAATCAGAGATGATCGTCTGTCCTGAATGCGGGATACTGAATCCTAAAGGCAGTCCATTCTGCTATGACTGCGGAGCCGAGCTGTAGACCAGCCCGGCTCTTTTTTCTGTTTTCACTTGTCAGCGGAACCGGTTCCGGCGCATTCACCATCTCTGCCGAGCATTATCTCAAGGCCATGCTCAAGCGGATGGAGAAGGAATTCAAGGCATTCCCTGACCGCCTTCGGACTTCCCGGGAGATTGATTATAAGGGTCTCTCTTCTGATCCCCGCAGTCGCCCTTGAGAGCATGGCGGTCGGAGTCTTCGTCATCGAGTAGGCTCTTATCGCTTCGGATATTCCCGGAGTCATGCGTTCGCATACCTCTGCGGTCGCCTCAGGTGTTCTGTCTCTTTTTGAAAAGCCTGTTCCGCCGGTGGTAAAGATGACATTGACCTGTCTCTGATCTGAAAGCCTCATCAGCTCCCTTTTGAGCAGTGCCGGTTCATCAGGTATGAGTACTCCTTCCACCACATTATACCCTGCGCCGGTCAGTATCTCTCCGATAAGCGGTCCGCTCTTATCCTCGCGCTCACCTGCGGCTCCCTTGTCTGAAAGTGTGATCCATGCTGCAGTAAACGGTCTGTCCGGAGCGGCATCTATCATTTCTACAGTATCACCTGCTTTTACCGTACCGCCCTCAAGTACTATGGTAAATACGCCTTCTCTTGGCATGATGCAGTCACCGACCTGATGATATATCGCACAGTGTGAGTGACATTCCTTGCCGATCTGTGTCATTTCAAGCAATGCATCCCCTATCCTGAATCTTGTACCGACCGGAAGGTTCCTTAAGTCAAACCCCTCTACGATAATGTTCTCTCCGAACGCGCCAAAATCCACCTCAGCGCCCCTCTCGCGGAAAGCCTCGATCTTTTCAAGCGCCAGCAGGCTCACCTGTCTGTGCCACTTGCCGGCATGTGCATCGCCCTCTATTCCCCATTCAGGAACGAGTGTGACCGACGGGACTTCTGTTTTCTGAGTTCCCTTATTTTCACTTATGCATACAGCAACGACTCTGCCTGTGCTGCTCATTTATTTATCCTCCTATCTGTGACATAAGACGGTGTTCCGCATGGTCATCATCATTGCCCATATCACTGAAGCTGTGTGCTTCAGGCTTTTCGTATATTGCTTTTCGTATGATCTCTCTCAGTTCATCATCTGTCCCTCTGAGAGCCGGCATGAGATCCGTTCCGGTATCAAAGCTGAGACATGGCTTAAGCTGTCCCTGAGAGGTCAGACGGACTCTGTTGCAGGACTTGCAGAACTTGCCATGTATGGAGCTTATAAGTCCTATGCCCCCTTCCGTACCCGGCCTTTTATAATAAACTGCAGGTCCATTTCCATGTATACTCAAGTCAGGCTCAAGGTCGGGCCATCTTTCTTTCAGTTTCTGAAGTACATACGTGTTTGACAGCCCTGTCCTGGCATCAGCTGCTCCAACAGGCATCATCTCGATAAAACGTACATCTATTCCGTGCCTGAATGCCAGCTCCGCAAAGTCGAACATTTCATCCTCATTGAAGCCCTTCTGGAGCAGACAATTGATCTTGGTTTTTATACCTGACCGGGCGGAACATTCCATAGACCTTATAGTCTTTTCAAGCTTTCCGCCCCCGGTGATAAACGTGTATCTTTCAGGATCGAGAGTATCCAGACTTATGTTTATCCCGTCGATCCCTATCTCTTTAAGCTCATCGATGTATCTTTCGAGGGTCTGTCCGTTAGTGGTAACAGTTACTTCTTTTATCCCTTCGGTTTCCTTTATACTGCGTATGAGGTCCGTGCACCCCAGTCTTACGAACGGTTCACCGCCGGTTATCTTGATCCTGTTTATACCCAGTCCGGAAGCGGCCCTGCAGATGCGCACTATCTCCTCATATGTCAGGATCTGGCTCATTGAAACCTTTTCACAGCCTTCGGGCATGCAATATCTGCACCGGAGGTCGCACCTGTCGGTGATCGAAACGCGCATATAATCAATGTTTCTGCCGTACCTGTCTTTCATTTTCAGAATCTGAAGTCCCCGCTTTTGCCGCCTGATTTCTCTGTGAGATGGATATCGCTTATGACCATGCGCTTGTCGATGCTCTTGCACATGTCATAAATCGTAAGGAGTGCAACGGATGCTCCCGTGAGGGCTTCCATCTCAACACCTGTCTTTCCGTCACAGACTGCTGTGCATACTGCTGTGATCGTACAGGCTTCTTCATCAATTTCGAATGTGACCTTTGCATTATTAAGGCTGAGCGGGTGACACATCGGGATCAGATCGGATGTCCGCTTTGTTCCCATTATTCCCGCTACCTGTGCTACAGTCAGCACATCGCCCTTCTTAATCGTTTTGCCTATGACAGCATCCATCACCTCACGGCAGACACTGATCGTGCCCTGCGCTGTCGCAGCTCTTCTGGTAATGTCCTTATCAGAGACATCCACCATGTGTGCATTTCCATTTTTGTCAAAATGTGTGAGATCACTCATAACATCTCTCCTACTGTCGTCAGTGGCTCTTTAGCACTACTTTACCTGCTTTTCCGCCGCAGTAACTGCCGTCCTGCATCACCGGATGCCCGTTCACGTATACATGCACTATGCCTTCCGGGCGGAAATCCGGTCTGGATTCATCGACTTTCATATTGTCGAGATTTATGACTGTTATATCTGCCTTATAGCCCTCTTTCAGATAGCCCCTCTCAGGTATCTTATAGCGGTCAGCAGTCTTTCCTGTCATTTTGCGGACGATCTTCTCGATAGGAATACCGTATTTTTTCGCAAGGATGAAGAACTGCGGAAATGTCTGGAACGCGGCTATGTTCTGGAGTCCTTTCTCCTCCACCCACGCGTCGGTCATGAATACCGAGAGTTCATCGTTCATGAGGCGGTGTACTATCTCGTCGTTATAATACTTGCCAAGGTATATGCTGCCTGCGCGGTTCGACAGCTCAACGAGCTTAAGATACATATCGAGGTATGAGAGGCCCTCTTCCTCCGCGCACTGCGGTATGGTTTTACCTTCGTATTCCGGGTGATCATCAGAGATATATGCGACCACCATGTCGTCCCAGTCTATGCCGAGCACCTTGCGGTACATGAGTATAGTGAGCTCGAGCTTGCGGCGGTTCACCGGCTTTGCAGCCTCCTCTTTGCTGAGCTGGGCGTACCATTCAGGGAATACAACTGTTATAACCGAGGCACCGTAGTGGAACGCATAGTTATCAAATGCTATCGGATTGCCTGTATAATGCTCGCGATGGAACGTTGAAAGCATCTTATCGAGAAGCTTCCAGCTCCTCTGGCCGGTAAATATAAGATGGCTGTACTCCAGTCTGCATCCGGATCTGTGCATTATGTCCACTGCCTCATCAAGGCCCATCTCAAGATGAGATTTCTTAGTGAGGAGCGGATAGTCAGCGCTTACTATGGAGCATGCCCTCGGGTGTATGGTAACTATACCGTCATATTTTGCGATCTCCTTCGCAAATGCGATGATCTCATCTTCCTTTGCATATCTGTCAGGTTCGTACATGAATCCCAGCGATCCGCCGAAAGCCCCGCCTTCCATGGCTTCACGCACATGCTCGAGTTCCTTTTCGATCTGTTCTTCTGTATAAGGCGCCGGATCGTATCCGGTCATGCCTGCTCTCACCGAGCCCTGACCGATCAGCGGGACCAGGTTAACATAGAGATTGCCTTCTGCACGTCTTTTGAACTCAGCAAAGCTGCACGGATGCACCGTATCGAAAAGTCCGCCGCCGATTTTGTCTTTATAAGGCGTATCTTCATCCACTCCGAACGGCGAAAAGCTGCAGTTGCCTGTTATCTGAGTCGTTATGCCCTGCTCTATGAAAGGCCTGTAAAACTTTTCTGCATCTTCCCTGTCATAAAAGAAATCGTTGTGTGAATGCGCATCTATAAGTCCCGGGCATATCTGAAAGCCGCTTATATCTATCGTTTTATCAGCTTTTTCTTCGATGTTTCCGGCTATTTTTACAATTCGGTCGTCCTCGATAAGAACGTCCCCGGTAAACGGTCTTCTTCCGGTACCGTCATAAATGGTTCCGCCTTTGAACAGTGTTCTCACGAATACACCTCCTCTTCCATGACAGGATATATAATGTCTTTTTATTCTAACACAATCTCTCAGTATTCGTACAAGTGACATACTCCCACCACTTATATAGGAGGAAGGAATTCCTGCTGAATTGTGTTAAAATCATTCTGTAAAGAACTGCATTCATTACTGGTTTTTGATTAAAGGAGTGACGGTATGTCTGAGATTATTTGGGATAACAATAAGGTGCATTCAGCCGCAGAGGCTCAGAAGGTATTTTTCGCATCAGGTAAAACGCTTGACATTTCATGGAGGATCGAGCAGCTCAAAAGGCTGAAGGAAGCTGTAAGCTCCCATGAAGCACAGATGGTCCGTGCGCTTAATGAAGACCTTGGCAGGCATCCGGCAGAAGGTTACTTATGTGACATCGGACCGGTCATAATGGAAATCAACGAAGCCATCCGCGGACTCAGAAAATGGTCCAGGCCGGAAGTTCATTTCAGCGGTTTCCTGTGCTTTCCAAGCATGATAACAAAAGTTTATAAGATGCCATACGGCACTTCACTCATAATCAGCCCGTTCAACTTTCCTTTTTATCTGTCTCTGGGAGTACTGGTCGCAGCAATCGCAGGCGGAAACACCGCCGTCATTAAGGCAAGTTCCAAGAGCAAAAACTGCACCAGGGTCCTTCGCGAGATTATCAGCGACACCTTCCCACCGGAATATATAACAGTTATAAGCGGAGGTCACGATGTGGCTGACATGTGCCTGAACGAACGCTTCGATAAGATTTTCTATACAGGCTCGCCAAAAGTCGCAAAGCATGTGATGGAACGGGCATCGGTCAATCTCACTCCGCTTGCCCTCGAGCTTGGCGGAGAGACCGGCAACTGGTGCATAATCAGAAAGGACGCCGATCTTGATGATGCGGCAAGAAAAATAGCCTTCTTCAAGATATGCAACAGCGGTCAGATATGCATAAATATAAATCAGATAGCTGTTGCTGAAGAAGTCGCTGCAGAATTCGTTGAGAAGCTCAAGGCCGCTGTAATAAAACAGATAGGTGAACACCCGCATAAGAATCCGGAATATCCGCGTCTGATCACAGAGGCTGCTTATAAAAAATGCGCCTCCGAAGCAGATGAGTACAGAGACCGCATAGTGTTCGGAGGTGAAGGCAGCGAAGCATCATGCAAGTATGACACCACCATCATCTATCCTGTAGGAATAGATGAACCGATAGTAAATCACGAGCTCTTCTGCCCTATCATTCCGGTAGTCCCGTTCAGGGACGCAGAGATCGACGATGTTCTTGAAGTTATCGCTTCAAGGGAGCACGGGCTTGCATTGTACATCTTTACAAGCGATGTGAAATGGGCTGATAAAGTGATGCGTACTCAGCAGTACGGCGGAGGCTGTATCAACGAGGTGTGCATCCATATGATGGTAAAAGGAGTTCCGTTCAACGGGACCGGGCATTCAGGCATGGGCGCATATCACGGAGTATGGGGCTTCAGGGAGTTCACCCACCCTCAGTCAGTACTTATGGGAAGTCCGAGGTTCAACCTGCCGCTGCGTGAACACCCATACAGCGGTCTGAAAAACAAATACAAAGATAAAATGGTCAGACTGTTTGAGAGATGATCATACAAAAAGCTTCACCTGCAGGGGTGAAGCTTTTTATTGTTTTATTTTTCTTTTTTATTCCGGATCACAGTATTCTCCGAATTCGCATCCTATTCCCTCGGCATATACCTCATCTATCAGTTTTTCGTTGCGGCCGAAGAGCGAGCGCTCGTAAAGCTTCAGCGTGCCCGTTCCGTTTCCGCCGTTCCACAGCCTGTTATGCTTTTTATATCCTGTCGGAGCCTCATACCTGATGTTCAGCATGTCTTTCTTGTAACATCTGATCTGAGTATCGAGCTTCGCGTTCTTTGTCGTCTGCAGAACGCGCCAGTGTATCTCGTCATCTGTCTCCCAGCAGTCGAACTTCGTACGCGACAGGGTCCAGAACTTCGAGAAGTTGAACTCATAGTCCTTGCCCTCATAGTAGAACTCACCGAGGAGCTTTCTGTTCAGCGCCAGAAAAAATATCTTAGGTCTTCCGCCGCCGATATTGAACACGCTGTTCTCCAGCTTCTTTCCGCTTATCATGCTCTTAAGATTATTCGATGAGAGCCATACCCAAGGGCTCGTGAAGTCACCGCCCCAGTTCTTGTCGGAGTATCCGTTGCAGGTCTCCTCCTTCAGAAGATATTTTACGCCGTTCAGTATGATCTCTCCCCTGAATGCGGTCTTCATGCCCTCTGCATGCCAGAACATTTCAAAAGCATTTATCCTTCTGAAGAACTTGCTTGCACCGTATCCGACATGGAAAGCGATCTCCTTGCGGATATCGAACTTCCAGCTTATCTCTCCTGCATCACTCATCCATTCAGGGTGGGCTGCCGCCTCTTCCGGAGTAACTTTAATTGATCCCTCTGTGTGGACCTCACTGCACCTGCAGTCATCAGCTACGATCCTGTAAGGCGCGTCAGCATGGATCTGTACGTCCTTAAGAGAGAAGAATCTGTGCAGCTGTCCTTTCGGATCGCCCCAGAATCCTGCATTGACCATGAGATATGACGGCCTTTTGCCTGCCTTCTGCGCTTCAGGATCGTTCCATACTATAACCGGCTCATCCTCTGCAAGTGCCGGGTTGCATGTAAAGAATTCAACGTAGAAAGGTTTCAGTTCGCCTGTTTCGGCATTCTCCGCTGTCATTGAATGCCACCACCAGTCATAGCCTTTTTTTGCGAGCGGTCCCCTCAGCATCCACTCATCTCTGTTGATGTCATGAATATTGGCCATTTCAGTCTCCTTTCCCTAGTTATACCCCAATGTACTACTTGTCATAGTTCTCTCTGAAATGTCTGTATTTCTCTGCAACAGGCATGTGATCTGCATCGTACTTCCTTGTTCCGGTTTTTTCATATGTATAACTCATATCAAGTGTTTTGCCGTCATCGAATTTGCAGTGCGACGAGATCACATTGCCGTTTTCATCATATTCATAGTCGGTCGAGGCGGTGTAGCTTCCCTTTCCGTCTGTCTCGGTCTTGGAAATGATCCTGTCATTATCGTCATAGGTGTAATCGCATATGGTTATTCCGTCGTTCACATTGGAATGGATGGTCATGCGCGCTACCCTGTCTTTGTTATCAAATTTATAATCGAACGTGAAAATAAGACCGTCGCGGTATTTTGCATATTCACTTCTCTCGACTTCGCGTGTTACAAGGCCGTTTTCATCGTATTCATATGTATTTGTGGCTACTCCGTACATTACGTTGGTGCTGGTTTTTTTGATCAGCAGTCCATTGTCACTATATTGATAAGTGATCTCAACAGAATAGCCATCCTTTTTACTGATAACATTCCCGTTATCATCATACTGGATATCTGTGTATTCATGAGGTTCGACAGTATCCTCAGAAACAACAGTCCAGATGTCCTCTTCAACAGTTTTTGAACCGCAGGCAGTGAAACTGAATATCATGACTGCCATCAAAGCGGCAACTGCTAATCTTTTCATTCTCTCTCCTCCTTTAATGCCCCGTACGGAGCTTTTTTATCTCAAGGCTCTCAACGAATGCCTGCATGCGAGTGGCAAGCTGGCCGGAGCCTCTGACCACATACTCGCGGTCTATGCCGAGAGTAGGGATCCCGTATTCTTCCTGCATGACCTGAGTATTCAAAGTACGCTCATATCCCCAGAAATCGCAGAACTTAGCCTGCTCTATTACTATGCCGTCCGCTTTGTATTCGCGTACGAGATCACGGATAGTTTCAATTACCCTGACCATCTGCTGGCAGGTGTCTGAACTGGCATAGAAATCCAGATAATTCATGCCTCCCTCAAATGCCCGCTCAAAAAGAGCCCGCGTATAACCGCAAATAAAACTCGACATGTAATACTGACTTATGTCGAGCGATCCGGTGTTCGGAGCACGCAGGCGTACGGAAAAAGCTTTTCCGCAGTTGAGAAGCACTTCGGGCACATAATAGCATGTGTATCCTGCTGCGATCCCTCCGGCCTCCTTCTCCTGCAGGACCAGCTCATTGGCAGTTTCCTCCAGAAGTTTCTCGTAGTAGTGAATGTGTTTAAGGTCTTTCATACATCAGTCACCCTGCATCAGTTCCCCTCGTCTTTTATCAGTGCTGATACGCAGATACAGGCTATTATTATCGCCGCACCGGCAATGCCGGCAGCGGACAGTTTTTCACCGAGAAGTATGAATGAGAATACCGCGGTCATTATCGGACAGAGGCTCTGCAGCAGCGCGACCTCCCTGTCGCTTATCCTTGTAAGAGCAAGGTTCTGAAGCAGGTATCCCAGGAACGTGCACAGTATTGCCAGATAGAGAATGATGAGCCAAGCCTTTGGTGTAGCAGACCCGGCGTGGACTCCTCCCTCAACAAAGAGGCTTCCCATGAAGGCTATCACAGCGGAGCATCCGGCCTGAAGCGCTGTCATCGAGACAGGATCTACCTGATCAAGAAATCTGCCGGTGAACACCAGTGTAGCCGCAACGAGAGCAGCTGCAAGCAGCGCCAGGATCTCCCCGGCGCCGAATCCCGACAGCCCTCCTCTTACGCACAGCAGATACATTCCCGGAAGCACCAGTATCTGTGCTGCGATATGCTGCCATTTATATTTCTTTCCATAAGCCATGAACGCAAGCGCAGGCGTCATGACTACTGCCAGCGATCTGAGGAATGCTACAGAAGTCGCTTCCGTCATGTTCAGAGCTATATTGTTCAGCACATAGCTAAGGGCAATACAGATCCCCGGTATGAGCCAGCTCTTCGCCGGCACGCTCTTAACAGTGCGGACTATCCTTTTTCCGAAAACGGCAATGCAAAACAGGAATGCTATCGTATAACGCACCGTCATCATCGAATAAACGGGTACGATCTCGAATGCGATCTTGGATATCGGGTCTCCGAATCCATAGACCAGAGACTGAATTACGATAAGCATGCCAGCTTCGAATCCGGATAATCGTCTCCTTGTCCCTTTTTCTCCCTTTTTCATAACAATTTTAGTCATCACTTTTCCATGGTGTCGCGGTGAATGAATAGTCCTTGGCTGCTCCGAGGCCGTCGTTCAGTTCAGGCGCGTATTTATCGAAGAAATTATCATGGTTCAGATTGAATCTGAGCGTCTGTCCTTCTCCAGACTGTATGTCTCCGCATACGAAAGCCTCCCCTTTAGGAGCAAGGCCGAATGTCTTGTCATAATAGCAGATCCCGTCATATATAGGCTTTTTGCCGTCGCTTATCACGAGATGGAGCCTGTCTCCATAGCGGAATCCGCCTGTTTCCTGAAATTCCTTTGTGGTTATGTTGACTCTGAGGCAGCCGAACGACTTTTCCATGTCGTAGAAGCCTCCGTGTGCGTATCCCGGACGCACATCAGTCGTCACGTTTGTGAGCGTATGTGTCACGATCTCGGATACCGGATATTCGGGTCCGACCTCCTCATAGCTGATCACACCGGAAGCCAGTCTTGCGGCAGTGTATGAATAAACATCGCGGCCGTGGTATATATAGCAGTTTTCACTGCCCGGCAGTCTGTTAATGCTCTCGTCTATTCGGCGTATCTCCACCACCATGTCTTTGAGCATGGTGAGCGTGCCGTTGTCAGGTGTGACGATATAGCTGCCGTTATCGAGCTTCGCAACGCACGATCTTCTCTCTGTGCCGACTCCCGGGTCAACAACCGAAACAAATACCGTCCCGGAAGGCCAGTAAGGCACAGCGCCGCTGAGGCTTGCAGAAGCAGCTATCGTGTTGAAAGGTTCTATAAAGTGGTCAAAATCGTAGACCGGGACTTCCGGATCAACAGATTTGATGACGCCCGCCATCACGCCGCCTCCTCCGTTGCCGAAGTCCGTCTGAAGTACTACAGTTGGTTTCATTTTCCTGCCCTCCGTCTGTCCTATGTGAACGGATTCCAGAATCTGCTTCCGTTGATCACATTGTAAGCTACAACGAATACCATCATTCCTATTCCTATGGCGATGGTAAGATAGTCGCCCGCCCTGAAAGGCCTCGACATTATCCACGTTCTCCGCTTCTGTGTTCCGAATTTGCGGAGTTCCATCGCATTGGTTATCACTTCTATCTGCTCGACGCTCCCCAGAATGAGAGGAAGCACCAGTGCGCCCGCAGCCTTTACCCTGTTTATGAGGCTTTCCTTGCTGCTCATCTCGATACCCCTTGCCTGTTGGCATCTTGAGATGTCGATGAATGATGCGACCGTATCAGGTATGTAGCGGAGCGCCAGCGCAAACGAATAGCTGAATCCGTAAGGTATGCCTATCTTGTTCATCGATGCCGCAAGTTCGCTCGGCTGGGTAGATCCAATAAACACAAGAATGATAGGTATCGTCGACAGATACTTGAGTATTACATTGAACTGGTAGAGCAGCTGCTCCTTGGTTATAGTGAATCTTCCCCAGATCTGCACTATCAGGTTCCTCGTGCCGTAAAGCTCAACCCCGCGCTCCGGGTTGAATATATAGATCAGGACCGCATTCAGCAGCATGAAGCAGAGCAGGAAGTACAGCAGGCCCTTCTGCTCAGAAAGCCTGAGTCTGGACAGTCTGAATGCCACTGCGCCGAGTATGGTCGCTCCCAGCAGGAACGGCGTGTTGAAAGTGATCATCGTGGAACAGATCCACATCAGCAGGCAGAACAGCTTGGATGCGCCGTTCAGGCTGTGTATCGGAGACTTGCGCTCTATGTAGTTCAGAAGTTTCATGAGCGCACCTCCCTGTCGTAATTGATGAAGTGCTGCACGAATTCCGAAGGATCATCGATGCCGCACATCAGTGCCAGGTGGTAAAGCGAAGTCTCCTTGAGCGACGCCTTTTCGATTATGTCAGGGCTGGTGAGGATCGCAGCCGAGGTGTCGTCTGCGATTATCCGCCCGTCAGTGAACACGAGCGCCCTCTCTGCGTACTCAAGCATGAGGTGCATGTCGTGCGTTATCATTATGATGGTGATCCCCCTCGAGTTTATATCCTTGAGGAACTCCATTATGTCCGTGTAATGCCTGAAATCCTGTCCGGCCGTCGGCTCATCGAGTATGATGATATCCGGGTCGAGCGCCAGTATCGAGGCTATGGTCACTCTCTTCTTCTGCCCGTATGAGAGCGCGGATATCGGCCAGTTGCGGAACTCGTAAAGCCCGCAGATCTTCATGACGCCTTCGACCTTTTCTCTTATCGCCTCTTCGCCAAGTCCTCTGAGTTTGAGCCCCAGCGCGATCTCATCGAATATCATCGTCTTTGAGATCATCTGGTTAGGGTTCTGCATCACATAGCCTACCCTGTCTGCACATTCCTTTATGCTGAGTTTCATGAGATCTTCTCCCATGATAGTCATGGATCCCGTGCAGTTTTTCTCAAACCGGCAGACCGCCTTGGCAAGAGTGGATTTTCCGGCACCGTTGCGCCCGACTATGGCCATCAGCTCGCCTCTGTGCACTTCAAGATCTACACCCTTGAGCGTCGGCGGTCTGTCTTCATATGCGAATCCGAGATCCTTTATCTCAAGGATAGTATCGGTCTTCGGAGCAGGTTTTACGGTTGGAGTACTCTCATGCCACTCTCTCACTTTAGCCTTATCCCCGTCAGTGAGGACTATGGAGCGTATGCTGTGCGGCAGTTTGTCTTCCGTGATCTCTATACCGGCATATTTGAGTGCCGTGATGTAAAGCGGCTCCCTTATGCCTCCGTCGATCAGCAGTCTCGATGACAGCAGAGCGTCAGGCGTACCGTCGAAAGATATCCTCCCGTTCTCCATGAGAATGATGCGATCCATCTCGATGTGCAGCACGTCTTCTATACGGTGCTCTACAACGATGACCGTAGCTCCGGTCCTGACCGCAACGTCATCGATAAGCTCCATGGCGGTCTTGCCTGTAGCAGGATCGAGGTTGGCCAGAGGCTCGTCAAAGAGCATGACCTCCACATCATCGACCAGTATGCCGGCAATGCCGGTGCGCTGTTTCTGGCCGCCGGAGAGATCGGTAGGAGGATATCCGAGGTGCTCTGATATATCTACTATATCTGCCGCCCGGCGGACCCTTTCCACCATCTCCTCTTTTACAACGCACTCATTTTCGAGTGCAAAAGCAATGTCCTCCAGGACAGTCATGCCGATGAACTGGGCATCACTATCCTGAAGGACCGTACCTACAGTATTCGAAATCCGGGAGATGCTCTGCGATGAGCTCTCCACTCCTTTTATCTTGAGGGATCCTTTGGTCTCTCCCTTATATGAAAACGGGATAAGCCCGTTTATGCAGTTTACCAGCGTAGACTTGCCGCAGCCGGAAGGACCCGCAATAAGCACCTTCTCACCCTTGTGGATGGTGAGATCGATGTCAAAGAGGGTCGGCTCCATCTGCGCGTTGTACTGGAAGGAGAAGTCCCTGAATTCGATTATAGGTTCTCCTCTTTCCAAATCAGTCCTCCTTGGTCAGGGATCCTTTCTGTGCCTTGGATGAAGCGTAAGCCTTGCAGAGAATGCCTCCGACTACGACCGAAGCGATCATGCCGCTGATGCCGACAAACAGTCCCTGTATGAATACGAGGTTTGCAGGTTCAGCATAAATGAGGATGTCGCCGACAGGTGCGATCACTCCCCAGCAAAGTATGCAGCTTATTATTGAAACGAGTGAAAAGCGGAGGAATTCCTTCTTTCCGAAGACTCCGTCTTCAAGATTGATGCCCTTGCATCCGAGTCCGACAAAGAGTCCGTAAAGTCCGGTAACTACGACCCATGTCCACCAAACTCCCCAGCCTGCGGTGAGGTCTACGAGCAGGTTTCCGAGGAATCCGCCGACGAATCCTACAGCAGGTCCGAAAAGAACTGCGAAGAATGCTACTACGGCAGCATAGATGCTCAGTGTTGTGTCAGGGAATGGTGTCGGGATAGCTACAAAGCGCAGCAGTACGAATACGAGAGCTGCGAGGATAGCAGATGCAACGACATTTCTTACTGTGTTCATTTGATTGTCTCCTTTTGGTTTATCTCTATAGTCCAATAATTATAACTAGATAATTTTATCATTCATGTACTTCTGCTGGCAACATAAAGAAAGGGCCGGAGCTCGCTCCGGCCTCATATCAGCGTCCGTATCAGATCGCTTTTTCTGTTTCCTTGTCAAACAGGTGGATCGTCTCAGTGTCTATTGCAAGCTGTATGTTTTCTTCTGCTTTTTTTGCATATCTTGCAGGTACCCTCGCGATCATCTTCTGGCCTGCATACTCAAGATAGAGATACGACTCAGCGCCCATCATCTCATCGAGATCGATGTATGCGTCGATCACGTTGTTCTTTCCGAAGAACTGCGGCTCAGCGTGAAGGTCTTCCGGTCTGATACCGAGAACGACTGTCTTTCCCTCATACGCTGCAAGCTCAGGCTTGTCTACTGTTACTTCCGTTTCTCCGAAGCAGAGGGAATATCCTCCGCTCGTCTTCTTTACCTGCGCATCGATGAAATTCATCTGAGGCGAACCTATGAATCCCGCTACGAAGAGATTGCAAGGATGATCATAGAGATTCTGAGGTGTATCGAACTGCTGGACTATGCCGTCCTTCATTACGCAGATGCGGTCACCCATAGTCATGGCCTCAGTCTGATCGTGAGTTACATAGACGAATGTGGTTCCCAGTCTTTTATGCAGCTTGCTGATCTGAGATCTCATCTCCGTTCTCAGTTTAGCGTCCAGGTTCGAAAGAGGCTCGTCCAGAAGGAATACTTCCGGGTCACGCACCATGGCTCTTCCGAGCGCCACTCTCTGTCTCTGACCACCTGACAGAGCCTTAGGCTTTCTGTCGAGATAAGGCTCGAGGCCGAGGATGTCAGCTGCCCATTCTACCTTCTTTTTCATCTCGTCCTTAGGAACCTTTGCAAGCTCCAGGGCGAATGTCATGTTCTTGTAAACGCTCAGGTGCGGATACAGAGCATAGTTCTGGAATACCATCGCTATGTTTCTGTTTTTAGGCGCTACAGCGTTCATGAGCTGATCTCCGATGTACAGTTCTCCGTCCGAGATGGACTCGAGGCCTGCGATCATTCTCAGCGTAGTCGATTTACCGCATCCGGAAGGACCGACCAGTACCACGAATTCCTTATCCTTGATCTCAAGATTGAGATCCGGAACAACGGTGACTCCGTTGTCATATGTCTTAACTACATTCTTAAATGTAATACCTGCCATGTCTGTTATCTCCTTCTGCTATTCCTTGACTCCGCCAAGCGCCACACCGGCTACGATGTACTTGGACAGGGCTATATATACTATGATGATCGGGACTATCGCGATAGTTATGAGCATGTATACCTTACCCATGTCGAACTTCAGGAAGTCCGCGCTTCTGAGTGCTGCTATCAGAATCGGCAGCGTCTTCTTACTGTTGTCTGAAATGACCAATGCCGGAATAAAGAAGTTGTTCCAGCTTTGAACGAATGCGAATATCGCCTGTACGGCCAGAGCCGGTTTCATGATAGGTATTACCACCCTGTTGAAGGTATGGAACTCGCTGGATCCGTCTATCCTTGCCGCTTCCACCAGCTCAAGAGGCAGACTCGACTGCATGTAGCTGTACATGAAGTAGAATACCGCAGGAGCCGCGATCGATGGCAGGAACAGCGGATAGAGCGTGTTCAGCATACCCATCTTGGTTATCAGGTTGATGAAGCCCATTGCGGATACCTGGGTAGGCATGACCAGGATCAGCATTATGAAAACGAATGCAGGCTTCTTGAGCTTGAAATCATATGCATACAGTCCGTAAGCCGTCAGAGCCGAGAAGTATGTTGCGAGCACTGCGGACAGCGACGATACTATAAGGCTGTTCTTTATACCCGATATAACAGGGATATTTGCATCGTTGAGTACGCTTTTGAGGTTCTTCATCAGCGAATGTCCCGGTATGAACGAGAAGCCTTTCTGTATCTGCGGATGGCTTCTTGTAGCATTGACTATCAGGATGTAGAAGAAGAACAGGCAAAGGAATGTCAGAAATATCAGTACGATATATGCTATGACCGTTCTTGCATGTGAAGGCTTCTTATCCATTGAGCGCCTCCTTTCTCGGTTTGAACCTGTCTCTCTTTCTGATGCGCTTGCTGTCATCATCCGCATTCAGGGTGAAGTACACGATCAGGCAGAGGATGGCTGCTATTATGAAGAGTATCACTGATACCGCACCGGCCATGCCGTAGTTCTTGCTGAACAGATGGTTGTTCAGATACATGATGAGCGTCATCGAAGTACGGTCCGGAGTACCCTTTCCGTTGGTCAGGATCTGAGGAACATCGAACATCTGCAGTCCGCCGATCATCGAGGTGATCAGTACATATACCAGGATAGGCCTGATCATCGGCAGCGTTACCCTGAAGAAGGTCTGTCTCGGCGAGCATCCGTCGAGCTCAGCAGCTTCGAACAGTGACGGGTTGATACCCATTACAGCTGCCATCAGCAAGATCGTAGTATTACCGAACCACATAAGGAAGTTCATCAGTCCGACAAGTCCGCGTGTGCCCCATACAGATGACATGAATCTGAACGGATGCGACAGTATGCCCATCGATACCAGAGTGCTGTTGACCGGTCCCTTATCAGAGAACAGTGCGAAGAACAGCATCGCGAACGCCGAAGCCATGATAAGGTTTGGCATGTAGATAACGACCTTGAAGAACTGCTTTCCCTTGATTTTGAGGCGCACATCTGTGAACCAGGCAGCCAGAAGCAGTGAAATGACGATCTGCGGAATAAATCCCAGCACCCACATGATTATCGTATTTCCTGCATACTTGCCGAAATCTGCCTCAAATAATGCGGCGTAGTTCTCAAAGCCAACCGGATTAGGTCCGATGATTTTCAGTCCGCTGCGATAATACTCAAAGAAGCTATAGTAAATCGTCTGAAGCAGCGGAATGAACTGGAATATCAGGAACGCAATGAAGAACGGAGCTATGAACATATAGCCGTACTTTGCGTAACTGACTTCGTTGCCTTTGATCTTTTTCATTCTCTCCTCCTGTTAGTTGATCGCTTTTACGTAGGCGGATCACATCAGAGCCCATAGGATCATCTTTTTTGTAATTATCCCCGGACGCTGATGTCATCAGCCATTAACTGTCCTGCTTAGAAAATATGGGGTGACCGAAGTCACCCCATTTGATTTAATCTGGAGAGATTATTCCGGCCAGTTAACTGACTTGATTTCTGGATATTTCTCCATGATGGTCTTCTCAAAGTTAGCCTTTGCGCCATCCATGTCTACACTGCCGTCGAAGTAATCCTTGAATGCTCCCTGGATTCCCTCGTTGCAGCCCTGGTCATATGGGCTGATGTTGCTCATGTCGATCTTCTGAGCTGCCTCTAAGAAGAGAGCTACGTGGTTCTGTCCGCCAAGGAATGCCGAACCGAAGTCAGGATCCTCTGCGATCGCTGTCATACCTGTAACAGTATTTGTGTAGTCCTGTGTATCAAGAGTGATCTGCTTCATGATGTCAGCGTTGCATGTGAGCTGCTTCATAACGTCAGCTACGAGCTCTGTGTTGTCAGTGCCTGTTGCTGCGCAGATCCATGTGCCGCCCCAGTAGTATGGCTGTGGTCCATAGCATACTGCATAGTCGCCGAAGATTCCGTTTCCAACTTCCTGAGCTCCGTCAGGATCAGCAAGCGAGTTGCCGAGGAGTGTGAAGTTGATTCCCCATGTGGAGTAGAAGAATCCGAATACCTTTCCTTCCGGACCCTGATCTGCTGCCCACTCTGCCGACCAGAGGGATGTCTTGTTGTTGTAATCCTTGTCAGTGAACTCTTTTGTCTGCTCAACCCAATTCATGATGTTGGCGTCAACGTTTACTGTATCGCCGTCTACCCATGGAGCGGATACGTTGTTGGAGAATGTACGATAAGCATCGTCATATCCGGAGAGCATCTTGTAGCCCTTTGCAGCAGCCTGCTCAGCTACAGCATTGAACTTATCCCAGTCAGAGAGAGCTGCCTGAACTTCATCAGGATCGTCTGTTCCGAGAACGTCCTTTGCGATGGATCTTCTGTAAGCGAAGAGCCCCGGTGTAGCCTGCCATGTTGTTCCCTTGATGGCGCCGTTGGAATCAGTTACGATGTCCTTTGTGTACTGGTACTGATCAGCCATGTCTTCGTCTGTCAGTCCGAGGTCCTTAACGTCCATTGTGTAATCGGAATCAACATACTTGAGTGCGTAGTCTGCCTCTACCAGGAAGATGTCGATCTTGTCATCAGCTGCAGCGCTTTCCTGAGCGAGAAGTGCTTCGTCCAGCTTGTCCTGATAGTTGCTTCCCTCGTTAGGGTTAATGGTCCACTTAACGACTGTTCCGTCTTCAAGTGTTGTTGTCGACTTATCCTCAGCTACTTCTGCAACGCCCGGATAATAGTCGTTGAAACGGCTCTGGAATTCGTCGTTCCAGCACCAGATATTGAGTACCTTGCCCTGCTCAGCTGCAGGCTCTGCATCGCCGCCGCTGTTGCCGCCGCATGCTGTCATTCCGAACATCATGGTTGCTGCGAGTGCGATACTCAGGACTGCTTTAAATCCCTTTTTCATAGTTATCCTCCTTGAAATGATTTGCGGGCTCACTTACCGTCCCACTTCCTGACACTGTTTCCGCTAAGAAACTTCCCCGACACCATGATCTGTTCGGCTACACTCGTACCTTCAATCGATTCTACGAGTTTACGAACCGATTCTTTCCCGATCCTGTCAGCATCCTGGAACCAGGTGGTGAGCTGTGGATTGAGGATCCTTGAAAGGTTTATGCCGTCATATCCGCAGACGCTTACGTCATCCGGTATGCTCAGCCCTCTTTCTACTATCTCAGTCTGCCCGCCTATGAAGGAGAAATCATCAGGATACATGATCGCCGTCGGAGGAACCTCGAGATCCAGCAGCTGTGCTGTTGCCCTCCTGACCGATTCAGCATCGTGATATCTGGCTTCGACGATGTATTCAGGAGGTATCTCTATGCCATGTTCCTGCATGGCGCGGTTGAAACCTCTGATACGCTTCTGCGTTACCAGGGTGCGCTCGCCGTGTATGAACGCGATCCTTCTGTGTCCCTGTTCAGCCAGGTAGGATGCAAGTCTGTACGCTCCCTCCTGGTTGTCCGAAACTATGGAGCTCGAATTGTCGAACGAATAGTCGATGGTCACGACCGGATATTCACTCTTTACAAGTTCGAGTACCTCAGGATTCTGAAAGTCCACGCTGGCTATCACGACGCCGTCGCAGTTCCTGTATCTGCAGTGCTGAAGGAACGACATCTTCTGCTTACCGATATTGTTGCTTATAAATGTGATGTCGTATCCGTTCGCCTCGGCCTCCTCCTTCACGCTGTTGAGGATTCGTGAGAAGAACTCGTGTGTCAGACCGCTCATGGTGTCATCGACGAACAGCACTCCTATATTATGAGATCTGTTTGTCTTAAGCAGTCTGGCCGCAGCATTCGGCATGTAGTTGAGTTTACGTGCCGTTTGCTTGACCAGCTCGACTGTTTCGGGGCTTATTTCAGCGTAACCGTTGAGCGCCTTGGAAACAGTAGCCGGGGAAACGCCGCATTCTCTGGAGATATCTTTTATCGTGACCATATCAGATTATTCCTTTCTGCAGCATTTCTGCGAAAACGTGCGAATACGTTTTCGTAGCCTCATTGTAATTTACTAAAACGTTTTCGTCAATAGGAATTTTGAAAAATTTCAGAATTTTCGCGATCTGCTGCACATTTATTGTCTCGATTATAACTTTTTTCAGGCTTTTTTCAATTTCTTCTTTACAAAGCCTTCCCTCTGCCCATATAATAAGGGCAATCTAACGAAAACGTATTCGCTAATAGGGAGCATCGTATGAAGTTCGGTTATTTTGACGACTACAATAATGAATATGCAATCACATCACCCGAAACTCCCCTTCCGTGGATAAACTATCTCGGATCGCAGGACTTTTTCAGGCTGATCTCCAATACATCAGGAGGTTACTGCTTCTATAAGGATGCAAAGCTGATGAGGCTCACACGCTATCGCTACAACAACAGCCCGATGGACTGCGGCGGACATTACTACTATATAAAAGATGGAAACTGCGTGTGGAACCCGGGCTGGCAACCTGTGAAGACCCCTCTTGATTCCTACAAGTGCAGGCACGGGCTCGGATATACAGTATTCGAGAGTTCGAAGAACAGCCTCGATGTTGTCCAGGAAGTGTTCGTACCTCTTCATGAGAACTGCGAACTTACAAGAGTGACACTGATGAACCGCTCTTCCGGGACAAAAGAGATCGATCTGTACAGTTATGTGGAGTTCTGTCTGTGGGATGCGCAGGATGACGCTTCAAACTTCCAGAGGAATTTCTCGATAGGCGAAGTTGAAGTAGAAGGAAGCACCATCTATCACAAGACGGAATACCGCGAGCGCAGAAACCACTACGCGATGTTCCATGTAAACAAGGACATCTGCGGTTTCGATACCAGCCGCGATGAGTTCGTCGGCATTTACAACGGAGCTGACAGGCCCCGCGCTGTTGAAGCCGGTGTAAGCTATAACAGCATCGCTCACGGCTGGGCACCTGTCGGCAGCCACCATCTGAAGATCACGCTCGAACCGGGAAAAATATATTCGTGTATTTTTATTCTCGGATACTGCGAGAATCCATATGAGCAAAAGTTCTCTGCTCCGGGAGTGATCAACAAAGAACCGGCAGAAAGGCTGATATCACTGTTCGGCACTGACGAGCAGTTCGACGATGCGCTTCACGCTCTCAGGACCTACTGGAAGGATCTCCTTTCGACCTGCAGGGTATCTTCCGGAAACGAAAAGCTCGACAGAGCCGTCAACATCTGGAACCAGTATCAGTGCATGGTCACTTTCAACATGAGCAGATCCGCCAGTTACTATGAAAGCGGTCTGGGACGCGGGATGGGATTCCGCGACTCCTGCCAGGATCTTCTCGGTTTCGTACATCTGATACCGGAGAGAGCCCGCGAGAGGATAATCGATATCGCCAACACTCAGTTCCCTGACGGCAGCGCATATCATCAGTATCAGCCTCTTACCAAGCGCGGCAACACGGCAGTGGGAAGCGGCTTCAACGACGACCCTCTGTGGCTGATCGCCTGTGTCTCCGCATACATCAGGGAGACCGGAGACTTCGGCATACTTGATGAGCAGTGCACCTACGACAACAACGAAAACGATACGGCTCCTCTTCTGGATCACCTCAGAAAGAGCTTCGGTTATACCACCACCCATCTCGGGCCTCACTCACTTCCGCTCATCGGGCGCGCTGACTGGAATGACTGCATGAACCTCAACTGCTTCTCGGAGCATCCGGGCGAAAGCTTCCAGATAACCGGTCCGAGCGAAGGTCCGGTTGCAGAGAGCGTGTTCATCGCCGGTATGTACGTTAAGTACGGCATCGAATTTGCGGATATTCTCACACACATCGGATGTGATGCTGAAGCTGCTGAGATCATGAGCAAGGTGGAAGAAATGCGTGCAGCTGTACTGGATGCCGGCTGGGACGGAGAATGGTTCAGACGCGCGTATGACGCTTTCAGCTCACCTGTCGGAAGCAAGGAATGTGAGGAAGGCCGTATTTTCATAGAGCCTCAGGGCATGTGCGTGATGGCAGGCATCGGAATGGAGACCGGCGAAGCTGAGTCTGCACTCAGAAGCGTTGAGAAATACCTCGATACCGAATACGGCATCATGCTGCATCAGCCGGCTTACACCAGATATCATCTCGAGCTGGGCGAAATAACATCATATCCGCCTGGATACAAAGAGAACGCCGGCATATTCTGCCACTGCAATCCATGGATAGTCATTTCTGAGGCCATGCTCGGACACGGCAGCCGCGCGTTCGACGTATACCGCAAAACAAACCCGGTATTCCTGGAAGATATCAGTGAGATCCACCGCACCGAGCCTTATGCATACTGTCAGATGATCGCCGGCAGAGATGCCGCGACTCACGGTGAAGGCAAAAACAGCTGGCTTACCGGCACAGCTGCATGGTCATTCGTGGCTGTCAGCCAGTATATACTGGGCATCAGGCCTGAGCTTGACGGACTTCGCGTCGATCCTTGCCTGCCGGCTGACATCGATTCGTTCAGCTGCGTGCGCAGGTTCCGCGGATCGACATATCACATAAGCGTAGAAAACAAAGCGGGCGGACAAAAGGGCAAACCTTCCGTCACAGTGAACGGAAAGCCTTCCGGAAACCTCATACCGTTACCGGACGCTCCTTCGGACATCGACGTCCGCATAATGATAAGCTAAAAGCTTTTTCTTCATAAATTTTCCATACCATAAAAGACGATTCCGCGATCTTACGTAATGTGCAGTGCGCAAGATCGCGGAATCGTTTTTTCAATTTTTGATTTTTCTGCGGATATTATCAGAGATGTCTGATCAGTTCTTCTCTCACCCCGTCCATGCGTTCATCGCATATGCCGAAGTCCATCTGTTTGTAGCTCCAGGCAGCCCTTGATATCCCGTGCCTGTCAAGCACTTTGTTTATCACCTTGTACCATTCAAGCGCTTCTTCAGGTGAGACTACATCTATTACGCCGTACTCGCCGCAGTAAAGATCAGCCCCATGCTCTGCGGCCTTTGCAAGTGCAGACTCAAAAAGTTCTTCGAACATCTCTTCAGTCGTTCCCGAGTCTTTGAAAGCTACCCTTTTCTCCCTGTCGAGCCTCGGGTCCCAGTATGCCCCCTGATGTGTGAAATCATGCGGCTCATAGCAGTGGAAGCTGTATGCTACCAGGCTGTCCTGAGGCGCGTCAAGGTCCTTTACCGCTCTCACATCATTATAGTCATAGCTGCCTATAACGATCGCAGTCTCAGGCGCGTGTCTGCGGATGCGCTCAACGCATTCCGTCGATATCTTCTTCCATGCAGGAAGATACGAATCGTCGGTGATCTCGTTAAGAAGATCGAATGCCACGTTCTCATGATCGCTGCCGAACTCCTCCGCCATTCTTTCCCAGAGCGCAAGGAATCTTTCCTGATAATCTCTGTTATCGAAGAAGCCGGATTCCTGCTCGCCGGCATCGAATGAATATCCCGGGGCTTTATGAAGATCGAGCATGACATTCAGCCCGCAGCGCTTTGCCTCGTCTACCGCCGCTCTGATCCTGGCGATCCCGTCTTCCATGAGTTCTGCAACATCATAATCCACAGGAAGCCTTACGTGGTCGACTCCCCATGAAGCTATTGTCTCAAAGTCTTTTTCGGTTATGAATCCATCGAGCCTCTCAAGGCTGTAGTCACACTGTGACATCCAGCCGCCGAGGTTTACACCCTTGTAAAATCCCTTTTCTTTAAGCAATTTGCACCCCTTTCACATCCTGTGAAATCAGATCACGCCTGCCGGTATCAGTATTATAAGAAGCAAAGCGTCTATTCCCCAGACTCCGATGAGAAATCTTTTTCTTTTTACCGGTTCCATGTCAGGCACGTAGTTTGCAGCCAGGAAAAACGGTATATAAGTAGTTATGAATACCGGGATCACACCCCACCATTCATATACCCATATGAACGAGTGATTGGACGTGCCGGCAAGGAACGATTCGAAAAGAGCAAACAGCAGCGCCATGCTCAGAGCTCCTGCAAATTTGCAGTCAATCCCCTTCTTTCCTTTTTTGGCGAAATACCTCCTGCTGCGGTCTTCAGGCAGCATCTTCAGCGAGATCATGCCCGCCAGAGAAAACATCATCGACAGCTCCCAGCATACGCCGATCAGCAATATGAACGTTGTCGACTCATTGCTTACAGACCATAGCGGGTACCCGGTCACATGCCCTATTATCGCGTTGCCTATCTCGTAGAACCAATGCACTCCGTACAGAGCCAGTCCGGCATATACCATGTCGTATTTTTTATCGTGGATCTCGGTCCAGTATACGTAGAATACGACCGCCAGGATGAAAATGAATGTCCAGTTGAAGTTGTCAGTGCTGCGTACCTGTATGGCATCCACAAGATCCCTCGCAGCCTGGGATCCGTCTCCCCAGAATACAAAATGCATACTCTTCCCCCTTTTTTTACTTGGAAACCGCTTTGAAAAGGTTTCTGTTAGCAGCATACAGTTTCTTGAAAGTCCTGTAGTACGGTTTATACTTAGCGTGCTTTTTCATATCCGGCTTATACGTCGCGGCGACCGGAATAAACTGCTTGGTGCATTCGAGATCAGGAATAAGTCCGAGTCCGACTGCAACGACTGCAGCAGCTCCCACGGCCCCTACATTCTGAGGCGAATCGACCGTCTCTATAGTCCTGCCCGTGATATCCGCAAGCATCTGGCACGATACCGGCGCGAGAGCTCCGCCTCCGACAAACCTGATAGGATCGGATGTCTTTACCAGACGGCTCTGGCATTCCAGCATCCACCTGAGATGGTAGAAAACGCCTTCGAGTACCGCATGTATCATCTCTGTTTTTCCGGTCTCAAGCCCGATACCAAAGAATATGCCTGTTGCATTAGGATCTTCGAAAGGACATCGGTTGCCGTGCAGCCATGGTGTGAAAATGACTCCGCCCGAACCCGGCTCCACATCCTTCACCACTTCATTAAGGTAGGAGAACAGGCTCGTATTTCTCTGTTCGTAGTCTGAAGGCACGCCCTCCTTCTTTATGTAAACCCCGATCTCATCAAGCGCCAGATGGTCTCTCACCCACTCAAGACACTTGCCCGCGGTCTCCATCTCCGCAAAGTAGTTGTACTTCCCCTCCTGCGCTCCTGTCACGGAGGCTATCATGGAAGTTACATCGACTACCTGTTTTTTTGTAACCGTCGACACCCAGCCTGAAGTGCCGCTGTAAATATGTGTATCGCCGACCTCAACGCTGCCGGCACCGACACCTATCAGTGACGCATCTCCGCCGCCTCCGAATACCGGCGTGCCGGCTTTCAGTCCCAGTTCTGATGCTGCCTTTTCGGTCAGTCCGCCGACCATGTCGGTAGACCTGATGATCCGCGGCAGAAGATCCATGTTGATCCCGAACATGTCACACAGTTCCGTGCTCCAGCACTTGCCTTCCGGACGCGTGTCATAGATAAGCGTTCCGAATGCCGAGTCCTCAGTCATTGTGAACTCGCCGGTACAGCGGCTGATGAGATAGTCTTTTACATCAAGCCATCTGTAGGCATCCCTGAAACGGGGTTCGTGTGCTTCAAGCCATTTATACTTCCATACAGGGTCCTTGACCGAACTGGTTACGGCACCTGTTATTCTCAGACTCGGGATCAGTTTGAAAACATTTGCGCCTGCGATCTGGATACCGTTTGCAATTCCCTTTTTAAGCTCTTCCTTTGCGCGCTGATCCATGTAGCTCATCGGCCTGTGGATCGGCTCGCCGTTCTTATCTACGATCACCAGCCCCTGCATCTGCGAACAGAAAGAGATCCCCTCGATCTGATCAGGAGTGACATCAACTTTCCCGAACAGCTCCTTAGTGCTGACGGCCATTCCGTTCCACCAGTCATCTCCGTCCTGCTCAGCGCCGCCGCCCTCAAGGATGTACAGCGGATATCCCGCTGAAGTTGAAGCGAGGAGTTTTATCGCTTTATCCACCTCAAACAGGCATGTTTTTACTCCGGTAGTACCGATATCATATGTCAGAATAAATGCCATGGTCTCACCTTTGTTTTAAGTTATATGTTATCAGGGCCTGTGTACTCGAAGGACAGCATGGTCAGGTCGTCGAACTGCTCAGCATCGGATGTGAAGTCTCTCACCGCTCTGCGTACATTTCTCAGCATCTCTTCTACCGGCGCGTACATGTCTTCGTTCAGTGCTTCAAGCATGCGGTCCGTGCCGAACATCTCTCCTGCAGCACTTGTCGCCTCAGGTACGCCATCGGTGTAGAAGAAGAGCTTGTCTCCCGGCTCTAACTGCAGCTCGTAATCTTTATACTTCATACCGTCCATTCCGCCTATTACGAATCCGTGCTTGTCCCTGATAAGCTCGAATTCTTCACCGGTGCGTCCGATCACCGGATACTCATGGCCTGCATTGGATGCCACGATCTTTCCTGTTGACAGCTCAACGATACCAAGCCATACAGTCACGAACATCTCCATGAGGTTATTTGAGCAGATCTCCGTGTTCGTCTTTTCAAGCACCTCGGAAGGAGAATTGTTTCCCATGGCATATGTCTTCAGAATGACTTTCGCATTCATCATGAACAGCGATGCCGGTATTCCCTTTCCGCTTACGTCCGCTATCACCAGACACAGATGATCATCATCTATGAAGAAGAAATCGTAGAAGTCTCCTCCGACCTCCCTGGCCGGATCCATCATGGCATACAGTTCAAATTCCTTTCTGTCAGGGAAAGGCGGAAAATCATGCGGAAGCACACCCGTCTGTATCTGCTTTGCCATGTACAGCTCGTTTGTAACTCTTTCGCGTTCCGACTTCTCACGATGTATCTTTTCAACTTTTTTCATCTTTGTGCGGACATACAGCTGGAGAAGCGCCAGAGCACTGACCGCGAACAGCCCCATAACAAGCACGAAGAACCATGCCTGCTCATAAAAGGCTCTCGCTTTCAGGATCGTGGCATACATTGTCTTGCTGCCCCTGCCCATCGCATCCATTACCTGCATGTCGAACCTGTATGTTCCGCCCTGCAGATTTGTATAGTACAGCGGGCCCAGCTCACTGCGCCTTACGACCGTCGGCCTTCTTTCGAAGCCCCTGAGCATGAATGATACCAGCGGATCTGTCAGCGAATAGTTGTAAACATGTGCATATACCGCCAGTTTTTTGGTTCTTGCCGGGATCCGGAACATGCCTTTATCGTCCGGGTATATCCTCTTGCCATCGGCATCGACATAAGGTACCGACATTTTAAGGTCTTCGATATCTTCCAGCGATTCTTCGACGTTGACCTTAGCCGCACCTGTTCTGCCCGCAATGTAAAGATCGCCTTTTTTTGTCAGATAGTTATACGGATTACTTGTGATCGTACAAGGAAGCCCGTTGGCCATTCCGTAATGGACAGGATCGGAAGCCTTATTGGCCAGCATGTCCTTGACAGGAGCAACATATATGCCGTCACTGCTGAGTATCCACATGTCGTCCTTGCTGTTTATGAATGTATCGAAGTTGTCCGGATAAGGGAATGTGCTCACCGTAGTGACCTTGTAATTCTCCTTCATATAGGCAAGCGAGTTTCCCGTAACGAGCCAGAACACTTTATTTTTTTCGTCATACTTCATCCGCATAATGACGCCGGAAGTCAGTCCGTCTTCCTTGTTGATGTTTCCGGTGCCCTCGCTGTTTATTACATATATTCCATCACCGTTTGATCCTACAAGCAAGTCCCCGTTCGGCGCCTCACAAACGTTGAGAGTCTCATTGTTTGCAATGCCGTCATGTTTATCGTAAGTACCGATCACGCGGTCGTCTTCTATGATATTGAGTCCGCCTGTGAGGCCAACGAGCATCCTGCCGTCCCGGGTCTCATACACGCAGCGGATACTGTCTGACAGGAGTCCGTCAGAGTCGTCAAATACCGTAAGCTCCCCATGGTCATAGCGCAGAAGTCCCAGCGACTTCCATGTGGATATCCAGAGACGGTCTTTGCTGTCACGTATTATGGAGCGTATACGGATACCATCGAGCAGTTCCAGAAGATCTGTTGCTTTCTGGATCTTTTTAAGACGTCCTCCGTCTGCCGCCCGCACCGATGTCAACGGCATGGATCCGACCACGCCGTTTTCGTCAGTAACTATAAGTCCGTTATCTGCACCCATGTAAAGAGTTCCGTCCAGCATGCAGGTGGTGTTGATAACGGTATTGTCGAGTCCGTAACGCGCAAAGATATCCGTGAACCGGTTGGCCACAAGCTTCATTACACCCTGACGCGATGAAGTGAACCACAGATTGCCTTCGTAATCCATCATCACATGGTCAACGGAGTTGTTGAAAGGCAGATGATCCAGAGAATGGAACCCGTCTTCCGCAATGGCACCTATTCCGTTACGCGCACAGATCCATATATAATCGCCTATCTGATTGAAATCGTACACACCGATGAGCGGAGAGATATCTATCTGCTCGGCTGTACTGAATCCGCTTTTCAGGCTGACGTGGAAGACACCTTCATCTTCAGTCCCGTAATATATCCATCCCGGTTTTTTGTGATCCGGATAAACGCAGGTTATAGGATGCATGGTCTCTTCTTTTTCGTAGTAGTTTACGAGATTTCCGTCGCGAAGAATGAACACATTGCCGTCATGCGAGGTACCGTAGATCAGATCATCACTGCCGGAAACCATGCTCTCGACGTACACGTCGTCTATCCTCTCGTCTTCCAGAGAGACCACTTCAAAGTCAGGCTTGAACATCGAAATGCCGGCTGTAGTACCTACATAAACGCGTCCGTCCTTGTCTCCCTCAATATCGTTGATCTTGGAAGATCCGAGGCCGTCTTTTTCATCCCAGAAGCGGAATCTTCCGTTCTCCATGACAGCTACGCCGTTATCATTGGTTCCGATCCACAGTCTGTTCTGATTGTCCACGTACAGGCTGGAGATACTGTTTACTCCCTTAGTGGAGTCCAGACGTTCGAATGTGTTGCCGTCATATCGCACAAGACCCGCATAGCAGCCTATCCAGATAAAGCCCTCTTCGGTCTCAACGATGGCATTCGCTTCAGCAGCAGGAAGCCCGTTTGTATTATCGTATACAACTGCAGTGTAATTGTCGTTGCTCCTGACCGGATCAACAGAAGGTTTCACCTCATCCGTATCAGCCGCCGCAGCTGCCTTTGCCGCCAGAAGCATCACAAGAACCAGGCTCATTACAAGCCACAAGCAGTACTTTATTCCTTTTGATAATTTATAATGAAGCCTCATTTAAGCATTTTCCCTGCCGGAAGCCGGCTCTCGCCCAATACCTTCAGCAGCATGTTTTTCACACTGCCTATACATAGTTGATTATACTAAAAAAAGCCTTTGCAGTATAGCAAAGGCTTTGTCTGTATCTCTTTTTTCTTACCGGCCGCGCTCTCCCGGACTCAGCTCCTGCAGTCTCCTGAAGCTCAGAACGACCATTGAAACGGACATGATAAACGCCAGAGTGTCCGCTATCGGGCTGGCGGCGAGAACGCCGTTTATCCCCATGAACTTCGGCAGGATCAGAAGCAGCGGGATCAGGAACAGTCCCTGCCTTGACAGTGATACGAGCAGTCCCTGTCTGTGATTTCCGGTCGCAGAGAAGTAATTGATAGTAACAGGCTGTATGTTCTGGAAAAACACCAGCAGCATGTATATCTTCAGGTACTTTTCCGCAAACTCAAAGTACAGTTCGGAGCCCGTGCCGAATATCGAGATTATCTGCCTTGGGCATGTCTGGAGAGCTATGAAGAACAGTACTCCCACTGCAAAGGCGGCACCGAAGGCCCGCCAGTACGTACCTTTCACCCGGTCGTATTTTTTTGCTCCGAGATTGAATCCCCAGATAGGCTGGCAACCCTGTGCGAGACCGACGGCAAACGATACCATGATCATGTTGGTCTTCTGTGCAATGCCTGCCACAGCCAGAGGAATGTCCGGTCCGTAAACGGAAGCAGCACCGTAAGATGACAGCACGTTATTGAGAACGATGGCGGTGCACATCATGAGCATGTGGTTGCAGAAATTCGGGATGCCTGCAGACATGCTCCTCTTCAGATGAGGCAGACTGACCTTCATATCGCCCGGTTTTATGTTAAAAGCCCTGAATCGCGGAAGATACAGGACTGCGAGCAGGCAGCTGAATATCTGTGATATGGAAGTTGCGACAGCTGCTCCGGCCAGGCCCATGCCAAGCGGGAACATAAAAAGCCAGTCGAGGAACACATTCAGGATGGCTCCCGAGACCGTGCATGCCATGGAATATGTAGGGCTTCCGTCAGCTCTTATGATGGTGGAGGCAGTATGAGAGAATAGGTGGAACGGGAGTCCTATTGTCGTGATGGAAAGATACGAGACTGCATAGTCGTATACCATTCCGTCCGGATCTGCTCCGCATACCGCCACGACTTTATACCTCAGCACAAAAAGAAGCACACACGTTACAAGGCCGGCGATGATCGCTCCCGTAAATCCCGTGTGTACATACTTCCTGGCTTCATCAAGCTCGTCAGCTCCCTGACTGATGCTGAAATTGGCCGCTGTTCCTATGCCGAAGAGCATGCTGAGTCCCGTCGTCAGTGTTACTGTCGGAAATACCACGTTAGTGGCCGCATTTCCGAGCATGCCAACAACATGACCGATGAATATCTGGTCAGTGACGTTGTAGGCTGCCCCTATAAGCATGCTTATGATAGCCGGTATCGAATATTTTGCTATCAGAGGAGCCAGCGGAGCGTTGCCAAGCGGATTGTCTGCTGCACGTACATAGTTATCCTTCATCCTGATTCAATGATACCACAAACAGCAGGGTCACTATGCGTGTCTGCAAATGAAAATCCCGGCCTTTATGGCCGGGACTTTGTTTGTATTTCAAGCAGATGCATTTTCATATGTTTTCAACGCTTATTCAAAACTATTCTTCCCCTTTTATCTCCCTGATCCTTGCGAGTATCATCTTCTCGTTATACAGGAAGAAGAGGCATGCTCCCGTCACGCATGTGACGAACGCCACAGCCGCTGTAGCTCTGTAGCTTCCCGCTGTGCCGGATACCGTGATGGATGTGAACACTACCATTGCGAGAGCCTGTCCCATCTTGAACGCGAATGTACGCGCCGCGAAGAACATGCCGCTGCGGTCCTCACCTGTCTCAAGGCGGCTGAGTTCTGCTACGTCAGCAACGCAGGCTTGCGGCAGGATGCCGAGGATAGCCATAGGCACGGATGCGCAGACAGCCACGATGAAGCCCCAGTACAGACCTTCTCCGCAGAGGAAGGTAATCAGGAATACCAGAGCATATCCGAAGAATCCCGTTATGATCATTTTCTTCTTTCCGATCTTCGGTGCCAGTTTGTTGACGATAGGATACTGGCATACGCTGAGGAAAGTCATTGTTGCTGTCAGCACGAAAGTCCATGTATCCTCTATGCCCATCAGCTTGGTCTCATAGAACGCGAGGCCGGTCTGGAACAGCGTCAGAGCAAAGAAGTAAATAACATCGCTGTAAACGAAACGCCTGAACTGCCTGTTCTGGAATGTCTTGAGCAGTGACGAGAAGGCTTTTGTCTCACTCGGTTTAGCTTCGAGATAATCGCGCTCCTTGATATACAGAGAAGGTACGAGCATGGCTATGCATGCGAGAGCTGACATTATCGCGACGGCCATTCTCACTGAGCCTGCAAGTCCGAAGGCCCCCTGAAGAACTCCGGCAACATTCGGAAGCATGAACGAGATCGACTGTCCGGCAATGAATGTGAATGAAATATATGTTGATACATTTATGCGGTGTTCCTGAGTGTCACCAAGTTCCGCTATCAGGGCATTATATGGCGTGCAGAATATCGTCATGAACAGATAGAACGTTATCAGCAGCACAAAGAGTATCACATCATTGACAACGATGTTTGCTGTCTGCGGCAATGTGAAGAGTCCGATTGTGATGAGCGCAAACGGTACTGCAATCGCACGCATGAACGGTATGCGGCGGCCGCCCTTGAATTTTGCACGGTCAGACCATCCGGCGATCAGAGGGTCTGTGACAGCGTCAAAGATACGTCCCACAGCCAGTACCAGTCCGAAGAGTGTGAGCTTGAACACGATCGGATGCTGGGTTATGCCCGAGGCAAAAATACCCGTGAGCGGGTTCTGCTCATCAGGTGTACCTGTATAATAATAGACCATCCAGTTGGCAACTATGCCCGAGAGCAGGCTCCAGCCGAACTGTCCGACAGCAAATATCCAAAGCAGCTTATTGGTGATAGGTTTCTTCTGCATATTGCTTCTCCTTATCCGTAGCAAAAAATGAAAGAGATCAGTTCTTTAACTGTCCCTTCCCTTTCCCGGTCTATTGTAGCATGTGACATGCTTGTGTTGAAACTCTTTTTTACCCGAGCGTTTCCCTATCCGCGACCGCTTTTCAGCGGAGCTCCCGAAAATCTGACCGCGGCTCTTGCAAGCACTTCGGTCGGATCGACTGCAGGGAGCACCGTCTGTCCGATAATGTCGAAAGCCATCGGCAGTTCGGTGCAGCCGAGGATCAGTACTTCCGCCCCCTTCTCCTGCATCTCTGAAATAACGCTGTCGATATCAAGGTCCGAAAAGTCCATGATTCCGGCCTTGACGTGATCATATATGAGACTCATGATGATCTTCTGCTTCTCTTCAGAAGGATAAACAGGTTTTATGCCTGCTTCCTTAAGAGCATTGCCGTAGACACCGCTTTGGCATGTCCCGTCTGTCGCCAGCACGCCCGCTGTCTTCACACCCATGTCAAGCAGAAGCTGCGCAGTCTCACGCGGCATGTGCAGCACCGGTATGCTTATGCATTCACAGATGTCGTTATAGAAATAATGAGCGGTATTGCATGCCATTATAAGAACATCAGCGCCGGCCTCTTCAAGGCGCTTAGCGCTTTTCTTCATCTCAGGCCGCGGGTCAGCGCCGCCGTGCAGGATCGCGGCAGTTCTGTCTGCTATCCTCGTATTACAATCTATGAGCACGGGAATGTTGTCCTGATCGCAGTCTGCAACTGTATTGTCAAGAATCTTTTCAGCCAGATCATATGTAGCAAGAGGACCCATTCCTCCGATTATTCCTATCGTTTTATAGTTGTTCATATATTCAATATGCCTTCTGTATTTTTCAGACTAGAGTATTTCCGTGAGTATCTTAATGAAGAATATGACAAGTACCGTGATCATCAGCGGTCTGACCGCCTTTGCTCCCTTCTTTTCGAAGAATGTAACGCCGATGTAATTGCCGATGATACCGAACAGTCCTCCGCAGAATCCGAGCAGGATTATGACCTTGCCATTCATGAGATAAACGGCAAGTGAAGTCAGATTTGTCGTAAGGTTGATGGACTTTGCCACACCGTTGGCTTCCCCGAGTTTAAAGTGCGCAAAAGCTGTGAGGAGCAGTATGAGGAACGTGCCGGTGCCCGGTCCGTAGAATCCGTCGTAAGCTCCTATGAGAAGCGCTACCAGCGAAGAACGTATCAGCATCTGCGTGCTGCCAAGAGGTTCCTCAGGCTCGTCCATCTTTTTATTTCTCATTACATACAGTGCCGTAAGCGGAATAATGACGAGCATTATTCTTTTGAACAGCTCGGCATCGACCATAAGCGCGAGCCTGGCTCCCGATGATGAGCCTATCATGGCCATCAGGATGCACAATGCAGCTCTGCGCCACGGAATATAACCAAGCCGCGCAAGCCTGTATGTTGAGATCGTAGTGCCCATGCCCGAGCTCAGCTTGTTGGTAGCTATCGCATTATGGACAGGCACTCCCGCAATCATATAAGCGGGCAGCGAGATAAGTCCCCCGCCGCCCGCGACTGCGTCTACGAACCCTCCGAGGAAAGTCAGAGGGCATACTATTAAAAATGTCCAGATACTTAATTCCATATATCTGCAGTTTATCCCCAAGTCCCCTGTATGGACCCTATCTCTTTATCAGCGGTCTGAGCCTGCGTGTAAGGCCTGCTGCAAGAACGATCTTCAGCGCATCCGGTATGATATACGGGATCACGCACCATGCGAGAGCCGTCATCACTCCGATGCTTCCGGTGTTCTTTGTATAGACCACTATGAACCACGCAGTACCGAATGCATAGCAGATCAGAAGTCCGGCTACCATCGACAGCACCAGTACCTTCATGCTTTTGCCGAAGAGGCTCTCCATAAGCCACATGAAAAGTGCTGAAAATACGAATCCGATGATGTATCCGCCGGTTGCGCCGAACAGGTGACCGATACCGCCTGCAAACCCCGAGAATACCGGGAGTCCTGCTGCACCGAGCAGCAGATAGATCAGTACCGCGAGCGTTCCGTTCCTGCCCCCCAGCAGTCCTACGGCAAGGAATACGCCGAATGTCTGCATGGTGAACGGCACGGCTGCCGGGATAGAGATCCATGAGCATACCGCCATAAGCGCAGCGCAGATCGCGATCATGGCAGCATCTGTTGTACTCAGGCCTGAATGGCCTGCTTTGTTCTTAACTTCAGAATAGTTTGTCAACTTGTTTTACCTTAAGCTTTTTCAGCTTCCTTTGCTTCTCTTCTTGTTTCATAATCGCTGATAATCATTGCAGCAGAGAGGTCTCCTACTACGTTGATTCCGGTACGTCCCATATCGAAGATACGGTCTACGCCGGCTACGAGCGCGATACCCTCAACAGGCAGTCCTACAGACTGGAGTACCATGGCGAGCATGATCATGCCTGCGCCAGGTGTTCCTGCAGTTCCGACTGATGCGAGTGTAGCTGTCAGAACGATCGTCACCATCTGGCCAAGTGTCAGATTGATACCATAGCAGCTGGCAATGAAGATGGCGCATACGCCCTGATAGATAGCAGTACCGTCCATGTTGATGGTAGCACCAAGCGGAAGTGTAAAGCTTGCAACATCTTTGCGGCCGCCCATCTTCTCAGCACATTCCATGGTCACAGGAAGTGTTCCGATCGAAGATGTGCTCGAGAATGCGAACAGGAATGCCGGGAGCGCTCCCTTGAGGAACTGTGCCGGGTTCATGTGACCGAGGGTCTTGACCGCGATCGAGTATGTGAACAGCGCATGCACAGCGTATGCAATGTATGCTGTCAGAAGTACCATGGCGAGTGATCCGAGCACCTGAGGTCCATTGACTGCCACTACCGGTGTGATCAGGCAGAATACTGCGATCGGAGTCATCTTGATGATTCCTCTCATGATCACCATGAATACTTCATAAGCGCTGTCGATCCATTCCTTGAACGGAAGGCCCTTGTCTCCTGCAATGATAATGCCGAATCCTACAAAGAGAGCAATAACGATGACCTGCAGCATGGTATTATTTACCATAGGTTCGAACAGGTTCGACGGGAAGATGTTTACTATCGTATCCATGAAGCTCGTAGGCTCTGCGGCTTCATATTCCAGTGCGCTTGTCTCCAGCACCTTATATGTTCCCTTGAACACGTTCGCGAAGATAAGTCCGATGACGATAGCGAATGCTGTAGTGCAGAAATAATAAATGATTGTACGGAGTCCGATGGTTCCTACCTTCTTGATGTCAGAGAGCGATACAACGCCCTGAATGATCGAGGTGATTACGATCGGTACTACGATAAACTTGAGCAGGTTGAGGAAGATAGTACCGAATGGTTTGATGTAAGCTTCAGTAAAATCAGATGCGCCCAACGCCAGGAAAATTAGTCCGGCTACAATGCCCAGGCCGAGAGCAATAAAGATTTGAATCGGCAATGAATTTTTGATTTTCTCCATATTAACCTCCTTAAAACCTATGCAATCTCCTTAATAACTGTTATCAACTGATTCTCTGACACTTGCGCCGGCCATTCTGATGGCGGCTTTAGCGAGAATGATTGTTGGATCCACAAAAGCGTCCGATTTCAGTCCCATTAAACTGAAAGCTATAGGGAACTCCGTGCTGGCCAGGATAAGCACCTCTGCCCCCTGCTTGCCCAGGTCTCCGATAAGATTCTGCATCCCCTCACGGAATGAATCAGGAATATCGGATGCGCCTTTTTTGACATAATCGTAAACCAGCGACATGACCATTTTCTGCTGCTCTTCATCAGGATATACAGTAAGTATCCCCATGCGTTCAAGCGCATGACCGAAAAGTCCGCTCCGCACGGTACCGTCAGTCGCGAGAACTGCAGCTTTATCGACGCCATTGAGTTTCAGGAGTTTTGCCGTCTCCTCAGGCATCTCAAGAATAGGAATACCGATTTTATCCTTTATTTCATCTACAAAGCAGTGAGCCGCATGGCATGCTATCACTATGAAATCAGCTCCGGCAGCCTCAAGTCTTCTGGCGCTTGCGAGCATCTCCGGCGCACAGCTTTCGCCCCTGCCGAGGATAGCTTCCGTACGGTCAGGGATTCTGGTGTCGTTGTCAACTATCATAGGGATATGTTCCTGATCGGAACAGGCGTCTGTCATGCTTATGATCCTGCTCATCAGGTCTACTGTCGCAGCAGGACCCATGCCGCCCATGATACCAATGGTCTTAGGCATTTCAGTCTCCTTTCTGTAAATACGACAGCCGCAGCTTTCTGCATGCAGTTAAGCGCGGCTGTCACTAAAGTCCCTTATTTAAGCAGTGCCGCGATCGCCTCAGCACATTTTACGCACTTCTCTTTCGAGATCGATGCGATGGATACACGAATACCCTTTGCGAGTGCCAGGCAGAAAATATCCTGTTCCTCAAGCTGCTTGCAGACTCCCTCAGGATCATCGCATGCGATGGTCACGAAGAAACCGGCTCTGAACGGTACACATTTCACACCATTATCGGTGAGAGTCTTTTCAAAAATGCGTCCGCGCTCCAGCAGCATGTCACGGTAGCCTCTTCTCTCTTCGTCTACCTTGGCCCTGAGTTCAGGATCTGCGTAGATCTTGCCCATGACCACCATGGCCGAACGGTTGCAGTTTGACCATGTGGAACGTGCAAAATACTCTGCTGCACGTCTGAATTCTTCAGCATCCTCCTCGCTCTTAGCCATGCAGACGATAGCTCCGAGTCTCATGCCGTATGCGGTGAGAGTCTTGGATGCACTGTATCCGAAGATCGTGAGCACGTTATCTCCAAGGCCTGCGAGCTTAGGAATGAATGCCCTTACCTCGTCCTCTTCGCCTGCATAGTCGATGTAAGCGACATCGAGGAAAAGCACGACCTTGCACGCTGCCTTGTTTATGGCAGCGATCATAGCATCCCAGTCATCAAGGCTGAGTTCGTAACCGGTCGGGTTGTGGGCAGGTGTGTTGATCAGTACAACTACCTGATCCTGGACTGCAGCAAGCTCGTTCAGCTGCTTTTCGAAATCAGCGGCATCAAATACGCCGTCTTCGTTGAAGAATCTGAATGTTTTGAGCTTGCGGCCCTGTGATACCGCAATGTTTTTATAGTTTGCCCAGCACCAGTCGTGTGTGAGCACGCTGTCGCCATAATTTGAGTAGTTTGCAATAACGCTGGTGATACTTCCGGTTCCGCCCGGAGTTACACACAGGTTGAGGTGTCCCGACGGCTCAAAGTTGCCGAAGAGCGCCTTTACGACTGCTTCCTTGAATGCAGGAGTTCCGGTGATCGGTGCATACTCAGCATAATCCGCAGGTGTCAGAGTGCGAATCGCATCTGCGACCGATGACATTACAACAAGGTCACCGTTATCGTCGAGCAGCGCTCCTACCGTTGCGTTTACTACTGCGTCCTTACCCTTTGCGGCGATGGCCGCCTTGGCGCGTCCGCTCAGAGCGAACACTTTATCTGCAACAGGAATGGTCCTGCCATTCTCTTTAACAAAACCCATTTTTATCACCTCTCCTTCTCGCTTATACAGGATATGCCTTGTTTTTCATGTCGATAGCTGCAGGATCCATCTCGCTGCGGAGCGCGGCCCTTCTCTTGAAGTAGTCGAGCGCTACCTGACCGAACAGAGCATATGTCAGTACGTCTTCATCCTGCTCCTTGTAGTCGCCTACCTCTGCCGTGAGCTTCTCGAGTTCAGGCTCAAGCAGGTCTGCAGGTCTGCAGGTGATCCTCTGGCTCTCATCGATCTTAGCGAGGACCTCAGGGTTCATAGGCATAGGTGTTGAACCGTATTTGCCCTTGAGTATCTCCTGAGTCTCCTTGGACAGCACCTTATATCTCTCACCCATCAGCACGTTGAGAACAGCCTGTGTTCCTACGATCTGTGATGACGGTGTTACAAGAGGAGGCATTCCGAGGTCGTTCCTTACGCGAGGAACTTCCTGAAGAACCTCAAGATACTTGTCTTCGGCATTCTGGTCTTTCAGCTGTGATACGAGGTTCGAAAGCATTCCGCCAGGTACCTGATAGATAAGTGTCTTGATATCCGTGCCGAGCACCTTTGTGTTCATGAGACCGCTCTTGAGATCCTTGTCTCTGATGGTCTGGAAGTGAGCAGCTATCTTTTCGAGCTTGCTGATATCGAGACCTGTATCGTATTCGGTTCCCCTGAATGTCTCTACCATTACCTCTGTAGAAGGCTGGCTCGTGCCGCCCGAGAACGGCGATATCGCTGTGTCGATTACGTCAACGCCGGCGTGTGCAGCTACGTAATAAGTGATAGGCGCTACGCCGCTCGTGCAGTGTGTATGCAACTGGATAGGAATATCAACAGTTTCCTTAAGCATGGCGATCATCTCGCCTGCTGCATTCGGCACCATGAGTCCCGCCATGTCCTTGATGCAGATCGAGTCTGCACCGAGTTCCTGTATGCGGAGAGCGCGGCCCTTCCAGTAATCAGCCGTGTACGGCTCGCCGATAGTATACGACATCGCTACCTGAGCGTGAGCTCCGTAAGCCTTGGTCGCCTTAACTGCTGTCTCAACATTGCGGAGGTCATTCAGCGCATCGAATATTCTGATCCTGTCGATACCGTTGTCGATCGACTTTTTGACGAAATAGTCAACTACGTCATCCGAATAGTGTCTGTACCCGAGAAGGTTCTGGCCTCTGAGCAGCATCTGGAGCTGCGTATTAGGCATTGCGGCGCGGAGCTTTCTGAGTCTTTCCCACGGATCCTCATCGAGGAATCTGATACATGCGTCGAATGTAGCTCCTCCCCAGCACTCAATGGCTTCATAACCGACCTCGTCCATCAGAGCCAGTGCAGGTTCCATGTCTTCGAAAGGCATTCTTGTAGCGATCAGTGACTGCTGACCGTCTCTGATCGCAGTCTCCATTATTTTTATTTTCTTTCCCATTTTATTCCTCCATTGATATCAGACACCGAATATAGCCATGAATACACCGGCAGCTACTGCCGTACCGATTACTCCGGCTACATTAGGGCCCATGGCATGCATGAGCAGGAAATTCGTAGGATCGGCTTCTGCGCCAACCTTCTGCGATACTCTCGCCGCCATAGGGACCGCGGATACTCCGGCAGAACCGATGAGCGGGTTGATCTTTCCGCCGGACAGCTTGCACATGAGTTTTCCGAAGAGAACTCCGGCAGCTGTACCGAAGCTGAACGCTATCATTCCGAGGATAACGATCTTGATCGTGGTCCACTTAAGGAATGCTTCCGCGCTTGTTGTAGCTCCTACCGATGTTCCGAGGAAGATTACTACAATGTACATAAGAGCGTTGGAAGCTGTCTCCTGCAGCTGGCGTACGACTCCGCTCTCACGGAAGAGGTTGCCCAGCATGAGCATTCCGATAAGAGGTGCTGTGGAAGGCAGGATCAGGCATACGACGATCGTAACGATTATCGGGAACAGGATACGTTCTCTCTTTGAAACGTCTCTGAGCTGCTCCATCTTGATCTTGCGCTCCGCTTCTGTTGTGAGCGCCTTCATGATTGGCGGCTGTATGATAGGTACGAGCGACATGTACGAATACGCCGCTACGGCGATAGGACCCATGAGCTCTCTCTGTCCCAGCTTCATTGCCAGGAAGATGGATGTAGGTCCGTCCGCTCCTCCGATTATACTTACTGCTGCTGCCTGAGCTTCACTGAATCCCATGAGCATCGCCAGCAGGAACGCTCCGAATACTCCGAACTGCGCTGCAGCTCCGAGCAGGAAGCTCTTAGGGTTGGCGATCAGCGGTCCGAAATCCGTCAATGCTCCGACTCCCAGGAAGATGAGAGACGGAAGAATGGTCCACTCATCGAGCATGAAGAAGTAATGCAGCAGTCCGCCTTCTTCCATGATCGGCGGATACAGGTTTACAAGCAGCATGCCGAATGATATCGGAAGGAGCAGGAGCGGCTCATATTCCTTGACGATGGCCAGATACAACAGTCCGAGAGCAACTGCGATCATTATCACGTTGCCGACGGTCAGGTTGAAAAAGCCGGTCTGGTGAGCCAGGTTGAATAAGGTATCTCCCATTTCTTTACCTCCCGGTACTATTCTACGTAAGCTACAGTCTGGCCTGATGTGGTGGCTTCTCCTTCTGAAACAACGATCTTGCTGACTGTGCCGTCCTTAGGTGCAACGACAGGGATCTCCATCTTCATGGCCTCGAGAACGATGATCGTGTCTCCGCTCTTGACCTGCTGTCCCTCATTTGCGACGATCTTGAATACCTTGCCGGCAGTACCGCATACGACCGGATCGCCCTTTCCTTTGCCGCCGCCGGACTTGGCTGCTTTCTTAGGTGCAGGAGCTGCTGCCTTAGGTGCTGCAGGAGCTGCGCTGCCGTCTGCCTTTTCTATTTCAACTTCGAATTCTTCGCCGTTTACTCTTACGATGTATGTCTCCATGTTGCCCTCCGTACATTTCTGACGATGTATCCTTCTTCAGGTACACCCTCTTCGTCTTTTAATTGCTGATGGATCGCTGCCATGATGGCGGCAACGACTTCAGGCCTGATGCCCTCTGGCTCTTCAGGCTCCGGCGCTGCTGCAGCGGCCTGTACTGCCGGTTTTTTAGGCGCAAATGCCTTACCAAGCAGCCAGATGCAGATCGAAATGAATATCAGCACGCAGAATACCGTGCCCATTCCGATAAGCGTATATAGCAGCGCGGTCAAGAATATCTGTCCTAAACTCATATCATCACCTACCTGCTGTTTACGAACGTCTGAAGAGCTCCGATCAGATACTTTCTGGAGTCTTCAGGCGCGATCACCTTGTCAGCAAATCCGTGCCTTGCCAGAGCTACAGCGCTTGACTGAGTGTCGCGGAACTGCTGCTCGAGCTCGGACGACCATTTTCCGAAAATGACCTCCGTAGCCTGACGCGGTTCAACGATACTTACGTTGGCAGTATCCCACATGAACACGTAGTCTGCGCCCAGTCCCTTGGAGTTCATCATGCTGTAAGCGCTTCCGACGATAGAGCCGGTCACGAGGTTGATCTTAGGAACATCTGATGCTGTCAGTGCCCTGACCATTCTTTCAGCTGCGCTCGGTAACAGGATCTCGGTAGCCGAATCGGTATTGTATCCGTCGGTATCCGTGATAGTCAGCAGCGGAATGTGGAATCTGGTGCAGAGGTCGATCAGCTTGGCTGCCTTATTGCAGCCGGCAGCTGTCAGACGCTTCTTGCCCTCATACTCGTTGCAGGCCACAACTCCGAGAGGCATGCCTGCGATCCTGATGAATCCGGTCACCATGCTCTGGCCTTCGTCGCTCCTGCATTCGATCAGGCGGCCGTCATCGGACAGTTCTGCAAGGATCGCCCTTGCATCTCCGAGGCTGTCCTCGATACCGTCGCAGCTGCGGTTGAGTTCTTCATCACTGACCTCAAGGATGTCCGGTGCGAACCTGCTGCTTGACGGAAGGATGTCCACGATGCCGTGGATCTTCTCGACGATCTCAGCCCATTCGAACGTGCCGTCATTGAGCGCTTCAACGTAAGGATTGTCGCCGATGGCATTGCTTACGACTCTCTGAGGGTTAACGAATATGCTTCCCTTGTCCTTCTCAATGAATACAAAGTCTGCGAGCTGTGCAGCGATCGACATTCCTCCGCCGCACTGTCCTATCACCGCAACTATCTGCGGTATGATGTGCGAAGCCTCTGTCTGACGTTTGTAAAGCTTCGCAAACTGATAAAGTCCATCCAGCCCTTCTTCAATACGGAAACCTGCACAGTCAAGCAGTCCGATCACAGGAGCCTTTGCCTTGATGGCATGCTCGTACAGATCTACTATTTTGCGTCCGTGCTGTTCGCCGAATGTTCCGCCCATTACTTCGTTGTCCTGGGCATAGACAAATACAAGGTTCCCATTTATCGTGCCGTAACCGGTCACCACGCCGTCTGACTCCTTAACGGAGTCCGGGTGATAGAACTCGGTAAACCTCGCCGATACATGTTCGCCCATTTCCATGAAGCTGCCCGGATCCAGAAGTCCCATGACTCTGGAGACCACGGCAGTTCTTTCATCACTTGCGATTACCTTCATAAGTTTCCTCCTTATGAGCTTATGATAATAGCACTACATTTTTTCCTGATTTTATTCTACATTGAAAGAGGTTTTTTATCAAACAAAACGGGACAAACGAACAAAGCAAAACAAAGCAGAGGCGTTATTATTGCTAATGTTCAGTGCAATTGATACAATTAAAAACAACGTTGAACCGGGAGGTCATGACATGCAGAAATTATCAAAGAAGACCGAGAATTTTACTGATTCCGTAATAAGGCGCATGACCAGGATCGCTTATCAGTATGACTCCATCAACCTGTCCCAGGGATTCCCGGACTTTGCCCCGCCTGAGATGCTTCTGAAGAGGCTCGGGGAAACCGCTGACATGCCTGATGTGCATCAGTACTCCATTACATTCGGAGATCCGGGCTTCCGCCGGGCGCTTGCTGAAAAGCAGAGCCGGTTCATGGGAATGGACATCGATCCTGATACCGAGATCACGGTCACCTGCGGCAGCACCGAAGCGATGATGTCATCCGTGCTCACGGTTGCCGATCCGGGCGACAAGGTCATCATATTCTCGCCGTTCTATGAGAACTACGGCGCAGACACCATACTGTCAGGAGCAGAACCTATTTACGTGCCGCTGATACCGCCTGACTTCCATTTTGATCCCGAGGTGCTCGAGGACGCTTTCAGACAGCATCCGAAAGCCATGATACTTTGCAATCCTTCAAACCCGACCGGCAAGGTGTTCACGAGAGAAGAGCTTGAGATCATCGCAGACCTGGCGATCAGATATGACACATACGTCATCACGGATGAGGTCTATGAGCACATAATTTATGAGCCTTACAGACACACCTATATTGCATCGCTTCCGGGCATGCGCGAGCGTACATTGTCATGCTCCTCCCTCTCAAAGACCTATTCGATAACAGGATGGAGGATAGGATATGTGATAGCTCCTCCGGAGATAACCGAGTGCGTCAAGAAAGTTCATGATTTCCTTACCGTCGGCGCACCGCACCCGCTTCAGGAGGCAGTGATACCGGGACTTCTGGCCGGTCCTGAATACTACAGGGGACTGGTCGACTTATATACACACAAGCGCGACCTCTTCCTGAAAGGTCTTGATGACATAGGCCTGAATCATACCGATCCGCAGGGAGCCTATTACGTGCTCATGGACATTTCGGAATTCGGTTATGAGAGTGACCTTGAGTTCTGCGAAGACATGACCCGCCTCGTCGGAGTGGCGACCGTCCCGGGATCAAGTTTCTTCAGGGAGCCCGTCAACGACCTCATAAGGTTCCACTTTGCGAAGCAGGACAGCACGCTGTATGCCGCCCTGAACCGTCTGGAATCGATCAGAAAGAAAATGCCTTACAGACGCTGACCGCACCCGCAGGCAGACATAAAAAAGCAGACATGCCGGGCATGTCTGCTTTTAAATTATCTGAATTGCATCCGGGGTATTCTGTTACGGTCTCAGCTCAAGATACAGATCTCTGTACTTCCATGCCGATGCCTCCCACGATACGTCCTTCGCCATATCTCTCTGCACCATTTCATCCCAGTGCCAGCGGTCAGTGAAGAATACTGTCTTTGCACGGTTGATGGCGTCATAGAGCAGTCCGGCTTCATAATTATCGAATGTGAAGCCGTTTCCTTCATGTGTAAACATGTTGTAAGGCTCGACTGTATCTTTCAGGCCGCCTGTCTCACGGACCACAGGAACGGTTCCGTAACGCATTGCGATAAGCTGGGTAAGTCCGCAAGGCTCAAACAGTGAAGGAACCAGCAGAGCATCTGCTCCTGCATAGATCCTGTGAGCTCTGCTCTCATCATACATGATGCATGAGCAGACGCTGCCCTTGTAACGGTTCTCAAAGTTGCGGAATGATTCCTCATAGACAGCATCGCCTGTGCCGAGCACTGCTATCTGTGTATTTCCGTCGATGAGTCCCGGAAGGATCTCATTTACCAGATCGAGTCCCTTCTGATTCGTCAGACGGGAGATAAGGCCTAAAACGAACTTGCCGTCGTCGGCCTCGAGTCCGAGCTCCTCCTGCAGAGCGCGCTTGTTCTCTCTCTTCTTCTCGAGGACCTCTGTAATATCGTAAGGTGCAGCGATCCTTGTATCTGCCTTAGGATCCCACTGAACGACATCTATGCCGTTAACGATGCCGCGGAGCTTTCCGGAATGATGGCGTATATGTCCGTCCAGGCCGTCACCGAAGAACTCAGTCTGGATCTCTCCCGCATAAGTTTCACTGACTGTAGTGATCGCGTCAGCATAAGCGAGTCCCGCTTTTAACATGTTGGCGTCTTCATAGCCTGTCTTGAAGACATCGATGCTGAAGACTTCATCAGGCAGGTTTGTCCAGTAGCGGATAGTGGAAATATTGTATACACCCTGGAAGCGCAGATTATGTATGGTAAGGACAGTCTTTGCATTCCTGATGGCTGTTTCTGCAAACTGAGTGCGCAGCAAGACCGGTACCAGGCTTGCCTGCCAGTCATGACAGTGGATAACATCCGGGATCCAGTCCATGTAGTTCAGTGCAGCCAGCGCAGCTTTGCAGAAATAGCAGTATTTCGGAATGTCATCTACGAGATTGACATAAGGGTTGCCGGCAGTAAAGAACTCATCATTGTCGATGAAGTCATATACAACGCCGTCATGCACGTACTCCATGATGCCTACATAATATGATTTTCCGTCTGCGCACAGGTCCATGTTGAATGAGCCGCGGTATACCATCTTCTCCTGATATTCCCAAGGAATGCAGTGATAGCGCGGGATGATGACCTTGACGTCGCAGTTCAGCGCAGCCAGTGCCTTAGGCAGAGCGTACATTACATCGCCGAGTCCGCCGGTCTTTACGAACGGATAGCACTCGGAACCGATAAAAGCGATGCTTCTTCTCGGCTGCGGAACTGCAGCCTCTGCTGCCATGTTTTCAGTGTTCATTGTTTCTTCGTTTGCCATTTTAATTCTCCTGTTTTTACTAACTAACGGAAGCTCTTTACCCAGTTCAGCAAAGAATCTCTGTATACGTTTTCTCTTACCTCTCTCTTCATCCGATCGGTAAGCGGTCCGTTTGCGGACAGTTTCGCAAGTATTTCAGCCTGTAGTTCCTCTATGTTCATCTCTTCATAGCTTTTTCCTGCTTCAGCTCTTTCAGGCATTTCCTCAAAGCCTTCTGCAGAGCCGTTCCTGTTCACCGCCTTTTCCGGACTGTGCTTAAGGGGTTCGTAATGCTTCCTGTCAGAAGCCGGGATCCATATCTCAGCATCGTTGCCTTCAAGGGTGAGCCTCAGTCTGCCCTGATCCGAGGATATTTCTCTTCCGTGAAGTGCTCCGGTATATGTTCCGTCAAGCCCCAGATCGAAACTCTCCTCCTGATCGCTGTTAGCAACTGTTATGAGTATGTCGCCGCGTAAGAACGCATATTTTGTCGTTGTCAGTTCTGCCTCACGGTATTCTCCGTACCACAGAGCGGACTCCTTACTATATATGTTACCAAGAGCGCTCACGATCTGTAAAGGAATATTATCCTGCGCCTGAAAGTCGCTGAGCGAAAGCGCCGGACGGAGCGAAGCGTCCGAGCCTCTCTCCTTTCGTCCTTCTATGCCGAACTCCGAGCCGTAGTAAACGGACGGTATCCCCGGCAGAGTATACAGAAGGACATGTACAGGCAGGAAATGCCTTTTGTCGCGCAGCTTTGTCATGATGCGTTCCACATCGTGATTATCCACGAAATCGTACAGATGAACGTTGTCGCCCAGCCCCATGTCTCTCTGACGGCGGACAGTATGTGCTATCTCGAAATAGTTGTGATCGTTGTGAGCGCTGTAAAGAGCCTTGTGCAGAGCATAATTCGTCACTGAATGCAGGGTGTTTTCATTTACCCAGCGTCCGTATTCTCCGTGTATGACCTCTCCCATCAGCCAGAAGTCATCCTTCAGACCGTCTGCGATCCCTCTGAGTTCACGCATGAATCCGTGCTCAAGCACATCTGCTGCATCGAGGCGCAGCCCGTCTATATCGAATTCCGACACCCAGAATCGTATGGTATCAAACAGATACTGCCTTACTTCAGGTTCATAAAGATTGAGCTTTGGCAGCATGTTGTGGCCTCCCCAGTTTTCATAGGAAAAGCCATCGTTGTATTCGTTATTGCCCCAGAAATTCACATTGCAGTACCAGTTTCTGAAGCGGCTGCCTTCACGGTATTCCTTAAGATCACGGAAGGCAAAGAACCCTCTCCCGGTGTGGTTGAACACACCGTCAAGAATGACGTGCATGCCCTGCCCGTGGCAGTATCTGACCAGGTCCTTAAGATCTTCGTTATCTCCCAGCCTCTCGTCGAGTCTGCGGTAATCTTCAGTATCGTATCCGTGCGATCCGGAAGAAAAGCACGGTCCCAGGTACAGTGCCGTAAAGCCGCACGCCTTTATATGATCGATCCATTCCCTAAGCCCGGGAAGTCTGTGCACAGGCTGACTGTGATCGTTCAGCTCAGGGGCGCCGAGCAGCCCTAACGGATATATATGATAAAAAACAGCTTCTTCATACCAAGCCATCTGTCTCCCTCCTTTCTCTGCAGCATAATACTCCAAAAAAAAGAAATTTCAACCCTTTTGTTTTTTTGCTGAAATGAAATACGCCGGAGCACACAGTGCTCCGGCGCTGAAGTTTTTTCGCATCAGTCTGCAATATCTACGTCCGGAACTATGCTTATCGAATAGTCCGGATACAACTCCTGCACTTCATTCATCATAATGCCGATAGCTTCTTTATAGTCTATATCGAAGCTGATGACGACATCGAAGTGCATTGTTTTCTTTTCAGTATCCACGTAGAAGCCGTGCAGCTGGAGAGCCCAGTCATGGGACAGAACAGTCTTCTGAACGTTGTTGCGGATCGCCGCGGCTTCATCGTCAGCCGTATTGTATGAGTAAACACCTATTCCCGTAAGTATTACACCGGTCTCGCGGAACACCTTTTGCTGCACTCTTCTTGTCAGAAGGTCAGCTTCCTCTATCGTCATGGTATCCGGAAGTTCCATGTGGACAGAACCGTAATACTTGTCAGGGCCGTAGTTGAACAGTGTCAGGTCGTAGGCACCTCGTATCTCCGGCTCCTCGTTGATAAGCTGTCTGACCTGCCTGCTGATCTCCGCGTCTGAGCGCTGTCCTATGATATCGTTCAGTGTTTCGTTCATCATCTCGATGCCCGCTTTGATGATAACGATCGAGATGACCATACCTACATAAGCTTCCAGCGAAATGCCCCAGATCAGATAGATGACTGCCGAAGCGAGAACAGACGAAGACAGTATCGCGTCAAATGATGCGTCCTTGCCGGAGGCGATCAGCGCTCCTGAGTTCGCCTTCTCTCCCTGCTTCTTTACATAGCTGCCCAGCAGGAGTTTCACGATGACCGCAACCACTATGATGATAAGAGATACCGTAGTGTAATCAGCGGCTTCAGGATGGATTATCTTTTTGACCGACTCAACCACTGAGGTGATGCCGGCGTAGAGAACTATCGCCGCAACGAGCATTGAGCTCAGGTACTCTATCCTTCCGTAGCCGAGCGGATGCTTCTTGTCGGGCTTTTTTGCTCCGAGCTTGGCGCCGATGATAGTGATAACGGATGATAATGCATCCGAGAGGTTGTTGACCGCGTCAAGCGTTACTGCTATTGAATTTGAGATCAGACCCACGGCTGCCTTGAATGCTGCGAGCAGCACATTGGCGATGATGCCGATGATACTGGTCCTTACGATGATCTTTTCCCTGTCGTAAGCCAGGGATTCCATGCTGGTGTTATTATTGTTGATTTCCGTATCCTTCACTGACTCCCTCTTCTTATCAGTTATTGACTAAAGTGCTGCCTGAACAGCCTTCTTTACCTCTGCCATATCAACTGTAGGCTCGAATCTTGCGATGACGTTGCCTTCTCTGTCGACCAGGAACTTGGTGAAATTCCACTTGATGTAAGCTTTGTCGCCGAACTTCTTGTTGTTTGCGTTTGCGAACTTGGTCAGTGCTGCCATCTTGAGACCCTTGCCGAATCCTTCAAACGGCTTCTCGGTTGCCAGATAAGCGAACAGCGGATCTGCTGTCTCTCCGTTTACATCGATCTTTGCGAACTGCGGGAATTCAGTACCGAACTTCAGAGTGCAGAACTCATGGATCTCCTCATCGGATCCCGGAGCCTGATCTGCAAACTGGTTGCACGGGAAGTCAAGGATCTCAAAACCCTGCTCCTTCATTTCCTTGTACATCGCTTCAAGCGGATCATAGTGCGGAGTGAAACCGCATCCTGTAGCTGTATTTACTATCAGCAGAACTTTGCCCTTGTAATCTGCGAGGCTTACTTCATTGCCGGATCTGTCCTTTACTGTAAAATCATAAACGTTACTCATTTTTATTCTCCTTTTCTCCCCAATAATTCATACAAAAGTTCATAGAGTTTCATAGCTTTTTCAGGCGGAAGGTCGATGCATTCTCCTACTTTTTCAGGAATGTCCTTTGCTCTTTCCTGCATCTCTCTGCCCTGCTCTGTCAGTGTGATCACGACTACACGGTCATCTTCCGTGCTTCGCGACCTGGTTATGTATCCTGCCTTTTCCATCTTTTTCAGCAGCGGTGATACTGTCCCGTTATCGAGCATCAGCTTCTCGCAGATCTCTCCGACGGGGATACCGTCCTTTTCCCACAGCACCAGGAATGTGATGTACTGCGTATATGTCAGGCCAAGCTCTTTCAGCCATGGTGTGTACAGGCCGGTGACGCTTCTTGCTGCTGCGTAAAGAGGAAAGCACAGCTGGTTTTCCAGTTTCATTATTGCATTATCGTTTTTTACGTCCATGGCTATTCCTTTTTCCATTATATATTTTGTACAACTATATTTTACACAATATATTTATCACGTCAAGCACTTTTTCTCAAATACAACAACTATTTCAAAAAAACAGACAGCATTGCTGCTGTCTGAAACCTGTTATTATTTTACATGGTATTATTTATCTGCTTTAAGATGATATATGAATGATGTAAAGTCCGGGACTTCCCTCGGTACCGGGATGCCTCCCTGCATCAGCGCAGTACCGCTCAGTACCAGTTCTCTTCCCTCATACTCCATTCTGTACATTCTGTCTGGTTCGAGTCCTTTTAGCCTGATATATTCCTGAGGTCCGTTCATAGTCAGACGTACGGTGATCACCGTCACAAGAGCCTCGCTTTTATCCTGCGCAACGCTTTCCCACGCTACAAGATTTACCGGTTCAAACGGATCGGACAGTCTGTAATAGTCACCAAAGAAATTAAGATCATAATATATATGATACAGTTCGCTCATCCTTTTGCATGCCTTGATCTCTTTCTTCTTCAGATGAGTCGCGTCCAGCTCATATCCGAATGTGCCGCACATGGCGATCGCCGCCTTTGTCTCGAGAGGCACCATCGGACTTGCATCTGAAACATGAGCTCCCATCGCGCACACCGGATAAAGGAACGAAGATCCGTAATGAAGTCTGAGATTGTCAAGCGGTCTTGTGTTGTCAGACATCCAGTACTGTGTGAAGTAAGTGAGCATGGCAGGGTCAAAACGGCCTCCGCCTCCGGCGCATCCTTCAAACATGATATCCGGGTGAGTCTTTATGATCCCGTCCATGATGCGGTACAGTCCCAGAACATATCTGTGTGATACCTCGCCCTGTCGTTCTCCCGGGATCGCGTTTGACCACAGATCAGTGACCGCACGGTTGATGTCCCACTTTACATAATAGATATCCGCGCTGTCGAGTATCCTGTTTACGCTTTCAATGATATAGTCCTGGACTTCCTTTCTTCCGACATCGAGAACCAGCTGGTTGCGGCTCCTCACGGCCGGCCTGCCCGGTATCTCCATCACCCAGTCAGGGTGAGCACGGTACAGGTCTGAGTCCTCGGATACCATCTCCGGCTCAAACCAGATACCGAACTTAAGTCCAAGTTCATTTATCTGCCTGACGAGCTCATGCAGCCCGCATTTTATCTTATTCTCATTGACATACCAGTCTCCCAGGCCTGAGTTGTCATCATCGCGTTTGCCGAACCAGCCGTCATCCATGACGACCATCTCAACGCCCATCTCTTTCGCTGCCCTGGCGATCTCTACAAGTTTTACATCGTCAAAGTCAAAGAAGGCTGCTTCCCAGGTATTGATCAGCACCGGTCTCCTGACTTCTCTTACGAACTTGCTGCTGTTGAGATTGCTTCTGAAGAAGTCATGATAAATATGGCTCATGCCGGTCAGTCCCTTTTGCGTATATGTCATAAGGACTGCCGGTGTATCAAAATCTTCGCCGGGACCTACCGGATAGCAGAACATGCTGTCGTTGATACCCATCACCAGACGAAGCTGATCATACTGATCAAGCTCCGCTTCAGCTGTAAAGCTTCCGGAGTACATCAGAGCGAATCCATAGCAGGAGCCGTGGTCTTCATCTGCAGTCCTTTCCACAAGTGCTGCAAACGGATTCTGCTGATGGGAGGATATGCCGCGTCCGCTGCGGATCCTGTGTACATGGTGTGTCATCTGCTGGCGTTCGACCTGTCTCTCCTGACCGTAACGTCCAGGAAGAGATACCAGATCCATGTTGCTTCCGTTCAGAAAGTCCATATTGAACGACATGATCCTCTCAAGACGGATCGTCTTTTCGCCCGCATTATGGACTCTTGCAGCACGCATTATAATCTCTGCCTCTTCAAACACAGAATACAGGAGCGTCACCTGCACCTTGCTTACGGCGTCTTCCAGCACGAGCTCCAGAGTGTCGACCGTATCCCCTGCCGATGCAAATGGTGTAGGCAGGCCATTCAGTGTAAAAGGTCCGCTGTATATCCTGTGGGACAGATATCTTCCGTTGAAAGAGAAGCTTCCATCGGCATTCCTGACTTCGATCGAATTGATCCTGAAGTCCCCCTGCTGCTGAGTTGTGAACTCCAGAGGCTGTGCATCAAGTGAAAACGTCCTCTCTTTGAGCGAATCATACGGATTGCCCGAAAAGCCTCTGTCATACCGGCGTATTAGGTACGACACGTCTTCATCACGAAGCGTCGGTCCGTAATACAGATGCTTGACATAGTCAAGATTTCCGACCTTCAGCTGATACGTAGTGCCTGCTGTATTCAGAGAAAAGGTCCTCTTTTTTTCATTATAAATTATCGCCATGATGATCTCCTTGTCCCCTCTGCATTATCAGGGCTCCTGCTCCTGCTGCTCTGATTGTTCCGTCTGCACTGTTTCTTCAGGCTGCTTTGTATCCTCAGTCTCCTTTATCTTTTCGGTTTTTTTATCAGGCACCGGTACAATATCATCCATTGTAAGTGTAGTCCCGTCACCTTTGTATTCTGTTATATATACGCGGCAGTCTTTGACATCGTCAAAAATGCAGATATGAAGGCCTGTTCCATGCTTCACCCTGAGCACCGTTGCGACATCTTCAGGATTATCGCTCAGCGGCTGTTCGGATCTGTCATCGGAGCGTAAAGGGAAGCCTGCCTTTTCGTAAATCATCAGCTTCGGGTCACCTGAAGATACCGTATATATGGCAAGATTGCAGTCCTTTCCCGCAACATACTCGATAACGCTCTCTCCGGTCAGATCCACGTAACAGATGCCATCTGCCTTCTCAGTCTTCAGAGGTCTGCACGAAAGCTCTATCTCGGAGCTTTGCCTGCCGGTCTCATTCACAGTCGCCCAGACATAGTACTCCTTGCCTTTCTGCAGCATGCTTATGCCGTTCGTCAGTCCGATCGCGACATTGTTTTTAGCAGTTATCGATGAGAGGCTGGAATATCCCTTTGAAACGTCAGACGAAACTATGGAATGCTCAAATTTGTAGTAGCCGGTTTCAGGAGGTGTGAAGACTGCGCAGGCCTGCCCCTCAGCATCCACCTTTAAGGTCACCGGTTCATCCTCAGTCAGGACCGGCGGGCCGTCATCACCGGAACCTTTTGTAACGCTCACCTTAAACGATCCCGAGAACTCGTCCGGATCTTCTTCAGTCGGCTCTACGGTAAAAAACACGTAGCACACCTTCGATTCCTGGAGCATGGCCGAACCTGTGAACGTATCTGTCAGCTTTCCCGTATCCAGGTCGCGGTTATCTGTCAGAAAGTAGTCAACAAGATACTTGTCAGCTACACTCATGGTCATAAATACCTCGTTGCTGGTCTTAAGATCAGTGGCAACGAAATTATAGTATCCGCTCTCGGGAGGAATGAAATAAAAGAAAGGGATCGACTTGTTCTTTGACGAATCTTCAGAATTGTAAATGTAAGAAGCTTCATAGACCTTGCCTTCTCTGAGCCTCTCTGATATCACCCTTAAATATAATCCCGGATCGCGTACAAGCGTCACTGCTATCAAAGCAGCCCCCAGTATAAGCAGCAGAAAGATCACTCCGAGAATTTTCAGTATCTTCTTCATAATCCTTCCTCCCTTATCTTCGTATGTTCCATAATGACAGATCCAGGGCAATCACTCTGTCTGTATTTATAAGAGCATACTTCCAGTGCGAGGCACCGGATTCAAAATTTATATACACTGTGGATCCGTCGACGATTATCTCCTCGTTCATCTTCGGTACCTCCACCCTGCTTATTTCATGGGCCTCAACCTGATAATCACCCGTACCGGTCCTCGAACCGCTGAGATTGTACTTGGATACAAAAGACGTCTGTATGAGCGAGGTGGCTTTATAGGAGCTTGAAACATACAGGTAATTGCCCTCTATATCTGCGCCCTGGGCGCTGGAATCAAGGCCCGCGATGATGGAATACATTAATGTATTCAGCTGGCGGTCTCCCGGTTCACCCAGTATCTCATAACCGTACATGTATGATTCTTTCGTGTTCTTTCTTCCGGCGTAGGTTCCGACCCAGAGTATCCCATTATTGCACTCAAGGAAGGACGGCTTGTTTTTGATATATATATAAGGTGAAAGCTCGGACTTCTTCACTTCGCTCACCTGCTCATCCAGATGGCTCAGGAAGGCCTCGTACGTCATGTACTGAACGAACGGATCGCCTTTGTACTTATCTGAAGTCTCACCGGTCATCCATATGTTTTCGCCGTCAAAAGCGATTCCTCCCGCGTGGAACTTGTTAGGCATGGTAAGAGTTGAAACAAGCTCCATGCCGTCCGCGTCGACAGCGTATACAACCGAGTTGTGTTTCTTTCTGACATCGTAGGCGGTTATCAGCAGATAATCGTCGGCACGGCACATCCCCTGCGGTACATACTGACTTGAAAGCTGTCTTTTACCTCCTGACTCGATTTGTGTCACTATCAGTCCCGGGATCGGGAAGACTTTATCTTGTAGAGTCCTTCCTTCGAAATCGTAATATACGTCAGCCATGGTTCTTTTGAGAGCCTTGTCGTACAATTCCGGGTCTTTATAATACTTGTACTCAAATGAAGACCCCGTAGCAGCATAGCTGAAGCACAGGGCTGAAGCTGCCGTCAGTGTGGTCATCAGGATCACCAGTATGAAATTTTTTGCTGTTCTTTTTTTCATCTGCGTTTTATATCATCCGTCAGCTAGTCAAGGATCGAAAGTATGCTGTTAAGCAGTTCCGGAGCATCAAGAATCACCAGCGCAAGGTGTTCGCGCACACGGGTGATGCCGGGATAGAATATGTTGGGATAAGGATGTCCGGGATCCGGTACAGGTATCCCCATGAGATAACCGTCTTTATCATATGAGAATGAGCCGTCCATCAGCATTACCACACTTCCGTATTCCCGTCCGGCTATATGCCGGTATCCGAAGGATTCCTCAAGATCCGCAAAAGGATCATCTGAGCGCCTGTGCGGGTTGATGAAGACATAACCCTTTTCACGGAAATACTTTATTATACCGTGCGCCTCGGCTGTGTTGTTGGCATAGTTGACCGAGACGTGCTCGAACTCATAGTTTTTCTCTGTTTTACATCCTAAGTTTTTGAGCTTAAGGATGAATGTCTGCAGTTCCATATTCAGCCGCAGTCTCTCTGACAGCTCATATTCGCCGGAAAGTCCAAGGGTGTGTATCCTTTCCAGTATATCGTTTTCCTGCTCCTGTACCGTAAGGATAGCGGTTGGATCCGTAGAAAAAATACAGACCTGCTCATATGTCTCAGCCGCTTTGACTATGATCTCGAATGAAGCCGGTTCAACGCGCAGCGCTTCATCAACCAGAATAAAATCATATCCGCTGATCTGCTCGGGACAGGCAATGTCAAGAACGGCGACAAAGTCGAGATTCTCTATCGATTCGCTTATCGAAATCAGTCCGCCCGACGGCTCCTCCCCGCATGTTATCAGCGTTTTTCCTATGCCGGACAGATGCTTTGCAAGATCATATACAAGCAGCGTCTTTCCCGTGCAGGGCTTGCCGTAGATATGGAAGAAAGCGCAGTAGGGTGTGCCTGCTATATCCCTTAGCAGCTCGGCTTTGACATAGTCCTGCGCAGGGGACAGAAAATACTGTCCCTGCAGGAATCTTTCCGGGTCCTCTTCGGGAGAGATCAGATATTCCGACGTGCGGAACAGTTTTTCGATCCTGCCATGGTACGCCGCACGGCACTTCCTGACAGCCCTTGCTATATCCCCGATATCTGCCGGTTCCAGTTCGTCATCATCCGAAAGCCTGTAGCACTTAAGCGTATCGGTAACGACCGTAAACAGCATGAGTTCTCTTCTTAAAAGAGTGAGATAGTGGCGGTTCTTCCTCAGCTGGGCAAGGATCTGCTCCTCCCCCACGTCCTGTGATTTCAGTTCGATATTAAGGCAGTATTTCCCCGTGACCTTGAGCAGGTCGAACTCCTTGCCGATCAGAGGGATAACGAACCCGAAGTAGAATCCGTCCGTATCCTTTACCGTTATTCCGCGCTCTGCAAGAGCATCTGTAAGTATGCGAAGAGAGTCGATCTCATGGATGCGTATCATGTGATTGTCGTGATCACTGGATTCGTGTTTCTCCATGATATTGAACAGTCTCTCATCACGTATTCTGGATACCCTGAACAGATTTACGGGTTTCATGATACTGCGCCTGTTTTACTCGAGTTCAACTGTCCCCGGCGGTTTGCTGGTGAGATCGTAAAATACCCTGTTAACGTGCTCAACTTCGTTGACGATCCTTGTCATGACTCTCTGCAGCACGTTCCACGGGATCTCGGCAGCTGTTGCCGTCATAAAGTCCGAAGTAATAACTGCTCTCAGCGCTATGGCATGATCATAAGTACGGAAGTCTCCCATTACGCCTACGGTCTGCATATTGGTAAGAGCCGCATAGTACTGGCTGATCTCTCCTGCCAGCCCTGCCTTATCTATCTCTTCTCTGTAGATGGCATCCGCGTCCTGCACGATGCGCACCTTTTCAGCTGTTACGTCTCCAATTATCCTTACGCCGAGTCCCGGGCCCGGGAATGGCTGCCTGCTTACGAGGTATTCCGGCAGACCCAGCTCGCGTCCGAGCTGCCTTACTTCGTCCTTGAACAGCATCCTCAGCGGTTCGATTATCTCCTTGAAGTCAACATAGTCAGGAAGTCCTCCCACATTGTGATGGGACTTGATGACCGCGGATTTGCCAAGACCGCTCTCGATGATATCCGGATAAATCGTTCCCTGCGCAAGGAAATCGACTGCACCGATCTTCTTTGACTCTTCTTCGAATACTCTGATGAACTCCTCGCCTATGATCTTGCGCTTTCTCTCAGGTTCGGTCACACCCGCGAGTTTAGCATAGAATCTCTCAGCGGCATCTACTCTTACGAAATTAAGGTTGAACTGTCCTTCCTTACCGAATATGGCAGATACTTCATCAGCCTCGTTCTTTCTCATGAGGCCGTGATCGACGAATACGCAGGTAAGCTGCGGGCCTATCGCTTTAGCAAGCAGAGCTGCTACGACCGATGAATCGACACCGCCCGACAGCGCGAGAAGGACTTTTCCGTCTCCGACCTTTTCCCTGACAGCTGCTATCTGCTTATCCGCAAACGAATCCATCTGCCAGTCCTGATCGCATCCGCACACATCAAGCACGAAAGCTCTTATGAATTCAGCGCCGTGCTCTGTATGATTGACCTCCGGGTGGAACTGTACAGCGTAGAATCCTCTGGAGCGGTCTTCCATTGCGGCGACCGGGCAGTCATCCGTGTGAGCTGTAACACTGAACCCCTGCGGCGGCTCGCTGATGTAATCGGTGTGGCTCATCCAGCATACATTGACATCATCAGCAGTACGCAGAATGCCTTCCTTGCCGTCAACAACGACCTCCGTACGTCCGTATTCGCTGGTAGGCGCTGACTCTATCTTTCCTCCGAGCCGGTATGCCATAAGCTGTGCTCCATAGCAAATACCGAGTACCGGAACCCCCAGTTCGAAGATGCTGTCATCTATCGACGGAGCATTCTCACCATACGCGCTCTGAGGCCCGCCGGTAAAGATGATGCCCTTAGGGTCGAATTCACGTATCCCGTCCAGATCAATGGATTCGTATCCCCTGACTTCCGAATAAACACCACATTCCCTTACCCTTCTGGCGATCAGCTGATTGTACTGTCCGCCGAAATCCACAATAAGGATCCTGTTCTCTGCCATTTATCTCCTCCTGCTTAATCTTCAAGCGCCTGTCTGATGTCTGCAATCAGATCTTCTTTATCTTCGAGTCCGCACGACATTCTTACAAGGCCTGCAGGAATACCTGCAGCCTGAAGCTGCTCATCCGTCATCTGACGGTGTGTTGACGTTGCCGGATTCAGGCAGCATGTCCTTGCATCAGCAACATGAGTCTCGATCGCAGCGAGTCTGAGACGTCCCATGAACTTCTCTGCAGCCTGTCTGTCTTCGAGTTCGAAAGAAACGACTCCGCAGCCGCCACCAGGCAGATATTTCTGTGCGATCTCATAATACGGATCTTCCGGAAGTCCGGAATAGCTTACCTTCTTTACCTTAGGATGGCTGGCCAGGAACTCGGCAACGGCCTGTCCGTTCTCCACATGCTTCGGCATACGTACATGCAGTGACTCGAGTCCGAGATTGAGCAGGAATGCATTCTGAGGTGACTGGATGCTTCCGAAATCTCTCATAAGCTGTGAAGTCGCCTTTGTTATAAATGCTCCTTCATTTCCGAATTTCTCTGCGTAAATGATCCCGTGATAGGATTCGTCCGGCGTAGTGAGTCCCGGGAATTTGTCCTTATGTGCCATCCAGTCGAATTTGCCTGAATCCACAATAGCTCCGCCTACTGCAGCGCCATGTCCGTCAAGATACTTGGTCGTTGAATGTGTGACGATATCCGCACCCCATTCGATCGGTCTGCAGTTGACCGGAGTCGGGAATGTATTGTCTACAATAAGAGGTACACCATGATCGTGCGCAGCCTTTGCGAACTTCTCGATGTCAAGGACCGTCAGTGCAGGATTTGCAATAGTCTCACCGAAAACCGCTTTTGTATTGTCCTGAAATGCTGCGTTCAGCTCTTCCTCCGTGCAGTCCGGAGAAACGAATGTTGCACTGATGCCCATCTTGGCCATTGTCACTGAAATAAGGTTGAAAGTTCCGCCGTAGATCGATGCGGATGATACGATGTGATCGCCTGATTCACAGATATTGAACAGAGCAAAGAAGTTAGCTGCCTGTCCGGATGAGGTAAGCATACCTGCCGTACCGCCTTCAAGCGCCGTTATCTTGGCTGCGACCATGTCGTTGGTAGGATTCTGAAGCCTTGTATAAAAATATCCCGATGCCTCCAGATCAAACAGCTTGCCCATGTCCTCACTGGTATCATACTTGAAAGTAGTTGACTGTATGATCGGGATCTGCCTTGGTTCTCCATTGCCCGGTGTATAGCCTGCCTGCACACACTTTGTGCCGAGTTCGTAATCTTTCATAATCTCGAATACCTCCTTTTTATTTTTTTTCACAATAAAAATCTTACTTAATAAAGTAAGATCATGCAAGTAAGCAGCCTCCGTTTTCTCCGTAAAATATTATTTGACAGCATGCAAAACGGCATAATATCATTATTGAGCCGGTTTTTCGGCCCGGGCACGCCGGAGCCGGCATTATCCCGCATTGCGGGCATAGGGGGACACCAATGCCGATAAAGATACAGAATGATCTTCCGGTCAAGAAGATACTGGAAGATGAAAACATATTTGTAATGGATGAAAGCCGTGCGGTCTCGCAGGATATCAGGCCGCTGGAGATCGCCATACTCAATCTCATGCCGCTGAAGGAAGACACCGAACTCGACATACTGAGGGTGCTTTCGAATTTTCCCATCCAGCTGGAGATCACATTCCTTACCACTGCGACCCACCGCGGCACCCACGTGGACAGATCCCATCTCAATAAGTTCTATCAGACTTTCAAAGACGTCAGATACAAACGCTTTGACGGACTGATCATCACAGGTGCGCCGGTTGAACAGCTGGAATTCGAAGACGTAAATTACTGGGATGAGCTTTGCCAGATATTCGAATGGTCAAGGACGCATGTATATTCTACATTCCACATCTGCTGGGGAGCACAGGCCGGTCTGTATTACCACCACGGGATACAGAAACGCATGCTGTCTGAGAAGCTGAGCGGCGTTTATCTTCACCGCGTCATTCACAGAAAAAAGATCCTCATGAGGGGAATGGATGACGAATTCTATGTTCCTCAGTCAAGGTATACAGGTCTTGACGAGGAGAAAGTCAGGAGCAATCCGGAGCTTTATGTCGTTGCAGACAGTCCTGAAGCCGGAAGCTACCTCATCCTTGCATACTCGTCGAGGCAGGTATTTGTCACAGGGCACTCCGAATATGACAGATATGACCTTGATAAAGAATATAAGAGGGATCTTGCAAAGGGTCTTGACCCTGCCATCCCGGTCAACTATTATCCTGACGATGATCCGTCGCAGGAGCCGATCCTCTCGTGGCGTTCAAGCTCCAACTGCACTTACACCAACTGGCTCAATCTCGTATATCAGGATACGCCATACGACCTCAGCGAACTGAGGCCGATCGAGGAAGACAGTTATCTTATCAAGAACACCCTGGAATAGTATTAACAGCACACAAAAACGCCGAAGCAGTACTTGAAGTATCGCTTCGGCGTATTTTTTTCATGGTCCTTATGGATCAGCAGTCTCTTACTGCCAGGGTCTTATAGAAATAAGCATCCTTTTCCTTATCATCCTGTGACAATTCGTTATACGGCACCAGATCACTGTGCAGCCTGTGCTTTGTATCCTTTGCCTTTTTTACGCCATCTATTATTATATCCCCCTCAGGCTTTTTCCAGTTATTGAGCAGGTGATACCTGCACCACCTGATATGTTCTATCTCCTGAAGTCTATCCTTTTCCCTGCCGCTTAACCGGTTATACAGCTCCTCGTTTTCCCCGGCCGTCAATCCGGCCGTATCTATTCCGGCCTCTTTAAGAAGTGCTTTTTTTAACGGATCATGGATCGCTGTTGCATAGTTGGAGCCTCTTGTAAATGAATTAAGCGACTTCCAGGAATCAATGAATTCCTGATCCTGTAGGTAGTCTGATATCGAACCGGATGTAACTGCATCAGCTTCTCTTTTCTCCAGTATCATATATGTAGCATGGCACATTTTCCCTGCTTCATGTATTGAGTCCATCAGTAGGACACTTTTAATATTATCCTTTGAAAGTGTACCGACTATGGTCATTGATTTATCCGCTAATACAGAGATACTGCTGTTTTCCGCAAAGATATGTATAGGACAGTTTATGCCAAGTGACCTCATGTCCAGTGCCATTTCCACATTGTCCAGTGTGTCATCACATAATATTATTCTGTCTGCATTTTTGATCAGCTCAATGTCTGAGTACCAGGCATCTTTATAAAACCGGATATCATCATTTCCGTATATGCTGACCGTCCCGGCAATATCTCCATGAGTTGCAATAAACTTATCAAAGGCACCTAATACGGCATATTTATTGCCGCAGTCAACAGCAAAAACATTGGTCAGTAAAGCCCAGTACAATACCGATTCCGGAAGCCTTCCTGAGCCGACAATGACTATCTTTTCCTGTTCCGTGCTGTAATACTTTCTCCAGTAGTCTATCGCCCTGATCTCGGACATATTCGTGACAAATACATTATGGGATTCTATGCTGACATGACTTCCCAGATCCAGGCAAATGTGTACTTCTTCAGCGTTGCTCAACTCAGCTGCATGCTTCTGATAGAACTCTATGGCTTTGCTGTCTTTTTCGAATATGATCACCTGTTTGGATGCTTTAAACGCCAGTTTGCTTCCGGACCTGATGCCGCTTTTACCCAATGCTTTGATCAGCATCTCAGCATAGATCGAATCTCCATGGACTGCTACGGAATCTTCCCTGCTTGCCTTTGCTAATACCAGTCCTCTTTCAATCAATGCCACTACCGCAGCATAGATCAAGCCGAAGAAAAATACGATGCCCAGCCATCTGGCGGCTTCTATAAAAAAGTTCACCGGGAGCGGATCAAGGCATACTTTAAGCAGGTTCAGGCTTGACAGCAGCGCTGCATAAGGGGTGCTTCCTTCCTGTAAAAAGCCTATAAGGCCAAGCACGACAACAGCAACCGGTACTATTACTATTAAATCTTTTTTTCTCATTTTTTCACCTTTTTATGTCAGTAGTCTTCCCGTCTTATTTCTATCCGGTCCATCATGGACAGCAGACGGCTGACCATGTTGTTTTCTTCCTCTTCGGTATCGTCCTCATAGAAGTGTTCCACGGTAGCGCGGATAAAGGACTCGCTCATGAAGGACCGCAGGGCGCTCTCAAACAGATCCAGTTCTTTGGCGTTAAAACGCTTTTCAGCTTCTGTATCTTCCCGGTCATCTGCCTGAATGGCAAGAATGATCCGTGCTGTCTGGTACTCTGTAACGAGTGTTGTAGGATAATCATATATATGAAGTTCATCACCCTGTATCCGGTACCGGAATTCAGCATCGCGGAAGCGGGCGGTCGGGACTCTGCCTACAGAAAGATCCTGCATTCTGTTACGGCTCCGGGACGGGGTCTCCGGGGAGTATTCCAGCGGAAGGATGATATGCATGAAGATTTTGTCATCCGGAAAGAAAGTCAGTTCATCCGGAGCGTCCTCAAGCTTCATTCCCTCGTTGCATTTTTCCAGAGTCCGCAGGATAAAATTGCTCATGTAGCCGTTTGCGGTAGATACGGATGCGCCGATGATTGTTGGGTACAGCTTGTCAATGTTGCTCAGGATATGTGTATCGATATCGCCGATCAGCTGTTCCATGACAAGAGGATCCTGCAGACGGCGAGTGATGTGCTCCAGATAATCCATCATCTGAAAAGCCGCCTCCTGATAGCTTTCCTCCATTCCTTTTACATAACTCACAACTTTTATGGCTGTTTCATCGCCTATGCCCTGCAGATCTTCCGGCAGGCGCACACTGCCGTCCGTCAGCAGAATGACGCGGTTCAGACCAAGGGCCATGGAGCAGAGGCCTATCTCAAACAGGACGTTATCGCGCATGGTCTGCGTGCGTTCTACCTCTCCGTTGCGGAACATGTCTGTTTCATCATGCCCTTCACAGATCAGTACCGCAAAATCAAAGGTCGGTATTTTTTTGATCAGCATTGGAAGGAGCGCGATATTCTGCGTATCATTGGCGCCGCGGAAAAGATCTCTCCAATAGCTGCAGCGGTAGCCTTGCCGGTCCAGTGCGTCTTTCACATAGAACAGGATTCCGTTCCGTTCACTGACCCCGGATGAAAAAAGAATAATATTCTGGCTTCTCATAATGACTGCATTTCCTTATCTGTCTGTTGCGTCCTTTTCAAAATGACACCTGCATAATTATACATTATTCCTGTCCAATGCGCTCAGCAAATCATTAAAAGCATCTGTGCGAAGCATGTCCGCATATCTGTCTTTTACTATATCTTTCATTGTTTTGCATTCTTCATGAGCTATCAGGCCGCCGGCTGCCCTGTTTGCCAGAAGCGATATCAGCGCACCCTCCGGATCGTTGTCTTTCTCCAGCCATATATCCTGATACCAGAAATCGAACAGATCGGCCCAGTCTTCCGTACTCACCATGGCAAAATACCTGCACGCATCTTCATTTTCCTTATTTTCGATACAATACAGTGCCATGTTGACGAGGGAGAATCCTTCTTTTTCCCTCACTCCGTCAGACAGCAATTCCGGTATCTTCAGGGAAAACGGTGCCGCAAGCTCATCTTCAGACAGATGCCCGAATCTGATGAGAAATGCAAGGTCATTCCTCATCAAAATGTCGTCCATATCCATGATTTCTATATGGATCTGTGCGGCATCACGGTATTCACCCTCCCGGAACAGACTCATCGCATCCTCTTCAAGATATTCGTTTATTATTGATATCCATTTGTCCGTCTCTTCCGTTCTGCCTTTTTCTGCGATAGCCTTAACTATCTCCAGCGAGCTCTCATGATAAGCCTTTGCCGCTTTTATATTCCCCAATGCAGCCTCTGTATTGCCCAGTCTGGAATATACTGCAAAGAGATCACTGCGTGACTGTATCGTTTTGCTCTCTTCCGCTATGGCCTTAACTATTTCCAGCGACTTTTCATAATATGCTCTTGCGGCTTCGAGATCCCCAAGCTTATACGTTGCATCGCCAAGCCTGGAATAAGATACAGAGAGGCTGCGGTGTGCGTCTGCAGTTTCACTTTCCTTTGATATGGTTTCAGCTATTTCCAGTGCTTTTTCATAATATGTCTTTGCTTCCTCATAATGACCTGATGAATCTTCCAGATTACCCAGAGCATCATAACTTGCAGCGAGGTTGCGGCGCATCCCTATCGTTCCGGTTTCTTCCGCCAAGGCTTCTGCTACTTCATGCGCCTTCTCATAATACGCCCTTGCTGCTTCCACATGACCAAGATCACACTCTGCATCGCCCAGATTGCTATAGCTTGTTGACAGATCATAGCGCGAGTCTATCGTTTCAGTTTCTTCTGCTAAAGCTATATTTGTTTCCAGTGACTTCTCATAATATGTCTTTGCTGTCTCAGGATGTCCCAGTTCACGCTCTGTATCACCCAGCTTCCCGTAACATACAGAAAGTTCGCTGCGTGATTCCGCCGTTTCCGTCTCATCCGCCAGAGCTGCGTATATCTCCAGTGACTTCTCATAATATGTCTTTGCTGTCTCAGGATGTCCCAGTTCGCGCTCTGCATCGCCCAGACTTTCATAGCTTATGGAAAGGTCACGAAGCGAAACCGCCGTTTCCGTCTCGTCCGCCAAAGCGATGTCTATTTCCAGCGATTTACAGTAATATGTCTTAGCCGCTTCCGGATGTCCAAGCTTGCTCTCTATATCGCCCAGCTTTCCATAACTTCCGGAGAGCAGGCGGCGTGCATTAACCGTTTCGTTTTCTTCAGCCATGACTTCAGCTATTTCCAGCGACTTTTTATAATACGCCTTTGCCTCTTCAGGCTGTTCCAGCACCCAGGCTGCATCGCCCAGATTGCCGTAACTTATGATGAGTCCGATGTCGTTTCCGGCTTCCTTCGCCAGTTCAAGCTGCTCTGCATACCGCTCTGCTGCGATATCTGCCTTCCTCATTGCAAGATACTCGTTTCCGCATTCCCATAAAGCAGTCGACAGTTCCCGGTTGGATTCCCGGCTTCTGTCCCCGTTCCACTTGAGTCTTAAGGCCTCGAGCAGCTTCTCCTGCCAGTACATGGAAGTCCGGTAGCTGCGTACGACACCCTTCCCTTCATGATACATCCCGACAAGCTTTTCAATTGCTTCCGCTTCTCCGCTTTCAGCAGCTCCGGTTATCAGCGCAACAGCCTTTTCATGGTCCACTTCAACATCGATACCGTCAAGATACGCCAGCCCTATCAGGAAGTTGTGGACCGGATCATTTTCAGATTCTCTGAATGCTTCTCTGTGCAGAAATTCGATAAATAAAGTTTCACGTTGCTCGACATCCGCGTCAGTGATACATTCCGGGATCTCTTTGTAGAAACGTTCCAGCAGTTCGCGGTCAGTTTTGCTCATTTCGAACGCCATTATCTCTTTGCCGCTTTTTCTTGCTTCCGGATATTCGTGTTCCATTACGTAATTCGGATCTTCAAGAAGGCTCGGTGTTACCACCAGTGCAAAAGCTTCGCTTTTCTCAAGTGCAGCTCTTATCGCATCATTGAAATCTTCCCCCGGGACAAGGTATTCGTCATACCAGATCGCTACATCCCTGTACTGCGGCTTTCCGTGGATCATACGCATCAGCTTCTGCGCATATCTGCGGTCTTTTTTCCTGTAGCTGAGAAAGACATAGGCATCAAAAGCAGCCCTGACTCTTTCCGCGAGTTCATCTCCCACAAGCACCTTTGACAGATACATTTCCAGCCTCTTAACAAAAGGAACAGCCGTCGGGTCGTTATTACGGGTATCCAGGAACTGAATGTCTCCGAATCTTGCTGTGTAAATATCTTCAAGGCCCTTTTCCATCATTATAGGCAGGATCGGGATGTGATTTTGTTTTGCAAAACCGATCAGGCTGTCCCTTGCAAAGCTTTTCTGCACCAGCAGCTTAGTCGTTACGGGAAAAACAAACAGCTGCATTTCCGAAAGCCTTTGCAAAACGTCTGACATCGTCGGATCATCCATTGAGTTTTGCAGTTCTCTGGGATCGAAAAACCAGACCGCACAGTTCTGGTGCGACAGGATCTGTCCCGAAATATTATCAAAATATGTATCGTGATCCTCGGGATGGCACGCAAAAAGCACCCTTGCTTTCCCTTGCGGAGAACTATTCCCTCTTGTCCTGTATTTAAGTTCCATCGATCCTCCTGATGATCAGGTTTCCTTCAATAAAGCTCTTACAGAAGCTCTTTCAGCTTCCCGGCCTCTTCTGATTGCTGTGCATTATATATACTTGCTCTTTATTTTCTTTATATAATCAATCTGTTCAGAAGAGTCATATTTATCTTGTATTCTTTTTTCCGCAGCACTGCATGCTTCTGTCAGATCAGCAAGATTCTCTATACATCCATTGATGAAAGTCTAAATAGATACGCAGTGAAAACATAAAATTTGCAAGGCTAAATCACCACTGGTAGGTGACTTAGTGTTGAAGAGAGCTTTGGTGCTTTAGTGTTGAGAAATATGAGAGGGATATGAATGGATGCAGTGGCGGGAGGAAGGCATAAAAAAAGAGCCACCCTCACCTGTCGGTAAGGATGGCTGAGAATTTGTTGGGTTTGCGGAATCTGCTGTGGGTTTTTAGATTCCAAAAGCCTTTTTCATTGTTTTGCAAAAGGAGTTTGTTGTGGTATCGTATATAATTTCCTTTGGAGGGAACAATTATGTACGACATCGGTATTGACGAAATCGCCATCAGCAAACGCCTTGAAGACCTTGATGGTCGCAGTATTATCTATGAAGCCTTTTTAGTTTTCTCGTTCATTTTTGACCTCGTAATTCTTGCGCTTTTCTTTTTCTGTTTCTATCTGTTCCCATCCCTTGAACCATTCCATAATTAAAGGAATTGTAAAGCCAAGAACGAACATTGCAATATTGTTATCATAAAATACGCCTATGCATGCAGAGATAAGAGCAGCTATGGCGTGCGCCAACAACATCCATCCCGAGTATGACTTTTTGAAAATGGCTTTGTTAGTAATTTCATTGAGTGCTACAACAATAAAGCCAATAGAAGCTCCAACATATATAGGCGCCTTCTTCCACAATGACAGAATTAGAAAGCCTATCCAAAGTATGACTATTAGTATTGCCGATTTATTCTTTTTCACCGTTTTTCTCCTTTAGCAGTGACAGGACGCTTTCAGTTTGGTTCGACTCTTGAATATTTACTCTAGATAGCCAACATGATATTAACGTCGGCAGAAGAAAACCAATGACGAATCCACCGTCATTTGATTCCCAGAAGCCTCCACCAAGATACCATCCGACAGTGCCGGTAATTCAGGAAAGCCCGAACATGAGTATTACAGGAATTATTCTTTCAATGTGCATATCGTTCTCCTTAAGATAATGATACTGCTTGCCTAATTTTTATTTCTCTCAAATACAATTACTACTCCATATAATTTTGCTATATCTGGTGAAACTGTCAGTACACGCCATCCTTCTTTTGTCAGGTTATTCATCTCGTTTTCCATTTCCTTCACTTTACATACTATGACTTTGTACTCCATTATATTTCCTCCATATTTTATTTCGCATCCTGAACAGTGACTGCATAGCAGCCGTCCGGCAGTTCCTCTTTGATGATGTCCGGTCCAAGTGTTGTGTTAATAATTTCCATCACCTCATCCACGTCATGATCTCTGCAGAAAATCAACATAGCGCATTCTTTGTCCAGAGAATCTTCGGCGGTCACTGTAAGCGGATATTCATCATCATTTTTGTACGTGCCGTCATCGATGCGGGTGCTGTACTTCTGACTGTTTTCATCAGCGACAATGTGAAACTCTATTTCTGATGCCGGTCCGCCTGTTACAAAAAAGGTCCCTTCATTTACACCTGCTTCTTCTTTATAAACATCAGTCCACGATCCGCCCTCTGAACGTTTCAGAGTCAGCACCAGGCCACCTTGAGTATTAAATCTGAACATTCCACCCCGGTCAGGATCCACGTCAGCGGCTTCCGGATCGATCGTTTTGAGTTCTGCCAGTTCGGATTTGCCAGGCGTGATCTGTATTATGCCTGCTTCTTCAGAGTCGAAACCAGACTTGACTGTAGATCCAAGGCCACCCCAGAAGGCGACACCGTGGATAAGAAGAAGTCCGGCAAGCAGAGCTATCGCAGCAATGGCAATCACCTTACGTGTGCCGCCTTTTCTGAGCACATCGCCAATCGTATCGTACTCATCACCTTCTTTAGCATTAGCTCTTATATCCGCCGGGATAGGAGAATTTGCATTGTTGGAATACCTGTTGTTTTGCGGAATGGCGATTCCAGCCATCGCTCCGATAAGAGTGATAGCGAGGTTGAGATCTCTTGGACTGATCTCTTTGGCCTCAGCAAAGCGCATGCCATTCTTTTCAGCTTTATAAATGCTTTTGAGATACTTAGGTGGATCGATGCCATCAAAACTCTCGGCTTCGGCATCAAGTTCTCCGCACATTTCTATAGCAGCTGCTATTTCACTCTGCTGTGCGCGCAGTCTGTCCACATTTTGTTCAAGGACATCGTGCAGTTCTGCTTTATCCTCTATAAGATCTTTGATCTCCGGAACACTTACTCCCAGTTTACGAAGTACCATAATCTTCTGGAACAGACGCGCCTCTTCATAGCTGTAGTCGCGATAACCGTTCTCTGTACGGGGAGGGGTCACAAGGCCCTGATCCTCATAATATCTTATAGTCGATCTGGAAACGCCCAGTAAGTCCTCAAGCTCATTGATTTTCATTGTCTGATTTACCTCCTTTGCCCTTCCGGCAACGTTATACTAAACCGTGAGGCCGCCTCAC
>JBGULF010000122.1:0-2022 GCA_045115935.1 Anaerovoracaceae bacterium
GTGAGGCGGAATCTGAAGGAAGCCGGATGCTGGGAACCTACTAACCAGCGGGCAAACCTCTGGCCTGACGAATAGAAATCGCATATGAGGCTCTGCATGAGGATAAGGCCGCTACACAGGTCGAAGTCCAAAGGCTACACGGAATCATGAAGGGTAAATGCGGCAGGTAGATGGAGGGAAAGAATGTGTGAGTACCCGGGGAGGTCTCACCGGCAGGAAAAATCTGTAGTAACAACGAACGGTGAGAAGTCAGCAGAGGCCATAGTAGCGTAAATACGTGAAGGGCCGAATCAATAGGAGCCGCAAGTACGACCGGGAAAGGAGGAATGTGCAGTGGACGCAGAAAACTTCAAAGAAGAAGACTGCCTGCAAAGGAATAGCGCGGAACGTAAAGAGTATGCAGGAGCGCGTCGCTCATTCCGCCGTATATGGAAGGAAAGGGGCAGTGCAGAGCCGGAGCTCCTTGAGGAGATACTCAGCAGAGGAAATCTGAACGAGGCATACAAGAGGGTGAAGGCGAACAAGGGAGCACCAGGGGTGGATGGTATGACCATCGAAGAGGCGCTTCCATACTTGAGGGAACACAAAGATGAGATAATCGGAAGGATAGAGCGTGGAAAGTACACGCCATCGCCGGTTAAGCGAGTCGAGATTCCCAAACCCGATGGCGGAATACGAAAGCTTGGTATTCCTACCGTCACAGACCGTATCATCCAGCAGGCCATCAGTCAGAAGCTCATGCCGATATTTGAGCCCCAGTTTGCGGACGGTAGCTATGGCTACCGTCCGGGACGGAGCGCAAAAGACGCAATCAGACGAGTAAAGGAGTATTCGGAAGAGGGATACCGCTATGCGGTAGTTCTCGACCTAAGCAAATACTTCGACACGCTTAATCACGAGCGGCTTCTGAATCTGCTCAGAGAAGAGATCAGAGACGAGAGAGTCATACAGATGATCAAGAGATACCTCAAGAGCGGAGTGATGGAGAATGGAGTGGTAATGGAGACAGAAATGGGCTCGCCGCAGGGCGGAAATCTGTCGCCATTGTTAGCCAACATCTACCTCAACGAATTCGACCACGAATACGAGAAACGCAGGGTACCATGTGTGCGTTATGCGGATGACATCGTACTGCTTGCGAGAAGTGAGCGGGCAGCGAAACGGCTGCTCGAATCGAGCATCTCATACCTTGAAGGTAAGCTGAGGCTCACTGTCAACAGGGAGAAGAGCAGAGTAACGAGCGTATTTTCGATTCGAAATTTTAAGTACCTCGGCTTCGCATTGGGAAGGAACGGGAATGGAATATTCATTCGCGTCCACCCGAAGTCGTGGAAGAAGATGAAAGCCAAACTGAAAAGTCTTTCTTCCCGAAGGCAGGTTCAGAGCGTGATACCTGCACTCAATAAAATCAGAGTGTTCATGCGTGGATGGCTGAATTATTACGGCATAGCCGCAATGAGGGGCAACATTGAGGAATTAAATGGATGGTTGTACCACAGAATCCGGATGTGCATCTGGAAGATGTGGAAGAGACCACGGTCAAGGATGAGATATCTCATCAAACTTGGAGTGCCAAAGGAACTTGCAGGTATAGCTGCGGGAAGCCGTAGGATGTACTGGTTCGTGTCGAACACTGTAGCGGTGAAAATGGCACTCACAAAAGAAATACTGGTAAGCAGGGGCTTCTATGATTTAGCCGATGCCTACCAGCAAATGCACGTCAACTATTGAAACCGCCGTGTACCGAACGGTACGCACGGTGGTGTGAGAGGTCGGCGGCCTCACGGCCGCCTCCTACTCGATTGTTGTCGTATGGATGAAAACATTGGAAATATCATATGTGCTTACTGATTTGTGGTATACTGTAAGTGCTTGCGATAGTAGATGACCGACATAGTGGAACGAATCGATAGACGTAAAGCTTCCTCTCCGCTGATCTCAACAGAGCAAACTGCAGCTTTCAGAGGGTATGAGTCTTGCGTTTTAGTCGGGTGTATAATAAAATCATATTAAGGTAAAACA
>JBGULF010000123.1:0-1653 GCA_045115935.1 Anaerovoracaceae bacterium
CCTGAATTATTCACCGTGATGCGGTGATTGCGGCTGAAATCCGCATAGTGACTATAGTTGCAAGCTTTGTTGCTTTCACTCGATAAGTGAATAGAAAAAGGACCTGATTCTTGGTAAAATCAAGGTGTCGAATCAATCAATTACCAAGAGAAAGAGGTCCTCTATGGCAATTCTAAACACCATTTCGCTCGAAAGCAATAAGCAAATTAAAATAAACTTCAACGGCGGCGATCTTTCTTCTGACGGAGGGATGCTCCTCATCAAAGAATTCGCTGCCAGGGTCGGCCTTACAAGGCTCGTAAAAAAGCTTTTCAAAACCAATGACCATACTGCCTGCCGCAGGCATACGGACCCTGACAACCTGATGCAGATAATCTACCAGATCATAGCCGCCTACTTTGAGGATGACTGTGCCGATGAACTGACAAACGATCCGGTACTGACAGCCATCCTGGGAAAAGAGAAGCTGGCCTCACAGCCTACTCTGTCTCGCTTCTGGAACCGGATGGATGAAGATACACTCTCGCAGCTGGAAGCCATTACAGAAAGAATGAGAGAGCTCGTCTATTCCGTTCAGAAGCCGGAACATATGCTGTTCGATCTGGACTCCACCCTGCTGAACACATACGGCAGCCAGGAAGGAGAAGGCTTCAACTTTCATTATCAGGCTCACGGCTATCATCCGCTGCTTTGCTACGATGGTCTGACCGGTGACCTGTTGAAGGCGGAGCTTCGGGACGGAACAAAGTACTGTAGCAATGACGCAGATCAGTTCATGATCCCGCTCCTTAAGGAATACCGTGAAAAGTATTCGTCCATGCCGCTCTTCCTGAGGGGCGACAGCGGATTTGCCGCTCCGAAACTCTATAGTGCCTGCGAGGACAATGACTGTAAATACGCAATACGTTTGAAGCAGAACGCCACGTTGATCCGTTACGCGGCTGACGCAGACGAGGCCCTTTACCGGGCGACCCGGAACAACCAGATCGACTACGCCGTCGAATACGGCGAATTCGAATATCAGGCCGGCAGCTGGTCACATCCGAGAAGGGTGGTCTTCAAGATCGAAAAGCCGTATAACCAGATGATTCATCTGTATACGTTCGTAGTCACTACAATGAGCATGGAGCCATATCAGGTTATTCAGTTTTATTGTGGCCGTGGTAAGATGGAGAACTTCATCAAGGAAGGAAAAAGCGGATTTGACTTTTCCTCCGTGAGCAGTCACTCCAAAGTGGTCAATGCGAACCGTCTGCAGGTACATGCTCTTGCCTACAACCTGTTCAATTGGTTCCGACGGCTGGTGCTTTCCGCAAACATGAGAAAACAGCGGATCGACACCATTCGCCTGAAGCTGCTGAAGGTGGCCGCAAAAGCGGTGCGCTCAGCAAGATATATCGTATTCAAGCTCTGCAGCAGCTGTCCATATAAATGCGAATTCTATGAGACACTGTCAAACATCCGGCAGTTGCAGCCGCGGCTGGAATAAATAGTAACCCGTGAACCTTGGCAATTTCAGAAGCATTCGAGGATAACCACAGGGATACTATGCCCTTTTTGTGGATAACTCAGTCCGTTTTGCTGATGAAATGCCGATTACCAAATTTCGAGAGGTAGATTTCATTCGTAATTAACCCTCATGAATAATTCAGG